>JBDKJP010000114.1:0-19776 GCA_039796575.1 Actinomycetota bacterium
ACACGCTCGCGCTCGAACGTGCTGCGGCCACCGAGTCGGGCTTCGACGCCCGCCATGCCGAGCGCAGGTTCATCGCTCCCGAGCAGCAGACGTACCCGTTCGGCTACGAGCGCGCCGCGCAACTCTTCGACTCGCCCAATGCGCCCGATCTCGCCGTGTCGCCGAAGGACTGGTGCTCCGGCAACCAGCCCGGCATGCACGGCGCACTGCACGTGCGCCAGGCCCGCGCCCCACTGTGGTTCAGCGGTGCCGGTGTGCGGGCAGGCCGGCACGAGGTGGCCGCGCGCTCCATCGACATCGCGCCCACCGTGCTGCACGCGCTGGGCTTCCCCACGGTCGACGGTGTCGACGCCGCGGGCAACCCGTCGTCCGACGTGTACCTCGCCCGCCAGGACGGTCGTGTGCTGCACGAGGTGCTCGACCCGGAAGCGCCGCGGCCGCAGCGGCTGTACGTGTTCCTGATGGACGGCATGCACCAGACCGAGCTGGAGGAGCGGCTGCACCACGACCGCTACCGGTTCCCCAACCTGCACCGGCTGTGGGAACGCGCCGCCGTGCTGTCGGGCGGGTCGATGGTGAACTTCCCGTCCATCACCTGGCCGAGCCACACCGCCATCGTCACCGGGTCGTGGTGCGGGCACCACGACGTCGTGAACCCCACGTACCACCTGCGCGAAACCGACGAGACCGTGTCGCCGCAAGGCCTGCAGATCGGCACCGAACGGTTCGCGAACCGGTCGGTGGAGAGCGTGCACGAGGCGTTCCACCGCCGCGACCCCGAGGCGCTCACCGTGGCCATCCACGCCCCGTTCGGCCGTTCGGCGAAGCACGCCGTGCTCGAGGGCCGCAACCTGTGCGACCGCGTCGCGGTGAAGGAGCTCACCATCGAGTTCGCTGCCGACATGAACCCGCGCTGGGCCGACGAGCACCCCGCGGTGGCGAGCGAGTCGCTGCTCGACACCCGCGGCCTCGCGCAGATCATCGAGTTGCTGCGGCGCGACGACCTGCCGGCCCCGTCGTTCGTGTACCACGAGCTCGCGGTCACCGACGGCGCCGGCCACGAGTACGGCCCGCACCACGACGGTCTGGTCGACGCGCTGGAGGAGACCGATCGGCGCATCGGGCACGTGCTCGCCGAGCTCGACCGGCTGGGTCTGTTCGATGACACGCTGTTCGTCGTGTCGGCCGACCACGGCATGGCGCCGCAGGACATCGCGCTCAACGCGAACCCGGCAGCGCACGTGCTCGACGCCGGCCTCGAGGCCGTGGTGGCCGAGCCGATGATCTGGCTGCGCGACGTGGAGGTGACCGTCGAGCGCAAGCCCGACCACCGCACCGCGCGCGTGACGGTGGTGCGTCACGACGCCGACGTCGCGGGCGAGCACGCGCCGGTCGCCGACGCGGAGATCACGGTGGCTGCGCACCAGCCGGGGCGCGAGCCGCGGGAGATCGCCCGCGGCCGCACCGATGCGAACGGCCTGTTCGGCTTCGCCACCCCGAGCGACCTGGCCACCGACCAGCTCGCCCTCACGGTGAAGGCGAAGGGCTACAACCCGCGCCACCTGCTGGCCGACGGCACCACCCTCGGCCTCGACCTCCGCGCCCTGCTCTACGCCTGACCTTCTGGGCGCCGTTCGTCCCACAACGCGTTCTGGGCGTGTTCCGTCCCGGAAACCGGGACCGAACACGCCCAGAAGCGGCGCAGCCTCGGGTCAGGCGTCGGCGAGGATGGCGTCCATCTGGCCCATCGCCAGCTGCAGCCCTTCCTCCATGCCCATCTCGACGAGCTGCTCGAGCTGCTCGAGCGTGGCGAACGTGGACGTGATGGTGACATCGGTGCCACCGTCGCCCCGGTCACGCAGCTCGACCTGCATCTTCGTGACGGGCATCTCGGGGTTCGGGTTGCCGTCACCGTCGGAGAAGCCGTCGCGCACCTCGAACGAACGGCCGGCATCGACGGCCACGACCTCCCACCACCCGTGGTACTTGTCGCCGTCGGGACTGGTCATGAAGTAGCTGCAGCGACCGCCCGGCTCGAGGTGGTGGTCGACGAACGTCGCGGGGAACATCGGCGGTCCCCACCACCGCTCGAGCTTGCGCGGGTCGGCCCACAGCTGCCACACCCGGTCGCGTGCGGCGTCGAACGTGGCGTCGACGGTGAGGGTGAGTGCCGTGTGATCTCGGTTCACAGCGGTGACGGTCATCGGGGTGCTCCTTCTTCTTCGTCGAGCAGTGCGCTCATCCGATCCACTCGGCCGCGCCAGACGGCCTCGAACTGTTCCAGCAGTTGCATCGCCCGCCGCACGGTGGCGATCTCGGCGTGGACGCGCTGCTCCCGCCCTCGGCGTTCCTTCGTCACGAGCCCGGCCTCCTCCAGCACGGCGACGTGCTTCTGCACTGCGGTGAGGCTGACCGGGTACTGCCGCGCGAGGGCCGACACCGACGATTCGGTGAGCATCACCTGGCGGAGGATGTCGCGACGCGTCGCGTCGGCGAGGGCGTGGAAGATGCGGTCGATCTCCGCAGGGGACAACTCATCTACAACCATTGGGTTGTAGATTACGGCACCGCTCGAGACGGCGCAAGGGTCAGTTCGTCGAGCGGTGCGCGGCGGCCAGGTGGGCCACGTCGCGCATGATGCGCGACATCTCGAAGTCCTTCGGCGTGTAGACCGCGCTCACGCCGGCGTCGGCCAGCCGCTCACGGTCGGCCTCGGGGATGATGCCGCCGACCACCACCGGCGCGTCCACACCTTCGGCGCGCAGCATGTCGACGATGGCGGGCACGAGCTCGAGGTGCGAGCCGCTGAGGATGGACAACCCGATCACGTCCGGGTCCTCGTCGCGTGCCGACGCGACGATCTGGTCGGGCGTGAGACGGATGCCGCTGTACACGACCTCCATGCCGGCGTCGCGGGCCGCCACGGCGATCTGCTCGGCGCCATTGCTGTGGCCGTCGAGCCCGGGCTTCGCCACCAGGAACCGCGGCGGTCCGCCGGACATGGTCTTCACGAACTCGGCGACGGCGGCCAGCTCGCCGACGCGTCGGCCGACGGCAGCGTTCACGCCGGTCGGCGCACGGAACTCGCCGAACACCTCGCGCAGGCACGCCGACCACTCGCCCGTCGTGCCGCCCGCCTTCGCCAGCGCGATGGACGGCTCCATGATGTTGCCGTTGCCCACCGCGGCGTCGTGCAGCGCGGCCAGCGCCATGTCGACCGCGCTCTGGTCGCGGTCGCGACGCCACTCGGCGACCTCGGCGATGAGCTCGTGCTCCACCGCAGGATCGACGGTGAGGATGTTGCCCGGCGAGTCGAGCGGCGACGGCTCGCTCTCGGTGTAGGCGTTGACGCCCACCACCGTCTGGTCGCCGGCCTCGATGCGGCGCGTGCGCTCGGCCATCGACCGCACCAGGCGGCCCTTCAGCTCGTCGACGGCCGCGAACGCGCCACCCAACGACAGCACCTCCTCGAGCTCGGCCCACGCCGCGTCGCGCAACTCGGCGGTCTTCGCCTCGATGACCGTCGAGCCGTCGAACAGGTCGCCGTACTCGAGCAGGTCGGTCTCGAACGCCAGCACCTGCTGCATGCGCAGCGCCCACTGCTGATCCCACGGGCGGGGCAGGCCGAGCGCCTCGTTCCACGCCGGTAGTTGCACGCTGCGCGCCCGCGCCTTCTTCGACAGCGTGACCGCGAGCATCTCGAGCACGATGCGCTGCACGTTGTTCTCGGGCTGTGCCTCGGTGAGGCCGAGGCTGTTCACCTGCACGCCGTAACGGAACCGGCGGGCCTTCGCGTCGGTGACGCCGTAGCGCTCGAGACCGATGCGATCCCACAGGTCGGTGAACGCGCGCAGCTTGCAGATCTCCTCCACGAAGCGGATGCCCGCGTTCACGAAGAACGAGATCGCACCGAACACCTGGCTGAACTGCTCTGGCGCCACCTGGCCGCTGTCGCGCACCGCGTCGAGCACGTCGATCGCGGTGGCCAACGAGTAGGCGATCTCCTGCACCGGCGTCGCACCGGCCTCCTGCAGGTGGTAGCTGCAGACGTTCATCGGGTTCCACTTCGGCGCGTGCTGCGCGCACCAGGCCACCATGTCGACGATGAGCCGCTTCGACGGCTCGGGCGGGAAGATGTACGTGCCGCGCGACAGGTACTCCTTCACGATGTCGTTCTGCGTGGTGCCGCGCAGTGCGGTGGACGGCACGTCCTGCTCCTCCGCGTTCGCGACGTACAGCGCCAGCAACCAGGCCGCCGTGGCGTTGATGGTCATCGACGTGTTCATCTGCCCGGGCGGGATCTGGTCGAGCAGCGTGCGCATGTGGCCGAGATGCACGACCGGGACGCCCACCTTGCCCACCTCGCCGCGAGCGAGCTCGTGGTCGGGGTCGTAGCCGGTCTGCGTGGGCAGGTCGAAGGCGATGGAGAGGCCCGTCTGCCCCTTCGCGAGGTTGGTGCGGTAGAGCTCGTTCGAAGTCCGGGCCGAGGAGTGGCCCGAGTACGTGCGCATCAACCAGGGTTCGTCGCGGTTCGCCATGTGGGAAGTGTGACCGCTGGGATGTGGCCGCCGCCACTCCCCGTTCCCGAACGCCCTGACCAGGTGCGGGAAATTTCTTTCAAGAATCCCTCAAGTGCTCGGCACGATCGACCGATGAACTAGTCACACCGGGCGGCGGAACCCACTGGGTGACACCATCGGGTGGCTGGGATGACCACCAGCCACCGCGATGGTGTTCCTGCTCAGGGAGGGCAACTGGCCTCGTTGAGGTGTCGGAGATACTCGTCGCGGGGGAGCTCCACCACACCCAACGAGGCCAGGTGCTCGGTACGCCACTGCACGTCGAGCAACGAGCCGCCGGTCTCGCGGAGCCACGCCACCAGCGCGACGAGCGCCACCTTCGACGCGTCGGTCTCGGTGTGGAACATCGACTCGCCGGCGAAGAACCCGTGGATGCGCACCCCGTACAGGCCGCCGACCAGCTGTCCGTCGAGCCAGGTCTCCACGCTGTGCGCCCAGCCCAGCTCGTGCAGCCGGGTGTAGGCGCGCACGAACTCGTCGTTGATCCAGCCGTGGGGTCGCTTCGGGTCGCCGCAGCGGCGCATCACCGTCTCGAACGACGTGTCGAACCGCACCTCGAACCGCGCGCAGCTGCGTCGCAGCGACCGCGACACCTTCAGCCCGTCGAGCGGCAGCACGCCACGCGGGTCGGGTGACCACCAGCCGATGCGCCGCCGACCGAACGGCATGGGGAACAGGCCGCTGCGGTACGCGGCCAGCAGGGTGCCGGGTTCGAGGTCCGCGCCGACGGCCACGAGCCCCTGCTCGTCGGCGCGATCGGGTGACGGGAGCAGCCACCGGGTGGGCGGCGGTTCGACGGGCATCGTCGCCAGTCTGCCCCGCTACGGGTTAGTAGGTGTAGAAGCCGCGCTTGGTCTTGCGGCCGAGGTGGCCGGCGGCCACCATGCGGCGCAGCGTGGGGACGGCCGCGTAGTTCGGGTCGGCGAACTCGGCGTACAACGCGTCGAGGATGGCGAGCGACGTGTCGAGGCCCACCAGGTCGAGCAGCGCGAACGGCCCCATCGGGAAGTTGCAGCCGCCCTTCATCGCGGTATCGATGCTCTCCATCGAGGCCGTGCCGACCTCCCACATCCGCACCGCGTTGTTGAGGTACGGGAAGAGCAGCGCGTTCACGATGAAGCCCGCGCGGTCCTTCACCTCGACGCCGTCCTTGCCGCAGTTGGCGGCGAACGCCATCGCGGTGCCGATGGTCTCGTCGCTGGCCGTGATGGGGCGCACCACCTCGACCAGCTTCATCATCGGGGCCGGGTTGAAGAAGTGGATGCCGCACACCTTGTCGGGGCGCTGCGTCACCATGGCCATCTCCACCACCGGCAGCGTGCTGGTGTTGGTGGCGAGGATGCCGCTCGGCTTCACGATCTGCTCGAGCTCGGCGAACAGCGCCTTCTTCACCGCGAGGTCCTCGACGACGCTCTCGATGACGAGGTCGCAGTCGGCGACCGCGCCGAGGTGGTCGGTGGCCTGGATGCGGCCGAGCACTGCGGCGCGTTCCTCCTCGGTGGACTTGCCGCGCTCGATGGCCTTTGCGAAGCCCTTGTCGATGCTGGCCACCATCGCGTCGGCCGACGCCTGGCTGCGCGACCGCACGACCACGTCGTAGCCGGCACGTGCCGCCACTTCGGCCAGGCCGGAGCCCATGATGCCGGAACCGAGGATGCCCACCTTCTTGATCTCGCTCATGGCCGCGACAGTAACTACTCATGGGTAACTTCGACGAAGCGAGTACGGTCGGCCGGATGAGCGACGATGCCCAGGCCGACGTCCGCGCGGCACTGCAGTTCTTCATGGAAGCCGACGCGTTGAAGGGCGTCGAGCGCCGCAACTGGCTGTCCGACGGCTCGCGCCGCGAGAACACGGCCGAGCACTCGTGGCACCTCGGCATCGCCGCGATGATCTTCGCCGGGTACGCCACCGAGCCCGTCGACGTCGGCCGGGCCGTGTGCATGGCCCTCGTGCACGACATCGTCGAGATCGACGCCGGCGACACGTTCGCGTACGACACGACCGAGCTCGCCGACACCAAGCGCGCCCGCGAGGAGGCCGCTGCCGATCGCCTGTTCGGCATCCTTCCCGCAGCGCTCGGCGAGCACTTCCGCGAGCTGTGGGAGGAGTACGAGCGCGGCGACACCCCGGAGGCCCGCTACGTGATGGCCGTCGACCGCGTGGCGCCGATGCTGCTCAACTGCGCCGAGGGCGGCAGCGCCTGGCGCGAGCACGGCATCACCCGCTCGCGCGTCATCGACCGCAACGGCAAGCACGTCGAGCCCGCGCTGCCCGGCGTGTGGGCCGAGGCGCTCGCCCGGCTCGACGCCGCCACCGCGGCAGGGAAGGTCGACCCCGCCTAGCGGTACGTTGGAGGCGTCATGGCCTTCCGGAGACCCAAGTACCTCGTCGAGCGCACGTCACGCGGCTACGTCGTGCACCTGCAACGCGAAGAGGCGGAGCTCGTGGCGCGGCTGCTGGGTGAGCTGCGCGGGCTCATCACCAGCGACGACCCCGACGTGGCGCCGATGCTGCGCCGCCTGTTCCCGCCCGCCTACCACCTGGCCGACGATGCCGAGGCGGAGGCCGAGTACCAGAAGTACATGCGCGAGGAGCTGGTGGCATCGCGACTCGCGAGCATCGAGCAGGTGCAGCAGGCGCTGCTGTCGCGCGAACCGCTCGACGACGCCGGCGTACAGGGCTTCATGCAGTCGGTCAACGCCGTGCGGTTGGTGCTCGGCGTGCTGCTCGACGTGGGGGAGGAGCACGACCCCACCGACGTGCGCGACGACGACCCGATGGTGGGCGAGCACCACCTCTACGCGTTCTTGAGCTGGGTGCTGGAGAGCACCGTGCAGGCCATCACCCGGCAGGGCACATGACGCAACCCACGGCACCGGGGCCCGTGAGGGCGCCCATGCTGGGACCGATGCGGAACCGCACCACTTCGAGCACGTTGGCCGCCTCGCCCACCGCGGCCTCCAGCGCGTCGGCGATGAGGCCCGAGTTGCGATCACTGTGGCCGACGCCGACGCGCAGCCGGCGGCCGCTCGTCACCACCCGGTGCGCCACCTCGTTGATGGCGTCGACCGCGTGCGCGAAGTTGCCGACCGGCACCACGTTGCCGGCACCGACCTCCACCAGGTCGAGGTTCGGGTTGCCGTCGGGCGGACGCAGCAGCACGAGGTGACCCAGGTGGCCGGCGGCCAGCTCGGCCGCCACCGCTGCCTGCTCGAGCGTGGCGCCGTGCGCGATGGCGTCGGCCGCGGCCCACACGCAGCACCCGACACCGAACCCGACGCTGCCCGAGTCGACCACCCGCACCGGCACCGGGCTGTGGTGGGCCGCCAGCCGGGCCGCGTTGAGCGCACCCGTGATGGACGAGGTGACGTGGATGGACAGGATCTCGGTGCAGCCGCGGGCGACGAGGTCCTCGTAGGCGGCCGCCATCTGCCCCGAGCTCGGCTCCGACATCTGCACCTGCGGCCAGGATCCACGGCCGAAGTGCTCGTAGAACTGATCGGCGTCGAGATCGACACCGTCGAGGTGGTCGACCTCGTCGATGGTGACCGTCAGCGGCACCACCTCGACGCCGAAGTGGGCGACGAGGTCGGGCGGCAGCTGGGCGCTGGAGTCGGTGCAGATGCCGATCACGCTCGCGACCGTAACGACCGAAGGTGAAGGTCGCGTGACGATCCGGGAACGATCGCGGCGGTCGTTCAGGCGTCGCGATCGCTGGACAGTTCCAGCAACCACGACGGCATCCGCGTCGGTCGGCCGTCGGCGTTCACGCAGCCGTGGACGGTGACCGCCGTCGCCCGCACCTCGCCACCCACCGTGAGCAGGTACGCCATCTGGAACGTGGCGCGAGTGGCCGCACCGAGCGTGAGGTGCACGGTCACTTCATCGTCGAACCGCAGCGGCTGGCGGTACTGGACAAATGCTTCCAGTACGGCGTAATCAACGCCCTCGGCGCGCAGCTCGGTGTACGGGTGGCCGAGGTGTCGCAGATACTCGACCCGGGCCTCCTCGAGGTAGGGCAGGTAGCGGCTGTGGTGCACGATGCCCATCGCATCGGTCTCCGCGAACCGCACGCGCAGGCGGTGCGCATAGGGGTAGTCGGAGGCGGCGAGGGAAGGTTCGAGTTCGAGACGCACGCCGGCACCGTACCGCCGCAAGTTCGCGCGAATCGCTGGGGTGTTTTCCGGGAGTCCCTGATAGTGTGCTCACGCTCTCAACCGGAGTCGTCCAATGCCCCCATCGTCTAGTGGCCTAGGACACCACCCTTTCAAGGTGGCGGCACGGGTTCGAATCCCGTTGGGGGTGCGAGAAAGCAAGCAAGCAAGGCCGAACTTCTCAGTTTGGTCCCGTGGTGAAGTTGGAGTTCACGCCGGCCTGTCAAGCCGGAGGTCGCGGGTTCGAGTCCCGTCGGGACCGCTCGGGCGAAAGCCCGATCGGGGGTCAGTCGCTCACGGAGCAGCTGACCAACACGGTCGAGTAGCTCAGTCGGCAGAGCATACGCCTGAAAAGCGTAGGGTCACCGGATCGACGCCGGTCTCGACCACCAGGTAGTGGCCCGTAAGGGCCACTACCTGCATAAACACGCACCGCACACACCGTTCCCCACCGCACGCACAGCCTTGATTCGGTCGTGATGACCATCCGCCTGAAGCCGTTGGTAACTCCGTGGAGGTCTTTGCTGTGTCGTCGTCCGTTCTCGTCCTTCTTGCTGCTGACATGCGCGCCCGTGGTCTCGCCCCACGAACGATCGAGGCGTACTGTCGGATAGTTCGGCCACTCCTCGACGAGTGCCCAGACGTGTCGCGACTCGATCGCCTGACCGTGTCTGAGTGGATTCACGCCGCCGATACACAGTCCAAACGGCGCCACCGATACCTGGCAGCCAACGCCCTCGGTAGGGCACTGGTCGATGACGGAACTCTGGACCACAACCCTTGCGACAGGGTGAAGATGCCGGTCGAGCCGGTCATGCCCCAGCCGACGCTCAGCGACGAACACTATGAAGCTCTCCTGGCAACTTGCGACGTGCGAACGTGGATCGGGAAGCGCGACCGGGCGATCCTCACGGCCTTCGAGTCAACCGGCTGTCGTGTGTCGGAGTTGGCCGCATTCCGGGTGGGGGACGTGGACCTGCAGACCGCCGAGATTCTGGTGCGTGAGCCGAAACGAGACCGTTCGGGGCTGGCGAGGATGCGGTACGTCTATCTCAACGACCTGGCGACCATCGCGCTCGCCTCATGGATGCGTGTCCGAGAGTCAGGCGCGCACGACGACTCGCTCTGGCTCGCCTCTAACGGCGATCGACTAACCAGCAATGGAATTCAGCAGATGCTCCGGCGCCGGGGAGAACGGCTCGGCATCGTCGTGAGCGCCCATCCATTTCGCCGTCGGTTGGCCACAAAGTGGCTTCTCGACGGCGGCAGCGAGGCTGGCTTGAAGAAGATGGGTGGCTGGCAGTCCAGCATCATGCCGAGCCGCTATGCGGCTGCTGGCCTCGCCGAGATCGCTCGGGCCGACCACGCCCGCATCTTCGGGAGCAGGCGCGATCGACCTCGATGACGGTCCAACGGACTTTCTGTCAAGTCGAACATCAGAGTTCCGTATCGTGAAACACACCTGGTCACGGTGTCTGCAGCGCTAACAGGGTTCCTTGCTAGCGCGCTTTCACTCAGCGACAGTCAAGCGAAACCAGGGTGTACGCAGGCTGAAAACGATGACGCCAGGGCGCTGCTCGAACAGCCCCTGGCTCGGCCAGTCACGGAGGCACCATGACCGACCCCACCGATGATACGCGTTCTCTCCTTCGACAGGGTCGCCAACTCTCGGACACCGATCTGCACAAACTGCTCTACGGTCACGACGCCTTGCCCGCATTCCACATCGCTCCAGGGTTCGTCGGAATCGAGGATCGCAACACCGGCTTCCGTTGGGTGCTCGCGGCCTCCTCATCGATCCCGTGGGTGGACTGGATGACCGCCGACCAATGGGGTGCAGAAGGCGTACTCGCGCTCCACGGTGATGGCTGGGTCGTGGCGTTCGCATCCCGCTGGGCGACCTTCAGGGAACCCCTGTACGTCCCAGTACAGCGGTCTGGTGAGCAGGTCGTCGCTGGCTGGTATGTCCTCGATCAGCCCAGGTTGCCGGACCTCTTCGACCGGCGTGACTTGGAGTTGGCTCAGTTCGAGTCACAGGACCGGGGAGCGCTGCGCCGATCCGGCCGCTGTCCTGCACCTCGAAGACTTATGGCTCAGGTCGGACCGACGCGGCTTGGCCTCGTCGCCCTTCCATGCGAACGGAAGTCGTGCTTCGTCTGCGGGCCAAACCGACAGCGGGCGCTCATGAGCCAGGTTCTGCGGAACGCGGGAGACCACGCGGTGGAGTTGCTCAGTGTCACGGACGACCGGTGGCCAGCCGTGTACGAACGGATGCGGCGCGCTCGGGCTGCATACATTCGTATACCGCAGACCGCCGGGGGGCAGTGCGTGCTCACGACAGCGACAGGCTTGGGCGGTCGAGCCGTGGAGGACCTTCCCGCCGCTCTGATGGATGCCTTTCGAGGCGAGGCAAATGACGGACGCCGCACCCAGTTCGGTGGAGCATGGAAGCTTCGAGACCCCGGGCCGGAAGAGCTGACCGGCGAAGCCGACTTCACCATGGTGGTGTTGCAGCACCCGCGTGACGCTCAGTACGTCGTCGAGCGACTGAAGGAGGCCGGTCTCGCCCCGCGGGACTGGGAGCCAATGCGGGGTCAAACGATCGTCACGCCTGAGTTTGGGACCCCGGCGTGGATGGGCGCCGTGCAGTCGCGTACCGGTCTCCACGACCCACGGGAGCGCCGCACATCGAAGCCTGGGTCACTGCGTGGCGCTACCGGAGCCTCCGACAGCCCTGCGATCGAACGCTCGTCCGACAGTGGGAGTTGACCGTTGTATAGCTCTGAATCCTTAGTCAGCGCTAGCGGCTAACTCCCACACGACAGTCGTCGATCGGTCGGCAACCCGAGGGTGACATTAGACACCCGCAACCTGCCCAATCTCCGCGCTGATTGCCGCGGCGACACGCAGGTTCCATTCGGCTGCCCTCCCTTCGCGTCCGGGGTCAATCTTCAGAGCGCCGTGGCCATCGGTGATGCGCTGCGCGTGCTCCTAACGGTCAGTTCACACAGAGAAGAATGAGGAGGTTGGCCCTGGTGCGTCGCTCCATCTCCGCATGCTGCATTAGCAGCATCCGCTGCTGATCCTGTGCCGCCTGGTGCTGGGCGTAAACGGCCCCGGGCGGTGCTAGCCCGCCAGGTGTGTGAAACCCCGGTACGTGGCCATGCGGGTGCATCACTCGTCCACCTGACGCTTGAGGTAGAAGTCCCGTGTGTACCAACTGGCAGCGTCTGTCCAGCCGCGGGGACTCTTGTCCGAGATCGAGGTGACTGCCATGTGCACAAGGGGGACAGAAACCAGTTCCCATCCCTCAGCACCCAACTCCTGAAGTATCTCAAGGGCAGACTCGCTCGGGTGCTGTCGCCAGTCAAGATCGTCCGGCCCAAAAACCTTGGACTTGACCTTCCAGTTCAACTCCGCATCGCGTGTCTGACTGAGGATGAGGTACTCCCATCGCCGCATTGCCGAACGATACATCGCGTTGACGGCCACGCAGGACGGCCCAGGCCACCGCTCCAGCGACTCTGGGCCATCGCCTGTGAGCAAGGTGGACCTCAGTGATCGGCGAACAGCCCGGGGTTGTCGTCGTAGAGCCGACGGCTCGGCACGGGAACTGGAGCAGCGAGGTAATCGACGAGGCGCGCTCGATCGGCCCACGTCGCGACGGTCGAGACCTTCTCAAGCAGCCTGATGTCGCTGGGGTCGTACTCGCTGGGGTGATCGGGAAGCACGGCGATCTTGCGATCGGCATGCACGACGCCATTCACATCGTGAAAGGTCCTGAACGTGTGATCGACACTTCGCATGTCCGATGCGTTCGCCTTGACCACAGCCTGCACGTAGATCAGGCGGTTCGGATCCACGCCCACCGCGGCGGTCACTTGGTACGTCTTGCCGGTGTTGCCTCGAACGCGGTGTTTGGAGACCACGGTGAGGCGTCGATCTGCGATGAGAAAGCGCGACAGTTGGTTGTCGAAGCGAGGGCCACGAACGGCGGGTTGCATGGCGCGCAGCGCGTCGATCTGGATCATCGCCGAGGCGAGGCGCAGCAGCGCATGGCCGACATGGTCTTGGTCGCTCAATCGGTCGGCGGTCTCAACGAGGTCGAGTCGAAGCTCGGCCTCGGCGTCGAAGTACACGCCGTAGCCCTTGGCAATGTGCTTGATCGAGGCATTGGCGCGTCCTGTGTTGTAGGCGATGTCGCTCATTGAGAGCCTCATCGCTGTTGCGCCAAAGTCCGAGATGGTAACGGTACCGCCGTCGCCAGCGCTGACGAGCAACTCGGGATGGTCGCCGTCCGGGTAGGTCACCGGCGCCACGACGAGGAACCGCGTCGCGTCGGCAGATTGGCAGTGCCAACCCGATGACACTGCCGCTTGCAGCGATGCAAGGAGTAGCGAGCAGTCCATGGCGTCAGTCTGCCAAGCCTGGGTGGCGATCGAAGGGTTCGCCGGGTGGGTCGGTCCACTGACCGGCGTGGTCGATGCCACATTCGCCGCAGAACGCCTCGAAGACGCGCCCGTGTTCGTCCGGCTCAGGGTGAAAGGGAGACGAAGTCGTGTCGGGGATGTCGGTGGGTGTGTAGGCGAAGGCGTCCTCGAACATGTCGCGGTATCGATGCTTGTGGGTCCGGGACTGCCATCGCTCGGAGTTGCCCGTCTCCGGTCGGTTGGAGTGCGATCCCCTCACGTCCAGGCGACGAATGTTCACGCCGGACCGCTGCCGGAGTTGCATCGTGTACTTGCCAGGTAGCTGCTTGTTGATGGTGAGGTCCATCACCAGGCTGGTGGTGACACCCGCGCCGGTGACCGGCACGACTGCCTTCCAGAACCCGCGGTGTTCGAGCCATTCGACTTGGCTAGCGATCTTCATCGGGACGTGCTCGACGATGTGATCCGCTTCGCGCTCGGTGAGCGGTCCCTCCCGTGACATAGGGCGACCTTACGCGAGGGGTGTGCCAAGGTTCGGCGACTAAGTGACGACGGCCCCGCCGTCCTCCGAGTTGTCGGAACGGCGAAGTGAAGTTTGCCTGTGCCAAGGATTCTTGACAGGCGATCATCGCGGCCCGGTCTACTGTGACCTGCGATGGCAGCGGAGCGTGCATGAAGGTCCAGGGCATCAGCCAGCAGGAACTCGAATCCCGACTCTGGGCGGCTGCCAACAGCCTCCGCGGTCCGGTCGATCCGTCGGACTTCAAGGCGTACATCTTCCCCCTTCTGTTCTTCAAGCGGATCAGCGACAGTTGGGACGAGGAACACGCCCTGGCCGTCGCTGAATTTGGCGAGGACCTCACCACTGAGGTTGAGGCGGACTACCACCGCTTCCAGGTGCCCGACGGCTGCCACTGGGCTGATCTACGACGAGTGCATGAGAACGTCGGCAACGCCCTCCAACGCTCCCTCGACCGCATTCAGGAAGCCAACCCGGACACTCTGGCGGGCATCTTCGGTGATGTCGCCTGGGGTAACAAGGACAAACTCCCCGAGTCGTCCCTTCTGAACCTCATCGAAGCATTCGACAGCCTCCCTCTCGGGCCGAGCACCGTCGGCCACGACATCCTCGGCAACGCCTACGAATACCTGCTCAAACAGTTCGCGGATGAGAGCGGAAAGAAGGCTGGCGAGTTCTTCACCCCGCGCTCTGTCGTGCGTCTCCTCACTCGCATCCTCGACCCCCAACACACTGACACCCTCCTCGACCCAGCGTGCGGCTCCGGCGGCATGTTGATCGAGGCCGCGAACGAGGTGGTGGAGGCAGGCGGCTCGGTCAGCCAGATGCGCTTCTATGGCCAAGAGGTCAGCCTCACCACCGCCGCCATCGCCCGGATGAACCTGTTCCTCCACGACATCGAGGACGCCAAGGTGCTGCGCGGTGACACACTCCGCCAGCCGAAGTTCCTCGACGATCATGGCCGGTTGCAGAAGTTCGATGTGGTGCTCGCGAACCCACCGTTCTCGCTCAAGAGTTGGGGAGCCGAGGCATGGGCGACGGACCCGTGGGGTCGCTCCTTCTGCGGCGTCCCACCCACCGGCAACGCCGACTTCGCCTGGGTCCAGCACATGGTCGCCTCTATGAAGCCCGGCACCGGCAGAGTCGGGGTCGTCATGCCACACGGGGTGCTCTTCCGCGCTGGCGCCGAGGCGCGCATCCGGCAATGCCTCATCGAGGACGACCAACTCGATGCGGTCATCGGCCTCCCCGCCAACCTGTTCTACTCGACGACCATCCCCGCCTGTCTGCTGATCTTCCGTGCCACGAAGCCGGAAGAGCGACGCCGACGGGTCGTGTTCGTTGATGGCTCGAAGCGGTTCACGAAGGGTCGAAATCAGAATCAGATGAACGCTGACGATGTCGAGGCCATCGTCGGTGCGTTCACCACGCTCGCTGACGCCACGGCATCGGAGGGCGTACAAGTGCGGGTAGTTGAACACTCTGAGATCGAGGGCAACGGCTGGGACCTCAACATCGGTCGGTACCTGAAGTCCTCAGTGGTTGAGGCGCTCGACGCAGCTTCAGCGCTGGCGAGATTGGCTGTAGCACAAGAGGCGCTGCGAGTTGCCGAAGCTCGCCTGCTCGAACGAATCGCTGAGGCCGGGTATGAGTAACGGCTGGCCAATGGTGCCCCTCGAACACTTGGCCGAGGTCGCCATAGGCCGTCAACGGTCTCCCCGAAATGCGTCAGGGAACCAAATGGTTCCGTACCTTCGGGCTGCCAACGTCAAGGACGGGAGGCTCGAACTCGGCGACATCATGTGCATGAACTTCACGGATGATGAGCAGGCAATCTTCTCGTTGGCACCCGGCGACGTGCTTGTGACGGAGGGTTGCGGAAGCGTCAAAGAAGTTGGGGCGTCGGCTCGGTGGAACGGCGAACTTCCCGGCATTGTGTGCTACCAGAACACGCTGCTTAGGTTGCGCCCGCGGCAAGGCGTATCCGATCCAGGCTTCGTCGAATTGGTTGCCCGCTGGCTCCACCGAAGTGGCGGTTGGTCGTCGGTTGCCTCCGGCACCAACATCTTCCACATCGGCAAGGGCCGCGCATCGAACGTCCCCGTACCTTGTCCCCCGCTCCCCGATCAACGACGCATCGTCGATCTCATGTCCTCCCTGGATAGCTACGTGGCCCGGGCTGCTGCGGCAACCGCCGAGGCACTCCAAACTGCGCGGTCGGTGCGCTTCGAGGTCTTCGAGGCAGACCCTTCCGCCCCCGTCGTGCGGCTCGGTGATCTCTGCGACGCGGGTGGCATCCAGATCGGGCCATTCGGGAGCCAACTTCACGCGTCGGACTATGTCACTGACGGCGTGCCCACGGTGATGCCCAAGGACATGGTGGCTGGCCGCATCGATGCTGGCAGCGTCGCCAGGGTCTCGAAGGAGGATTGGAGTCGTCTGCCACGGCACCATCTCCGAGTCGGAGACATCCTGCTCCCGCGCCGTGGTGACCTGACCAAGCGCGCCCTGATTGGTCGCGATGAGGAAGGTTGGTTGTGTGGGACAGGTTCTGTTCGAGTTCGAGTCTCCCGCGCTGATCCCCGGGTGGTGTTCCAGGCTCTCTCCACTGCCGAGGTCTCTGGCTGGCTTGAGGACCACGCGGTTGGGATCACCATGAAGAACCTGAACTCGGAAATCGTCAACAGCATCCCGGTGCGCCTTCCAACAGGTGGCGAAGCTGCCGTCGCAGTCATCGAGTCGGCCGAGCTTTACTCGGTAGCAGCGAGCCAGACGGTGCAGGAGGCCCACAGGGTGAGGGCTGCACTTCTTGCGGCCGTCCTCTCGGGTCAGCACTCCATCCCCGATTCCTACGACCGATTTCTCAATGAGGCGCTGTGAACGGCGACCTCAAAGAGACCGCAATCCAGGCAGCGTTGGTGGAGCGTCTTTCGCAGCCCACCATCGGCTGGCGGTCCGTGCCGGGCGGCTCGTTGCCTCGTCGGGTTGATGGGGTGCTTCTTGACACCGAGGTGCTCGATGCGCTTGCTCGGCTCAACCCATTGGTGGCTGAACAACCGACGCGTGCCGAGGAGGTGCTGTCACGCCTTCGAGCGGTGTTGCTGTCGGCGCCGAACGATGGGCTGGTCGCCGCCAACGAGGAGATGGTGGCGTGGTTGCGTGGCCACAAGTCCCATCGCTTTGTAGGCACCGCGCAGCATGTGCCGGTCCGCCTAATCGACTTCGAGCATCCGCGGGCGAACTCGTTGATCGTGTCCACGGAGGTGACGTTCTCGCCTGGCCATGAGAAGGTTCGCTACGACCTCGTCTTGTGGGTGAACGGCTTTCCCTTGGTCGTGGGTGAGACGAAGACCCCGATCTCGACTTCGTTGTCGTGGCTCAACGGCGCCATCGACATCCACAGCGGCTACGAAGCGAAGACACCGGGGTTCTTCGTGCCCAACGTGTTGTCGTTCGCAACGGAGGGCAAGGAGTTCCGCTACGGGGCGGTTCGCCAGGCGCCCGAGACGTGGTTGCCGTGGTCGAACACGACCGACGTGATGCTGTTGCCGGGGATGTCGTCGGTGATGCGCTCTGCGGAGCTTCTATTGACCCCTGAGCGTGTGCTGGACATCCTGCGGACGTACACGCTGTTCTCGCGCCGATCATCGACTCACGGCGGGTTCGTCCTGAAGGTGATCCCCCGCTATCCACAGGTCGAGGCGGTGGAGGCGATCGTTGCCAGGGTGCGCTCGAAGCGCAGACGGCAGGGCTTGGTGTGGCATCACCAGGGCAGTGGCAAGACGCTTCTTATGGCGTTCTCGGCGGCGAAGCTGCGCCAGCAGGATGACCTCGACGCCCCCACGATTCTGGTGGTGTTGGACCGACTGGACCTGATCGAGCAGACGGCATCGGAGTTTGCCTCAGTCGGCTTGCCCGGGTTGAAGGTGGCCGAGACCAAGGACGAGCTTCGGCGCCTGCTGCGTGATGACACCCGGGGGGTGATCGTGACGACGATCTTCCGGTTCGCGGATGCAGGGTTGCTCAACGACCGCGAGAACATCGTTGTGTTGGTTGATGAGGCCCATCGCACCCAGGAGGGTCGCCTCGGGCTGGACATGCGCGAAGCGCTCCCCAAGGCGAAGTTCATCGGTCTCACCGGTACGCCGATCTCCACCGCCGATCGCAACACCTGGGCGACTTTCGGCGACGAGGACGACACCGATGGAGTGCTGAACCATTACTCGGTCGAACGGTCTATCGCGGACGGAGCGACGCTGCCGATCCACATTGAGACCCGGCTCGTTGACTTCAGCATTGACCGTGAGGCACTCGATCAGGCTTACGGCGAGTTGGCCGAAGCCGAGGGCCTCGATGAGCGTGAAACCGGTGTGCTTGCCAGACGGGCGTCGCGGGTGGACCAGATCATGAAGGACCCCGACCGCATCGCTGCGGTCTGTCAGGACATCGTCGATCACTACCGCCGCAAGGTGGCGCCCTTGGGCTTGAAGGCTCAGTTGGTCGCGTTCGATCGTGAACTCTGCGTCGCCTACCAATCGGCGATCTCGGCTCTGCTGCGTGAAGGCGAGGAGGCGACGGTGGTGATGACCACCGGCAAAGACGACCCACTCGACTGGGCGAAGTGGGACCTCGACCGGGACGCCGAAGGGCGACTCAAGGACCGCTTCCGGGATGTGGACGACCCGCTGAAGTTCCTCATCGTCACCGCCAAGCTGCTCACGGGCTTCGACGCGCCCATCGAGGGTGTGATGTACCTCGACCGGCCTCTACGGGCACACACGCTGTTCCAGGCGGTGTGCCGCACCAACCGGCGATGGACTAACCCGCTCACTGGGCAGGAGAAGTTGCACGGCCTGATTGTGGACTACGTCGGCCTGGGCAACGAACTGGCCAAGGCGGTCGCGGTCCGCAACATCGGCACATACCGAGCGCTGCCCGGTGACGTGACCGAGTTGGTCACGCTTCTCGGTGAGTACATCGGCTTCGCGCTAGCCCGCTTCGATGGACTCGATCGCACCGCTGCCGGGTACGAGCAGTTGTACGCCGCCCAGGAACGTCTCGGCACGCAGACGGAGCGGGATGCCTTCGCCGAAGAGTTCCTCCGCTGCCAGGGTCTATTCGAGTTCCTGTGGCCCGACACCGCGCTGAGGCCAGTCGAGGCCGACTACAAATGGCTCGCTCGCGTCTATGCATCGATTGCGCCCACGAACGCCGCTGACAAGCTCCTGTGGCAGCGCCTCGGTGCCAAGACGACGGCGCTGGTCCACGAATACCTCAGCGATGTTGTCATCGACGGCAGGGGCTTGGAGAGCGTTGCCATCGACGCTGAAGTGTTCGAGGCGCTCCGTCAACTTGACCTCTTCCCGGACAACGGCGAACCCGGCCCGCCGCCCACCATCGACGAAGTCCTCGACCGACTCCATCGGCGCCTCGCACTCAAGCTCGCCGGGCCGAACGTCCATCCGGTCTGGCGATCACTTGCCGACCGCCTGGAAGACCTGCGCCGTCAACGCGTGCAGTCAGCGGCCGCCTCCGTCGAATTCCTGAAGGCACTCCTCGACGTGGCTCGACAGGTGGTCGAGGCTGAGCGAGCAGAGCACGATGGGCGGCTCGATGAGTTCGAGGTGCTGGACCCTGACAAGGGTGCGCTCTCCCAGATTCTCCGCGAATACGGCCCGCCCAACGTGCCCGTCATCGTCGAGCACGTCGTCGAGGAGATCGACAGCATCGTCCGCCCTGTGCGCGGCTCGGGCTGGCAGACCAGCCAGCCAGGCGACAGGGAGGTGCGCCGACAGTTGCGCCTCGTCTTCAAGAACAACGGCCTCCCGCCGCAAGGCGATCTGTTCGACCGTGCGTACGGCTACGTACGCGAGCATTACTGATTTGCGCCAGGGAACTGGGCGACGACGTGGCACACGCCTATCGGCGCGAAGGGTGGGGCTGGAAGAAACCTCGATCTCTCCGCCTACTCGGGAGTGGATCGGGTCCATCCCCTCGTACCGGCCAGTCCTAACGTGTGGAGATAATGCAAACAGTCCAAGGACTTCGTTGTTGCCGAAGGACGCGATCCTTGCCGACCAACCTCGGGC
>JBDKJP010000115.1:0-19994 GCA_039796575.1 Actinomycetota bacterium
GCTACTACCAGCCAACCGGCCGACGCAGAGGCGGCCCCCGCCGACCCCGCCTAGCATCCTGACTGTCACCAATGCTGCGCGACATCAGTGTCACCCATGCTCCGCGACAGAACACCGAGGATTTCCCGGTCAGAGGATGACACGAACGCTTTTCGGTGGCGGTGGGGGGTGGGGGTCAGGTGGGGTTGCGGTCGTCGACGAACTCGTCGATGGCGGCGACGAAGCGTTCGAGCATGTCGGCCAGCACCGGCAGCTCCCGTCCGCGGTAGCGGCTGAGGATGAACGTCATCAACTCGGTGCGCCGCTCGGCCACCAGCGCGTGCCGGCGGCGACCTTCGGCGGTCATCGCCACCTCCACCACGCGGCCGTCGTCGGCACTGGGGCTGCGTTCGGCGAGCCCCGCCTTCTCGAGTCGTTGGATGCTGCGCGTGCACGTCGACGGGTCGACGCGCAACGCCTCGGCGAGATCGCTCATCCGCCACGACGGCTGCATTGCGAGCAGGTCGAGCGAATCCATCTGACCCTGCTCGATGCCGTCGTCGTCGGCGCCGTACAACCAGTCGCGCAGCCCGGCGCCCGACGCGCCCCGTCGGATCTCGCGCCACGCGAGGCCGATGCGAACGGCGAGGTCGTACGCCTCACGTGCGCGGGCGTCGTCGGGCGGGATCTCGGTCATGGGTGGGCGTTAGGGTAATCACGATGGAGGACCCGTTCGGTACCGCAGCGTCCGCGCCCACCACGCCGCTCGATGCACTGCAGGTGATGGCCTCCAGCGACGTGATGCTCACGCCCACGTTGCGCCACGTCGAGATGTACACGATGCGCGGGCTGCTGAGCCTGTTGTGGCACGAGCCCGACGAGGGCGCGCCGCGGCAGCCCGGCGCGTTGGTGCTGTGTGGCGGTGCGATGGGTGGGCTGCTCGGCCCTGGCGACGCGCTGTACCACCGGCTCGGCGTCGAGTGGTCCGCGCGCGGCGTGCCGGTGCTGCGGGTGAGCTACCGCCGCCCGAACGACCTCGACCTGTGCCGGGTCGACGTCGCCGCTGCCGTGCAACTCGCCATCGGTGGCGCCGGTGCCGATCAGGTGGTGCTGATGGGGCACAGCTTCGGCGGCGCGGTCGCGGTGGGTGTGGCCGTCGGGCTGCGCGAGATGGTGTCGGGCGTGGCCACGTTCGCCACGCAGTCGGCCGGGTGCGAGTTGGCCGGTGGGCTGCAGGGCCTGCCGTTCCTGCTGTTCCACGGTGAGCGCGACGAGATCCTGCCCATCCAGGCGAGCGAGATGGTGCAGATGATCGCCGGCTGTGGCGAGGTGGTGAGGTTGCCGGGTGACGGCCATCTGCTCGCGAAGAGCGACGACGTCATCTGGGAGCGGCTCGAGGAGTGGCTGCCGCCGCTCGTGCTGTCGACCCAGGCCGCCTGACCCCGGCCGCCTGACGGTCAGTGCTGGATCGGCAGCGTCTGCTTCGCCTTCTCCACGAGGTGGGCGGGCAGCACGTCGTAGTGGTGGTGCTGCGCCTCGAACTGGCCCCGGCCGCCGGTCATCGAACGGAGGTCGATGGCGTAGCGGGTGATCTCCGCCGCCGGCACGAGCGCCTCGATGATCTGCTCGCCGTGCTCGTTGGTGGCGCTGCCCTGCACGCGGCCGCGGCGGGTGTTGACGTCGCTCATCACGTCGCCCTGGTACGCCGACGGTACCGTGATGGTGAGCAGCGAGACCGGCTCGAGCACCACCACGCCGGCAGCCTCCATCGCGTCCTTGAAGCCCTGTGCCGACGCCGTCTTGAAGGCCATCTCGCTGGAGTCGACGGAGTGGTACTTGCCGTCGAGGACCTCGACCGCGACGTCGACCACGGGGAAGCCGTGCACGCCGCCCTTGGCCATGGTCTCCTCCACGCCGGTCTGCACGGCGGGGATGTAGTTGCGCGGGATCGACCCGCCGACGGTGGCGTCCTTGAAGTGGAAGCCCTCACCGCGGGGCAGTGCATCGACGCGCAGATTGACGACCGCGAACTGGCCGTGGCCGCCGCTCTGCTTCTTCAACTTGCCCTCGGCCTCGGCCTTGCCGGCGACGGTCTCGCGGTACGCGACGCGCAGCGGAGCGATGTCGACGTTGACGCCGAACTTGCGGGCGATGCGGTCGATGGTGACCTGGATGTGCGTGTCGCCGAGGCCGCGGAGCACGGTCTGGCGGGTCTCCTCCACGCGGTCGACGTACAGCGACGGGTCTTCGGCCTGGATGCGGGCGAGCGCGTTGCCGAGCTTGTCGTCGTCGGCCTGGGTGCGCGGCACGATGGCGACGCCGTACTGCGGGGAGCGTCGTGCCACGCCCGCCACCTTCACCGGCGTGCCCTTCGGGGCGAGCGTGTCGCCGGTGTGCGTGTTGGCCAGCTTGGCGACGGCGGCGATGTCGCCGGCCACGACCTCGGTGACCGGTGTCTGCTCCTTGCCCCGCAGCAGGAACAGGCCGTGCAGCCGCTCCTCGGCACCGGTGTTGCTGTTGACGAGCTTGTCGTCGGCCTTCACCGTGCCGGACAGCACCTTGAACACGGACAGCTGGCCGATGTAGGGATCGGCGATGGTCTTGAACACGTGCACCAGCGGCTGGCCCGCCGGGTCGGCCTGCACCTCGACGGTGCTCTCGCCCGCGAGCACCGCGGTGGTGCGGTCGGCGGCGGTGGGGCTCAGCTCGCACAGCAGGTCGGCGAGCCGGTCGATGCCCACGCCGGTGGTGGCCGAACCGAGCAGCACCGGGAACTCGGTGCAGTCGAGCACCTCGTGCGCGAGCGTGCGCTCGAGCTCCGCCACCGACGGCGTGTCGCCCGACAGGTAGCGCTCGAGCTGCTCGTCGTCGCCCGACACGATCTCCTCGACGAGGGCGTCGTGCAGCGTGTGCTCCTCGTCGGCGACGTCGGCCGGCATCGGCTCGGTGTGGTGCCCGCCACCGGCGTCGTAGTCGAGGGCCTCCTCGGACAGCACGTCGACCACGCCGTGGAGCGTGCCCGCCTCGCCGAGCGGGAGCTCGAGCGCGGCGATGCCGCTGCCGAACGTGGCCTGCAGTTGCGCGAGCACTGCGTGGAAGTCGGCGCGGTCCTTGTCCTCCTTCGAGACGAACACCATCCGCGGCAGGCGCATGGCGGCCGCCTTGCGCCACAGCAGCTCGGTCTGGGGCTCCACGCCCTCGACGGCGCTGACCACGAACACGGCCAGGTCGGCAACGCCCATCGCGGCATCGACCTCGCCGGCGAAGTCGATGGACCCGGGCGTGTCGAGCAGGTTGACCTTGTAGGTGTTGCCGTCGGTGGCGGTCCACTCGAACGGGGCGACGGCGAGCGACATCGAGATGCGCGCCTTCACGCTCTCGGGCTCGGTGTCGAGCAGGCTCGTGCCGTCGTCGACCTTGCCGGCACGGGGCACGGCGCCGGCACGTGCGAGCAACGCCTCGGCCAACGTGGTCTTGCCGACACCTGCGTGGCCCACCAGGACCACGTTGTGAATCCGCTCGGTCGGGAAGGTCGTCACCGGGGTACCCCCTGCACTCGTGTCTGTGACCGCGACGGTAGTCCCTTCCGCACCGTGCCCGATCCGGGCCGAACGGCACGTTCACCAGGGCCGGAGGTCCCGGTGGCGGACGCGGACGTGCCGCCCGCCGGGGTCGGCGAGCGGCACGTGGTGTGTCGACGGTCAGGCCGCGGGGGTGCTGGTGGCCTCGATGGCCTCCGGCTGCTCGGCGCGGTGGCCGACGGCGATGCGACGCGGCTTGGCGGTCTCCTTCACGGGCACCCGCAGGGTGAGCACGCCGTCGTGGAGATCGGCCTCGAGGTGGTCGAGGTCGAGGCCCTCGCCGAGCTGGATCTGACGGCGCATCGTGCCGCGAGGCCGTTCGGCCACGTACGAGCGGTCGCCGTCCTGGCGCTGCCAGTCGCGCTCGGCGGAGATGGTGAGCACGTTGCGCTCGACGGAGATGTCGAGGTGTTCGGCCTTCACGCCCGGAAGGTCGATGTGCACCCACACGTCGTTGCCGCGCCGGAAGGCGTCCATCGGCATGAAGCCGTTCTGTGCGGTGCGGCTACCGAGGCGGTTGAACAGTGCGTCGAAGTCGCGGAACGGGTCGGTGGTCAGCTGCATGAGGGGCTCCTTTCGAGTGGAGGGGTTGCGGACACTCAACATAACTATCGCAGATTATGTTGAGTGTCAACCCCTCCGTGTGGCACACTCGGCCGTGATGAGCAACCGTGCCGAACGCGACGTCCAGCGTGCGCTCGACGCGTGGCTGGCGTCGTTCTCGTCGCCGCACACGCAGTCGGCGTACCGCCGCGACCTCGCGGTGTTCCGCGCCTGGCTCGCCGACCGGCGCGTCACGGTGCAGTCGGCCAGCACCCGCGACGTGGAGCGGTTCGGCCGCGAACGACTGCGCCACGGCGAGTCGTCGGCCACGGTGCAGCGCCGGCTCTCGTCGGTCGCGTCGTTCTACCGGCACGCCGGTGCGGGCTTCGCGCCGTCGAACCCCGCGGCCGCCGCGGTGCGCCCGGTCGACTCGAAGCGCGACGCTGCTCGCCTCACGGCCACCGAGGCCGACGACGTGTGGCGCGCCGCCAACGCGCTCGGCCCACGCACGGCGGTGCTCATCGGCCTCGTGCTGCTCGACGGCATGAAGTCGCACGAGCTGCTCCGCCTCGACGCGGCGGACGTGCAGCGGGCCGGCACCGGGTGGCGACTGCTCGGCCCCGAGCCGGGCGATGCACGCACGGTCGACCCGCGCACTGCGGCGGCGTTGGCGGCCCACCTCGGCCGTCGCCGCACCGGGCCGCTGCTGTCGGGTGAGAACCCCACCCGCGAGCCGGCGCGGTTGACGCGCCACGGTGTGGACTACCTGGTGAAGGTGGTGGGACGGGACGCGGGCCTCGCGGCGCCGCTCACCGTGAACGTGTTGCGCAACACGCACGCTGCGCTCTCATGGAGCCCAAGAAGGGAATCGAACCCTTGACCTACGCATTACGAGTGCGTTGCTCTGCCGACTGAGCTACCTGGGCGCAGGCAGGAATGCTAGCGGCCCACTCGTGGTGCGCCCACCCCGGTTTCGGTCAGCGACCCGGCAGGGCGGGCAGGTCGAGCAGCAGCGATTGGAGCAGCAGGGTCTCGTTCGGGTTGCGCTCGAGGGCGTCGAGCGCCACGTGGATGCGCTGCACCGCGTGGACCACGGCGTCGGTGCGGCCGGCGTGGCCGCTCACGAGTGCGTCGCGGTAGGTGCCGGCCACCACGGCCAACCCGCTGCGCAGTTCGTCGGTGCGGTGCCGGCGGAGCTCGCGCTTGTGCCGTTCCTCGAGCGACTTGCGACCGCTGCCGCGTTCGCCGGCCGCGGCGACGCGCGCCTCGAGCTCCTCGGCTTCCTTCGCCTGGCGCTCGGCGAGCGGTGCAGCGGCACCCTCGATGAGGCGCTGTAGCTCGCCGCACAGCCGCACGACGGTGGCGCCGGTGCCGTCGATGCGACGGGGGATGGCGGCGAACGCCTCGCGGCGCTCCATCAGGCCGGGGTCGACCGCCAGTACCCGCGCCCGGCTGAGGTTGCCCTCGGCGGCGTGGGCGGCGAGCTCGGCGATGCCGGGCGCGATGCCCTCGGCGGCGAGCACGTCGCGGATGGTGGCCTCGGCGATGGTGCTGAACTCGATGCGCACGCACCGCGACGCGATGGTGACCAGCTCGGGCGGCACCTGGTCGGCGAGCACGACGAACGTGGTGCGCGGCGGCGGCTCCTCGAGGGTCTTCAACAACCGCGCCGCGCCCGTGGCGTCGAGCAGGTGGAACTCGTGGACGATCATCACCTTGTGGTTGCCCTCGACGGGCGCGAGCGAGGCCGTGCGGATGACGTCGCTCACCTGGTCCTGGGAGATGCGGGCGCCGGTGCGTTCGACCTCGCGCACGTCGGGGTGCTCGCCGGCGAGCGCCAGGCGCGCATCGCGTGACTCGGCGTCGTCGATGCCGGTGAGCAACAGCGCGGCGAATGCCCGCGCCGCTTCCTCCTTCGTCGAGCCGGGCGGCCCGGCGAACAGGTAGGCGTGCACCGGCGACGCCGCGGCGCGCGTGAGCTGATCGACCGCACGCGGCTGGCCGATGACGCCGTCCCACACGGAGCGGGTGTACTCGGCGAACACCTAGAGCCCCAGCCGATCGCGCACGGCGGTGCGGATGGCGGCGGCGACGGTGTCGACGTCGGCCGAGCCGTCGATGACCACCCACCGGTCGGCCTCCTGCGCGGCCATCTCACGGAACCCGTTGCGGACACGCTCGTGGAACCCGCTGTCCTCCTGCTCGAACCGGTCGAGCTGCCGGCCGCGCATGCGACGCTCGAGCACCTCGGTGGGGGCGTCGAGCAGCAGCACCAGCTCCGGCCAACGGCCGTGGATGGCCCAGTCGTTGATCTGCCGCACGTCGGCCAGCGGAAGGCCGCGGCCGTAGCCCTGGTAGGCGAGCGTGGAGTACACGGTGCGGTCGCTCACCACGTGGCGTCCGGCGAGCAGTGCGGGCGTGACGACCTCCTCGAGGTGCTGCGCCCGGTCGGCGGCGGCGAGCAGTGCTTCGGCGCGGTGCGACAGGTCGGTGACGGCGGTGTCGTGGAGGATCTCGCGGATGCGGCGACCGATGGCCGTGCCGCCGGTCTCGCGGGTGAGCACCGCGCCCAGCGACTCGGCGAGGCGTGCGGCGTGGGTGCTCTTCCCGCAGCCCTCGGCCCCTTCGAAGGCGATGTAGCGACCGGTCGTCATATCGAGGCGCACCATACCGACCGGAGCGCGCTACGCTGTGAATGAGATTGACGTCCCGAAATGTGAGACTCCATGTGGATCATCGTCACACTCGTCGCCGCCGGCTTCCAGACCGCACGCACCGCGCTCCAGCACCGCCTGCGCGCCCTGCTCTCGGTCAGCGGCGCGGGGTTCGTGCGCTACGTCTACGGCGCCCCGCTCGCCGGGCTGGCCGTGCTCGTCGCATGGGCAGCCGGGGTGGAGTGGCCGCACATCGCGCCCCGCTTCTGGCCGGTCATCACGTTCGGCGGGGTGGCGCAGATCCTCGGCACCATCTTCCTCATCCGTGCCTTCGACGCCCGCGACTTCGCCGTGGGCACCGTGTTCGCCAAGACCGAGGTGGTGCAGGTGGCGGTGTTCTCGCTGGTGCTGCTCGGCGAGCCGCTCGGCTGGGGCGGCTGGGTGGGTGCCGTTGTCTGCATGGTGGGTGTCGCGATGCTCGCCACCAAGGGCCGGGCGCTCTCGTGGGCCGCCGTGCGCGAACCGGCCGCGCGCTACGGCCTCGCCGCCGGCGGCATGTTCGGCCTCGCGTCCATCGGCATCCGCGGCGCCACGAAGGCCCTCACCGACAGCCCCACGGTGATGCGCGCCATCGTCACCCTCGCCGTGATGAACACCATCCAGATCGTGGTGCACGGCGGCTACCTGCTGGCGCGCGAGCCCGAGCAGCTGCGGCTGTCGTTCGTGCACTGGCGCAGCAGTTCGGTGGTCGGGGTGCTCAGCGTGTGCGGCTCCGCCGGGTGGGCGCTCGCGCTCGCGTTGCAGAACGCGGCGAAGGTGCGCACGCTCGGTCAGGTCGAGCTGCTGTTCGCGTTCGGGGTCTCGCACTGGTTGCTGCACGAGCGCCACACACGTGCCGAATACGTGGCCAGCGCGCTCGTGGCGGCCGGCGTGATCACGGTGGTGATCGCCGGCTGAGGCTCACGCCTTCTTCTTCGGTGCTGCCTTCTTGGCTGCTGCACGCTTCGTGGCCGCCGCCTTCTTCGCCGGCGCGCCACCCTTCTCGATGATGGCCTCGCGGCGCAGCGCCAGCAGCTCGTAGGCACGCTCGGGCAGCATCGCGTCGAGACGGTCACCCTTCGACAGCGACGCATTGGTCTCGCCGTCGGTGACGTACACGCCGAACTTGCCGTCCTTCGCCACCACGGCCTTGCCGCTGACGGGGTCGGTGCCGAACTCCTTCAACGGGCCCTTCGCCGCCATGTTGGCGCCGCCACCGCGGCGGAACACCTTCGGCTGGCTGAAGATCTGCAGCGCCTCGTCGAGCGTGATGGTGAGCAGCTGCTCCTCGCTCGTGATGTTGCGGAAGTCCTTGCCCTTCTGCACGTACGGCCCGTAGCGGCCGTTGTTGGCGAGGATCTCCTGCCCGTCGGACGGGTCGGTGCCCAGCACGCGTGGCAGCGTGAGCAGCTCGCGCGCCTCGTCGAGGGTGACCCGTTCGAACACCATCGTCTTGAACAGGCTGGCCATCTTCGGCTTGTCGAGCCCGGGCGGCAGGTTGTCGGGCGCACCCCACTGCACGTACGGGCCGTAGCGGCCGTTCTTCGCGAACACGGGGTAGCCGTCGAGCTCGCCGATCGGCTCGTCGCTCTTCGGGGCGGCCAGCAGCTTCAGCGCCACCTCGAGGGTGAGCTCGTCGGGTGCCATGTCGTCGGGCACGCTGGCCGTGTCGTCGCCGCGCTTCACGTACGGCCCGTACTTGCCGGGCTTCACGACCACTTCGTGACCGTCGGCGTCGAGACCGATGGGGAACGTGTTGATCTCGGCCGCGTCGATGTGGTCGAGGTTCTCCTCCACCAACCGCTTCAGGCCGGGCAGCTGCTCCTCGTCGTTGCCGAAGTAGAAGTGCTGCAACCAGTCCTGCTTCTGCCGCTCGTTGCGGGCGATGGAGTCGAGGTCCTCCTCGATGCGGGCGGTGAATGCGTAGTCGACCAGCCCGTCGAAGTGCTTCTCCATCAACCCGATCACGGCGAACGCGGTCCACGTGGGGACGAGCGCCTGGCCCTTCTTCCACACGTAGCCGCGGTCCTGCACCGTCTGGATGATGGACGCCCACGTGCTGGGGCGACCGATGCCGAGCTCCTCGAGCTTCTTCACCAGCGACGCCTCGGTGTAGCGCGCCGGCGGCACGGTGGCGTGGCCGTTCGGCGTCAGCGACTCGACCGTCACCGACTGGCCCACCGTGAGCGGCGGCAGGAGTGCTTCCTTGTCGTCGGCGTCGTCGGCCTCGTCGGTGGACTCGACGTACACCTGCCGGTAGCCGGGGAACGTGATGGTGGTGCCGCTCGCGGCGAACTCGCAGTCGGTGCTGCCACTGCCCTCGGCCGCCGACGCCGCGAGCCGCACGCTCACCGTGGTGCCGGCCGCATCGGCCATCTGCGAGGCCAGCGTGCGCTGCCAGATGAGGCGGTAGAGCGACAACTCCTGGCCGTTCAGCTCGACGCTCAGCGAATCGGGCGAGCGCAGCGGGGTGGTGGGGCGGATGGCCTCGTGGGCCTCCTGCGCGTTCTTCACCTTCGTGCTGAACTGGCGCGGTGCGGGCGACAGGAACTGCGAGCCGTAGGCACGCTGCACCTCGGCACGCACGGCACCGAGCGCTTCGTCGCTGAGCACCACGTTGTCGGTACGCATGTAGGTGATGTAGCCACGCTCGTACAGGCCCTGGGCGATGCGCATCACCTGCGCGGCACCGAGGCGCAGCTTGCGGCCGCCCTCCTGCTGCAGCGTGCTGGTCATGAACGGCGCCTTTGGCGTGCTGCGGTACGGCTTCTCCTCGACCGACCGCACGGTGAACGTCGCGGTCTCGAGCGCCGCCACCAGGGCGCGGGCTCGACCCTCGGGCACGACGACGACGTTCTTCTTCGGCTGACCGTCGGGCGTGAAGTCCTTGCCCGTCGCCACCTTCGTGCCGTCGAGCGCCACGAGCGTGGCCGTGAAGGCCGGGGCGGTACCGGTGAGCAGTTCGATGTCCCAGTACGGCGCGGTGACGAAGGCGATGCGCTCGCGCTCGCGTTCGACGATGAGGCGCACCGAGGGGCTCTGCACGCGACCCGCGCTGAGGCCGCGGTTGACGCGACGCCACAGCACCGGCGACACCTCGTAGCCGTACAGGCGGTCGAGGAGTCGGCGGGTCTCGGCGGCGTCGACCAACCCGTAGTCGATGCCGCGCGGGTTCGCGACGGCCTGGTCGATGGCCGACTTGGTGATCTCGTGGAACACCATGCGCTTCACCGGGATCTTCGGCTTCAGGTACTCGAGGAGGTGCCAACTGATGGCCTCCCCCTCGCGGTCCTCATCCGTCGCGAGGTACAGCTCGCTGGCGTCCTTCATGGCCGCACGCAGGTCCTTCACCACGTCCTTGCCGCGCAGGGTGAGCTCGTACGTCGGCTTGAAACCGTTGTCGACGTCGATCTGCAGACCCTTGCTCGGGAGGTCGGCCACATGGCCCACCGAGGCGCGCACGTCGAACGTGTTCCCCAGGAACTTGGAGATGGTCTTCGCCTTGGCGGGCGACTCCACGATGACGAGCGGCTTGGGCATCGGTGCGTATCGCTAGGTGATGGGAGCGGGTGTTGTCAAGACACACCGCACATCGGTGGGCTCAGCCGATGAGGTGGTGAAGGGTGAACTCCACCCGCCGGTTGCGGTTGCGGCCGTCTTCGGTGTTGTCGTCGGCGATGGGGAAACCCTCGCCGTACCCGGTGGCCGTGAGGCGGTCGGGAGTGATGCCCGAGGCGATGAGATAGAGGTAGATGGCGTCGGCGCGCTGCTGGGACAGCACCAGGTTCGACTCGGTGGTGCCGACCGAGTTGGTGAACGCGGCGATGTCGAGGGTGAGCGTCGGGTTCTGCTGCAGCAGACGGGCCAGCGTGTCGAGGAACGCGGCGCTGGAGGCCGGCAGGGCGGCCGAGTTGGGGGCGAACGGGATGGCGTCGGGAGCGAACAACGGCTCGTTCTCCACCAGCGGCGCGCCGGCTGCGACGAGGAGGGTGGACTGCACGTTCCCGGAGCCGGCGGCGGCGCCGAACGCACCGACCACCGCGTCGGCGGTCTGCTGGTCGGGGACCGCACCCGAGACCACGAACACGCCGTTGGTGTAGGTGGTGGAGCGCACCGGCACACCCGGGGTGGGGGTCCACGCGGTGGTGCTCGGGCCGGGGGTCGTGTCGGACACCGTCGTGGTGGTCTGCGCCGTGGTGGGCGGGAAGGTGATGACCACGGGCATGGTGGTCGACACCACCGGCGTCGGCACGGCGGTGGGCACCACCGACGTCTGGCCGGGCACGGTGCTGGGGCGGTCGTCGCCACCCGACGCGAGCTTCACGCCCAGGAACACGGCGAACAGGCCGGCGGCGCCGAGCATCGCCACCGGCAGCCAGCGCGACTGCTTCGGCGGCGGATCGACCTTCTGTGCGACGACGCGGTCGGCCGCGGCGATCAGCCGCTCGAGGCGTTCCCGGTCGCCGTCAGTGTTGCTCATTCGCCGTCGGGGCTCCGAGGTCGACCACGCCGTTGGTCGGCGCCGTCTCCGGTTCGTCGACGAGCGACATCAACTGCAGCAGGTGCGACTTCGCGCTGCTCAGCTGCTGGCTCATGGTGGAGCGCTGCCCGCGCAGTTCGGCGAGCTTCGCCTCGAGGGCGGCCACCTGCTGCTCGCGGCGGTCCACCTCGGCCTTCGCCTCGGCCTCGAGGCGGGCCTTCTCGGTCTGCGCGCCGGCCACGATGGCGGCAGCGTCGGTGCGGGCGGCGGCCACGATGCCCTCGGCGTCGAGGGTGGCGCGCTGGCGGATGGTGGTGGCCGCGGTCTCACCGGCCGCGAGCGCGGCGGCGGCATCGGCCGTGGCCTTCTCGGTGACGCTGGCGATGCTGGCGCGTGCGGCATCGAGGAGGTCGTTGGTCTCCTTGCTCCAGTGCTCGAACACGTCGTTCGGCGTCGTGGCCACGGGTCGTGGCGCCTTCTCGAGCTCGGCCACCTTCGTGCGCAGCCGGTCGTTCTCGGCGGCCATCGACTTCAGCTCGGTCGACAGCTGGCCGACCAGCTGTTGCACCTGCGCCGGGTCGAAGCCGCGCCGCACCAGTTCGAGATCGTTGTCCATACCGTTGGTCCCCGCCATGCAGATGAGTGAATGTTCATCGGCCGGATTTCCACGGTCATGAGCGGACTTTTCCGAAGTCTTGAAAGAACATCGGTGTCATTCCCGAGGTGGCGTGCGGGGGCCCTCGTGGACCTGCCCACTACCGTGGTCCCATCGACGACGAACGTGACCTGCGGCTCGGCTGGACCGACGAGGCTCTGGCTCGTTGGCGCGAGCTCGGGTCGCCCGCGGCAGCGGGTCGCGTCAGCCGGCTCGACCGCGGCTGGAGCACCGTGCTGGTCACGCTCGGCGAACCGCCGTTGCGGATGCGCAACATCGGCGCCGACGTCGCCGTGGGCGACTTCGTGGTGGTCTCCGACGACGGCGAGCGCGTGCAGGAGGTGCTGCCACGACGCAGCGCGTTCGTGCGGCGAGCGTCGTTCGAGGGCAACCGCGCCGAGGCGCACACCATCGCCGCGAACATCGACGTGGTGATGCTGCTGCACGCGCTCACGTCGCCGCCGAACCAGCGGCGCCTCGAACGCGAGCTCGTGCTGGCATGGGACAGCGGCGCCCGGCCCGTCGTGGTGCTCACCAAGACCGACCTCGTCGACGATGCGTCGTCGGCCGTCGCGGCGCTGCAGGACGTGGCACCCGGCGTCGACGTGCGCGTGGCGAGCGGCATCACGGGTGACGGTGTCGAGGACCTGCGCGGCTACGCGGCGGGCAACGCCAGCATCGCGTTGCTCGGTGCGAGCGGCGTGGGGAAGAGCACGCTGCTCAACTCGTTGGTCGGCCATTCTCGGCAGCTCACCGCCGACGTGCGCGAAGGCGATGGACGCGGCCGGCACACCACCACGGCCTCCGAGCTCGTGCGCCTCCCGGGCGACGGGTGGCTGATCGACACGCCCGGCGTGCGCGCCGTGAGCCTGTGGAGCAGTGGGCACGGCATCGAGCGCGCCTTCGCCGACGTGTTCGATCTGATGGACCACTGCCGCTTCCGCGACTGCAAGCACGAGCAGGAGCCCGGCTGCGCGGTCACGTCCGCCATCGAGGTCGGCACGCTCGACCCGCGCCGGTTGGAGAGCATGAAGCGCCTCGTGGCCGAGGAGGCCGTGCTGGAGGAAGAGCAGCGCGCACAGGAGAAAGCGCTCGACCGACGCGGCGTGCGCAAGCCGCGTCCGAAACCCTGAGGCCGATCCCCTCGACGACGGTCAGGCGTGCAGCGACGACTGCACCGTGACGGCGCGGTCGAGGCCGGTGAGCGCGAAGCGGTGCAGCAGCCGTTCGTTGGTGCACACCACCACCAGCTGGCCACCTGCCTCACGGGCACGGCCTGCGGCGCCCAGCAGCATGCCGAGCCCGGTGTCGTCGAGTGCCGTGACGCCGTCGAGGTCGACGAACACCGTGTCGCCCGTGTGCAGGCCGACGGCGCGGAGCAGGTGGTCGCGCAGCGACGGGAGCGTGGCGAGATCGATCTCGCCGCTCACGTGCAGCACCGGAGTGGTGCCGATGGTGGTGAGGCGGCAGAGGAGCTCCATGCGGCGGTCACGCTACCGGCGAGGTCAAGGGGGCTCGACCGCCATGGTGACCTCGGCGGTGACGGTGATGTCGGGAATGAACAGGCCCACCAACGGCACATCGGTGGGATCGGTGTAGGTGGCCACGGCGCGCACGCTGGCGCCCTGGTCGTGCACCACCACGTCGACGCCGTTCAACCGAACCGCCGCGACACCGGCGGCCGCAGCGGCCCGCGCATCGGTGGACACCACCGCGGCGCGGGCCGCCTCGCGCGCGGCGAGCTGCACGGCCAGCCGATCGCGGCCGACGACGGCCACCTGCACGACCCCCATCACCAGCATGCAGAGGAAGGGCAGGGCGAGCGCGAGCTCCACCGTCGCCTGGCCGCGATCACGGTTCACAGCTTGTCGATGACGCTGTCGATGACGCGGTCGAACAGCCGGCCCACCTTGCCGGCGCCGCCGCCGGCGGTGGCCCAGCCGACCACCAGCAGGGCGACGAGCGCCGCGGCGAGCAGCACGAGGGCGTACTCGGTGGTGGCCTGGCCCTCGTCGTCGTCGAGTTGGTGCCACAGCCACCAGGCGTGCAGTCGGGCGAACAGATCGTGCATGGAGATGCCTCCTTCTGGGACGGGACACGGGGCTCAACGGTGGAGCGATGCGAACGCTGCGAGCAGCAGGGGGACGACGGCGAGGAGCACGAACGCCGGCAGCGAGCAGAGCACCAGTGGTGCCGCGAGTCGCACCGGCAACTCACGTGCCAGGGCGTCGATCCGGCGGCGACGCTGGGCGCGTGCGTCGGCGGAGAGGCGTTCGAGCAGCGGTGCGAGCGGGAGGCCGTCGCGGTCGGCGGCGACGAAGCCGTCGACCAGCGGGTGCAGTGCGGGGCCCAGCCGCTGGGCCAGCAGTGGCAGTGCATCGGCGAACCGCGTGCCCTGGTCGGCGGCGGCAACCACGTCGCCCACGGGGTCGCGGACGACAGCCGCGAGATGCGGGTGCAGCAGCCGGAGCGCGGCGAGGGGGAGCAGGCCGCTGCGGACGGCGAGCACGATCAGGTCGATGGTGTCGGGGAGCACCTGCTCGGCCTCACGATGCACGCGGGCGGCCCGTCGCCGGTCGAACGCCTCATGCCACCACGAAGGGCCGCGGTCGGCGTCGACGGCCGGATGGCGTGGTCGATGCGCTGCCGCGAGCGCGAGCACGGGCGCCACCACGAGCACGGGGAACAGCGCGCCGGTCATCGGGCCACCCGATCGACGAGGTGGTGCATCCATCGCCAGCCGGCGATGCTGAGCAGCACGCCCAGGACGGCGGCGAGCGCACCGACCGGTGTTGCGAGGGCCTGCCGGAAGCCGTGACCGGCCACCAGGTTCCACCCGGCGAACACGAGGGGCACCGCGGTGAGCACCCTGGCGCTGAGCCGGGCCTGCGCCGCGTGTGCACTCGCTTCGGCAGCCACGGCGGCTCGCTCGCGGAGCAGCGCCGCGCCGGCCTGCACGGTGGCGGCCACGGAGCCGCCGAGTGCCACCGCGACCGTGAGCACCTGCGCGACCACGGCTTCGTGCGGGTCGCCCGGTCGGGCCTCGACCCACGCGGCGAGCGGGGCGCCCGGGGCGATGTCGGCGCCGCGGAGCTGGTGGTGGCGGTGCGCCGCCTGCACCGCAGTGGCCAGGCTGGCGCCGCCGCGTACGTGGGCGGCGACGGCCTCGAGCCACTGCGCCCACTCCTCTGGGCCAGGGGCGTCAGATCGTCGCGAGGGACGCCGTCGCGTGGCGTGGTGCACGTGCCGCGGTGGGGTGGGTCGGGCGCGATGGCCGAGCAGCACCACGGCGAGCGCGGCGAACAGGCCGAGCATCATCGCCGGCCTCGCGAGAGCTGGTCGTGCACGCTCTCCGCCACCGCCAGGGTGCGCACCGCAGGGGCCGTGCGGCGCAAGGCAGGCAGCACCTCCACCACTTCGGCCACGGCGCGCCGGCCCTCGCTCTGCCGCTCGACGTGCACCACCACGTCGACGGCGCGCACCACCAACCGATGCACCGCAGCGAGGGGCCAGCCCTCGCCCGCCTGCAGCACGAGTGCCGCGAGGCGGTCGAGCGCGTCGACGGCACTGTTGGCGTGCACGGTGCACAGCGAGCCGTCGTGCCCGGTGTTGAGCGCCTGCAGCAACTGCATCGCCTCGGCGCCACGGACCTCGCCCACGAGGAGGCGGTCGGGTCGCATGCGCAACGCGGCGCGCAGCAGATGCGCCAGGGTGACCTCGCCGACGCCATCGGGTGTAGCCTCTCGCGTCTCGAGGCGCACCACGTGCGGGTGCACGAGTCGCAGCTCGGCCACGTCCTCGAGGGTGACGAGGCGTTCGTGGTGCGGCACGCAGTGCGCGAGCGCGTCGAGCAGCGTGGTCTTGCCCGACGAGGTGGCACCGCTGACCACCACGTTGCACCGACGCATCACGAGCTCGTGCAGCAACGCCGCCACGGCGGGGCCGGCGAACGCGTCGAGGCCGAGGCGGCGCGGCGGGAACCGGCGGATGGTGAGGCACGGCCCGTCGACCGCCACGGGCGGGATGGCGGCGCACAGTCGGGCACCGTCGGGCAGGCGAGCATCGACCGTGGGGTGCGAGCGGTCGAGGCGCCGCCCCACCGGGGCCAGCATGTGCTCGATGGCGGCGAGCACGGTGGCCGGCCGCATCTGCCCGACGTGCTGCAGGGTGCCGTGACGTTCCACCCAGATGTCGTGGCCGGCGTTGACCATGATCTCGGTGACCGTGGGGTCGCGCAGCCAGCGTTCGAGCCCGCCGAGCACGCTGCGTTCGGCGACGACGTCGATCATGCCGGGATCCGCAGCGCGTGCCGGAGCGACCACGGGAGCCGGCTGGCCATCAGCCCGGAGTCGACGGATCGGCTGACCTGCGGGTCGTACGGCACCTCCGCCACCACCGGGGCGCCGATCGCGTGCTCGACGTCGCGTCGGCCGAGCGCGCGCCCCGGCTCGACCACCATGACCACGCCGTCGACCCGCGCCGTGAGCGTGGCGGCCCGGCGGATGGCCAGGTAGCAGGGGCGGATGACCAGGAGCGAGCGGGCACCGTGCCCGAGCAGCGCGTCGGGTGGGTTGCCGAGGCCGGCGTCGACCACGACCTCCTGATCGGCCTGGGCGAGTGCCGCGGCGAGGGCCGACCACCGCACGGCGGCAGGACGGTCGACGGGGCAGCCGACCGGCAGGAGCTCCAGCCGGTCGGTGACGGGCACGGTGAGGCCGAGCAGCGCGGTGGTGTCGGCGACGGGCGACGCCAGCCAGTCGCCCACGCCGGGACCCGACGGCTCGGCGAGACCGAGCACGCCGGGCAGGTCGCCGTCGAGATCGACGAGCAGGCTGTGCTGCGACCGTGCGGTCAGCAGTGCGAGCGACGCGGCCACCACGGAGGTGCCGCAGCCGCCCTTCGACGACCAGCAGACGAACATGACCGACCCCCAGGGAGGGAGGCCCTCGGTGGAGGGCGGAGCGACCGGGGGAAGTCGCGGGCGAACATATCCGCCGACCTCCGGCGCGCCAACCCGTCAGTGCACGGGATGGCTGGATGCCCGCGACCCTGCGGCGTTCAGTCGTGCTTCCAGTGGGGTGTGGCCTTCTTCGCGCGGCGCAACGGGGGCACGCAGTGGGCTGCTGCCTCGGGCACTTCGGTCGACAACCAACCGACGGCGAACCACGCCTCCGGCTCGGCGACGGTGAGCTCGCGGAACACCTCGGTGGCGACGACGAGATCGTTGAGCCGACCGAGCGCGTCCTGCGCGGGCTCGAGCGTGGCGACGAACGCGGCGACCTTCTTCGCCTTGAACAGCGACGACGTGAGCTCCGACACGTAGCGGAGGCGCTTCAGCTGCTTGCGCACGTCGTGCTGGTCGTCGACGGCGAGCTCGTCGAAGTCGTCGGCGTACTTGAGGCTCTTCTTGCGCAGCGCGGTGAGGCGGTGCGCGACGACCTTCCGGAGGTCGAGGTCGTCGTCGAGGGGTTCGCCGTGCGCGTAGTCGAGCAGGTCGAGCATCAACGTGGTGAAGTCGACGCCGCGCAGCACGTCGGCCGGGTCGGTGCCGGCAATGGGCGGCAGGCTCAGTGCGGGTGCACCTGCGGCCTCGAGCTCGCCGAGCAGGCCGGCCAGCACCACGTCGCGGTCGCGTGACGCGCCGAGCACCTTGAACACGTCGGCCAGGTCGCCGGACCACGACGGGTCGACGGCCGGCGTGTACGAACCGAACTGGCCGAGCACCGTCCGCAGCTTGCGGATGCCGACCCGCGTCTGGTGGATGTGCTCGTGCCCGCCGAGGCCCGAGGCCACCGCGCTCGCGTTGGCGAGCACCTGCACCGTGCAAGCACGGACCATCTCGCGCACGGCCGCGTCGACCGACATCTCTCGGTGGAGCGACGCGGTGACGCCCTTCACCACGGCGAGCTCGGCGTCGCCCCGGGACAGCATCACGCCGCGTTGCGCCTTGGTGGTGAGGTCGAGCCACAGGCCGTGCCGTGGCGCCCACTGGCGTGCGGCGGCGATGACGGCGCGGGGGTGGCCGCTGACCAGTTCGATCTCCAGCTCGCAGATGGCAAGGCTGCGATCGGCGCTTGCGACGACGCCCTCGTCGAACGCCAGCTCGACCTGACCGCCGGGCGCCCGTGTGGTGCGCGTGGTGCGCCACACGTCGGTGTGGAAGCGCTCGGATGGCGGCTCGTCGAGGCCACGCAGCACGTCGCGGAGTCGTTCACCGACCGGCGTGCCGTCGTGCAACGCCGCGTCGGCGACCGGACGCTCCTTCGACACGACGGGCACGTTGTGCTCCTCGCGGTGCAGCCCGTCGGGGCCGCCCGGCAGTTGCGCCTTCAGCGTCTGCACCCACCGCCGGCCTTCACGGCGGACCCGCCATCCCATGCCTGCCGCGGCGAGTGCGTGGTCGGGCGTGTCGACGTAGCCGGCCTGCAGCCGGGTGCGGCGGGCGGTGCTGCGGCCCTTCACCGCGGCCTTCACCGCGTCGGCGCGCGCCGGCGGCACATGGAGCTTCAGCTCGATCTCGTGGTGGGAGGCTGCAACCACGTCGTGGCGGGCGACGGCGGGTGACACCAGGCAATTGTGGCCCGGGTCTCGGCCGGGTGCCAATGGCCGAACGACCTTTCACGCTTCGCGCGATTGCACCTACGGGCCGACGTTGCGGAGTGGCCGACCCTCGGTGAACCGGAGCAGGTTGTCAGCGAAGATGTCGGCGGCGCGTGCTGCCGACAGCGGCGTGGTGCCGGCGCTGTGGGGCGTGACGATGACGTTCGGCAGGTGCCACAGCTCGCTGTCCTCCGGCAAGGGTTCGACCACGAACACGTCGAGTGCCGCACCGCCGAGATGCCCCGAGCGGAGCGCGGCCACCAGCGCCGCTTCGTCGATCAGTTCACCGCGGCCGACGTTCACGACGTGCGCGCCCGGTGGCAGCAGTGCGAGCTCGGGTGCGCCGATGATGCCGCGCGTGTCGGGCGTGAGCGGTGCGGTGAGCACCAGGTCGTCGACGTGCGGGAGCAACTCGTGCAGCCGGTCGATGGTCCAGGTCTGGCACGGCTCGTCACCGGTGGGTGTGCGGCGCAACCCGATGACGTGGATGCCGAAGTGCGCCGCCAGCCGCGCCACCTCGCTGCCGATGGCCCCGAGCCCGACGATGGCCATGCGGCGACCCTCGACGTCCTGGGTGCCGCTGTTCGCCCAACGCCGTTCGGTCTGTGCCACGGCGAACGCGCGCGACTCGCGGCACAGGCTGATGACATGCATGATGACCGTGTGGGCGATGGGGATGGCCGACGAACCGGCCGAGTGCGTGACGGTGAGGCCGCGCTCGGCCAGCATGCCGAACACCGGATCGTCGAGCCCCGCGGAGAACATGTGCAACCAGCGCGCGTTGGGTGCCTGGAGGAGCACCTTCATGAACGGTGCACCGCGTCGCTCGCGCCACAGGTCGCTGCTGAACACGGCGAGGTCGATGCGGGCGACCTCGTCGTCGTCGAGCTTCCGCTCGCGCGGCAGCGTGAGGAACTCGAGTGTGGGATCGATGGACCGCCACACGTCGCCGTGGTCGGCCAGTGCGGTGTCGCTGCAGAACAGGGTGCGGCTCAGGACGATCGAACCCTTCGTGCGCCGATCACCGTGAGCACCACCACCACGACGGCGAGGATGATGCGCTGCATGGGGCGAGGCTAGCGAAGGGCCGCTACGTTGGTCGACGGAGGTGTCCGGGTACCTGGTGGACTCCGCCGCCTTCAAAGCGGTTGGGACGGGCGATCCCCGTCCGGCGGGTTCGATTCCCGTCCACCTCCGCCATACACCGCCTCAGCGGTGCACGCCGGGGTCGTCGCCGCGCCACGTCACGTCGGCGGTCGGGTCCCACGTGTCGTCGCCCTCGCGGAACGTGTACGCGTTCGGGCCGCCGTAGCGCCACTTCGACTCGGGCTGCTCGAGCAGTGTGCCGTCGACGGTGATGTCGAGGAACTCGTTGAACGGGCACAGGTGGCCGGCGATGCGATCGACGTCGCGCAGCGGCTCCTCGTACGTCCAGAACAGGTCGCGGTGCACGGTGTCGCCGA
>JBDKJP010000116.1:0-57864 GCA_039796575.1 Actinomycetota bacterium
GAGGGTCACTCGTCGGCGAACCAGCTGCCGTGGAACCCCCTCGGCACGCGTTGTGGCAACGGTACGACAGCGAGGGGCTCCGCCGACATGTCGGAGGCGTCGAGCACCACGAACGACGAGACGTCGGTGGCGACATCGTGGATGTAGGTGACGAGGTAGCCCTCGTCCTCGCCCGCGGTCGCGTGCGCCGGCACGAACACCGGCTCGCCGCTCAGGCCGGCGGCGCCGAACGAGTGCGTGGTGCGCGCCCCGGTCTGCAGGTCGTACTTCACGATGCCGGTGGCGGCGTCGTGGCGACGATCGCTGGGGTCAACGGGCGCGACCGCCCAGCCGTAGCGGTTGGCGAAGCCGCATCGCCGGTCGTCGATGCGCGGGAACGCGTGATCGATGTCGTCGAGCACTTCCTCCTTCACCTCACCCGTGTGCAGATCGAAGCACCAGCGGTGCATCAACGACGGCTCGAACTTGTCGTTGCCGGACGCCCACATCGTCTCGTGGCGACCGCCGTCGAGCCACACGTAGCGGCCGTCGGGACCGTCGTCCCACGCGTTCATGATGTGGAACACGTAGCACAGCGACACGTCGAACCACCGAGGTGCCGCACCGCGACGCGCCCCGTCGCGCGACAGCAGCCCGATGCGCGCGCCGTACTCGGGCGTCCACCCGAACGCCATGCTGCCGGTCATCGCCCGCTCGAGGTCGAACACGACGGGCAGGTCGAGGAAGATGGCGTAGTTCCGGCTGATCGCGAAGTCGTGCACCATCGTGGCCCCGCCGACCTCGATGGGTTGCGTGTGCACCAGGTTCCCGTCGCGGTCGAGCACGTGGTACGTGACGAACGGCGCGTGAATGAGCTCGTACCCGAAGAAGTGCATCTCGCCCGTCTCCGGGCAGACGTGCGGGTGGGCCGTGAACGGCGTGCGCAGCGCGCCACCGAAATCGCACGGGCCGAGCGTGTCGAGCTCGGGCGACACCTCGTTGGGCAGGCTGCCCTCCTCGAGCGCGAAGATGCGGCCGGCGTGGCGCACCACGTGCGTGTTGGCGACGCCCACCGTGAGGTCGGCCTCGCCGGTGTTCGGATCGCGACGCCGAGCACCCTCGAGCGAGCGCGTGCGCACCCACCGATTGCGGTACCACTCGGCGCGACCATCGCGCACGCGCAGGCCGTGCAGCATGCCGTCGCCGGCGAACCAGTGCGGCGAACGGCCACTCATCGGGTTCGGACCGTTGCGCAGGTAGGTGCCGTTGAGGCCGTCGGGCAGCTGACCCTGCACCGGCAGGTCGAACGCCTCCACCTCCGACGTCACGGGCGCGTAGCTGCCACGGAGGTGGAACGGCACCTTTGCGTTGCGGGGTTCGTCGAGCGCGGTCATCCGCTCAGCTTCGCGCAGCTGCGCCGAGGCAGGTCAGCCGAGCACCACGAGCGAGTGGTCGGCGTGGTTCATCGACAGCGGACCGTCGTCGGTGGCGACCACGATGTCCTCCAACCGCATGCCCCACTTGCCCTCGACGTAGATGCCGGGCTCCACGCTGAACGCGTGACCCGCGGCGATGGGGAGCGTGTTGCCCTCCACCATGTACGGGTCCTCGTGCGCCTCCATGCCGATGCCATGACCGGTGCGGTGGATGAAGTACTCGCCCCAGCCGGCATCGGCGATGATGCGTCGCGAGGCGCGGTCGACGTCCTGGCAGGCGGCACCCACCACACCAGCGGCCACACCGGCGGCCTGCGCGGCGTGGAGCACGGCATACGCCTCGGCCACCTCGGCCGGCGGCTCACCGAGCGACACGCACCGGGTGATGTCGCTGCAGTAGCCGGCCATCGTGCCGCCGAAGTCGCACAGCACCACTTCGCCGTCGCGGATGACGCGGCTGCCCGGATGGTGGTGCGGGGACGCGGCGTTCTCACCGGCGGCGACGATGGCGAAGTTCACGACGTCGTGGCCCTCGGCGAGCAGGCGCGCCGAGAGGTCGGCGCTCACCTCCGCCTCGGTGCGACCGACGAGCGGGATGTCGCCCGCGTGCAGCTGCGCCGCCACCCGGTCGGCGGCGGCTCCCGCGGCCTGCAGCGCCGCGATCTCGGCGGCGTCCTTGCGCATCCGCAGCTCGTTCATCACCACGGTGCTGCGCACGAACTGCGTACCGGCGCTCGGCCAGTGGCCGAGCAGCTCGACGAGGAACCGCGCCCACATCGTGTCGCCCACCGCCGCCACCGCGGGGCGACCGACCAGCGAGGCGACGATGGCCACCGGGTCGTCGGTCTCGTTCCACGGACGCAGCGTGAACGCGCCAGGCTGCTCGCGCACCCGCGGCGCCTCGAGGCGCGGGATCACCAGCGTCGCGTCGCCATCGCGCGGCACCACCAACATGGTGAGACGCTCGAGCGGCATGGCCTCGTAACCGGTGAGGTACGGCAGGTCGCTGCCCACCGAGACGAGCAGCACGTCGACGCCGCCGGCCTCCATGCTGGCACGGGTGCGGGCGAGACGATCGAGGAAGGTTCCGTTGGTCACACGACCATTCTGGCGCGAGGTGCCGCACCTATGCTCGACACGTGCGGACAGTTGCGATGGTGGCAGTGGCAGTGCTCGGCCTCAGTGCGTGCGGCGTGTCGGATCCGGGTGTCACCGCGGTCGAGTCCGGGACGGCCTCGGGCGACGGCGGGTTGTTCACCACCGACTCGGTGCCGGTCGAGCCGGTCTACGAGGTGCGGCCCGGCGTGGTCGACTTCGGTGACGGTGGTCCGCAGCATCCCGAGTACGACGGGTACCTCACGGCTGCCTTCGGCGACATCCAGGACTTCTGGGCCGAGGCCTACCCCGCCACCTACGGGTCCGAGTGGGAACCGCTGAGCGGTGGCATCTACGCCGCCTACCCCGAACGTGAGGATCCCATCCCCGGCTGCGGATCGCCGGTGAGCACCTACCAGGACGTGCAGCAGGGCACGGCGTTCTACTGCATCGACGGCGACTTCATGGCGTACGACGACGCCGACGGCCTGCCTGCGCTCGTCGAACTGCTCGGCAAGGAGGCCGTCGCCGTGGTGCTCGCCCACGAGTTCGGCCACGCCATCCAGGCCCGCGCGGGTGAATGGGACCAGCTCGGGTTGTTGAAGGAGCAGCAGGCCGACTGCTTCGCCGGCGCATGGACCGCGCACGTCGCGTCGGGGGCCAGCGACATCATCCGCTTCGACGACGCCGCCGTGCGCGCCGGCCTGGTGGCGATGATCTACGTGCGCGACCCCGTCGAGGGCAACGGCCTCAGCGATCCGCTCGCACACGGCACCGGCTTCGACCGCGTCGGCGCGTTCCAGGACGGCTTCGAGGGTGGCCCGTCGCGCTGCGCGACGTTCTTCACCGACGATCGCCTGTCGACGATGATCGACATCCCGTTCGACACCACCGACGTGTTCGGTGGCAACCTGCCCATCGTCGACGAGAACCCCGATCCCGAGATCGGCCCGAACGACATCGCCACGCTCATCCCGGCCAGCCTCGACTTCTACTGGACCGAACTGGCCGCGGCGAACGGTGTCCCGTTCACGGCGCCGACGTTCCAGCCGTTCTCCACCGAGGGCCCGTACCCCGACTGCCCCGGCATCGACCCGGCGACATGGCCGAGCAGCGTGCAGTTCTGCGCGGCCGACAACGTCGTGTACTGGGACCTCGAGTTCTCCGCAGGGCTGTCCCTCGACGAGCTCACCGGCGACATGTCGGTGGGCTACCTGTTCTCCCACGCGTACGCCGACGCCATCCAGGACGCGCTGAACAGCTCGGCCGTGGGCGAGCCGAGGGCGCTCTACAGCGACTGCCTCACCGGCGCCTGGGTGAGCTCCATCGTGCCGCCCATCCCCGAGGACCGCGAGAACCAGCTCGTGCTGTCGGCCGGCGATCTCGACGAGGCCATCGTCACCGCCATCGCACGCGCCGACGAGCACACCGACGACGACCTGAACGGCAGCGCGTTCGAGAAGATCACCGCGTTCCGCGCCGGTGTGCTCGGCGGGCTGAACGTCTGCCGCGACCTGGCCGGCTGAACGAGGGCCGGCTGAACGACGACTAGGGCGTCGGCAGCGCGCCCGCCGCCACCGTCGTGGAGGTGGTGGTGGTGCTCGCCGGCTTCGTCGTGGTGGTGGCCGGCTTCGTGGTGGTGGTGACCGGCTTCGTGGTGGTGGTGGCCGGGACGGTGGTGGTGGTCGACGAGCTGGTCGACGTGGTGGCGTCGGGGTTCGGGTAGTTGAACACCGGCAGCATGTCGCGCTCGGACTGCTGCTCGGGCTCCTTCTTGCCGTCCCACACGTACACGTAGTCCTTGTTCTTCACCAGCGTCGGGAAGTACTCGGAGATCCACATCGGGATGCGGATGCAACCGTGCGACGCCGGGGCGTCGGGCACGTTCTGCGCGCCGTGCACGGCGATGCCGTAGTTGAAGTACACCGGGTTGTACATGCCGCCGAGCGGTCCCTGGCGGTTGCCCTCGACGCGTCGGTAGAACTGGAACACGCCGCCCGGCGTCTTCGACACGCCGCACACGTCCTTCTTCACCGGTTCGGGCAACGGATTGCCCTTGTCGTCGGTGTCCTGGGTGACGATCTCGCACCAGGTCTCGCCGCTGCCCGACGAGATGTGCGTGATGAGCGTCGGCTTGTCGTCGGTGAAGACGATGGCGGCCTGGAGGTCGAGGTAGATCTCCATGTGCGTGGCGCCGAGGCCCTGCTGGCGCCGCGGCTGGAACACCAACGGGTCCTGCATCAGCTGCCACATCTCGTCGGTGAGCTGGCCGGTCTGCTGGTCGTAGGGACGCTGGAGCACGAGGCCCTCGAACGCCCACAGCGCCTGCTCGGTGCCGGAGCCGAACTGACCGTCGACCGGGCCCGGGTCGAACCCGAAGTCGGTGAGGCGTTGCTGCATCGCCTTCACCTCGTCGCCGAACATGCCCTTGCGCAGGGTCTGGCTGAGCTGGGTCTTCTGCAGGTTCGGGTCGGTGGCGAGCACGACCTGCGGCGTGGTGCTCGACGGCACCGTGAGGCCGCTGACGTCGACCGCTCCCGGGTTCTCGCCGGCTGCATCGCTCGGGTCGTCGCCACCGGAGAACCCGGCGAACACCACCACGGACAGCACGCCTGCGGCCGCGATGGCCGGCATCCACCGCTTCAGCGGTGAGGGAGGCGGCGGCTGCGACGGGCGCCGACGAGGTTGGGGGGCGGGTTGCCGAGGGGTGGTCACGAACGCTCCGGGAAGGCTTGTCGTTCGAATCTACCAACGGATTCGCTCGGGTTCCGTGCAGCTGACCTCCCCCGCGAAATACCCCGTAGGCCGCGCGGCCCATTCAGGTCTTCCAGACTTTCCTTTGATCTGACACGTGTTTATGGTGACCCGCTGTGGGAGCAACAAAGGCGGGAATCACTATGAGTGGTATTTTTCGTGCACGGCGCGTGACGGGCGCGCTGCTGGCGACGACGCTGGTGGCCGGCGGGCTGCTGACGGTGATCGGGGGGTCCACCCCGGCATCGGCACAGACCCAGCTGCCGGCACAGCCGGTGCGGATCGATCTGACCCAGCAGGACCTCGAGTTCATCCTGGCGCAGATCCAGATCGCCGAGGCGCATCCGTTCGGCAACGACACGCTGTGCACCGATCCGGCGTTCCTGACGAACCCGCTCGTGTGCAACAACGCGGTGCCGAACAAGGTGGTGCCGTTCGGCATCCGCCAGACCGACGGTCGCAACAACAACCTCGTGCCGGGCCAGGGTGGCTTCGGTGCGGTCGACCGGGCCTTCCCCCGCCTCACGGCACCGAAGTGGATGGCCGCCGACGGCCTCTTCTTCGATCCGGACGGCCCCGGCCCGCTCACCGTGGGCAGCGGCACCTCGTACGCCCAGAACTCGGGCTTCGTGGTCGACAAGGACCCGCGCATCATCAGCAACCTGATCAGTGACCAGACCGAGCTCAACCCGGCCGCCGCCGAGGCCGCCGCCGAGACCCAGGGTCACGGCTTCGGCGCCGAGACCATCATGGTCGACCACGACCGCAACCCGGGCACCGACGAGGTCGTCCAGTACGTGCTGCCGAACGTCGCCCCCGACGCCGGCTTCAGCGCCTCGTACAACTCGCTGTTCACCCTCTTCGGCCAGTTCTTCGACCACGGCCTCGACCTCGCCGCCAAGGGCGGCAACGGCACCGTGTTCGTGCCCCTGCAGGCCGACGACCCGCTGTACGTCGACGGCAGCCCGAGCAACTTCATGGTGCTCACCCGTGCGACCAACGACCCCGGCACCGACGGCGTGCTCGGCACGGCCGACGACATCAAGGACGCACACAACCAGGTCACCCCGTACATCGACAACAACCAGACCTACACGTCGCACCCGTCGCACCAGGTGTTCCTGCGTGAGTACCGGCTCGACGCGAACGGCCACCCGGTCAGCACCGGCAACCTGCTCAACGGCGCCGACGGCGGTCTGCCGACGTGGGCCGACGTGAAGGCACAGGCCCGCAACCTGCTCGGTCTCCAGCTCAGCGACACCGACGTGTTCGACGTGCCGCTGCTCGCCACCGACGCCTACGGCAACTTCCTGCCCGGCACCGACGGCATGCCGCAGTTCGCACTGGCGAACGGCCTGCTGCTCGAGGGCAACCTCGCCTCGCCCGTGTCGTCGTCGAGCCCCGGCGTGCTGCACACCAGCCACGCGTTCCTCAACGACATCGCGCACCACGCGGTGCCCGACAAGTACGACCACGACAACAACCCCGGCACGCCCAAGGTGGCGATGATCCCCGACACCGTGCCGGCCGGTTCGCCCGAGGGCACCGTCGACGGCACCACCGACGACGGCAACCCCGCCACGTACGACGACGAGATGCTCGGCGCCCACTACATCTGCGGCGACGGTCGTTGCAACGAGAACATCGGCCTCACGGCCATCCACTCCATCTTCCACGGCGAGCACAACGGCCTCATCGACCAGATCGAGTCGTTCGTCACGACGCTGCCCAACAACTCGCCGGCGGCGCTCGCCGCATGGCTGCTGCCCGACGGCTCGTGGAACGGCAGCCGCCTGTTCCAGGCCGCGAAGTTCGTCAACGAGATGGAGTACCAGCACATCGCGTTCGGCGAGTTCGCCCGTGCCATCCAGCCGAACGTCAACCTGTTCGACACCTACAACCCGAGCGTCGACCCGGCCGTGACGGCCGAGTTCGCCCACGCCGTCTACCGCTTCGGTCACTCGATGCTGCGTGAGACCGTCGACCGTGTCAACGCCGACGGCACCCGCAACGACATCGCACTGATGGACGCATTCCTCAACCCGATCGAGTTCACCAGCGACGGCCAGGGCGGCACGCTCACGCCCGAGCAGAGCGCCGGCGCCATCGTGCGCGGCATGGTGAACCAGCGCGGTGAGGAGATCGACGAGTTCATCACCGAGGCGCTGCGCAACAACCTCGTGGGCCTGCCCCTCGACCTCGCCTCGCTCAACATCACCCGTGCCCGCAGCGAGGGCATCGGCTCGCTCAACGAAGTGCGCCGCGACCTGTTCGAAGGCAATGTCGCCGGCGCCGCCGGCAACACGCAGCTCAAGCCCTACACCGACTGGACCGACTTCGGCCTCGCGTTGCGTCACCCGGGTTCGCTGGTGAACTTCATCGCCGCCTACGGCACGCACCCGACCATCCTCAACGCCACCACCAACGCCGCACGTCGTGCTGCCGCCGACGCCATCGTCAACGGCACGGGCGACGTGCCGGCCGACGCGGTCGACTTCCTCGACGGCACCAACGCCTGGGCCAACGTGAACGGCAAGGCCATCACCGGCCTCGAGGACGTCGACCTCTGGATCGGCGGCCTCGCCGAGGCGCCGCCGCTGTTCAGCGGCATGCTCGGCAGCACCTTCAACTTCGTGTTCGAGGCGCAGATGGAGGCGCTGCAGGACAGCGACCGTCTGTACTACCTCCTCCGCAACGAGGGCCTGCCGCTGCTCGCCGAGCTCGAGGCCACCACGTTCGCCGACCTCATCCGTCGCAACACCGATGCGGCCAACATCCCGACGCTCGCCTTCACGGCGCCCGACTGGACCATCGACCTCAGCACCCCGAACATCACGTCGACCTTCCTCGACGGCATTTCGAAGCTCGTCCGCATGTCGGACGGCACCATCCGCATGACGGGTGGCGGCACCACCGAGAACCACACCACCTGGATCGGCACCAACGGTGACGACAAGGTCCGTGCGGCCGAGGGTGACGACAGCATCTGGGGCGCCGACGGCAACGACACGCTCGAGGGTGGTGTCGGTGCCGACATGATCAACGGCGACTACGGCCGTGACGTGCTGACCGACTCGACCGGCGACGACGTCATCGAGGGCGGCCCGGGCGAGGACGTCATCCAGGGCGGCCGCGGCCTCGACATCCTCATCGGCGGCACCGAGCGTGACGCCATCTACCTCGGTGCCGATCCGGCCGAGGCGTTCGCCGGCTCCGGCGACGACTTCACCATCGGCGGCGTCGGCCCCGACACCGTCTCCGGCGGCCCCGGCCAGGACTGGGTCGAGGGCGGCGGCGGCGGCGACTTCCTGGTCGGCGACGAGCGCGCAGCGTTCGCACTGCTGACCGGCGAGGACGACATCCTCATCGGCGAAGGCGGCGACGACCGCTACCTCGCCGAGGGCGGCATGGACATCATCATGGCCGGCAACGGCGTCGACACCACCAACGGTGGCCTCGGCTTCGACTTCGTCAGCTACGACCGTGCCTTCACGAGCGTGCTCGCCGACCTCAGCCTCCCCCCGGTGGCCGTCGGCGCCGCCGTGAACCCCCGCGACCGCTTCTCGCTCGTCGAGGGCGTGGCGGGCAGCCCGTTCGACGACGAGCTCCGCGGCGACGACCGCGTCCGCGCCGTCGGCCACGAGCTCACCCAGGCGAGCATGGACAAGGTGCTCGGCCTCGAGGACTTCCTCCGTGAGGGCGGCGTGCTCGCCCCCGCAGGCCTCAACATGTACACCGGCGACGACATCGTGATGGGCGGCGCCGGATCCGACAAGGTGGAGGGCGGCGCCGGTGCCGACTTCATCGACGGCGACGCCGCGCTGCGCGTGTCGCTGGTGTGCACCAAGGTCGACGGCACGGTCGTCACGATGGCGGCCCTGCGCTCGATGCAGAACGAGCTGCTCGCCCGTCGCCTCACCCCCGACCAGTGCCAGTACCAGCGTGAGATCGTGCGGGCAGCCGATCCGGCCGACATCGACACGGCCGTGTACCGCCACCCGCAGAGCGAGTACGTCGTGGGGCAGCTGCCCGACGGCCGCACCTTCGTCTCGCACGTCCCGCCGAACGGTGGTGGCGGCGGTGGCGGCGGCGGTGGCGGTGGCGGCGGCACCAACGAGGGCACCGACATCCTGCTCAACGTCGAGCAGCTCCAGTTCCTCGACGGCATCATCCCGCTGGGCTCGCCGGTCGACCTGAACAACTCGCCCGTCGGCGACGTGGTCATCAACCCGTTCCCGGTCGTGGGCGACGTGCTCGTGCCCGACAACACCGTGTTCGACGCCGACGGCATCGAACCCGGCACCGAGGCGTACACCTGGTACACGTGGGACGGCGTCGCCGTCGACCCGATCTTCGGTGACCCGACCTGGGTGGAGGCCGGCACGGGTGCCAGCTACACCGTGCAGCCGGGCGACCTCGACCACCAGATCTTCGTGATCTACACCTTCACCGACGGCCTCGGGAACCCCGAGTCCGTCCCGAGCTTCGCGACCTCGCAGGTCACGAGCGGCATCGTCATCCCGCTGCCGCCCACGCTCACGCTCGCCGTGCCCGCCGTGATCGACACCCCGACGATCACGCTCTCGGCGACGTTCCTCGACGGCGACGGCCTGCCCATCGTGGGCGCCGACGTCACGTTCGACCAGGGTGGCCTCGTGCTGGGAGTTGCTCCCACAGGCGCCGACGGCACGGCCACCCTGGTTGTCACTCTCACCGACCTGCCCGGCACGGTCCTCGAGTTCACCGCCTCGGCGGTCGACCCGCTGGCCACCGATCCGGCACTCGCCGACATCATCTCGCTCGCCGAGGGCCGTGTCGCCGAGTACCCGATCGTGAGCATGTTCGCCGTGGGCACGGCCGACGAGGGCGCTGCCGGCACCACCACCTCGGTGACGGCCACCATCTCGCTCGACCGCCCGGCCCCGGCCGACGTGGCCGTCGAGTGGACCGCCATCGGCAACACCGCCACCGAGGGCGCCGACTTCACGGCGATCACCGGCACGGCCGTGGTGCCCGCCGGCGAGACCTCGGTCGACGTCACGGTGGAAGTGCTGGGCGACGACCTGGTGGAGGGTGACGAGTTCATCGACATCACCATCGTGTCCTCGGCCGACGCACTGCCGTTCGAGCCGCTCACCCTCCAGGCCACCATCTTCGACGACGACCTGCCCGTCCTGGGCCTCGGCGCCGACCCGGTGGTGAACGAGGGCGACGGCACGGTCAGCTTCGAGCTCACCCTCGACCAGGCGCCGGTGAACCCGGTGGCCGTCGAGTGGAGCCTGCTCGGCGGTTCGGCCGGCGCCGGCACCGACTTCGTCGACGACATCGGCACCGCGGCGTTCGCCCCGGGCATGCAGTCGACCATCGTCACCGTGAGCCTCGTCGACGACACGGAAGTGGAGTTCGACGAGACGTTCACCCTCGAGATCGGTGCCGTCGCCGGTGCCGTGCCGGCGGCCGCCACCTCGATGACGGCCACCATCTTCGACGACGACGATCCGGTGCTCACCGTGGGTCCGAGCGTGCAGGTGCTGGAGGGCGGGCGCAACGCCCGCAACCCGCTGAACTTCACGCTCACCCTCGATCGTCCGAGCCTCTACCCGGTCGACGTCGACTGGACCGCAGGCGGCGGCACCGCCACCGGCGGCACCGACTTCACCCCGGTGAGCGGCACGGTCACCATCCCGGCGGGCGCCACCACGGCCACGGTCACGGTGCGCACCATCGGCGACACCACCATCGAGCCGAACGAGACCCTCACGTTCGAAGTGGTGGGCGTGCTCAACGCCGTCGTCGGCAACGCCTCGGCCACGGGCACCATCCTCGACGACGACACGCCGCCGTCGGCACGCATCAACAACGTCACGTCCACCGAGGGCAACTCGGGCACGAAGTCGTTCACCTTCACCATCACCCTCTCGAAGGCACCGACCTCGACGGTGAGCGTGGTGGCGGCCACTGCCAACGGCTCGGCTCGCTCCACGAGCGACTACCGGGCCATCAACACCACGGTCACCTTCGCCGCCGGCCAGACCAGCCGCACGGTGACGGTCGCAGTGGTGGGCGATCGCAACCGGGAGGCGAACGAGACCTTCCAGGTGCGTCTCAGCCGGGCGACGGGCATGACCATCGCGGCGGGCACCGGCACCGGCACCATCGTGAACGACGACTGACGAGCTCCAGATCTGGCGGCGGATCCGAAGGGCGTCCGGCCCGCCTAGGCCTTCGGGCCGACGACGGGCTGGATGCCCTTCAGCTCTTTGCGGAGGGCGAACATCTCGCTGACGATCTTCTTGATGACACCGAACGACGCGAGCGTGCTCTCGCCACGGGTGCGGGGGAAGTAGTCGACGCCGAACTGGATGACCTCGAAGCCCATCTTCTTCGCGCTGATGATGAGCTCGGCGTCGATGAACGAGCCCTCGCTCTTCAGCTCGATGTGCTCGAAGATGTGCGTGCGGCACAGCTTGAACGCGAAGTTGATGTCGCGCATGCGCACGCCGAACAGGCTGCGGATGAGCAGGTTGTAGAAGAACGTGTAGATGGCCCGGCTGCTGCCCTCGCCGGTGCGGTCGTGGCGGTAGGCGCTCACGATGTCGGCCTCGTAGTAGCGGAGCAGGCGCACGGCATGACCGACCTCGGCCATGTCGAAGGGCAGGTCGGCGTCGGTGTACAGCACCAGGTCGCCGGTGGCGGCCGCGAAGCCGGTCTTCATCGAGCCACCGAGCTTGCGGTTCACCGGATGGTGGACCACCTTCACGTGCGGGTCGGCGGCGGCCAGTTCGTCGGCCAGCTGCGGCGTGCTGTCGGTGCTCGCGTCGTCGACCACGATGAGCTCGTAGTCGAGGATCTCGCCGCGCTCGACGAGCATCTCGCACTCACGCTTGGCGTACCCCACGGCACGATGGATGTAGGCCTCCTCGTTCCACATGGGGAAGAAGATGCTGAGTTTCTGGAACGGTGCGCCGGTCACCGGATGAAGGGTACTGGGTTGACGCCCCGACGCCGGAGACCCGGGTGTACCCTGCCAGTCGCATGCTGCCCGAGCCGCCCCCGCCCGACGTCGTGACCACACGCCCGTTGCGGCCCGGCAACCTCACCGCCAACTGGTCCACCGTGTTCTGGCTGGCCTGGGCGGGCGTCGCGGCAGGTTTCGCCGCCGTCTGGTACAGCGCACGCATCACCGGCATGGCCACCTGGTGGCTCGGCCCGGAGACCGCGCCACGTCTCGTGCTCATCAGCCTCATCCCGTTCATCGCCCCGATCGGGCTGGCCGTGATGGCGCTGTCGCACCGGCGTTGGCTCCCCTGGTGGGGCATCGGCGGGGCCGTGGTCACCGCGCTCGTCGCTGCGGGCGACCTCGGTGGTCCGGCCCGGTACTTCGCCGTCGAGTTCGCGCTCGCCGCAGGAGGCCTGCTGGTCTCGGTCGCATCGTTCGCAGGATCGCTGCGGGATGCGCCGGCCGACACGCTTCCTGGGTAGCGTCGGAACCCTATGTCGAAGGTTTTGACGTCGCTCCCCGTCGGTGAACGGGTCGGTATCGCGTTCAGTGGAGGGCTCGACACGTCGGCCGCCGTCGCCTGGATGCGCGAGAAGGGCGCGGTGCCCTACTGCTACACGGCCGACCTCGGCCAGCAGGACGAGCCCGACCTGCCCGGCGTGCCCGGTCGCGCCGTCGAGTACGGCGCCGAGCACGCACGTCTGGTCGACTGCCGCACCGAGCTGGTGCACGAGGGCCTCGTCGCGCTGCAGTGCGGCGCGTTCCACATCACCACCGCCGGCAAGACGTACTTCAACACCACGCCGCTCGGCCGCGCGGTCACCGGCACCCTGCTGGTGCGTGCCATGCAGGAGGACGGCGTCGACATCTGGGGCGACGGCAGCACCTACAAGGGCAACGACATCGAGCGGTTCTACCGGTACGGCCTGCTGGTCAACCCGAACCTGCGCATCTACAAGCCGTGGCTCGACGAGATGTTCGTCACCGAGCTCGGCGGCCGCGCCGAGATGAGCGAGTTCCTCACCGAGCGCAACCTGCCGTACCGCGCCAGCAAGGAGAAGGCGTACAGCACCGACGCCAACATCTGGGGCGCCACGCACGAGGCGAAGCTGCTCGAGGAGCTGGCCAACGGCATGGACATCGTCGAGCCCATCATGGGTGTGGCGCACTACCGCGACGACGTGGCCATCGCCGCCGAGGTCGTCACCGTCCGGTTCCACGAGGGCTGGCCCGTCGCCATCAACGGCGAGGAGTTCCCCGATCAGGTGGCGCTGGTGATGAAGGCCAACGAGATCGGTGGCCGTCACGGCCTCGGCATGTGCGATCAGATCGAGAACCGCATCATCGAGGCGAAGAGCCGCGGCATCTACGAGGGTCCCGGCCTGGCGCTGCTGCACATCGCCTACGAGCGCCTCGTCACCGCCATCCACAACGAGAACACCATCGAGAACTACCGCACGATGGGCCGCCGCCTCGGCCGCCTGCTGTACGAGGGTCGCTGGTTCGACCCGCAGAGCCTGATGCTGCGCGAGCCGCTGCTGCGCTGGGTGGGTGCCGCCATCACCGGCGAGGTCACCCTGCGTCTGCGTCGCGGCGACGACTACAGCATCCTCGACACCACGGGCCCGCACCTCACGTACGCGCCCGAGCGGTTGAGCATGGAGAAGGTCGACGACGCGGCGTTCGGTCCGCTCGACCGCATCGGCCAGCTCACGATGCGCAACCTCGACATCGAAGACAGCCGCGCCAAGCTCGACGTGTACCGCAACGCCGGCACGTTGGCGAGCGGTGGCCTGATGGCGCTCGAGGGCGGCGAGTAACCCTCGTCGCTCAGAGGCGTCGCAGCAGCGCCGCCACCAGTTCGGCGCGCGGCACCATCGTGTCGACGAGCACGAACTCGTGATCGGCGTGGGCGCCGCCACCGACCGCACCCATGCCGTCGAGCGTGGGCACGCCGATGGCGGCCGTGAAGTTGCCGTCGCTGCCGCCGCCGACGGCGACACCCTCGAGGCCCTCGATGCCGACCTCGACCGCAGCCTCCATGGCCAGCGGGTAGAGCGCGCCAGCGGAGCCGACGGGCATGGGCGGGCGGTTGAGGCCGCCAAGCACTTCGACGCGGGCGCCCTCGACCGACGACTGCAGCGCACCGAACGCGGCGACGAGTCGCTCGCCCTCCCCCGGCTGCTCGACGCGCACATCGACCTTCACGCGGGTCTCGGCGGGCACCACGTTGTCGGCGGTGCCGGCCGACGCGACGGTGGGCGTGACCGTGGTGGCCGTGGCCGGGTCGCCGAACGTGTTGATCTGCAGCACGAGCTCGGCCGCGGCGACCAACGAGTTGATGCCCTTCCACGGCTCGAGGCCGGCGTGCGCGGCACGCCCCTGCACCACCACCTCGAACGTGCCGGTGCCCTTGCGGGCGATCTTCAACGCGCCACCGTCGGCGCTGGCCTCGAACACCAGCACGTTGCCGCACGCCGCGGCACGCTCCTCGATGAGGGCGCGCGAGGCGTCGCTGCCGACCTCCTCGTCGGCGGTGATGAGGATCTCCACACCGCTGCGATCGGCGAGCGCGGCGGTGGCGTGCACGGCCTGCACGATGCCGGCCTTCATGTCGAACACGCCCGGGCCGGTGGCCTTGCCGTCGGCCACACGGAACGGCCGCGCGGCGACGGACCCGACGGGGAACACGGTGTCGTGATGGCCGACCAGCAGCACCTTCGGCGTGCCACCGCCGCTCCACAGCACGTGCCGACCTGCCGGCGAGTCGACGAACGTGGGCGGCGTGCCGAGCCGACGTTCCATCACGGTGGCCACCGCGGCGGCCGACTGCTCGAGCAGGTCGAGGTGCAACGAGGTCGACTCCGTGTTCACCAGGAGCTCGAGGTCGGCCAGCATGTCGTCGAGGGAGATCACGCTCCCATTCTGGCCCGCCCCGTGGGAGATGGGAGACTCGCCGGATGTCGAAGCGACCGCTTGCCGTCCTGACCGCGCTGTGCCTGCTGGCCGTTGCCTGCAGCGACGGCGACGAGGCCACGTCCACCACCGCCGGCGGCGCCGACACCACGGCGGCACCCGAGACCACCGTGGCCGAGTCGCTGCCCGAGCTGCCACCCGCCACGTTCACCGTGCAGCCCGGCGTGCAGCAGATCGCCGTGCTCGACGCCGAGCCCGGCACCGAGCTCGGCGTGTACCACGGCGGCCAGCAGCTCGCGAGCGGCACCGTCGACCAGGAGGGCGTGCTCCTGTTCCGCGAGATCGCCGAGGGCGACGGCTACGTCGTGGCCTCCGACACCGAGGCCGCCACCGACATCACTGTCATGTCGCCGGGCGTCGCGCCGGCCGCCTCGCTCTACACCGAGGAGCAGACCCTGCTCCCCGCCGGCGGCTTCGGCTACATCGTCACCCGCGACGGCACCACGCTCAGCGCCAACGTGCTGCTGCCCGGCCCGATCGAGAACGGTCCCTTCCCCACGGTCGTCGAATACAGCGGCTACCAGCCGAGCGACCCGGACAGCGCCCAGCTCGCCGCGCTCTACACCGCGCAGGGCTTCGCCTACGTGGGCGTCAACATGCGCGGCACGGGGTGCAGCGGCGGTTCGTACCGCTTCTTCGAGACCGCGCAGTCGGTCGACGGCTACGACGTCATCGAGGCCGTCGCCGCGCAGCCGTGGGTGCTCGACCATCAGGTCGGCATGGTCGGCATCAGCTACCCCGGCATCAGCCAGCTGTTCGTGGCCGCCACACAGCCGCCGAGCCTGAACAGCATCACCCCGCTCTCGGTGCTCGACGACAGCTACCGCAGCACCCTCTACCCGGGCGGCATCCTGAACACCGGCTTCGCCGTGAACTGGACCCAGGAGCGCATGGACCAGGCCCAGCAGTACGGCCAGGAGTGGACGAAGGCCCGCGCCGACGCCGGCGACACCCGCTGCGCCGACAACCAGCGGATGCGCCTGCAGAACCCGGACCTCGTGGCCGAGATCGACGCCAACCCGTTCTACTCGAACCCGCTCGGCGACTCGATCGCGCCGATCACGTTCGTCGACAAGATCAACGTGCCCGTGTTCATCGCCGGTGCGTGGCAGGACGAGCAGACCGGTGGCCACTTCCCCGCGATGCTGCCGAACTTCGCCGGAGCCCCGCACGTCTACGTCACGCTCACCAACGGCCTGCACACCGAGTCGCTCAGCCCGCCCGTCGCCCGGCGGTACATGGAGTTCCTGCAGCTCTACGTCGGCAAGAAGGTGCCCGACCTCTCGGCCGGCTCCACCATCGCCGCGGCGCTCGGTGGCGCCATCTGGGGCGTGTCCGAGTTCGGTCCGTTCGAGAACCGCTTCGCCGGGAAGACCTACGACGAGGCCCTCGCCGCGTTCGAGGCCGACAAGCCGGTCCGCATCCTGTTCGAGCAGGGCGGCAACCCCGAGTTCACACCGGGCACGCCGGAGCCGTACTTCACCGAGGAGTTCGACGGCTGGCCGATGGCGTTCGGCGTCACCACGCTGTGGGGCCTCGGCGACGACGGCGCACTCACCGCCGACGCGCAGGGCACCGGCACCGGTGCCGACGAGTACACCGCCGACCCGAGTGCGCTGCCGGCCACGTTCTACGAGGGCGGCAGCAGCGGCGTGTGGCGTGCCGACGTGCAGTACGACTGGCAGCCCCTGCCCGACGGCACCGGCCTCGGCTACATCAGCGAGCCCCTCACCGCCGACACCGTCGTCATCGGTTCCGGCGCGGTGGACCTGTGGGTGAAGGCGTCGTCGGCCGACACCGACCTCGAGGTCACCATCAGCGAGGTCCGTCCCGACGGCACCGAGATCTACGTGCAGAGCGGTTGGCTGCGCGCCAGCCAGCGCGCACTCGACGAGGAGCGCAGCAGCGACCTCGTGCCGATCTACACCAACGCCGAGTCCGACGCCGCCGACCTGCCCGCCGACGAGTTCACCAACGTGAAGGTCGCGCTGTTCCCGTTCGCACACCCGTTCCGCGCGGGCAGCCGCATCCGCCTCACCATCGACGCACCCGGCAACAACCGGGCGGTGTGGGAGTTCCGCACCATCGCCGACGGCGAGACGGTCACCATCGCGCACGACGCCGACCACCCGTCGCGGCTGCTGCTCCCCGTGGTGCCCGACATCGCGGTCCCGCAGGCGGCCCCGCCGGCGTGCGGATCGCTGCGCGGCCAGCCGTGCCGCGAGTACGTGCCCGCCGCCAACGGTGGCTGAGCACACCGACGACCTGCCCGCCACTCCGCCGCGCCACCGTGCAGCGGTGGCCGTCCTGCTGGCGGCCACTGCCGCGCTGTACCTGTGGGGTCTCGGGTCGTCGGGGTGGGCGAACAGCTACTACTCCGCCGCGGTACAGGCGGGCTCGCAGAGCACGAAGGCGTGGTTCTTCGGTTCCCTCGATGCCGCCAACACCATCACGGTCGACAAGCCGCCCGCCGCACTCTGGGTGATGGGCCTGTCGGCCCGCGTGTTCGGCGTGCACCCGTGGAGCGTCCTCCTGCCGCAGGCGTTGATGGGGGTGGCGGCGGTGGGCGTGCTGTACCTCACGGTGCGTCGCTGGTTCGGCGTGGGTGCCGGGCTCATCGCGGGCGCCGTCATGGCGCTCACCCCTGCGGCGGCGCTGATGTTCCGGTTCAACAACCCGGACGCGCTGCTGGTGCTGGTGCTGGTCGGCGCGGCGTACACGGTGACCCGCGCCATCGAGGACGGCGCGACGACGTGGCTCGTGTGGACGGGCGCGCTGCTCGGCACCGGCTTCCTCACCAAGATGCTCCAGGCGTTCGTGGTGTTGCCGGCGCTCGCACTCGCCTACCTCGTGGCCGGACCGCCCGAGTGGCCGCGCCGCGTCCGCCAACTGTTGCTCGGCGGCCTCGCGATGCTCGCGACCGCAGGATGCTGGATGGCCGTCGTGGCGCTGTGGCCCGACGACCGACGGCCGTTCATCGGTGGCTCCACCGACGACAGCGTGCTCGACCTCGTGTTCGGCTACAACGGCTTCGGCCGGCTCACCGGCGACGGGTCGGCGCGGTTCGGCACGTGGGGTGAGCCAGGGTTGCTGCGCCTCTTCGGCCGCACGTGGGCCGGCCATGCCTCGTGGCTCGTCCCGGCGGCGCTGCTGTTCGCCGTGGCCGGTCTGTTGATCACACGACGGCAGCCACGAACCGACCGGCTCCGCGCCGCCGTCGTCGTCTGGGGCGGCTGGCTGCTCGTCACCGGTGTGACGATCAGCCTCGGCGAGGGCACCATCCACGAGTACTACTCGGTGGCGCTCGCCCCGGCGGTCGGCGCACTCGTCGGCATCGGCACCAGCGTGCTGTGGGCACGGCGCGGCCAACGGTGGGCGCGTGCGCTGCTGGTGACCGCAGTGGTCGTCACCGCGTGCTGGGCGTGGGCGGTGCTCGCCCGCACGCCCGACTGGAACCCGTGGCTGCGGCCGCTGCTGCTGGTCGCCGCCGTCGTGGCGGTCGCGGGGCTGTCGATCGGCGTCGAGGCGGCCGCGTGGGGCGCCGGTGTGGCACTGGCGGCGGCCCTGCTTTCACCCGCTGCGTACTCGATCTCGACCGCGAGCCGGTCGCACGCGGGCACCACCCCCGGCGTCGGTCCGGTTGCCGCGTACCGCCCGGGCGGGTTGGTCGACACCCTGCTCGACGCACCCGAGGTGACCGACGAGGTCGTCGAGCTCCTGCAGCGCGACAGCGACCGGTACACGTGGGCGCTCGCCACCATCGGTGCCAACGCCGCCGCCGGCCACCAGCTGGCCACCGGCGACCCGGTGATGCCCATCGGCGGCTTCAACGGCACCGACCCCTGGCCGACGCTCGAAGCGTTCCAGCGGCTCGTCGACGACGGCGAGGTGCACTACTTCCTCGTCACCCCCGTCGGCAGCTCGTCGTCGATCAGCGAGTGGGTGACCGCCAACTTCTCGACGGTCGAGGTCGACGGCCTCACCTTCTACGACCTGACGCAGCCGACCGACGGTTGAATGGGCGGGATGGATCGCCGCCGCGAAGACCTCGCCGAGTTCCTCCGCGCGCGGCGCGACGCCCTCACGCCGGCCGACGTCGGCCTGCCCGACGGCCGCGGTCGCCGCACGAAGGGCCTCCGCCGCGAAGAGGTGGCCTTGCTCGCAGGCGTGTCGATCACCTGGTACACGTGGCTCGAACAGGGTCGGCCCATCAACGCGTCCAGCGACGTGCTCGACTCGCTGGCCCGCACGCTGCGGCTCTCCGACGCCGAACGGCACCACCTCCTCACCCTCGCCCACCGTCCCACGGCCGAGCCGGTCGCCACCCCCGAGCACGCACCCGATGCGCTCGTCCGGTTGCTCGCGTCGATGGAGCCGGCACCCGCGTACGTGCTCGGCCCGAGTTGGGAGTTCCTCGCCTGGAACACCGCCCAGTCGCGCCTGTACCCGATGATCGACCACCTTCCCGACGACGAACGCAACCTGCTGTGGGTGGTGTTCGCCGAGCCGACGGCACGCGTGCTCATCGGCGACTGGGAGGAGCAGGCGCACCGCATCCTCGCCGAGTTCCGCGCCGGCACCGCCGAGCGGCGCGCCGACCCGAACGTGGTGTCGCTCGTGCAACGGCTGTGCGACGCCAGCCCCGAGTTCGCCGCCTGGTGGCCGCAGCTCGACGTGGCCCAGTTCGAGACCCGCGTGCGCCGCTACCACCACCCCCGAGCGGGCGACCTGGCGTTCGAGTACCAGCAGCTCACCCCGAGCGAGTGGCCCGGCCTGAAGGTGGTCTGCCAGCTGCCGCTGCCCGGCGACGACAGCGCCGAGCGGTTGGCCGCCTGGCGCAACATGGCCTAGGCCAGGCCATCACCGGCGAGGGCGCCGATAACCTCGGAGCCTCATGAGCGCCGACGTGATGCACGAAGCCAGCCAGCGGCGCACGTTCGCCATCATCAGCCACCCCGACGCGGGCAAGACCACCCTCACCGAGAAGTTCCTGCTGTACTCCGGTGCGGTGCAGGAGGCCGGTGCGGTGCACGCCCGCGAGGGCCGCCGCAGCTCGCGCAGCGACTGGATGGAGATCGAGCAGCAGCGTGGCATCTCCATCAGTTCGACGGTGCTGCAGTTCCCGTACCACGGGCACACCATCAACCTGCTTGACACTCCCGGCCACCGCGACTTCAGCGAGGACACGTACCGCGTGCTCGCCGCCGTCGACGCCGTGGTGATGGTGCTCGACGCGGCGAAGGGCATCGAGAGCCAGACGCTGAAGCTGTTCCAGGTGTGCCGCTCGCGCAACCTGCCGGTGCTCACGTTCCTCAACAAGTACGACCGCCCGGGCCGCGAGCCGCTCGAGCTGCTCGACGAGATCGAGGCGCAGATCGACCTCCGTCCCACCCCGGTCACCTGGCCGGTCGGCAGCGGCGACGAGTTCCGCGGCGTGGTCGACCGGCGCACCGGCCAGTACACGAAGTTCACCCGCACCGCCCGCGGCGCGTCCGCGGCGCTGGAGGAGGACATCTCCTTCGACGAGGCGGCGAAGGAGGGTGGCCGCGCCTGGCAGCACGCCATCGACGAGCTCGGCCTGCTCGAGGCCATCGGCGCCGACGTCGACATGCCGTCGTTCCTCGCCGGCCAGAGCACCCCGGTGTTCGTCGGTTCGGCGCTCACCAACTTCGGCGTGCGCAAGCTGCTCGACGCCGTCGTCGAGCTGGCACCGGCGCCGGCGCCGCGGCTCGACGTGGCCGACCAGCCACACCCGCTCGATGCGCCGTTCAGCGCCTTCGTGTTCAAGGTGCAGGCCAACATGGACCCGTCGCACCGCGACCGCATCGCGTTCGCCCGCATCTGCAGCGGCACGTTCGAGCGCGGGATGAGCGTCACCAACCAACGCACCGGTCGCGACATGACCACGAAGTACGCCACCACCGCGTTCGGCGCCGACCGCGAGACCGTCGACTTCGGCTACCCGGGCGACGTGGTGGGCCTCGTCAACGCGAGCGGCGTGCTCATCGGCGACACGCTGTTCGGTGCCGGCTTCGACGGCGGCGCGGTCGAGTTCCCGCAGCTCCCCCGGTTCGCCCCCGAGGTGTTCGCCCGCGCCCGCCCGATGGACAACGGCAAGGCGAAGCAGTTCCGCAAGGGCCTCGAGCAGCTCGACGAGGAGGGCGTGGTGCAGGTGCTGCGCGACCCCGACATGGGCGACACCGAGAACGTGCTCGCCGCCGTCGGCCAGCTGCAGTTCGAGGTGTTCGCGTACCGGCTGGGCAGCGAGTTCGGCGCCCCGACCGAGATCGTGTCGGCCCCGTACCAGGCCATCCGCCTCACCGACAAGCAGTCGGCCGAGCGCCTGCGCCAGATCGGCGGCATCCGCATCCTCACCCGCGGCGACGGCGCGCTCGTGGCGCTGTTCGAGAACAAGTACCGCCTGCAGCGCCTGATGAGCGACGAGCCCGAGCTCACCCTCGAGCCCATCCTCGCCAGTGGCGAAGCCCACTGATCCCGGTGCTTCTGGGCGTGCTTCGTCCCACTTCGGCTTCTGGGCGCGTTCCGTCCCGGAAACCGGGACACATTCGCACCAGTTGCAGCCGCAAGGAATTTCGGCGCGGCATCGGGAGTTGGGGCATCACGTGAACGACGTGCTGAAGATCGACGTGTGGAGCGACATCGCGTGCCCCTGGTGCTACGTGGGCAAGCGGCGGTTCGCCGAAGGGGTGCGCCGCTACCAAGCGGCCGGCGGTGACCGCGAGGTGGTGGTCGAGTACCACTCGTTCGAGCTGTCCCCCGACACACCCGTCGACTTCGACGGCACCGAGGTCGACTTCCTCGTCGGCCACAAGCGGATGCCGGCCGACCAGGTCCGCCAGATGCTGGCGCAGATGACCGAGCTCGCCGCCACCGAAGGCCTCGAGTACCACTTCGACACGCTGCAGCACGCCAACACGCTGAAGGCGCACGAACTGCTGCACCTGGCGAAGGCGCACGGCAAGCAGGACGAGATGAAGGAACGGCTGCTGCGCGCGTACTTCACCGAGGGCCGCCACATCGGCCATGTCGACGACCTCGCCGACCTCGCCGCGGAGGTTGGCCTCGACCGCGACCTCGTGGTGGCCGAGCTCACCGCCGGCGTGCACCACGATGCCGTGCAGGCCGACATCGCCCAGGCGCGCGAGTACGGCATCAGCGGCGTGCCGTTCTTCGTCATCGACGGCAGGTTCGGCGTCTCGGGTGCGCAGAGCCCCGACCTGTTCGCGCAGGCGCTCGCGAAGGCGTCGGAATGAGCGGCCCGTTCGAGTCGCTCGACCTGCCCGAGCTCGACGAGTCACTCGCCTGCGTCGACGGTGTGTGTGCCGTGCCCGGGATGCCGTCAGCCGGCGAGGGCGTCGGCGAGCAACCGCTGCTCGGCCTCACCGAGCGGGATGCGGCCGACGGCGCCGAGCGCCTCGGCTGACATCTTCTTCGCCGTCTTGCGGATGACGTCGATGAGGTGGTCGCGGTCGAGCTTGGTGGCCACGTCGGCCAACTGCGTCTCGATGAACACCAGGCAGGCGGCGTCCTCCACGGCCTGCGAGCCGGCGTCGGTGCTCAGCTGGTCGCGACGGATCCAGCGCTGCACGGTCTCGATCTCGCTGGCGTCGTAGCCGAGCGGCGACAGCAACGCCGCCACGTCGTCGGCGTGGCGCTGCCGCTGGTCGCGCTTCCAGCGGTGGTAGCCGGCCTTGCCCTCCGGGTACTGCGACCGCGGCAGCTCCCAGCGTCGGAGGTGGTGGGCGCGAGCGGCGAGCAGCAGCAGCGGGTCGGCGCCGGGATGGAGCGCCTGCACCCACTCCGCTGCGAGCTGGCCGTGCACGAGCGCGAGCGGACGACGCTCACCGCGCACCTCGACGAGCGTGGGGTCGAGTACGTTGGCCGCGTCGATGGCACCGCGCGCGACCTCGTGGCGCTGCCTCAGACCGCACACTCCGAGTCGCCGACCTCGGCCACGAACGGGCCGGTCTCGCCGTAGTCGACGTAGAAGTCGGGCGCGTCCTCGGGCGTGGGGAACTCGGCCAGGTCCTTCAGGCCGTCGGCCACCGCGGTCGCGCCACCGACACGGTCCATCCACGAACGGAACGCCTCGCCGGCGGTACGCTCGTCGTTGAACCGGCGGATCACGCGGGCCGCCGCCTTCGGTGCCGCCTTGGCCGGCAGGCGCAGCGCCTTGTCGCCGAAGTGGATCATCTCCTGGCCCACGTAGCCACCGAGCAGCATCTGGTAGCCGGGCGCCGACTTGCCGTGCGCACGACGCTCGGCACCGAAGAAGCCGATGTCGCTGGCGTGGTGCTGGCCGCACGAGTTGGTGCAGCCCGAGATGTTGATGCGCACGCCACCCACCTCGGCGAGGCCCTCGGCTTCGAGCTCCTCGCCGATGGCGCTGGCGAGGCCACGCGACTGGGTGACGGCGATGTTGCAGGTGTCGGCGCCGGGGCAAGCCACCACGTCGCGTGCCAGCTCGGCACCGGGACGGGCCATGCCGATGGCCTCGAGCCGTTCGAACAGCACGGGCAGCTGCGCCTCGGTGAGACCACGGAACACCACGTTCTGGCGGTTCGACAGTCGCACGTCGGCGCCGAGCTCGCGCTGGATGCTGGCGAGCGCCCGGAACTGCGACGCGGTGACGTCACCCAGTGCGGCGTAGGCCACGGCCGACACGGAACCGTTGGCGGCGCCCCGGACGACCGAGGTGGCCTCCCAGCGGCCGTAGGGGTCGCGCGGCGTGATGGCCACGGCCACACCCTGGCCGACGGCGGTGGCCTCGACGGTGCTGCTGCGACCGGCGGGCGCGTCGCCGACCTTCGCCACGATCTCGGGGATGCCGCCGGGCCAGCTGCTCGACGCAGGCAGCGTGTGGCGCACCTTCAGCACGCGGCGACGCACCTCCTCGATGCCGAGCTGGTCGACCACCCACTTCAGGCGGGCGCGGAGCTTGTTGTCGCGGTTGCCGGTCTGGTCGAACACACGGAGGATGGCCTCGATGGTGGGCAGCAGGTCTTCACGGCTGGTGAAGTCCTCGAGCGCCATGGCCGGGTGCGGCGTGGCGCCGAGGCCGCCCGCGATGTACACCCGGAACCCCTGCTCGACCGTGCCGTCGGGCAACGTGCGGGTGGCGGCCACCACACCGGCGTCGTTGAACATCGCCTGGCCGCAGTCGCTGCTGCAGCCGCTGAAGTTGATCTTGAACTTGCGCGGTAGGCGCTGACCGAGCGGGTTGCGCACGAAGTGCTCGTAGGCGGCCTCGGCCCACGGGGTGACGTCGAGCACCTCGTGCGGGCAGGCGCCCGCGAGGTGGCAGGCCATCACGTTGCGCACCGTGTCGCCGCAGGCTTCGCGGCTGGTGAGACCGACGGCGGCGATGCGGCGCATCACCTCGGGCACGCGGGTGAGCTCGACGTAGTGCACCTGCACGTTCTGGCGGGTGGTGATGTGGCCCCAGCCGCGGGAGAACTCCTCGCTGATCTGCGCCATCACGTCGAGCTGCTCGGGGGTGATGGTGCCGGCGGGCAGCTTGATGCGCACCATCTGGTTGGTGCCGCCCTGGCGCTGGCCGTAGATGCCGTTGTTGAGGCGCATCACGCGGAAGACGTCCTCGCTGATCTCGCCCGCGAGGTACTGGGCGATGGCACGCTCGAACCGTTCGATGTCGCGCTGCTGCTCGGCATCGAGGTCGCGCGGTGCGGGAATGATCGGGGTGACACCCACGGCGGACTCCTCAGAAATCTGACTAGTCCTATCGACAATAGGGGAATTCGGGACCGGCGGCAACGCTCACGCGCCCGGATCTTCCCCGACCTCGCGCAGTGCGTCGCGCAGCGCGACCCGCAACCGTCGGGTCATGTCGGGGGTGAGGTGGCCAACCAGCCCGGCCCCCGGCGCACCGACCTCCTCCACCGTCAGCACCACGCGCGGTTCGGCGTCGTCGTAGTCGTCGCTGATGGCGACGGCCCAGCTCAACCGCATCGCGTCGTCGGCACCCTCGGGCAGGTCGTCCTCGGCGAACGGGTAGTCGTCGATCGACCGCCTCACGCCGCCGCCGCCCCACCGCGGCGCCGCCAGCGCTGGAGGAACGCGACCAGCGCGAGACCTGCCGAGGCGGCAAGCACCACCACCGTGGCGACCTGTCCCTGCGACGACACCGGGTAGTGCACGAGCAGGGTCATCATCGACGCGACGCTGACCAGCCAGGCCACCAGCGACACCTTCGCCGTGATGTCCTCGAGTTGGGTGAGCTCGGGGTCGCGGATGCCGGAGTGCGCCGCACCCTCGGATCGCAACAGGCTCTCCAACCACCGCACCGGCGACGACACCACGATGAGCACCGCCGGCGCCCAGATGAGGAACGTCGCCGCGATCCACCGTTGATCGGCGGGGGTGACGGTGGTCTCGCCGTTCACTGCGGCGGCGCTCGCGAACGCGGCGATCGCGGTGAGCACGATGACGAGCAGCGCCTTCACGTACCGGAGCACGATGACCTGCAGCCGGAGCATGTGCCGCACCATGCCGTACTCCACCTTGGCGCATTCCTCGACGAGCGTGCGCCGCTCGGAGGCGGCGAGCCCGAACAACCCTTCCGCGCGGTCGCGGTCGGCGTTGCCGGTGGGCTCCACCAGGCCCGGATAGGCCGCCAACTGGCGGTCGATGCGTGAACGCGACCGGCTGTTGCTCGGCACCAGCAGCCGCACCGTGCGATCGGCGACGTGCATCTCGTCGTACGCACGGTTCACCTCGGGGGTGAGCTCGTCGGTGGGCAGCCGCAGGCCGGTGAGCGTGAAGCGCGGCGTGAACACCTCGCCGCCCTCGTGCACCACATGGTTGGCGTGGAAGTAGAAGCGGGTGAGCTCGATGATCACCAACCACAACACCCCGAGCGCGAGGCCGATCGACAGCACGACGGCCACGACCAGCAACGAACGCGACCACGTGAGCGGCCCGACGAGCAACGACCGCAGCACCTGCAGCACGGCGTCGCGTTCGACGGCGGGCAGCAGCACCAGGATGCCGGCACCGGAGAGGAGCGCCGTCGCGACGCGATGCATGGTGGACAGTCGCACGTCGCAGCGCTGCAGGAACGCACGCATCGCGGCGCGCTCGTCAGAGGTGAGCGCAGCTTCTTCGGCCATGCGCCGAACGCTACGCGCCCTCCACATTGCCCCGGGTGATGCCCGGCGGCGAGACTGCCGGCATGAGCGACACCGATCTCGAACGCGTCTCCGCCGCCCTCGACCAGCTGCTGGCCGAGCACCCGCCCGCCGGCTGCTCCGACAAGGAGTTCCGCGGCCACCGCTACGACGCCGGTCTGGCGTGGGTGCACTTCCCCACCGGCTTCGGCGGCCTCGACGCACGCCCCGAGCTGAACCGACTCGTCGAGGAGAAGTGCCGCAAGGCCGGTGCCGCCGCGGGCGACCCGAGCACGTTCTTCATGGCGCTCGCCGGCCCCACCATCGTCACCCACGGCAGCGACGAGCAGAAGCGCCGCTTCCTGCGCCCGATGTTCACCGGCGAGGAGAAGTGGTGCCAACTGTTCAGCGAGCCGGGCGCGGGCAGCGACTTCGCCGGCCTCGGCACGCGAGCCGTGCGCGACGGCGACGAGTGGATCGTCAACGGGCAGAAGGTGTGGAACACGCTCGCGCACCTCGGCGACTGGGGCATGCTCGTTGCCCGCACCGACCCGGAGGCGCCGAAGCACAAGGGCATGACCTACTTCGCGCTCGACATGCACGCCCCCGGCGTGGAGGTGCGTCCGCTGCGCCAGATCACCGGCGAGGCGGAGTTCAACGAGGTGTACATGACCGACGCCCGCGTGCCCGACGACTGCCGCATCGGCGCCGTCGGCGAGGGCTGGCGCGCTGCGCTCACGACGCTGATGAACGAGCGCACGGCCATCGGTGGCGGCAGCGGTGGCGGTCGCCGCACCGGCCCGATCGCCGAGGCGCTGCGCATCTGGGAGACGCTCCCGGCCGACGAGAAGACCGGCGCGCGCCGTGAACGGCTGATGCAGCTGTTCACGCAGTCGGAGGCGTTCCGTCTCACCAACGTGCGCGCCGGCCAGAACGCGAAGGCCGGCAACCCCGGGCCGGAGGGCTCCATCGCCAAGCTCGCGCTCAGCAACTTCAACAAGGTGTGCACCGAGTTCTGCATCGACCTCCTCGGCGCGAACGGCCTCATCGACTACGACTTCACGTTCCGTCGTCCCGAGGCGCTGTCGGTCGACGGCATGGACCACGGCGTGCGCCACAGCTTCCTGCGCGCTCGGGCGAACAGCATCGAGGGTGGCACCACCGAGATCATGAAGAACATCCTCGGCGAGCAGATGCTGGGCCTGCCCGGCGAGCCCCGTGTCGACAAGGACCTCCCCTGGAGCAAGGTGCCGCGCAGCTGACGAACGCCGGGGGCTTGACAGCGTGATGTCATCGTGACATCATCCTGACATCACATTGATGTTAGGAGAATCCCCCATGTTCCACACCCACCCCGCACTGGTCGACGCGATGCGCGCCGATGCCCACCACCTCATCACCCACCGCCACGGCGTGCCGGGCGACGACTTCGACGGCGTGCTCCCCCGCACCCGCGATCGCCGCGCCACCCGCCGGGCCGCACGCCGCGACGAGCGCTGACCATGCACCTGCAGCCGATCATCCAACACCTCCGGGCCACGCTCGCCGGTCATGCCTCCCTGGCCGGCGACGACCCCGGCATCGACGCCGCCGTGCAGCAACTGGTCGAATCGCTCGAACCGGCGCTGCGGCTGGCGGCGATGGACATCGTGCAGCAGGCCGCCGCCGAGATCGGCGCTCAACTCCCCGACCGCACGGTCGAGGTGGTCATCAGCAACGGCGACCCCGAACTGCGCGTCGTCGACGGCCCCACCGCGAAGGCCGAGCCCATCGAGGAGGAGTTCGACGCCCGCATCACGCTGCGGCTCCCCCCGTCGCTGAAGCGGGTGATCGAGGACTCGGCCACCATCGACGGCGAGTCCGTCAACCAGTGGGTGGTCGACGCCCTCGCTCGACGGGCGAAGCGCAACGACCCCAAGGGCACCCGCGTCACCGAGAGCTTCGACCTGTGAGCGCCGTGCGACGCACCGAGACCTTCCCCACCGGGCACGCGCACTGCACCGTGTCCGTCAGCATGGCGAGCGGCCAGATCGAGGTGCGCGCCATCGACGCACTGCACGTGTCGGTCGACCTCGACGCCGACCACGCCGACGACTGGGACGTGTCGCAGTTCGGCGACAGCGTCGTCGTGCGCGCACCCCGCCGCCGGCGCACTCGCTCGGCCAAGGTCGGGCTGCAGGTGCCCATCGGCACCGACATCCGTATCGAGGCCGCGTCCGCGGACGTCGTCATGCACGGCACTGTCGGCGACGTGCGCGTGCGCACCGCGTCGGGCGACCTCCGCGCCGACGAGGTGGCCCGCCTCGACTTCGGCAGCGCGTCGGGCGACGTGCAGGTGCACACCGTCACCGGACGCCTCATGGCCAGCACCGCCTCGGGCGACGTTCGGGCCACCCGCGTCGGCGACGACTGCCAGTGCGGCACCGCATCGGGCGACGTGCGCATCGAGTGCTGCGATGGCGACAGCATCGACGTGAAGACGGTGTCGGGCGACATCCAACTCGGCCTGCCCGCCGGCATCCGCGTCGACCCCGACATCCACACGCTCAGCGGCCGCACCCGACTCCCCGCGCCGCGCACCTCCCCCGCGCCCGCCGACGCACCGCGGCGCAACGTGCGCCTGCGGTTGCGCGCCGTGTCGGGCGACGTCACGGTCGAACGCATCGACCGCTGACCGGTTGCGTGACCGGTGGGTCAGCCGGCGTCGAGCACTGCGGCGATCTCGGCCACGATCTGCTCGGCCGTGGCGCCGGGCGTGAGGATGGCGGCGATGCCCGCCGCCTTCAGCTCGTCGAGGTCGTGGTCGGGCACGATGCCGCCCACCACCACCGGGATGTCGGCGCCGCGGGCGCGGATCTGCTCGACCACCAGCGGGGCGAGCGTCATGTGCGCGCCCGACAGCATCGACAGGCCGACCAGATCGACGTCCTCGTCGACGGCCGACGCCGCCACCATCTCGGGAGTCTGGAACAGACCCGTGTAGATGACCTCGTGGCCGGCGTCGCGGAGGATGCGGGCCACCACCTTGATGCCGCGGTCGTGGCCGTCGAGGCCCACCTTCGCGACCAGGATGCGAGCACTCATATCGTCGGCACCTCCACGTGACGGCCGAACACGTCGCCCATCGCTGCCATCAGTTCGCCGAGCGTGGCGTACACACCGACCGCGTCGATGAGCGCCGGCATCAGGTTGATCTCCGGGTCGGCGGCCTCGGTGCGCACCCGCTGCAACGCGGCGTCCACCGCGGCACCGTCGCGGTCGGCGCGCACCTCGGCGAGCCGCTTGCGCTGCCGGGCTTCGTCCTCGCCGGTGATACGCAGCAACGGCAGCTGATCGTCCTCGTTGCCGTCGGTGAACCCGTTCACACCCACGACGATGCGCTCGCCGGCGTTGAACCGACGCTCGAGCTCGAACGCGCTGTCGGCGATGCGACCCTGGAACCAGTTGTCGTCGATGCCCTGGATGACACCGTCGAGCATCGAGCCGTGGCCCATCTCGAGGATCTGAGCGAACAGCTCCTCGGCCTGGCGTTCGACCTCGTCGGTGAGCGACTCGACGTACCACGAGCCGCCGAGCGGGTCGGCCACGTTGGCGACGTTGGTCTCGTGGGCGATGACCTGCTGCGTGCGCAGCGCGATGCGGGCCGCCTTCTCCGTGGGCAGCGCGAGCGCTTCGTCCATCGAGTTGGTGTGCAGGCTCTGCGTACCGCCCATCACCCCGGCGAGCGCCTCGATGGCGGTGCGCACGATGTTGACCTCGGGCTGCTGCGCGGTGAGCGACACGCCCGCGGTCTGGGTGTGGAACCGCAGCTGCATCGAACGGTCGAGCTGTGCGCCGTAGCGCTCCTTCATCCACCGCGCCCAGATGCGGCGTGCGGCGCGATACTTCGCGACCTCTTCGAAGAAGTCGATGTGCGCGTTGAAGAAGAAGCTGAGGCGCGGGGCGAAGCTGTCGACCGGCAGCCCGGCCTGCATGGCCAGCTCGACGTACGCGAACCCGTTGGCGAGCGTGAACGCGAGCTCCTCCACCGCTGTGCTGCCCGCTTCGCGGATGTGGTAGCCGCTGATGGAGATGCTGTGCCAGCGCGGCATCTCGGCCGCCGTGAACGAGATGGTGTCGCGCACCAGCCGCATGCTCGGCCGTGGCGGGAACACGAACTCCTTCTGGGCCTGGTACTCCTTGAGGATGTCGTTCTGCAGCGTGCCACCGAGGCGCGAGCGGTGGATGCCCGCCTTCTCGGCCTGCGCGACGAACATCGCGAACACCACCGCCGCCGGCGAGTTGATGGTCATGCTCGTGGTGATCTCGCCGAGGTCGATGCCCGCGTAGAGGTCTTCCATGTCGGCCAGCGAGTCGATGGCCACGCCGCAGCGGCCCACCTCGCCGAGCGACATCGGGTGGTCGCTGTCGAGGCCGAGCAACGTCGGCATGTCGAACGCGGTGGACAGGCCGTCACCGCCCGCCTTGATGATCTCCTTGAAGCGCCAGTTCGTGTCGTCGGCCGTGCCGAAGCCGGCGAACATACGCATCGTCCACAACTTGCTGCGGTACATCGAGGCGTACGGGCCGCGGGTGTACGGGTACTCACCGGGGAACTCGCCGTCGTCGGGCCCGTAGACCGCATCGACCGGGATGCCCGACATCGTGGTGAAGTTCGCGCCCCGCAACCGCGACGACCCGAAGGCAGCCTCCCAGCGTTCACGGTTGGTGACCATCGACTCATCCTATGGAGCGGGTGCAGGGCGGGTGTCATCCGGTACCGTCTTGCGACGATGACCGACGCCAACACCACTCCTGCCGCGGCCAACTTCGTCCGCGACCTCGTGAAGGCCGACATCGAGGCCGGCACGTTCGGCGGCCGGGTGCAGACCCGGTTCCCACCCGAGCCCAACGGCTACCTGCACATCGGGCACGCCAAGGCCATCTGTGTCGACTTCGGCATCGCCGCCGACTTCGGTGGCATCTGCAAGCTGCGGTTCGACGACACGAACCCGGTCACGGAGGACACCGAGTACGTCGACGCCATCGTCGACGACATCCGCTGGCTCGGGTTCGAGCCGCACGGCGACCCCGTGTACGCAAGCGACTACTTCGAGCAGCTGTACCAGTGGGCCGAGCACCTCATCACGCAGGGTCTCGCCTATGTCGACGACCAGGACGCTGACACCATCCGCGAGCAGCGCGGCGGCTACGGCAAGCCGGGCATCGAGAGCCCGTACCGCAACCGCAGTGTCGACGAGAACCTCGAGCTGTTCCGGGCGATGCGCGCCGGCGGCCTGCCCGACGGCAGCCACGTGCTGCGCGCCAAGGCCGACATGCAGCACGAGAACATGCAGCTGCGCGACCCGGTGATGTACCGCATCCGCCACGAGCACCACCACCGCACCGGCGACCAGTGGTGCATCTACCCCACCTACGACTGGGCTCACGGCCAGAGCGACGCCATCGAGGGCGTCACCCACTCGCTGTGCTCGCTGGAGTTCGACAGCCACCGCGCGCTCTACGACTGGTACCTCGAGCACCTGCCGCTCCCGGGCGACCAGCCGCGCCAGACCGAGTTCGCCCGGCTCGAGCTCACCCACACCGTCACCTCGAAGCGCAAGCTCCGCCAGCTCATCGAGGACGGCGTGGTCGACGGCTGGGACGACCCGCGCCTGCCCACGCTGAAGGCGCTCCGCCGCCGCGGCTACCCCGCCAGTGCCATCACCGAGTTCTGCAGCTTCATCGGCGTCGCGAAGACCAACAGCCGTCACGCCATCGAGCTGCTCGAGTCGTTCATCCGCAACGAGCTCAATCGCACCGCGCAGCGGCGCATGGCCGTGCTGCGGCCCGTGAAGCTCACCATCACCAACTGGCCCGCCGGCCAGGTCGAGCACATGACGTTGCAGAACAACCCCGAGAACGAGGCCGACGGCACCCGCCAGGTCGCGTTCAGCGGTGAGCTGTTCATCGAGGCCGACGACTTCATGGCCGAGGCGCCGCCGAAGTACTACCGCCTCACCCCGGGTGCCGAGGTGCGCCTGCGCGGCGCGTACTTCGTGAAGTGCACCGGGTTCGAGACCGACGCCGACGGCAACGTCACCGAGGTGCTGTGCACGTACGACCCGGCCACCACGGGCGGCCAGGCCCCCGACGGCCGCAAGGTGAAGGCCACCATCCACTGGGTGTCGGCGCACGACGCCGTCGACGCCGAGGTGCGCCTCTACGACCGCCTGTTCGCGGCCGAGGTGCCGGGCGAGCGCACGGGCGAGCCGTTCGACGACCTCAACCGCGACTCCAAGCAGGTCGTCGCCGCGAAGGTCGAGCGAGCCCTCGCCGACACCGCGCCCGGCCAGGTCGTGCAGTTCGAACGCCTCGGCTACTTCGCCCACGATCCCGAGGGCGGCATGCTGTTCCACCGCACCGTCGGCCTCAAGGACGAGTGGGCCAACATCCAGAAGCGCAAGTAGCCGCGGCCAAGGCGCGCGAACTCAAGTTCGCGGGGATGGCGCGCGAACTTAAGTTCGCGGGATGGGCGGGGCGGCGGGGGTCAGTCGTCGAGGGGGAGGAACTGGTCGGTGCGGGTGTCGCGGCGGGCGGTGAACCAGCGGCGGCAACCCGCCTCGTGGAACCAGCGCTCGAGCGTGACACCGCCGACGTTGTCCTGCATCCACACGTGGTCGACGTTGCGGGCGTCGGCGTCGGTGATGGTGTCGGGTGTGGTGGGGAACACGTTGCCGTACCGGTACTCCTCGAACGGACGCGACCCGCAGTTGGGGCATTCGACCCACAGCATGACTACCTCGTTCCTGCCGAGCTCGGGTCGGCCATGGCGGCTTCGGCGGCGAAGCGCTGCAGACCGAACGGTTCGATGAGGGGCGCCGAGCCGGCGGCCACCAGCTCGGCGAGTTGCGAGCCGCCGGCCGGGATGGCCTTGAAGCCCCACGTGCCCCAGCCGGTGGTGATCATGAACCCGTCGACCCCGGTGTGCCCGATGATGGGCGAGAAGTCGGTGCTCACGTCGCAGATGCCGGTCCACGAGCGCAGGATGCGCAGCTTGGCGAGGAACGGGAACATCGTGATGCTCTTCTTCGAGCACGCCTGCAGGTACGAGAACGACGTGGCCTGGCGGTAGCTGGCGAACCGGTCGTACTCGGCACCGATGAGCATCTGCCCACGCGGCGTCTGGCTGACGTAGAAGACGAGGTCGTTGCTCGACACGATGGGTGCGAACTCCTGCGCGTACGCGTTGGTGACGAACGCCTGCAGCGCATGGGTGCGGATGGGCAAGCGCACGCCGGCCCAGTTGGCCACCGTGGTGACGTCGCCGCCGACGGCCGAGATGACGGTGCCGGCGGAGATGTTGCCGCGGGGCGTCTGCACGCCGACCACGCGGTCGCCGTCCTTCAACAGCCCGGTGACCGGCGTGTGCTGGAACACGTGCACCCCCGCACGCAGCGCACCCTGCGCGTACGCCCAGACCACGCGGTCGTGGCGGGCGGTGGCGCCCTCGTGGTGGTAGCTGGCACCGTGCACCGGGTAGCGGCCGCCACCGGTGAGGTCGATCTGCGGGCACAGCCGCTTGATCTCGTCGGGGCCGATGTAGTCGGTCTTCGCACCGCATGCCTGGTTCATCAGCGCACGGGTCTGCTCGGTGCGGGCCGTGGTGACCGAGTGGGCCATCCAGATCTGGCCCTTCTGGTTGTGCATGATCCAGCAGCCGGTCTCGTCCTCGAGCGTCTGGTACATCTCGAGGCTGTGCTGGTAGAACCGCACGCTCTCGGGGATGCCGTAGTTGCTGCGGATGATGGTGGTGTTGCGGCCCGAGTTGCCGGCGCCGATGAAGTTGCTGTCGAGCACGCACACGTTGGTGATGCCGTGGCGCGTGGCGAGGTAGTAGGCGGTGGCGAGGCCGTGCCCACCGGCGCCGATGATGACCACGTCGTACGACGACTTCGGTTCACCGGTCTGCCACGGCAGGTCGAGCAGGGTTTCGACGAACTCGTTCATCCGAGCCGGTCCTCCAGTTCGTGACGGGCGGCGCATGCCACCAGCAGCAGTGCCGAGCCGTCGGCGTGCAGCACCAACTTCGCCGGCACGCCGGCGATCTGGCCTTGACTCACGCACGGCCTGGCACTCGTGGCGGGCAGCATCCACTCGATGTGGTGCAGCGCGGTGTGCGTCACCTCGTCGGCGGTGAGCGCCGCACCGGCGAACCCGTGCTCGGGCGTGACGATGGCGTGCGGGTCGGCGGGCACCGTGGGCTCGGCGGCACCGATGAGGAAGACGTCGTCGGGCGAGATGCGCACGACGTGCGAGCCGGCCGGCCAGGGGGCCTGATCGAGCGCGGCGGGGTCGGCGATGATGCGCCACCCGACCAACGGTTCACATGCGGGCACGAGCGCCCTCCTTGTCGTAGAACGGCACCGGGCTGACCCGGGCTTCGCGGCCGTCGATCTCCACCACGTCGGCGTGCGGGAGCCGCTTCTGCCAGCCGAGGAGCACGGCGTGGCCGTACATCGGCGAGTCCCAACTCGAGGTGACGTGGCCGACCACGTCGCCGTCGACACGGATGACGCTGCCCTCGAGCGGCGCGGGGCCGTCCATCGTGAAGCCGAACAGGCGGCGTTCGTCGGGCAGGTGGGCGGTGCGGGCGAGTGCCTCGCGGCCGAGGAAGTCGGCCTTCTCCATCTTCACCGCCCAGTCCATGTTGATGCGCCGCGGCGAGCTGTCGAGCTCGGTGTCCTGGCCGACGATGACGTGGCCCTTCTCGAGGCGGAGGCCGAACAGCGCCTGCAGACCGTGCGGCTTGATGCCGAGCGGCCGACCCAGCTCCATCAACGCCTGCCACAGCTCGACCGAGCGGTCGATCTGGTGGTGCAGCTCGTAGCTGGCCTCACCGGTGAACGACAGGCGCATGATGTGGCACGGCACGCCCGCCACGGTGACGTGTCGGTGCTGCAGGAACTTCGGTCGGTCGTCGTCGGCCACGCCGGCCCGGCGCAGCAGCTCGCCGGCGAGCGGGCCGGTGACGTTGATGGCGCCGTGCGACACGGTGCGGTCGAGCACGTGCACCTTCAGCCCCCAGGTCTCCACCCAGTCGCGCACCCACATCTCGGCGGTGCTGGCGCCGCCCGAGGTGAAGGTGAGGAGGAAGCGGGTGTCGCCCTCGCGGCAGATCATGCCGTCGTCCAGCACGTGGCCGCGCTCGTTGAGGTTGATGACGTAGCGCGAGCGGCCGACCTTGATGTCGTGCACGTGGTTCGGGTAGAGCCGTTCGAGCGCCTCCACCACGTCGGGACCGGAGACGAGCATCTTGCCGAGCGTGCTCACGTCGCCGAGCGACACGGCTTCGCGGACCGCCCAGTACTCGGCGATGGGGTCGCCGTAGTTCCACGGACGGAACCAGCCACCAAACTTGTCGAGGTTGGCACCGAGCGCCTCGTGCTCGGCGTGCAGCGGCGTACGGCGGAACGTGTCGATGTGGTAGCCGGCGGCCGCTTCGGCCAGCGTGACCTGACGCGCGGCGGGGCGACCGGTGAACGGATTCGGCTCGACGCCGCTGCGATCGGCCACGAACGAACGGAGGTGCGGCATGCACACGCCGCCCTGGCAGGTGCCCACGCCGCAGAGGCTGGCGCGCTTCACCAGCTCGAGGTCGCGGAATCCCTTGTCCCACACGCCCTGCAGGTCTTCGACCGTGATCTTGCCGCAGGGGCAGAGCACGCCCTCCACGGGTGCGGGCGGGAGCGGATGTGCGGCGCCGGCGGGGCCGACGACGTCGACCGGCACCATCGGCGCCATGCGTGCGAGCACGTCGCGCGGGGCGGAGCCCAGGTCGGCGATGACGCTGTCGCAGGCGATGCGGGTGCCGTCGGTGAGCTCGACCTCGCTGACGCGTCCGTCGCCGTGGAACGCCTTCACGTCGTGGCCGACGGTGACCACGGTGCCGAGGTCGATCCCGGCGGCGATGGCAACGGCCGCGGCCTTCGGCGTGTAGATGCCGGCGAGCAGGTTGCCGGGGCACACCGGCTGCACCTCGGCGGCGCCGGTGGCGAGCGTGATGTGGTGCACGTGGAAGTGGTCGATGCCGTCGGCGCGGCGCACGATGACCGACGGGCCGTCGAACACGCCGACCACCTCGTCGCCGTCGGCCGCGTCGAACACGGTGACGTCGTGACCCTCGGCACGCAGTGCCGCCGCGGCGGCAGCGCCGCTCTCGCCATGACCGACCACCACGTGGTCGGCCGACCGGTGGCGCACGGTGGCGGCCGTGTGCTGCTCGGGGCCACCAGGCGACGGGTGCGAGCCGTTCGGGTGGCGGCGCACCACGATGCCGGCCCGGGCATCGGTCTGGCAGGTGCGCACCCACGGCGTGCCGTCGACGATGGCGACGCAGTTGCCGCAGTCACCGGCCAGGCAGAGCGTGCCACCGCGTGCCGGGTGCTGCCCCGCCCGGAGCGCGGCCAACGCGAGGCTGTCGCCCTCCTCGTACTCGATGGGCGTGCCGTCGTAGACCACCCGGCTCATGTCGTCCCCCAGACCTCGCTGAACACTCGGTCGCCGACACTATCCCGGGACGATCGTATGGTGAAACACCAGGTCAGTGCTGTGCCAATCTGTGCACCCATGAGCGGGCAGATCCATCGGCGGGACCTCATGCGCTGGGCGTTGCTGGGTGCAGGTACCGCACCGTTGGCGGCGTTCCTCGCATCGTGCAGCGACCAGGGTGGTGGCGCCGCACCCGGCAGCACCGCCGGCAGCACCACCGCACCCTCGAGCACCCTGGCGAGCACCCTGCCGGCCACCACCGCACCCGCCACCACCGCACCGTTCGACCCCTCCACCCCGTGGTGGTTGCAGGGCAACTACGCACCGGTGATGAACGAGGTCGAGTCGTTCGACCTCGAGGTGCGTGGCGCCCTGCCGTCCGAGCTCACGGGTCTGTACGTGAAGAACGGCTCGAACCCGCCCCGCGCCGACTCGCCCCACTGGTTCTTCGGCGACGGCATGGTGCACGGCGTGAGCCTGCGCAACGGCACGGCCGAGTGGTACCGCAACCGCTACGTGCAGACCCAGCCGTACCTGGCCGGCGTCGGCTTCGGGAAGGGCGCTCCCGGCGGCGAGGGCAACCAGTCGAACGTGTCCACCATCTGGCACGGCGGCCGGCTGCTGAGCAGCGGCGAGGTCGGTTTCCCCTACGAGCTCGACCCGGCCACGCTCGACACGCTCGGCACGTACACCTACGGCGGCGCACTCACCGGCTCGTACACGGCGCACCCGAAGCTCGACCCGCGCACCGGCAAGCTGCACGCGTTCGGCTACGGCTTCACCGACCCGCTGCTCTCGTACTACGTCATCGAGCCCGACGGCACGATGAGCCGCAACGAACCGGTGTCCATCCCGCGCAGCACGATGATCCACGACTTCCAGATCACCGAGACCGATGCCGTGTTCTGGGACCTGCCGGTCGTGTTCGACCTCGACATGGCCATCGTGTGGATCCAGGACCCGGTGAACAACCCGCTCCCCTACATCTGGCAACCCGAGGCCGGCGCACGCGTCGGCGTGATGCCACTCGCCGGCGGCGCCGACTCGATCCAATGGTTCGACATCGACCCGTGCTACGTGTTCCACAGCGTGAACGCGTTCCGCCGCGGCGACGAGGTGATCGTCGACGTGTGCCGCATGGACTCGATGTTCGCCACCGAGGGCGAGGGCATCGGCGGCGGCAGCAACTCGGCACTCGTGCGCTGGACGGCGAACACCGCCACCGGCACCATCACCCAGGACGTGCTCGAGACCGACAACCCCGGCGACCTCCCCGGCCGCGACCCACGCCGGGTGGGCACCGAGCACCGCTACGGCTACCTCACCGGCACACGCGAGAACCCCGACACGGTGGAGCTCGGCGGCATCATCAAGCACGACTTCGCCAACGGCACCCGCGAGATGTGGGACCCCGGCGCCACCCGCCATGCGAGCGAGCCGCTGTTCCTGCCCGGCGACACGAGCGACACCGCCGACGACGCGGGCTGGCTGCTCAGCTTCGTGCACGACGACGCCACCGACCAGACGGTGCTCGCCGTGCTCGACGCCACCGCCGTCACCGCCGGGCCGGTGGCAGAAGTGGTGATGCCGCAGCGCGTGCCGTACGGCTTCCACGCGACGTGGGTGCCGTACCCCGACGCCTGAACGAGGGCCGGCCGATCACACGGCGCCGAGGCCGCGCTTGCGCAGCACCCGCCGTTCGAACCGGCTGAACACCAGCGAGTCGACGAGTATGCCGATCACCAGGATCACCACCATCGTCGCGATCACTCCTTCGGCATCGGAGAACTCGCGGGCGAACTGCAACCGGGTGCCGATGGTCTGCGTGCCGGGGATCACCACGAGCAGCTCGCCGGCCATCAGGCTGCGCCACGCGAACGCCCAGCCCTGCTTCAGGCCGGCCACCACCGACGGCATCGCCGCGGGGACCACGAAGTCTCGGTAGAGCCCGACCCGCGACGCACCCATGCTGCGACCGACGCGGCGCAGCAGCGGCGGCACGTTGTCGATGCCACCGATGAGCCCGTTGGCGATGGACGGCGCCGCGCCGAGCACCACCACGAACGTGATGGCCGAGTTCTCCAGGCCGAACAGCAGGATCGCCAGTGGGAACCACGCGATCGACGGCATGGTCTGCAGGCCGGTGATGAGCGAACCGATCGCGATGCGCACACGCTTCGACGCGGACACTGCGAGGCCGATGAGCCCGCCGATCACGATGGCGACCGCGAACCCGACCATCGCACGCCACATCGTGTGGGCGACGGCCTGCCACAGGTCGGCGGTGCCGAGGTCGTCCCACAGGCGGCGGGCCACGTCGGCCGGGGGCGGCAGCAGGTAGGTGGGCCGCCACTCGGACCACACCGCGATCTGCCAGGCCAGCACCACCACACCGATCGCGGCGAGCTTCGGCCACAGGTTGCTCCACAACCGCAACGGCAGCGGCGGCCGCTGCTCGACCGGCACCTCGAGGTGGTCGAGCCCGGCGAGCTCCTCGTCCAACCGTTGGTCGAGGGTGGCGTCAGTGCGCATGGCGACGCACCTCCTCGCGCAACTTCGCGGTGACCTCGGCGGCGATGGCCGACACCTCGGCCGACTCGATGCGCCGAGGCCGTTCGACCACGACGGGGAACTCCTGCACCACCCGACCGGGTCGGCTCGACAGCAGCACGATGCGGTCGCCGAGCCGGCTGGCTTCACGCACGTTGTGGGTGACGAACAGCACCGTCAGGCGACGTTCGGCGGCCACCCGCTCGATCTCGTCGTGGAGGATGTCGCGGGTGATGGCGTCGAGCGCGCCGAAGGGTTCGTCCATCAGCAGCACGTCGGCGTCCTGGGCGAGGGCACGCGCCAGCGCGACGCGTTGGCGCATGCCGCCCGACAGTTCGTGCGGCGCCTTGTCGGCGAAGTCGGTGAGGTGCACGAGCGACAGCAGTTCCATCGCCCGCTCGCGGCGTTCGCCCCGCGGCACGCCGCGGAGCTTGAGCGCGAGCTCGACGTTCTTCACCGCCGACCGCCAGGGCAGCAACGCCGCCTCCTGGAACATCAGCGCGGTGCGGCCGTGCACGTCGACGCTGCCGGCGGTGGGCCGGTCGAGGCCCGCCACCAACGAGAGCAACGTCGTCTTGCCGCAGCCGGATGCGCCGACGAGGCAGAGGAACTCCCCCTGCTCGACGGTGAGCGACACGCCGTCGAGCGCGAGCACCGACGCGTCGCCCGCGCCGTGCCGCTTCGACACGGCCTCGAGCGTGACCGCCGGGCGACGATCGACGCCGACCGCGGTGATGTGCACGTCGAGCGAGGTCACAGGCCCGCCACCTCCGCCCCGCCGCGCTCGCCGAGGATCTCGTTCAACAGCGTGAGGTCGTAGATGCCGGCCAGCTCGACCGGGTCGAGCAGGCCGACGCTCACCGCGTCGTCGGCCGACTGCTGCAGCGACACCGCGATGGGGTCGAGCGTGAACGTGAGGTTGGCGAAGCTCTTGGCGATGACGTCGGGGTTCGGCTCCGTGCCGGTGATCTCGGCGATCTGCGCGATCACGTCGGCCTGCGCCTTCTCGGGGTCGGCGGCGATGGCCTCGATGGCGTCGGCGAGACCCACGAGCACTGCCTTCACCACGTCGGGATGATCCTCGAGGAAGTCGGTGCGCACGAGGAGGTGCGTGGTGACGAACTCGCCGTCGGTCTCGGTCCACAGGTCGCGCTCGTCGACCAGCACCACGCCGCCGCCCTCGTCGATCAGGCGGGTCGCCCACGGCTCGGGCACCCACGCACCATCGATGTCACCGGCGATGAACGACTCGAGGGTGGTGGAGTTCTTCTGCGGCACGATGGTGACGTCGCCGCCGCCCTCGGGCGTGGTCTCGAAGCCCTGGTCCTTCAGCCACGCACGCAGCGCGACGTCCTGCGTGTTGCCGAGCGACGGTGTGGCCAGCGTCGCGCCGGCCAGCTGGTCGGCCGACGTGATCTCCGGCTTCACCACGAGGAAGGCACCGCCCGACGTCGAGCCCGACACGAGGCGGACGGCCTCGCCGTCGGACTTCGCGAACGCGTTGATGGCCGGGTTGGGGCCGATGAACGTGAGATCGAGCGAGCCGGCGAGCAGTGCCTCGGCGGCCTCCGTGCCGGCGTCGAACGTGAACGTCGACAGCCGGGTGTCGCCGAGCGCGGCGGCGAAGGTGCCCTCGGCCACGCCGACGAGCGCCGGCGCGTGGGTGACGTTCGGGAAGAAGCCGAGCTTCACCTCGTCGACAGGACTGCCACCGGATGTTCGGTCGTCGCCGCAGGCGGCCAGCAGCAGTGCGGCGGCCGCGAGGGCGGCGAGGAGGGTGCGGGGGGTTCGCTGGGTCATGGCGACACATCATGGCGGCAATTCCCGACCAATGCAATCAGGTTTTCTACATCGCGAAAAACCCCCCTTACTCCGATGGACATTTCCAACAACTGCCGCTAAGGTGCTCTCCATGCAGGCGCTCGTGCACGCTTCTCCCTCCGGCATCAGCCTCACCACGCTGCGCCGCCGCGACATCGCGGCCGAGCAGGTGCGCCGCGTGCACCTGTACACCGACCCCAACGGCGACCAGGGCATCGTCGTGCGCAACTCGCTGTTCCGCTACGTGTACATCCCGAGCGAGCACCTCAGCGATCCGCAGGTGGCCGCCGGCGTCCGGTCACTGGTCGACCGCGTGCGCAACCGCGCCACGGTCGACGCACAGGTCGACACGCTGCTCAGATCCGTCGCCTGACACCGCCCTCCTGCCAGACTGCCCGCATGTCGAGCAGCGGCGAGGCACACGATGCGCGTCCCGGCACCCAGGCCGTCGGCCGGGCGCTCGCGATCCTCGAGTGCTTCCGCACCGACGCCACCGCGCTGGGCATCAGCGACATCGCGCGAGCCATCGGCCTGAACGTCAGCACCGCGCACCGCCTGGTGCGGGCGCTCGTCAACGCCGGCTTCATGGAGCAGGACCCGGTGTCGGAGCGGTATCGCCTGGGCATCGAGGTCGCGGTGCTCGGCCAACGCGCGCTCGAGCACGCCGGCTACCACCTCGCTCGGCCCGTCCTGGTGCGGCTCGCCGAGGAGACGGGCGAGTCGGTCAGCCTCGGGGTGCGGCGCAACGCCGAGGTGGTGGTCATCGAGCGCACCGCGTCGTCGCAGTCGTTGCGGTTCGACCACGCCTCGGGCGCCGAGATCGACCTCCACACCTCCGGCATGGGCAAGGTGCTGCTGGCGTTCTCGGGGGTCGCCCCCGGCGTGGCGGTCGGCCAGTTGAAGGCACTGCCGCGGTACACCGACCACACCATCTGCGACCGCGACGAACTGGTGCGGGTCCTCACGGCCGCACGGCGCGACGGCTTCGCCACCAACCACGAGGAGCGCTACGAGGGCGCGAGCGGCATCGGTGCCCCGGTGCTCGGGCCATCGGGGGTGGCCACCGCCGCGGTTGGCGTGCAGGGCCCGGCGGTGCGGATGACCCAGGCGCGCATGATGGAGATCGCACCGCTCGTGCGCGCCGCCGCCGACGAGATCGCTGCCCTCGCCTCGCCGCGCTGACCGGCCGTCACTCGTAGGCGACGCCGAGCTGCACCAGCAGGTCGCGCATCGCGCCCGGCCCATCGGGGGCGGGTGCGCCCGGCACCACTCGCACGCGTCGGATGACGCCGTCGAACGCGAATGCGCCGTGGCGCTCGAACAGCGGCCACGACACCGGCGAGCGCCGGTCGACACCGACGTCGATGCCCTCGAACGGTGACATGCCGATGAGCATCGGGTGGTCGCCGGCATCCACCGGCGCGGCATCGCCGACCTGCACCTCGAAGTGCCAGTGCAGACCGGGGCGGGTGGTGGCACGCAGCACCACACGGCCGGCATCGCCGAGCGGCCCGGCGTGCACGGTGGTGAGCGACCCGTAGGCGTTGAACGCGAACTGCACGATGCCGTCGTCGACGGCGAGCAGGTAACCGCCGCCCTGGTCGCCGTGCGCCAGCAGCACGCCGTTGCCCGGCGCATCGAGGTCGACCTCCACGTCGAACGCGCGGGCCTGCACGAGTTGTGCGGCGCGCCACCGCTCGAGCGTCGGCGTACCGGGCAGCAGCGTCACCGGTTGCGCGTACTGGTCGTCGGAAGGCGGCCGGGTGACCCACACCACGCCCGCCCCCTCGTCGAGCGGGTACACCTGGTGCTCCCACGCCGCGGCCTCCCAGGCCGCAGCGAGCTCGGCCACCTTCTCGGGGTGCTGGTCGCGCAGGTCGCGCAGCTGCGTCGGGTCGTCGGGCAGGTGGAACAGCGACCATTCGTGGTCCCCGAACGGTGTGAGCCCCTGATGGTTGGTCACCACCTCCCAGCCGTCGCGGTGGAAGCCGCGGTGGCCGAGCATCGCGTAGTGCTGCTCGGGGTGGGTGCTCTCGGCGTCGCGGTCGGCGAGCGCGCCGGCGAAGCTCGCGCCGTGCACCGGCTGCACCGGTCGACCGTGCCGCTGATCGGGCACCAGTGCGCCGACGAGGTCGACGAGCGTGGGCAGCAGGTCGGTCGCGTGCTGGTACTGGAAGCGCACCGAGCCGCGCTCGGCCTCGGGGACGCAGGGCCCGGCCACGATGCACGGCACCGTGTGACCACCGGCGAACGTGTGCTGCTTGAACATCCGCCACGGCGTGCCCGACACCATGCCCCACCCGCGCGGGTAGTGCGGCAGGGTGCGCGGGCCGCCGAGCTCGTCGACCCACTCGAGGTCGCGATGCAGCGCACCGTTCGCGTCGCCGATCTGCGCGGTGATGACGGTGCGCAGGTACTGCGCGGTGCCCAGCGCCTCGCCCTCACGGGAAGCGCCGTTGTCGGACAGGAACACCACGACGGTGTTGTCGAGCCGACCGAGCTCGTCGAACGCGGCCATCAGCCGACCGACGCTGTCGTCGACGCTGGTGACCATCGCCGCGTACACCTCCTGGGTACGCGCCGCGAGCAGCCGTTCGTCGTCGGAGAGGTCGTCCCATGCGCGCACGTCGAGGTGCGGTCCGGTGGGGCGCGGTGGGAGCTGCGCGTTCGGCGGCAGCACGCCGAGCTCCTGCTGGCGGGCGAAGCGCTCCTCGCGCACCGCGTCCCAGCCGCGGTCGTAGTTGCCGCGATGGCGGGCGATGTCGTCGGGCTTCGCCTGCAACGGCGCGTGCACGGCCGCGTGGGCGAAGTAGAGGAAGAACGGCTTGCCCGGCGCGTTGGCGTCGACGCCGCGCAGGTACTCGATGGCACGGTCCGTGAGGTCGTCGGTGAGGTAGTAGCCCTCGGGGTACTCGTCGACGGTGACGGCGTCGTTGCCGTTCACCAAGCGGTGCGGGTGGTGGAAGCTGGTGAACCCCTCGAGGAACCCGTAGAAGCGGTCGAAGCCGCGCTGCAGCGGCCAGGAGTGCCGGTCGCCGCCGTCGTGGTTGTCGGCCTCCTTCGACAGGTGCCACTTCCCCACCGCCGCCGTGGCGTAGCCGTTGGCGCGCAGGATCTCGGGCAACGTCTGCACGTCGGCCGGCAACTCCATCGCGTAGCCGGGGAAGCCGGGGTCGACGTTCGCGACGAACCCGAAGCCCGCCGCGTGCGGATGCCGACCCGTGAGCAGCGCGGCGCGCGTGGGCGAGCACATCGGTGCGGTGTGGAACGAGCCCCACCGCACACCGCGGGCGGCGAGGGCGTCGAGGTGCGGCGTCGGGATCTCGGCCCCGTAGCAGCCGAGATCGGCGAAGCCGAGGTCGTCGACCAGGACGACCACCACGTCGGGCGCACCGGCCGGCGGAGTGGGCCGGGAGGGCCACGCCGGGGTGGAGCCCGCGAACGTACGACCCACCGTGCCCTCGAACCCCGGATACCCCGTCACGTCGTCCCCTTTGCTCGTTCGGAATAGATCGCGGCCATGATCGTTGCACCCGCAACCTGCCTCGTGCCCGAACCCCTGGAGCATGTCATGTCCACCCCCGTCCGCTACTGGATCGATCCCCTCTGCCCGTTCTGCTGGGTGACCTCGCTGTGGATCCGTGAGGTCGCACCCGAGCGCGACCTCGAGATCAGCTGGCAGCCGATCAGCCTGCTGGTGAAGAACGAGCTCACCGAGGAGAGCCAGTGGTACGGCGTGGCGAAGTGGAGCTACGGCCTGCTGCGCGTGCTCGAGTCGGTGCGGGCCGCCGAGGGTGAGGGCGCGGTGGGCGACCTGTACCTCGAGTACGGCCGCCGCATCCACCACGACGGCCAGCACGAGTGGCCGGTGGTCGAGGCGCTCGAGGCCACCGGCCTGCCCACCTCGCACGCCGCCGCCTTCGACGACGAGCAGTGGGACGCCGAGCTGCTGCGCCGTCACCACGAGGCACTCGCACTCGTCGGCAACGACGTCGGCACGCCGATCATCTCGGTGCCCGGCAAGGACGGCAAGGAAGTCGCCATCTTCGGCCCGGTCATCGACGTCCGCCCCGATCACGAGGACGCGCTGGCGCTGTGGGACGCCACGGTGCTGCTGGCCCGGATGCCCGAGTTCTACGAGCTCAAGCGGTCGCGCACCGGTGGCGTCGACCCCGGCGCACGCCCCTGATCACACCGGGCTGATGACACCGGGCTGATCACACCGCGCTGGTCACACCTGGACGGCGAGGCGCCGCACCGCATCGACCACGACCTGGTCGACGGTGACGGTGCCGCCGTCGATGGCGCGGGCCAGATCGACCCGCATCTCGTGCTCCCAGAACCGGTCGAGGTGGTACGCCGTCGCGGCCACCGCGTCGGCGTGCGGGTCGGCCTCCATCTGCCGCGCGATCTGGTTCGCCATGCGGACCAGTGCGCCCAGACGGTGCTCGGGGTGCTCGATCTCCACGGTGGCCGCCGAACGGCCGGGCATGACCTGCACGGCGGTGACCTTGTACTCCGGGCAGTTGGTGGCCCAGTCGGAGTTCTCGGTGGTGACCACGTTGGCGCCGCTGACCGGATGGTGGAACGTGGTGTAGACCACGCCCTGTGCCATGCGGTCGGACACGACGGCCTTCATCGTGGTGGCGCCGACGCGGCTGGCGAGCGTGACCTCGTCGCCGGTGCGGATGCCGCGCTCCTCGGCGTCGGCCGGGTGCAGCTCGAGCACGTCCTCGCCGTGCCACATGCTGTTCTCCGTGCGGCGGGTCTGCGCACCCACGTTGTACTGGCTGAGGATGCGTCCGGTGGTGAGCAGCAGCGGGAAGCGGCGGGTGCTCTTCTCGTCGGTCGGCACGTACGGCGTGACCGAGAACCGGCCCAGGCCGCGCACGAACTTGCCCTCGTGCATGATGGGCGTGCCCATCGGCGTGGTGTCGTTGCACGGCCACTGCACGCTGCCCACCTCGTCGAGCTTGGCGAAGCTGACGCCTGCGAACGTGGGCGTGAGGCGGGCGATCTCGTCCATGATCTGCGACGCATCGTCGTAGTGCATCGGCGCGCCGAGTGCCGTGGCGAGCTCGCACACCACCTGCCACTCCTGCTTGCCGGTCTTCGGCCGCATCGCCGGGCGCACGCGGTTGATGCGCCGCTCGGCGTTGGTGAACGTGCCGTCCTTCTCGAGGAACGACGTGCCGGGCAGGAACACGTGGGCCATCTTCGCGGTCTCGTTGATGAACAGGTCCTGCACCACGAGCAGCTCGAGCGAGCCGAGTGCCGCCATCACGTGCACCGTGTTGGGGTCGCTCTGCGCGATGTCCTCGCCCTGCACGAACATGCCCTTGAAGTGACCGTCGATGGCCGCGTCGAACATGTTGGGGATGCGCAGGCCCGGCTCGGGCTGGATGCTCACGCCCCACAGCCCCTCGAACAGCGCACGCGTGGTGGGGTCGCTGACGTGGCGGTAGCCCGACAGCTCGTGCGGGAACGAGCCCATGTCACACGAGCCCTGCACGTTGTTCTGGCCGCGCAGCGGGTTCACGCCCACGCCGTCGCGGCCGAGGTTGCCGGTGGCCATCGCGAGGTTGGCCATGCCCATCACCATCGTGGAGCCCTGGCTGTGCTCGGTGACGCCGAGGCCGTAGTAGATGGCACCGTTGCCGGCCGTCGCGTACAGACGGGCGGCCGCACGCACCTCGGCGGCGGGCACACCGGTGTGCGCCTCCATGGCCTCGGGGCTGTTCTCGGGCTGCGACACGAACGCGGCCCAGTTGGCGAACTCGGCGGGGTCGCAGCGCTCCTGCACGAAGCGATGGTCGACGAGGTCCTCGGTGACCACCACGTGGGCGAGCGCGTTGACGATGGCCACGTTGGTGCCGGGCCGCAGCTGCAGGTGGTGCGCCGCACGGATGTGCGCCGACTTCACCAGGTCGATGCGTCGCGGGTCGACCACCACGATCTCCGCGCCCTCGCGCAGGCGCTTCTTCATGCGCGACGCGAACACGGGGTGGGCGTCGGTGGGGTTCGCGCCGATGAGCAGGATGACGTCGGACGACTCGACCGACTTGAAGTCCTGTGTGCCGGCGGACGTGCCGAACGCCTGCGACAGGCCGAAGCCCGTCGGCGAGTGGCAGACGCGGGCGCAGGTGTCGACGTTGTTGTTGCCGAACGCCATGCGGATCATCTTCTGCACCGCAAACACTTCTTCGTTGGTGGTGCGCGACGACGTGATGCCGCCGATGGCACCCTGGCCGTGGCGGGCCTGGATGTCCTTCAGCCTCGCCGCCGTGTAGGAGATGGCTTCCTCCCAGGTGACCACCGTCCACTCGTCGGTGATGCGCTCGCGGATCATCGGCTGCAGCTGGCGCTCCTGGTGCGTGGCGTAGCCCCACGCGAAGCGACCCTTCACGCACGAGTGGCCCTCGTTGGCGCCGCCGTTCTTGTACGGCACCATGCGGACCACTTCCTCGCCCTGCATCTCGGCCTTGAACGAGCAGCCCACACCGCAGTACGCGCAGGTGGTGAGCACGGTGCGGCGCGGCTGGCCCATCTCGATGACGGTGTTCTCGGTGAGCGTGGCCGTGGGGCACACCTGCACGCACGCGCCACAGCTGACGCAGTCGCTGTCGAAGAACGAGCCCTTGAAGCCGGCGGCGACGCGCGAGCCGAAGCCGCGGCCTTCGATGGTGAGGGCGAACGTGCCCTGCACCTCCTCGCACGCCCGAACGCACCGCGAGCACACGATGCACTTCGACGAGTCGAACGTGAAGTACGGGTTCGAGGTGTCCTTGCCGAGGTCGAGGTGGTTGTCGCCCTCGTAGCCGTAGCGCACTTCGCGCAGACCCACCTTGCCCGACATGTCCTGCAGCTCGCAGTCGCCGTTGGCGGCGCAGGTGAGGCAGTCGAGCGGGTGGTCGCTGATGTACAGCTCCATCACGCCACGGCGCAGCTTCTCGAGCTTCGGCGACTGCGTGGTGACGCTCATGCCCGACGCGACCGGCGTGGTGCACGACGCGGGGGTGCCCTTGCGGCCGTCGATCTCGACCACGCAGAGGCGGCACGAACCGTACGGATCGAGGCGATCGGTGGCGCACAGCTTCGGGATGTCGACGCCGCAGATGGCGGCGGCGCGCATCACCGACGTGCCCTCGGCCACCGCGATGGTGGTGCCGTCGATGGTGACCTCGACCGTGGCGGGGGCGGGCTCACGCCCGCGGTCGGGTGCCGGCGTTCCGAGGTCGCGCTCGCCGAAGAGCACGTTCATGCTGAGCGTCATGCGGAGGCTCCGTTCCGGTGGAAGTCGTCGGTGAAGTGGGTGAGCGCGCTGCGCACCGGCAGCGGGGTGAACCCGCCCATCGCGCACAGCGAGGCGTCGGCCATGACCTCGCACAGGTCGACGAGCACCTCGATGTGGTGCTCGGGCCGGTCGCCGGCGACGATCTTGTCGATGAGCTCGACGCCGCGGGTGCTGCCGATGCGGCACGGCGTGCACTTGCCGCACGACTCGGCGGCGCAGAACTCCATCGCGAAGCGAGCCATCGCGGCCATGTCGACGGTGTCGTCGAACACCACCATGCTGCCGTGGCCGAGCAACGCGCCGGCGGCGTTGAACGCCTCGTAGTCGACCGGCAGGTCCATCTGCTCGGGCGACAGGTAGGCCCCGAGCGGGCCGCCCACCTGCACCGTGCGCACGGGGCGACCGCTGGCGGTGCCGCCACCCCACTGCTCGACGATCTCGCGGACGGTGACACCGAACGGCACCTCGACGATGCCGCCGCGCGCCACGTTGCCGGCGAGCTGCACGACCTGGGTGCCGCGGCTGCGGCCGTGACCGAGCGCGGCGTACGCGCCGGCCCCGTCGGCCAGCACCGACGGCAGCGCCGCGAGGCTGAGCACGTTGTTGATGACGGTGGGCTTGCCCCACAGGCCTTCGATGGCGGGCAGCGGCGGCTTGGCGCGCACGATGCCGCGGCGGCCTTCGATGCTCTCCATCAGCGCGGTCTCCTCACCGCAGATGTAGGCACCGGCGCCGATGCGCACGTGGAGACGGAACGGGAAGTCGCTGCCGAGGATGCCGTGCTCGGGGGCGTCGGCACCCGTGAGCCAGCCGAGCGTCTCGGCGGTGGCGATGGCGGAGCGGATGGTGGCGATGGCGTCGGGGTACTCGCTGCGGATGTACAGGTAGCCGTCGTTCGCACCGACGGCCCAGCCGGCGATGGCCATGCCCTCGATGAGGAGGAACGGGTCGCCCTCCATGAGCATGCGGTCGGCGAAGCTGCCGCTGTCGCCCTCGTCGGCGTTGCAGACGATGTACTTGCGGTCGGCCGGGGTGTCGAGCACCGTGCGCAGCTTGATGCCGCTGGGGAAGGCCGCGCCGCCGCGACCGCGCAGGCCGCTGTCGGTGACCTCGGTGACCACGTCGCCGGGCTGCATGGCCATCGCGCGACGCAGACCAGCCAGGCCACCGTGCGCCACGTAGTCGTCGGCGTCGCGAGGGTCGATCACACCGACGCGACCGAACGTGACGCGCTGCTGGCCCTGCATCCAGGGCAGCTCGTGCGCCGGGCCGAGCCGCATGGGGTGCTCGCCGCCCTGCAGCAGGCCGGCCTCGAGCAGACCGGGCACGTCGGCGGCGGTGACGTTGCCGTACGCGATGCGACCGTCGGCCGTGGCCACCTCGACGAGCGGCTCGAGCCAGAGCATGCCCCGCGAGCCGTTGCGCACCACTCGCACACCCGGCTGAGCAGCGAGCGCGGCGGCCACGTCGTCGGCTCCGGCAGCACGCGCCGCCGCGTCGATGGGCACGTGCACGGTGACACCGTCGCCACCGGTGTGCACCGGCGCGGCGACGGCCCCACGACGGGCGACCTGACCGATGATGGTGGCCACCCCTTCGGCCGTGACGCCGCCGTGCAGCCGACCGTCGGCGGCGACCGCCGGGCCCTGCGTGCACAGACCGAGGCAGAACACTTCCTCGACCTCCACCGGCTGGCCGGCCGCGGCATCGATGGCGGCCTGGTGGAGTGCGGCACCACCACGCGAGAGGCAGGCCTCGGCGCGGCACACGTGCACCACCGGACCGGCCGGCGGTGTGGTGCGGAAGTCCTTGTAGAACGTGATGACCCCGTGCACCTCGGCGACCGAGAGACCGAACGTGTCGGCGAGGAGCGGGATGTGCTCGGCATCGATGTAGCCGGCCTCGTGCTGGATGGCGTGGAGCGCGGGCATCAGACCGCCCGGCCAGGTCGCGAAGTCGCGCACGATCGAGGGGATGTCAGACACGTTCAAGGCTCGTCATCGTATTCGCGCCCGGGGAGTGATGCGACCACTGTCACACCGATTCTCCGCACGAGTGTCCCGTGAATTTCACGATGCGGAACGGACGGCCCTCGAACCCGGCCGACGGGGCCCGTCACCGAACTGCCGACCCTCGTAGTGGCCCGGATTCGTGTCCGGCCGACCGCGTCGGCTGGTCCACCGCCACGTGAGCGAGAGGCGCGCGTTCGGGGTGTCGGCGGCGGGGATGCCGTGCAGCCAGTCGCGCTGGCACGCACCACCCATGACGAGCAGATCGCCCTCGCCGGGGAGCAGCACGAGGTCGTCGGGGCCCTCCCCCGCCGGCACTCGGCTGGCTGCCGCCTCGACCCACGAACCACGCGGGCGGATGACGAACGGTCGACGCTGGCCGAGGACCACGATGGCGATGCGGGTGTCGTCGAGCCAGCGCATCGCTCGATCGCTGTGCAGGCCCTGGAAGTCGGTGCCGTCGCGGTAGAGGATGGCGGCCACACCGTCGAACGGCACGCGGTACGCGGCCTGCAGGTGGAGGTCGGTCTGGCGCAGCACCGGTCGGCTGTCGGCACGGAGGCCGGCGCTGAGCCGTTGCTCGGCGACGTACCGGTCGTAGCGCAGCACCTCGGTCTGCGCCCATGGCACCTCGGCGACCAGCTCGTCGAGCAGCACGTCCGCGTCGCGCACGAACCCCTCCACGACGTCGACCCAGGAGCCCCCGTCGAGGTCGATGCGCCGCACCGCGGCGCGACGATCGATGGCGAGGTCGTCGGGGTGGGTCACACGTCCTCCAGGAGCGCGTGCTGGGCCACGCCCTCGGCGCGTGCGGCTTCCAACCGTTCGGTGGTGAGCTTCTCACGGACCACGAAGAACAGCACCGCATGGATGGCGGCGTCGACGAACCACACCATCTGCAGCGACATCTCGTGGCTGAGGAACTGGCGCGAGATCATCACGACCAGACCGCCGAGCGCGGCGCCGATGGGGATGCTGCCCCATGCGAAGAAGCGGTACACGCTGTTGACGCGACCGAGCAGGTGCGCCGGGATGATGGTCTGGCGCAGGCTGACGGTGATGACGTTCCACGTGCTGCCGAGCAGCGCGCCGATGGCGAAGATCACGCCCGTCAGCGGCCACCACGACGACACGCCCACCAGCGCCTGCGTGACCGCGCCCGAGCCGAGCGTGAGGGCGAGGCACGCACCGCTGCCGAACGTCCGCGACATCCACGGTGCGACGTAGCCGCCGATGATGGCTCCGATGGCGAAGCCGAAGCCCATCAACGTGAACGTGAGCGGGGTCACGCCGAGCACGTCCTGCGAGAAGAGCACGAACATCGCGCCGCTGAGGTTCGACGCCATGTTCATCAGGCCGAGGATGATGGCCATCGAGCGCAGCAGCGGATGCCGCCACAGCCACCGGACGCCCTCCTTCAACTCGACCCGCCAGTTGGGCTGCTCGACCTCGCCGGCGCCCTCGGGCCGCACGGCGCGGAACGTGCCGGGGATGAGCGCCACGAGCGCGGCGGCGGTGAAGAACGAGCCGGCGTCGACGAAGAACGGGATGGAGAACGCGGAGAGCAGGAGCAGCGAGCCGAGCGGCGGGCCGATGAACGTGTTGGCCACCGACTCGATGCTCCACATGCGGCCGTTGGCGCGCTCGAGGTGCTCGGGGGCGACGATCGACGGCATGAACGTCTGGCCGCAGTTGTCGCGCAGCACCTCGGCCGACCCGAGCAGCAGCGTGGCCGCGATGAGCAACAGGTACAGGCCGGTGCGAGTGCCGACGACCTCGTCGAGCGCGTCGGGCGCGGGCAGCGTGTCCTGTTGCGAGAGCACCGCGAACGCGATGAGGAGCGTGAACCCGCCGCGCAGCGTGTCCATGGCGACCATGGCCCGGCGCCGGTCGACCCGGTCGGTGATGACACCCGCAGGAAGCGTGAACACCAGCCACGGCAGTCGCTGGGCGGCGGCCACCAGCGCGATGAGCAACGGGTTGCGGGTGATGGCGGTGGCGAGCCACGGGTACGCGATCGACGACATGCCGTCGCCGATGTTGGAGAGCGCCGTGGCGCTGTAGAGCTTGCGGTAGTTGCCGCCGAGGCGGATGCGTTCACTCGCCATCGGGCGACTCCTTCGGGGCGACGGGGCGGTTGGTGGCGAACAGGCCGAGGAGCATCGCGAACTCCCGGTCGCCGCCGCGGGGCGTGGTGCTGAACTCGAGCGCGAGCGCTTCGAGGCGTTCACAGAACTCGATGGCGCGTTCGGCAGGCATGCGCACGGAGCGCATGGTGAAGAAGCCGGGCGTGTCGGCCGGGGCGTCGGCGTCGAACATCGCTCGGGCGTCGGCGAAGAACGGGAGGTCACTGCCGTGCGCGTGGTCGGGGAAGTTGATGGTGCGGGCCACCCGACCGTAGAAGCGTTCCTCCATGGCGCGGACGCGACGCGTGCGCACGACCTGGAGGAGCCCGGCGTCGAGCAGCAGGTCGACGTGGTGGGCGACCGAACCCCTCGGCCGCCGCACCCGCTCGGCGAGCTCGGTGACGCTCATGGCCCGTTCGAGCACCAGGTCGAGGATGAGCATGCGCAGCGGGTCGCCCAACGCCTTCAGCCGCGTCGGGGTGTCGGCGTCGACGTGATCGGCGAGCTCGTAGTCGAGGTGGTGCGTGGCACGAATGTCCGACATATTCCGAACATTAGGAATTTCTCGGCAATTCGTCAACCGGTCGCATTCACGGAACGGTCGCGCGGCAGAATGCCGGAGTGACCGCCACGATCCCCGCACCGACCAGTCCGTGGTCGCCGCTGCGCGTGACGGTGTTCCGCAACCTGTGGCTCGCCGCGCTCGTGTCCAACATCGGCACCACGATGCACACCGTCGGCGCGGCATGGGCGATGACCGACCTGTCCGACTCCCCCACCGTGGTCAGCCTGGTGCAGACCGCCTGGGCCGTGCCCGGGTTCCTCGTGGCCATCCCCGCCGGCGCGTTCGCCGACGTGGTCGATCGCCGAAAGCTCATCCTCGTCAGCCAGCTCGGGTCGCTGTTCTTCGCCGCGGTGCTCGGGGTGCTCGCCGTCACCGATCGGCTGGAGGTGCCGTCGCTGCTCGTCGGCACGTTCGTGCTCTCCATCGTGATGACCATGTCGGGCCCGGCGTTCATGGCGCTCATCCCCGAGCTCGTCGAACCACGCGAGCTCACCCAGGCCATCGGCCTCAACAACATCGCGTACAACGGGTCGCAGTCGGTGGGGCCAGCCCTCGCCGGCGTCATCATCGCCGTCGCCGGGCCCGGTGCCGTGTTCCTCATCAACGCCGCCTCGTTCCTCGGCATCGTCATCGTGATGTGGCGGTTCCGTCCCGAGCGCCCCGGGCCCACGTCCGACGAACCGATGTGGCACGCGATGAAGACCGGCGTGACGTACTTCGCCGGACGCCGCATCCTCTCCCGTTACGCCATCCGCATCGCGCTCGCGTTCCTCGCCACGTCGTCGATGGTGGCCCTGCTGCCGGTGGTGGCCCGCCAGCAGCTCGATGCAACCTCGGCACAGTTCGGCATCATGTCGGCCGCGTTCGGTGTCGGCGCCGTGGTGGCCGTGTGGGCCCTCCCGCCCCTGAAGCTGCGGTTCGGCCCCGACACCCTCGTGTTCGGTGCCGCCAGCCTGTGGAGCACCGGTGCCGTGATGGTGGCCCTCACCGGCTGGGTACCCGTCGCCACGGTGGGCGTGCTGTTCACCGGCATCGGCACGATGGCCGCGATGAACATCGTCTACTCGATGTTCATGCTGATGCTGCCGAACTGGATCCGCGGCCGCGCCTCGTCGGTGGTGATGCTCACCGTCTGGCTCGGCACGTCGATCGGGACCGTCGTGTGGGGCGCCGTGGCCGACGCCGCCGGCATCCGCAACGCCCTGCTGGTGGCGGCCGCCGTGCACCTCACCGCCACGGCCACGGTGTGCACCCGCTTCACGCTCACCAAGGGCTACGTCACCGTCGACGAAGCGAGTCGACCCGCCGACTGACCCGGCAGTACATTCGCCGGGTGACCACGGCACGACGCATCCTCATCGACACCGACCCCGGCATCGACGATGCCATGGCCATCTTCTTCGCGCTGGCCTCGCCCGAGTTCGACGTGGTGGGCCTCACCACCGTGTTCGGCAACGCCCATACCGACGTGTGCACCACCAACGCGCTGCGCCTGCTCGACATCGCGGGTCGCCCCGACATCCCTGTCGCACAGGGCGCGTCACGCCCGCTGGCCATGAACTACCGCGGGCCGGTGGCATTCGTGCACGGCGACGATGGGCAGGGCAACGTGCACCTGCCGCCCAGCACCCGCGAGGCGCTGCCCGTGCACGCCGCGCAGTTCATCATCGACACCGTGATGGCCGAGCCCGACGAGATCACCGTCGTGCTGCTCGGCCCGTTCACCAACATGGCGCTCGCGATGCTGATGAAGCCCGACCTCACCTCGTTCGTGAAGGAGATCGTGGTGATGGGCGGCGCCGCGTTCACCAGCGGCAACGCCTCGCCGGCGTCGGAGGCCAACATCCTCAACGATCCCGAGGCCGCCGACATCGTGTTCGGCGCCGACTGCCCCATCACCATGGCCGGCCTCGACGTCACCCACCGCATCACGATGACCAACGACGACATGGCCGTGTTCGGTCGCACCGCCGGCCCGCGGGCCGCGCACCTCGCGGCCATCGTGCCGTACTACTCCGCGTTCTACCGCAGCCGCAACCACGTCGACGGCATCTACGTGCACGACTCCACCACCATCAGCTACCTGCTCGCGCCGCACCTGTTCACGTGGAAGGAACTGCCCATCCGCGTCGACACAGGGCACAGCGTGTGCCGCGGCCGCACCCTGCCCGCGCTGTCCGACAGCGACGAGGAGGGGCCGTGGAAGGGCCGCCGCACCGTGCGCATCCTCACCGACGTCGATGCCCGCGGCGTGATCGAGCTCGAGCTCGCGCACCTCGCCCGATGAAGCGCGCCCGCGCGCACCTGTTCGCGTACTGCCCGCGGGCAGAGTTCGAAGCAGGCGTGCGGTCGATGGCGCCGTTCACCGTCGCCATCGGCGTGTGGGGCCTCGTCACCGGCGTCGCGATGGTGAACGCGGGCATGACGATGCCGGGCGCGCTCGCCGTCACGTTGTTCGTGTACGCCGGTTCGGCCCAGTTGGCCACGCTGCCGCTGCTGGCCGCGGGCACGCCGCTCCCGGTGGTGTTCGCCACCGCCCTGCTGGTGAACCTGCGCTTCGTCATCTTCTCCGCGGCGTCGCGCAGCTACTTCATGAAGCTGCCGTGGCAGCAGCGGTTGGTGGCCGGCTACCTCAACGGCGACCTCGGCTTCGCGTTGTTCTCACGGCGCTTCGCCGACGACCCTGAGCGCGGCACCCCCGAGCAGTACGGCTACTTCTACGGCGGCGCCGTCACCAACTGGGCGGCGTGGCAGGTGTCGTCGTACCTCGGCATCCTCGTCGGCGGAATGTTCCCGTCGGAGTGGGGGTTCGAGCTCGCCGCGTCACTGGCGTTGGTGGCGGTGCTCATCCCGATGGCCAACAAGTTCCCGGCGGTGGCCGGCATCGTCGTCACGGGGGTGCTCTCCGTGGTGACCGCCGACATGCCGATGAAGCTCGGGCTGCTGGTGTCGGTCCTCGCCGGCGGCGCCGTGGCGGTGTCGATCGACGTGTGGCGGAGCCGAGCATGAACGGCGTCCACGACTGGCTCTACATGACGCTCGCCATCGCCGGGCTCACGGTCGTCACGTTCGCGACGCGCAGCAGCTTCTTCATGCTGCCGCAGTCGGTGCAGCTGCCGGCATCGTGGGAACGGGCGCTGAAGTACGCGCCGGTGTGCGCGCTCACGGCCATCGTGGCGCCGACCGTGTTCACCCGCGAGCACCAGCCGTTCATCAGCTGGGACAACCATCAGATGTGGGCGCTGCTGGCCGCGAGCGCCGTGTTCGCGAAGTGGCGCAACATGACGGCCATGATCTGCGTCGGCATGGTTGTGTTCACCGCGCTGCGCTGGTGGGCCTGAGCCCACGGGGCGCAGCGCGTGAGTCCTCCTTTCGGGGCCCGATGGCCTCGACCGCAGCGCACCGAGCGGGGCTTCTGGGCGTCGTGTGTCTCAGATCGCGTTCCGGTTGGTTTCCGTCCCGGTTTCCGGGACGGAAACCACCCAGACGCCGTCCAGCTCGGCGGGCGATCCCCGTCCTTGTGGCTCGCCGCGTTCTCGCGCCCCTCCAGGACACTCCCTAGGGAGTTTTCGTCACCTCCGGTGATCGCCCTTGCGCAGAGCGCACATATCGGGCATTATGCGCCGGTGGTTGGCCTGCGTCTGATCGGCTACTGGCGCAGCGAGTTCAGCGAGACGCCGTGGCCCAACCCACGTGATTTCGTCGACAACACCTGGCCGCCTGCGACGCGAGAGATGGTCGTCGGTCACCTCCTGCGTGGCCGCACCCTGGAGCAGTACCGCGGCCTCTCCAACTGTCGTTTCTGCGACGTGTACGTGGGTAGCAAGGAACTGACGGACGGGGTGTACTGCTGGCCCGAAGGCCTCGCGCACTACCTGACCGAACATGCTGTGCGCCTACCTGACGAGTTCGCAGACCACGTGGGATCACTGCCCCGCAGCATTGAGTTGTTGCCTGAGCCAGAGTTCGACCACCTCGGCCAACGACAACGCGGTCACGGGTTCGACGGCGAGTACCAGGCCTGGATGGAGAAGTGTGCGGAGCACTTCCGCAGTGGTGGCAGCCGCGAGGCCCTTGCACCTAACTGGTTGAACGCGAACATCGATCAACTCTGGTGGCTCCACCAGACGCCCCACCACCAGCCGCAAGGCTGAGCGCCCAGATCTGCCTGATGGAGAGTGTCGAGGGGTGCTCGGCGACGGCTTAGCGTCCCAGGTCCCGGTTGGTTGACTCTCGAACTGCCTGCCGCCCGTGTTGTGGGTTGGCCTCCGAGCGAAGCGTTGGCCGGCCGGGACCGCTGTCGCGGCGTGGCTCGAAAGAGGCGTTCACCATCACATCAGGAGTGCCCGCCGTGGCCCCACATCCAAGAGCGCAAGGAGCACTGCATGTCTGTGACCATCGGGATCGACCCTCACAAGTCGACCCATACTGCTGTCGCGGTGGACCGCGACGAACAACCCATCGCCCGCTTCACGTTCCCCGCCCGCGTCGGGCAGACCGAACGTCTGCTGGCGTGGGCCGAACCACTCGACGCCGACCGCGTGTGGGCGATCGAGTCCGCCGCCGGCCTCGGCCGTCTGCT
>JBDKJP010000117.1:0-24450 GCA_039796575.1 Actinomycetota bacterium
GCCACGCCGGCGGGTCAGTACACCATCGACACACTGCCGATGGAGGTGTGGGACGACGTCATCAAGGCCAAGGGTGAGCGTTCGTGGGCCGACATCAGCCGCGCGGCCGGCAAGCCGAGCAGCCACAACTGGCACCCGTATCGGCGTCGGCCCCGCCGCGAGACCATCGCCCTGCTCGCCGATGTGCTCGACGATCAGCGTCTGCGGTGGTGGGCCTCACCCGCGGTCACCTGGGATCGCATCACGGCCATCACGCCCGCTGGTGTCGACCGGGTGATCGACTTCACCGTGCCCGAACTGCACAACTTCGTGGCCGCCGACCTGTACGTGCACAACACCGCCCTGGGGCTGGGCATCGCCACCAACGTGGCGAAGACCACGCACAAGCCGGTGCTCGTGTTCTCGCTCGAAATGGGGCACGCCGAGCTCACTCAGCGAATCCTGTCGAGCGAGGCCGAGGTCGAGTCGCAGAAGCTGCGCACCGGCCGGCTGCAGGAGGCCGACTGGACCAAGATCGGCCGGGCCATCAACCGCATCGACAGCGTGCCGCTGTACCTCGACGACAACCCGCGCGTCACGGTGATGGAGATCCGTGCGAAGGCCCGCCGGTTGAAGGCCCGTACGGGTGGGCTGGGCCTCATCATGATCGACTACCTCCAACTGATGAGCGGCGGATCGAACGCCGAGAACCGCCAGTTGGAGGTCAGCGAGATCAGTCGTGGCCTGAAGATCCTGGCCCGTGAGCTCGAGGTGCCGATCATCGCCCTCAGCCAGTTGAGCCGAACGCTCGAGAGCCGTGCCGACAAGCGACCGATGCTGGCCGACCTGCGTGAATCGGGTTCGCTCGAGCAGGACGCAGACGTCGTGATGTTCCTGTACCGCGACGAGGTGTACAACCGCGACTCGCCCGACAAGGCGTCGGCCGAGCTCATCATCGCCAAGCACCGTTCGGGCCCGACGGGTGTGGCGCGGCTGGTGTTCCGCGGCCAGTACACCAAGTTCGGCAACGCGGCCCGCAACGTCTGACCATGGCCGCCGCGCCGCTCGAGGAGTTGGTGGTGGCCGATGCCGCGGCGTTGCGGGTCTGGTTGGCCGAGCACCACGGCACGTCGCCGGGCGTGTGGTTGGCGCTCACCAAGAAGGGTGGCACCGTCACGTCGCTGACGTGGCAGGAGGCCGTCGACGAGGCGCTGTGCGTCGGGTGGATCGACGGGCAGGGTCGCCGTCGCGACGAGATGACGTCGTTCGTGCGGTACACGCCCCGTGGGGCGCGCAGCATCTGGAGCCAGCGCAACGTGGCGAACTTCGAACGACTGGAGGCGGCGGGTCGTGTGCTGCCGGCGGGTCGTGCGGCGGCCGACGCGGCGAAGGCCGATGGCCGGTGGGCGGCCGCGTACGCGCCGCAGTCGGAGACCGTGGTGCCCGACGACCTGCTCGCCGCCATCGCCGCGGTGCCCGAGGCGCAGGCGATGTTCGACGTGCTGACGAAGAGCAACCTGTTCGCGCTCGTGCACCGCGTGAACTCGGTGCGCCGGGCCGAGACGCGGGCTCGCAAGATCGAGGAGTTCGTCGCGATGCTGGCCCGCCACGAGGCCCCGCATCCGCAGAAGGCCCGCCCCGTCTGAATTTCTCGGGGGTCGTGTCAACCGGGTCGGGGGTCCCGTGCGTCGTCCGAGCATGACGCCGTTCGCTTCAGCCCGAGGAAACTTCTGCCGAAACCTCTTCCGATCTGAGAAGATCGTCATGACTCGTGACCTTCGATTGGGGGGAGGAACGATGCTGCATCGCAGTGCACTGGTGTTCGCCGTGGCACTCACCACGCTCGCGGCGTGTGGGGGCGGTGGCGACTCGTCGGCCGACACCACGTCGTCGGGCGCGGAGGTCACCACGGGTGACACCGCGGCGGAGACCACCGCGGCGACGGCGGCGGAGACCACCGTGCCGGCCACCGATGCGCCGGGCGACGCGACCGCCGAATGCATGAACGGCACGTGGCAGGCCGATGCGGCCGAGCACCAGCGCCGGATCGACTCGATGGGCATCCCGCTGCCGATGACGGTGGGCCCCGAGAGCGTGTCGGGCGTGATCATCGACAACGGTTCGTTCGTGGCCGACTCGTCGATCGTCATCATCGGCACCATCGCCGAGCTCACGCTCACCAGCTCGAGCTCGTCGCACATCGAGGGCACGTTCACGCTCGACGGCGACGTGGTGCACGCCGACGTCACGGTGAACGACATCGTGGCCGGTGCGTTCGTCGCCACGTTGCCCGACGGCACCGAGGTGTCGATGCCCGGCGCAGGTGTGGAGCCGCCGTCCCCGGCGCCGAGCTTCGAGGGCTCGACGGTCGTGTGCGACGCGACGACGTTGTCGTTCGACGTGATCGGCAGCGAGTTCGGCAGCATCACCTACACCCGGATCGGCTGATCGGGCGCTCGAGCAGGCTGGAGGGAGGTGGTCCGCATGAGCGACGACACCGTGGCACGGCGCACCGCCGAACTGCAGGCGTTCGTGGCCGAGCACTACCGGCAGGTGGTGGGCAGCGTGACGCTCATCACCGGCGACCGGGCCACCGCGGAGGACGCGGTGCAGGAGGCGTTGGTGAAGGCGTGGCGGCGTGGCGACGAGCCCGTCGAACGCCTGGTGGCGTGGATCACCGTGGTGGCGAGCAACGAGGCGCGCAGCAAGCACCGTCGACGTGGCGCCGAGGAGCGGGCGTACGCGCGGCTCGGTGAGCGGGGCGCCGGGGTCGACGTCCGCTCGGAGCAGCTCGACACCGACCTGATGGCTGTGCTCGCGGGGTTGCCGTTGCGAGAGCGCCAGGCGGCGGTGTTGTTCTACGTGCACGACCTGTCGGTGGCGGATGCCGCCGCCGCGCTCGGCGTGTCGGACGGTTCGGTGAAGACGTTGCTGTCGAGGGCGCGTGCGCACCTCGCGCAGGCGTTGGGCGATCAGCAGGAAGGGGGCGCGGCATGAGCTTCGACGACGAGCTCCGGGCGCGCATGAAGGACGCGGCGAACGCGGCCGGGCACGGCGCAGATCCGGCCGCCGCGTCGGCCTTCGTCGCGACGAACGCGACCCGGGCTGCCACGCAGGGCGCGGCGACGCTGAAGTTGGTCGGCGGCCTCGGTGCCGTCGGTCTGGTGGCGGGTGCGGTGCTGGGCGCCACGGTGCTGCGCGCACCGGCCGACGGTGCGGCTGCGGCGGCGGCAGGGCCGGCCATCGAGGTGCGGCACGGGTCGACGTACGACTGCCCCGACGGCGCGCTGGTGGGCGAGCTGCGCTCGGGTGACCGGGTGTACGTGATCGCCCGCGACGAGGCCGACGCGTGGTCGGCGGTGCGGGACCCGCGGGCGTTGAGCACGGTGGTGTGGATCCCGTCGGCCGCGCTCGAGCCCGACGGCGATCGCGCCGAGGTGCCGGTGATGACGTGTGCCGAGGCGGCCGTGTCGCTGGGTGAGGTGCCGACGACGACGACGGCGCCGGGGGAGAGCACGACCACGTCGACGACGGTGCCGGGTTCGAGCACCACGATCGCGCCGACCACCACGGCGGCCGCGGTGGTGACCACGCTGCCGCCGACCACGGTCGCGCCGACCACCGCGCCCGACACCCAGCAGCCGACGCTGCAGGTGCAGATCACGTCGCCGAGTGCTCAGCCGGGCCAGCCTCCGCAGATCTTCGACGCCAGTTGGTCGGAGTGCCCGAACGAGGCGCAGCTCGTCGTGTTCGCCAACGACAACCGCGGGGTGGTCGCGGTGACCGGCACGTACTCGGGCCTGCCCGGCAGCCCGTTGAACTTCACGTTCAGCGCCGGCGCCTGGCGGGCCACGTTCGGTCCGTTCTCCGGGCTCTCCTCTGGGTTCTACCAGGACACGTCGATCACGGTCCGTGCCCGCGACGCGGCCGGCAACCTGTCGAACCCTGTCGTGGTGACCGTCGAAGTCTTCGGAACGTGTGTGGGCTGACATGAACCGCATCGCTCGCTTCCTCCTCCCCGCTGCGGCGTTCGTCGGGCTCGGCGTCGTCGGTGTGTTCGCCGCCCGGGCCATCGTCGGCACCGACGACGCGGCTGTCGAGATCGCCACCGACGACGCGCTCGTGCGGCTCGGCGCCGACACCACCACCACGCTGGCCGACGGCGACACGGTCACCGTGTCCGACCTGGCCGTCACGCCCGACCACGCGATCCCGGTCATCGCGCCCGCCGCGGTGGGTCTCTCGCCCGACGACACCGAGCCCGGCCGCCTGATCGAGGAGGCCACCGCGCCCCCCGACGGTGTGCCGTTCGCTGCCGCGGGTGGCTCGGGTGCCGCGCCCGAGGTGATCGGCGCGATCGTCGCCGAGGTGCCGGCCGGCGAGGCGGTGCCACCCCCCGACACCACCTCGCCGCCGGCCGATCCCACCGAGCCGGTGCCGTTCGATCGCGAGGCCTGGTTCGTGCTGCACCCCGACGTGCTCGGGCTGGAGTGGCTGCGCGACCTCGCGTTCGACCCGTGCGCCGGCGCGACGCCGGGCAGCGCCCCGGCCGACGACTGCGCGCCCGGCTACGCGGCCACGTTCGACGGCGCACTCGGCCCCACGCCGCCGCGCCCGTTCATGTTCGTCAACGCCGGCCACTGGCCGACCGGCCGCACGCCGGGTGTGCGCGGCTGCCCGTCGGCGCCGCCGTCGAGCGACACGACGGCCGAGATGATGATGACCACGCACACGCCGCTCGCCGAGGCGCACTTCCGCTACCGGCCGTACGGCAGCACCGAGGCGTGGGTGGAGTACGACATCGGTGCCACGCCCGACAGTGAGGTGGCGTGGTGGAACGAGCAGTTGGCCGGGCCGGCGTTCGACGTCATCGACTCGATGTTGATGACGTGCTTCAACGTCGATCACGACCCGACCATCCCCTACGAGTACGAGGCGTGGGGTGTCGACGTGTACGGCCGCCCGGTGCAGCAGGACGCGCAGCCGCGGATCCTGGCCGCCGACGACCCGACGCTGCGGCCGGTCGCCACCGCCGAGATCACGGGGCTGAGCCCGGTGGCCCACGTGAAGGCGTGGTCGCCGCGTGAGGGGTTCGTCTCGTTCCGCTGGCGGTACGTCACCGAGGGCGACTCGTTCTCGTGCGACACCGCCCAGCGGATGCCCGACTCGATGCTGGTCGGCCCGATCGGTGGCCCCACGCCGCCGGAGCTGTTCGACCTGACCTACTCGCGCGGGTTCGGTGCGGCCGTTCCGATGCTGGCGGGCCAGGGCGTGCTGGTGTGCGCCGACATCCACGTCGACGACAACCCGTTGCGGACGGCGTTCACCGACCGGCTGCTGTTGCACGCGCCGTCGCAGGAGCAGCCGCGCATCGTGCTGCAGTCGGTGCGGCGGGCGGGCGATGCCACCATCCCGGCGGGCATCGGCGTGTCGGCCGGCGACCACGTCACGACCGGCACGTTCGGTGAGTGCGACGGCGGCACGGTCGTCCCCGAGCTGGCCCCGGGTCGCACGCACACCATCGAGACGGTCGTGTGGGAGTGCGCGAGGGCGGTCGTGCCGGTCGATCGCGACGGCAACCTGACGGTGCCGCTGCGCGTGTCGCGACGTCTCGATCCGACCTCGGAGGCCAGCCGGCGCACCATCGAGGTGGCCATCCCCATCCACGTCACCGGGTGCCGGGTGCCCGAGGGGTGCCAAGGCCGGGAGTGGTTCGAGGTGCCGATCCCGGTCGAGCGCGGCGGGCTGTGCGGGTCGTCGTTCGGGCTCGGGTGCGAGACCCCGAACGACGGGATCCTGGTGTTCCGGGTGGACTACCCCGTGGTGGCCGGCCCGGGCGGTCCGGCGGGCCTGGTGACGCCGCTGGAGGCGACCATCCCCGAGCTGCCCGATGTGCCGGTGGTGGCGCCCGTGTCGTACAACGTGCTGCGCGGCAGCGACGACTTCCACGCCGGTCTCGAGGCGACGGTGCGCACCGACCGCCCGGTGCAGATCACGATGGTGCCGATCGAGTCGCCGTACAACGACGAGTTGTCGCAGTGCTCGACGGCGACTGCCGTCACCTCCACGGGGTTCAGTGAGGCGTCGACGGTGCGGTTCGACGATCTGTGCCGCGGCCGGTACTACGGGTTCGAGCTGCAGATGGTGACCGAGGACGGTGCCCGCTTCGTGCGCGACCACACCGAGCCCGGCACGACGCTGTTCTACCGACTGTCGAACGCCTCGGCGCGCACGACCGTCGCGTTGCAGATGCTCGGTGGCGAGGGCCTTGCCGACCTCGGCTACTTCTACGGCATCACCGTGCGCCTGTCGGGTGTGCAGCAGACGAACTACTGGTGGGAGTCGACCACGACCCGGCAGGGCACGTCGGAGTCGTGCCTCGCGCTCAATGGCACCACGTTCACGCCGAACGGGCCGACGTCGGCGCCCTACTACCCCGACGAGATGCTGGTGGAGGTGTCGGTCGAGATCACCACCACGGGCAACGGCGACTGCAGCGGCAACGCGCGCACCGGTCTCGGTGTGGTGTCGTTCACGAGCACGCTCACGCCCGAGCAGATCCTGGCCGGTGAGACGATCGTCATCACCTCACCGGAGGACTCACGGCTGCGAATGCAGGTGCGGGTGTCGTTCGGCGACTGGCGGCCGGCGGAGCCCGACGGCTACCGCTGACGTTGCGTCGTCAGCCGGCCTGCACGATGGCAAGGTCGCGGCGCGCGTAGCGGAGGTGCCAGAACTCCTCCTCGAACACCGTGTACAGGCATTCGCGCAGCGGGTGCGGGCCGTTCTCCATGACGTCGACCTCGCGGTCGAGGTCGGCCTCGGCGACCGTGTCGACGAAGGCGCGGAAGCGGGCACCGCGGTCGGCGCGCACGGCGAGGGCTTCGGCGAGCGTGGGGGTGAGGGAGTAGTCGAGGTGCGGCTCCCAGAAGTCGAGCGAGCCGCGGTTCGGCAGGCCGATCGGGTCGAACCCGGCGCCGAGCACGGGCACGGTGAACCACTTGTCGATCGCGAACACCAGGTGCTGCACGGTCTGCACGAAGCTGAACTCGTCGTTCACCGAGCGGCTCGCACCGTCGCCCGGGAGGGCGACGGCCTCGGCGATGGTGTCGGCCCATTCGGCCTCGAGCGCGGCCCACGTGGTGCGCATGTCGGCGGGGGTGGCGGGTCGCAGCATGGTGCGCAGCGGGTACCAGGGGTCGTGCTGGTTGACGTAGTCGGTGACGTCGACGCCGTTCACCACCATCCGCTCGACGAGCGCGTCGATCTCCACGTCGACGAGCCAGGCGTGGCTGATGCGCACGCCGGTGAGGTTGACGTCGCGGAACGTCGCCCCGCTCAGGTCGGCACCCCAGAACACGGCGTCCACCAGGTCGCCCTCGAACTCCTCGGCCATCGTCGGCTCCCTTCGTCCACCCTCGACCGTACCCGTTGAGCTTCTGGGCGTGGTTCGTCCCACTTCGGCTTCTGGGTGTGTTCCGTCCCGGAAACCGGGACGGAACACACCCGGAAACACCCGTCGCCGGGTCAGGCGACGCAGAACTCGTTGCCCTCGGGGTCGTGCATCACCACGTGGTCGAGCACGTCGTCGTCGAACCATTCGCGCACCACCGTCGCACCGGCACCCTGCAGCAGCGTCACCCGCTCGCGGACGAGCGCGGCGCGTTCGGCCATGTCCCACGGTGGTTCGCCGGCGACGCGCACGTCGATGTGCATGCGGTTCTTCGCGGTCTTGCCCTCGGGCACGCGGAGGAAGCCGATGGCCGGTCCGACGCCGTCGGGGTCGACGATCGACGCACCGTCGGGGTCGTCGTACCCGGGTTCGGCCACGTAGCCGAGGGCCAGTGCCCAGAACGCGGCGAGTCGATGCGGGTCGGTGGCGTCGCAGCCGAGCGTCCAGTGGGTGGCCATGCCGCATCGTACGATGACCGCGCATGACCGTGACGTTGACGCCCGACGACGCCGGTGCTCCGGCGGCGCGTGCGGCGATGGGCGCCTACTTCGCAGAGCTCGACCGACGGTTCACGAACGGGTTCGACCCGGGCGATGCGCTCGACGAGGCAGCGTCGGCGTTCAACCCGCCGGCGGGTGTGTTCCTGCTCGGGCGGCTCGACGGCGAGGTGGTCGCCTGCGGTGGCGTGCAATGGCTCGACGACGAGACGGCCGAGATCAAGCGGATGTGGGTGCACGACCGGTGCCGCGGCATGGGCGTGGGTCGCCGTCTGCTCGAGGCACTCGAGGCCGAGGCCGTCGCCGCCGGTCGCACGCGCGTCGTGCTCGACACGAACGGCGTGCTGGCCGAGGCCATCGCGATGTACCGCCGGCTCGGCTACGCCGACATCGAGCGCTACAACGACAACCCCTACGCCCAGCACTGGTTCGCGAAGCACGTCGGCCGCGGCACACTGGGCGCATGACCGTGATCAAGATCAACGCGCTCACCGTGCCCGCCGAGATGGGGGAGGAGGTGGCCCGTCGGTTCGCCGCTCGCGTCGGTGCGGTCGACGGCCACGACGGGTTCGAGGGCTTCGAACTGCTGCAGCCCGCCGACGATCGCACGACCTGGCTGGTGGTCACCCGTTGGCGCGACGAGGCGGCGTTCGAGGCGTGGAAGGCGTCGCCGTCGTTCGCCCACGGTCACCGTGGTGAGGGTGGTGGCGCGCCGGCGCCGATGCCCATCCAGGCCGAGCTGTGGAGCTACACGGTCGCCGTCGCCAGCACCGGCTGAGCGTCCGGAGAAATTTTCGCGAGTCCGGGAACTGGGTCGAGTCGCGCGACGACTTCTCTGACAACTGAGTTCATCCGCTCAATGCCGGCTCCACTCCTCCCGGGTGGGGCCGGCGCTCGTTTTCCGGTGCAACCCTGCGGCGCGGCGGGCACACTGGGCGCCATGTTCTTCGGCAAGGACCTCATCGTGTGGCTGCTGCTGGCGTTGGGCGGCGCGATGTGCGTCGGCAACGTGATGGCGCTGGTGAAGCCGCCGGCGGTGAAGCGCGACGACGCCGACCTCGAGGCTGCCCCGCGCAGCCGCAGCATCCTGATGGCGGCCATCGGGTTCGTGGTGGCCATCGCCGCGCTCGCGGCCCTCGTCACCCGCTGACGCGGCGGCCGCTCAGCGCAGCACGGCCTTCAGGCGGATCGCATCGTTGAGTTGTTCGCGGGCGAGGTGCAGCTCGGGGCACGGGAACAGCGCGGCGTCGTGCACGCCGGCGTTGGTGAGCCCGTAGAGGTGCTCGACCGCGTCGTCGAACGTGCCAATGGGTCCGAGCTCCAGCCACCATTCGCGGGGCATCGTGGCGAGGGCGTCGACGCCACCGTCGTGGAACCGGGCCTTCATCTCCTCGGCGTGCGGGTGCACGTCCATCGCAGGGTTGGGGCTGCTCAGCCAGCCCGCGACCACCGGCGCCATCCATCGGTACGCAGTGGCGCGGTCTGGCTCGACGCACAACGCGGCGAACACGCTGATGCGGAACCCTTCGGGGTCGCCGGCCTGCTGGCGCACCGCCTGCACGTAGGCGGGGCCGGCGCCTTCGGCCAGCACCACGCCGTCGGCGACGCGGCCGGCGACGGCCATGCTCTTCGGGCCGCGCACACCGGCCACCACTGGCGGCACCTTCTCGGGCGGCTGGTCGAGCTGCACCTGGTCGAGCCGCACCTCCTTGCCGCGGAAGCTCACCTTCTCGCCGTGCACCAGTCGGCGCACGACGGTGATGACCTCCTCGAGCGTGGTGAGCGGGCTCGGCGTGCGGGCGCCCATCTGCTCCATCCACGACTGCACGCCGTGGCCGATGCCGGCGATGAGGCGGCCGGGGGCGAGGTTGGCGAGGGTGGCGATCTCCATCGCGGTGATGGCCGGGTTGCGGGCCACGGCGGGCAGGATGCCGAGCCCGACGGTGGTGCGGTGGGTGCGGGCGAGGGCGGCCGACGCGAGCGCGATGCCCGACGTGTAGAAGCAGTCCTCGATCACCCACAGTTGGTCGAGCCCGCCCGATTCGATGCGCTCGGTGAACTCCACCAGCGCGTTGGGCGGGAACGAACGGTCGAAGCAGATCCCCACCGACAATGCGCTCATCGGCGCGGAACGTAGCACCTAGGGTCGACGGCGTGATCGAAGGTGTCGCCGTCGCCGCCGCGGGAGCCGCGTTGGGGTGGTTCGCGGGCGCGTGGATGCACCCGGCGGTGGGTGTGGTGATGGCGGTGATCGGCGGGTTGAACGGTGCGGTCGGCGGTATGCGTCGGGTGTACCCGTGGCGCCGCTGGTCGGGTGCGGTGGGGTTCGTGCTCGACAGCACCTGGGCGTGCATCCCGGTCGCGACCGGGTTGGTGGCGCACGCCGTCGCGGCCGTGTCGACGGGCGAGTTCGTGCCGGCGTCGAGCGAGCGGCAGGGTCGGCACGTGTACCGGCAGGGGCTGGTGTTCCGGAAGGGCTACGCGCTCACGCTGGGCAACGTGGTGTCGGGTGCGGGTGACGTCGATCGCCCCCGGCGGGCGAAGTTGGTGGCCGACCACGAGGGCGTGCACGTGTGGCAGGCGCGTTGGCTGGGTCCGGTGTACCTGGTGATCTACGGCGTGTGGGCCGCGGTCGGTGCCGCGGCGGGGTTGGTGGCGTGGCTGGCACGCGGTCGTCGCGAGCCGCTCGGCCACGTGGTCGAGACGTGCTCGTACTACCTGAACCCGTTCGAGTGGTGGGCGTACAGCCGTGACGCGAACTGGCCGCCATCGGGTGCGTGCGAGGGGCTGTGCTGGCGGCGTCCGGCCGTGCAGTCGTTCGAGGCCCGTCGCCGATCGGCCGCCGCGGCAGGCGTCGACCCCCGCTGACGTTCGGCTTCTGGGCGTGGCGCGTCCCGGTTTCCGGGACGCACCACGCCCAGAACGCGTTCTGGGACGGACGACGCCCAGAACGGCAGGGCCTCCGGTGGGGTACTTGAGCGGTACAGTCGTGGGGTGATCCAACGCGCCACCCGCAGCGTCTATGTCGTCTTCATCCTCGCCGGGGTGATCATCGCGAGCTTCCTGTCGCGCGTGCCGCAGATCCGTGACCTGCTCGAGCTGAAGCCCGGCCCGCTGGGTCGGCTCCTGCTGATGACGGCCATCGGTTCGTTGATCTCGCTGCCGTTGTCCGGCCTCATCGTGCACCGCCTCGGTGCGGCGCGCACGGTGACGCTGATGTCGTTCGTCGGCATGAGCGGCCTCGGCATCGCCGCGGTGGGCACCGAGGTGAGCGCCGTCGTCGTGGGCGCCGGGCTGTTGTTCTTCGGCTTCGGCGCCGGTGCGTGGGACGTGGCGATGAACGTGGAGGCGGCCGCGGTCGAGCAGCAGCTCGAACGGTCGATCATGTCGAGGTTCCACGCGGCGTTCAGCATCGGCACTGTCGGCGGCGCGCTCGTGGGCGCGGGCGCGAACGCGCTCGACATCGCACCGATCGTGCACCTGCTGGTGGTGGCCGGCACGGTGGTGACCATCGTGCCGTTGATGTGCCGCGGGTTCATGCCCGCCGGTGCCGACGAGCACGCCGAGGAGCACGCCGAGCCGCGTGGTCCGATGGCCGCCTGGACCGAGAAGCGCACGGTGCTGATCGGTGTGTTCGTGCTGTGCATCACGTTCGCCGAGGGCACGGGCAACGACTGGCTGGGCGTGGCGTCGATCGACGGCTACGGCACCAGCGACGCGTTGGGCTCGGTGGCCTACGTGGTGTTCGTGGCGGCGATGACGCTCGGCCGCTGGTTCGGGCCCGGCACGCTCGACCGCTTCGGTCGCGTGCCGGTGCTGCGCGTGAGCGCGGCGTGCGCGTTCGTGGGTGTGGTGATCGTGGTGTTCGGCCCGTCGTTCGGGACGGCCATCGTCGGCATCGTGCTGTGGGGTCTGGGCACGGCGCTCGGCTTCCCCACCGGCATGAGCGCCGCGGCCGACGACCCGAAGTACGCGGCCGGACGCGTGAGCGTGGTGGCCACGGTCGGCTACGTCGCGTTCCTGGCCGGCCCGTCGCTGATCGGGTTCATCGGCGACCACACCGGCGTGCTGCGTGCGCTCACGCTCACGGCGGCGGTGCTCGGCATCGGGTTCATGGTGGCCGGCGCCACTCGCCCGCTGGTGACCACCACCGAGCCGGCGCCCGCCGACGGGGTCAGCTGACGGGTTCGAGCCGCGCGGGCACGTGCTTGTGGAAGGGCGTGCCGGCGATGGGGTCGCGGTGGTCGACGGCGGTGAGCTCGTTCGGTGCCACGCCGGCGCCGTCGATGCCGTAGCCGTTCGGCAGGCTCATGTGGCCGGGCCGCATCATCGGCGACACCTCGACGGTGACCTCGGCGCGGCCGGTGGCGGTGGTGAGCAGGGCGGCGTCGCCGTCGCCGAGCCCGAGGCGGGCCGCGTCGTCGGGCGAGATGCGCAGCGCGCCATCGGCGTCCTTCTTGCGCCAGGTGGCGTCGCGGAAGATGGTGTTCGCGGTGAACGAGCGGCGTTCGCCGGCGGACAGCACGAGCGGGAACTCGGCGTCGGCGGTGGGGCCGTCGGGTGACAGCTCGCCGAGCCAGGTGAGCAGTTCGGGCACGGCGAGGTGGATGCGGCCGTCGTCGGTGCCGATGCGCTCCCAGCTGACCTCGGCCTCGTCGACCGTGAACGTGAGGCCGCTGTGCGAGGCGAGCACGGCGTCGAACAGCGCCTCGCCGAGCTCGAGGCCCTCGCCCTCGAAGCCGGCGGCGCGCACGCTGTTGGGGTACGTCATCGCGCAGCGGTGTGCGGCGTTCCACAGCAGCGCCGCGGCGGCTGCGCCGTCGGGCAGGGTGGGGCCGAGCGTGCGGTAGAGGATGATGGGCGCGAGCGCGCCGAGCTCGGGGTGGGCGCTCATGTACTCGAGGAACGCGGCGCCGAACGCGAGGCGGCTGTCCTCGGCCGCGGCGCGCAGTGCGGCCATGTCGGCGGCGTCGAGGAAGCCGGCGGCCTCGGCGATGCGGGCGTGGATCTCTGGCTCGGGCAGCGTGCCCTCGAGTGCGGGGAGGATGGGCTTGCGGAGGTGGAACACGTTGTGCGGGAAGTCGAAGTTGAAGAACGTGCACTCCCACTTCTCGTACTGCGACGCGGCGGGCAGCACGTAGTGCGCTTCGCGGGCGGTCTCGGTCATCGCCACGTCGACCACCACCACGAAGTCGAGTGCCCGCAGCGCCTCGCGCATGCGGCCGCTGTCGGCCAGCGAGTGCACGGGGTTGCCGCTCTCCACCATCAGCGCGCGGTAGCGGTCGGGGTGGTCGGTGAGGATCTCCTCGGTGATCACGTTGCACGGCACGAGCCCGGTGATGATGGGCGCGCCGACGACGGGCGACGTCCGGCCGCCGCCACCCGAGCGGCCCTTGCGGCCGCCGGTGAGGCTGACGAGCGACGTGGAGATGTACTGCGCGCCCGGCTTCGCGAAGTTGCCGGTGAGGATCCAGACCAGCTTCTCCAGCCAGCTGACGAGCGTGGAGTGCAGGCCCATCTGGATGCCGAGATCCTCGAACACGGCCACGCTGTCGGCCGCGGCGATGCGCCGTGCGGTGGCGCGCACGAGCTCGGCGTCGAGCTCGCACACGGCGCTGAACGCGTCGATGTCGACGGCGCGCAACGCGGCCGCGACCTCGTCGACGCCGGTGACGTGCGCGGCCAGCCAGTCGCGGGCCAGCAACCCTTCCTGCACGATGACCGCTGCGAGGGCGGCGAGGCACCATGCGTCGGTGCCGGGCTTGAGCGCGAGGTGGAACTCGGCGAGTTCGGCGGTCTCGCTGCGGCGCGGGTCGATGACGATGATGGCGCGCTGCGGGTCTCGGGCGATCTCCTTCAGCGTGGTGCGGGCGTGGGGGAAGCCGTGCGACTGCCACGGGTTCTTGCCGACGAACAGGGCCACTTCGCAGTGCTCGAAGTCGCCGCGCATCGAGCCGCCGAACATCTTGCCGTTCACCCAGAACTCGCCGGTCTTCTCCTGGGCGAGTGCGCTGCTGCGGTACTGGCCGCCGAACGCGCGCTGCACGGCCGATGCGTAGCCGCCGCCGAGGTGGTTGCCCTGGCCGCCACCGCCGTACATGAAGATGGTGTGGCCGCCGTGGGTGTCGCGCACGCGGGCGAGGCCCTCGGCCACTTCGCGGACGGCGGTGTCCCAGTCGACGGGCTCGTGGGTGCCGTCGGGTCGGCGGCGCATCGGGCTGGTGAGGCGTTCGCCGCCGTTCTGGTAGTGGTCGAGGCGCAGCGCCTTCTCGCAGGTGTAGCCCTGGCTGGCGGGGTGCTGCTTGTCGCCGCGGATGCGTTCGAAGGTGCGGCCGTCGGGGCCACCGAGGCGGACCTCGATGCCGCAGTTGCACTCGCAGAGGATGCAGGCCGTGCTCGACCACTGTTCCGTTGCCGTCATGTCGTGCACCTTGGCATGCCGGTGTGAGTTGCGTCAAGCAACTCTGCTCAGCTGTTGCGTCCCCGGCTCGCCACGGCCCAGTGGTCGACGACCTCGCCACGCTGCACCACCGTCAGCCGGTCGACCAGGTTCACCACCACGCAGCAGTGGTTGGGCACCACGGCCACCACCTCGCCGACGCGCGGCCGCGGGCCCTCGGTCCAGCCGACGCAGTGGTGCTCGCTCAGCGAACGCAGCTCGGCGTCGGGGTAGGCGGGCAGCAGGCCGTGGCCGCGCACGAACGCCGGCTTGTCGGCGGCCAGCGCCTTCGACCCGGCGTCGAGCACGAACCGCCCGTCGGGGTGGCTGGCCACCACGGTCGCGGCCACCACCAGCGCCACCTCGTCCATCGCCGCCACACCGAGCTGCACCTGCTGCGCGTCGTGGAACACGTACGTGCCGGGTCGCTCGTCGGTGACCGGCGGGCGTGCCGAGTGCAGCGCGGTCGGGGTGGAGCCTGCGCTCAGCACCGTCGGCTCGAAGCCGGCTTCGCGCAGCAGCTCGGCCGCCTGGCTGAGCGTGCGCACCTCGTCGTCGCCCGCACCGGCCGGCGCGTCGCACGACGAGTAGCCGTGCCCGCCGAACGTGAACGCGCCGTGGACGTCGAGCCCCGCGTCGGCCGCAGCGCGGGCGACGGCGACGACGTTCGCCGGGGACACGCCCGAGCGGCGCAGGCCCGGGTCGAGCTCGATCAGCACCTTGAGCGGACGCTCGCTGCCGCGCACAGCGGCGCCGAGCGCCGCGGCCGACTCCACCGACTCGACCCCGATCATCAGCGACGTCCGTTCGTGCAGCGCGCGCAACCGATGGGCCACGCCCGGCCGCCCGGCCCACAGCGGGAACGCCTGGAACAGCTCGGTGAACCCGGCATCGGCCAGCACCTCGGCCTCGCCGAGCGTGGCCACGGTGAGGCCCACCACGCCGGCGTGCACCTGGCGCTCGATCACCTGCAGGCACTTGCTCGTCTTGGTGTGCGGTCGCAGGCCCACACCGCGCTCGCGCATGCGTGCGGCCCACGACGTGACGTTCTGGTCGAGCGCGTCGACGTCGACGAGCACGGTGGGCGTGTCGATGCCCTCGGGCAGGGCGAAGGACAGTGCGGTCATCGCACCATGTTGCCCGTTAGCGTCGGCGCGATGAGCACGGCGACGAGGTCGCGCCCGGTGTGGCTGACCCGGAACCTGATGGTGCTCACCCTGGTGTCGCTCACGCAGGACGCCGCGAGCGAGCTGCTGTTCCCGTTGCTGCCGCTGCTGCTGACCGGCGTGCTGGCCGCGCCGCCCGTGGTGCTGGGTGTGATCGAGGGGCTGGCCGATGCGACGGCCGGCGTGACGCGCTACTTCGTCGGTCGGTGGAGCGACCGTCGCGGTCGCAAGCCGTTCATCGCTGCGGGCTACGGCTTCGCCGCAGTGGGAAAGGTGCTGGTGGCCGCTGCCGGCGTGTGGCCGGTGGTGCTGGTGGGTCGTGTGGTCGACCGGTTCGGCAAGGGGGTGCGGTCGGCGCCGCGCGATGCGCTCATCGCCGCGTCCACGGCACCCGAGCACCGCGGGCGCGCGTTCGGGTTCCACCGCGCGGGCGACACGTTGGGCGCGGTCATCGGTCCGCTCATCGCGCTGGTGGCGCTGGCGGTGCTCGACGACGACCTCGGCGCGGCGCTGTGGTGGGCGGTGGTGCCGGCCGTGCTGTCGGTGGTGCTGGTGCTGTTCGTGAAGGACATCGCGGTCGCGCCGAAGGCCGCGCCCACGACGCAGACAGCCGCCGCGCCGCACTCGCCGTTGCCGCCGGCGTTCCGACGGGTCACCACCGTGCTCGTGGTGATCGCGCTGGTGAACTTCTCCGATGCACTGCTGTTGCTGCGCGTCGTCGACCTCGGGTTCAGCACCACCGAGGTGGTGCTCACGTACGTGCTGTTCAACCTCGTCTACACGCTCGGCTCGTATCCGGCGGGCGTGTTGACCGACCGGTGGCCGCGACCCCGCGTGTACGCGGTGGGGCTTGCCGCGTTCGCGGTCGGCTACGTCGGTCTCGGCCTGGTCGACGGCGGCTGGCCGGTGCTGGTGTGCGCGGCGGTGTACGGGCTGTTCCCGGCGTTCACCGACGGCGTCGGCAAGGCGTGGATCAGCTCGCTGGTGCCGAACGAGCACCTCGGTCGCGCGCAGGGCGTGTTCCAGGCGTGCAATGCCGGGGCCGTGCTCGTGGCCGGTGTGTGGGCCGGGTTGCTGTGGAACGTGGGCCCGGGCGACGGTGTGCTGCCCCTGCTGGTGGCCGGTGGGGTGGGTGCAGTGGCCGCGGTGGGCATGGCCGCGTGGCAGCATTCGCAGTCATGAGGGTGATCATCGCCGGCGGCGGCATCGGTGGCCTCACGGCTGCGATGGCGTTGCATGCCAAGGGCATCGACGTGCAGGTCTACGAGAGCGTGCAGGAACTGCAGCCGCTCGGGGTGGGCATCAACGTGCTGCCGCACGCCATGGCGCAGCTCGACCGGCTCGACCTGTTGCCGGTGCTGCTGCCACTCGGTGTGCCGACCGCCGAGCTGTGCTTCTTCAACCTGCACGGTCAGCTCATCTGGCGCGAGCCGCGCGGCCTCGCCGCGGGGTACCCCGTGCCGCAGCTCAGCGTGCATCGTGGCCGGTTCCACATGGCGCTGCTCGCGGAGGCGCGGGCGCGGCTGGGCGATGATCGCATCGTCACCGGGCACGGTGTGCAGTCGTTCGCACAGTCCGACCATCGGGTCGAGGTGCAGATGTTCGACCGCTCCACCGACGAGTCGGTCATCGACACGGCCGACGTGCTCATCGGTGCCGACGGCATCCACTCCACGGTGCGCGCCACGTTCCACCCGCACGAGGGTCTGCCGCGTTGGAGCGGCAACGTGCTGTGGCGCGCCACCACGCGCACCCGCCCGTTCCTCACGGGTCGGTCGATGTTCATGGCCGGGCACCTGCCGCACAAGTTCGTCGCCTACCCGCTCACCGAGCCCGACGCCGACGGGTTGCAGACGGTGAACTGGATCGCCGAGCTCGACCGTCGGCACATCGGCCTCGCGTCACGCGAGGACTGGAACAAGCGTGGCGACCTCGACGACTTCCTGCCGAAGTTCGAGGACTGGAAGTGGGACTGGTTGAGCATCCCCGACCTGGTGCGTGGCGCGGAGGTCACCTACGAGTTCCCGATGGTCGACCGCGACCCGCTCGACCAGTGGACGTACGGACGTGTGACGTTGCTGGGCGACGCCGCGCACCCGATGTACCCCATCGGATCGAACGGTGCGTCGCAGGCCATCATCGACGCGCTCACGTTGGCCGACCTGCTGGCCGGGTGCGAGGGCGACATCGACGGTGCGTTGCGTGCGTACGACGAGGACCGTCGTCCGAAGACCGCGGCCATCGTGATGTCGAACCGTCAGCACGGGCCGGAGCGCATGCTCGACCTCGCGCACGAGCGTGCGCCGCAAGGGTTCGCCGACATCCATGACGTGTTCGCGGAGGGTGAGCGCGAGGCCATCGCCGCGCAGTACAAGCAGGTCGCCGGCTTCAGCCTCCCCCCGAAGTAGCCGCCGCCCGCCTCCCCCCAACGTTCATGTCATCCCCGTACCGGGAAATCCTCGGAGATCGCCCGACGCGAGTGCGTGGTCGACGGCGTCGGTGAGGCTCCAGGGCGCGTCGGCCGCCGCGGCGGCGAACGCCTCGGGGGCGACGGCCTGCGCCGCGGTGACGCGGCGGTGGTGCTCGTCGCGGACGAGCGGCCATTGGTCGTAGCCGCGTGGTGCGGCGAACGTGTCGATCGTGCGCCAGTACCGGGCCGCGGTGAGGTGGTCGCCCGCCTCGGCGGCCGACCAGGCGGCGCACTCGAGCATCACCCACGCGGCCCACAGGTTCCCGACCTCGCGCCCGGCGGTCATGCTGCGCCGCCACCAGTGCGTGGCGCGCTCGACGTCGCCGAGGTGGAACAGCGCGAGGCTCACGAACGCCGACGCGAGCAGGAAGCGGGTGCGCAGCCCGGTGTGTTCGAGGGCGCTCACACCGTCGTGCAGCACGTCGCAGGTGACGTCGACGTCGACGTCGTCGCGGTAGGCGTCGGCCACGGCGCGCATGGTGCGCACGAAGGCGGGCCACCACCCGGGCTCGGGGCCGGGCAACGTGTCGGCCAGGTCGTACAGGCGCAGCGCGCCGTCGAGGTCGCCGGCGGCGGTGGCCGACTGCGCGGCGCTCCAGTACGCCTGGCGCGCGATGGCCGGCGCGAACGGTGCGGCGGCAGCACCGGCGTCGGCCCACGTGCGCGCCGCCCCGGCAGCGTCGCCGAGCGCGCTGTCGACGAACCCGAACCCGAACTGCGCGCCGCCGATGGACAGCGGCGACAGCGTGCCCTCCTCGAGTTGCGACTGCAGCAGGTCGCGCACCTCGAGCGCTCGCGGCAGTTCGCCGGCCATCGCGGCAACCCACAGCAGCGGCACGTGCACGAGCGCGGTGTCGGAGTGGTCGGGCTGATGTCGCGAGAGCTGCTCCATCAGCGGCATCGCGGTGGCCACGTTGCCGGTCTCCGCCCAGTACAGGTCGAGCGACGCGGTGAGCGCCATCGCGCCCTTGCGGTTGCCGCGTTCGGTGGCGCGCTGGATGGCGGCGCGGAAGTTGTGCACGTCGGCAGCCAGCGCGGCCACGGCGGCCGGGTCGATGGGCCCGTCGAGCAGTGCGGCGGTGGTCTTGGCTCGGGCGCGGCACAGGTCGAAGTGGGCGGTCACGGCGTGCTCGTGGCGACCGGTGTCGTCGAGACGGGCGGCGGCGAACTGGCGGATCGGTTCGGCGAGTCGGTACCGCATCGCCGTGCCCACCTGTTGTGCGGTGAGCAGTGACTTGTCGACCAGCGACTCGACACCGTCGAGCACGCGGTCGATCTCCGCGGCGGTCCCGAGCGCGATGGCCGCGTCGAGGTCGAACCCGCCGACGAACACGCTCGACCATGCGAGGAGGCGGCCTTCGTCGGCGGTGAGGAGGTCGAACGACCATGCGATCGCACTCTCCACCGAACGGTGTCGTTCGGGGCCGGTGGTGCGGTTGCGGCGGAGCACCTCGAGTGCGTCGTCGAGCCGGTCGGCGATCTGCCCCGGGGTGAGCGTGCGCACTCGTGACGCGGCGAGTTCGATGCCGAGTGCCGAGCCGTCGACGGCGACGCAGATCGCGTCGATGGCCCGCAGCGTGGCCTCGTCGAGCGTGAGCGCCGGGTGGGCGGCGAGGGCGCGGTCGACGAACAGCTCCGCCGCGTGCGACAGGCCTCCGCCCTCGGCCGTGGTGGCGAGCGGTGCGAGGGGCACGACGCGTTCGGCCGGCAGCCCGAGGCGCTCGCGGCTGGTGGCGAGCACCACCACGCCGGGGCCCGCGCCGAGCAGCGCCTGCACCACCTCGGCGGCGCGGTCGAGCACGTGCTCGCAGTTGTCGAGCACGACGAGCACGCGTTCGCGGGCGAGGTGCCCGGCAACGGCACGCACGGGGTCGGTGCGTGCCGCCACCCTGGCGATGGGGTCGTCGCCGAACACGGCGTCGGCGAGTCGATCGCCCACGTCGTCGCGGTCGCCGTCGGCGAGCTCCACCACGACGACGCGATCGAGGGTGCGTGCACGGGCGGCCGCGACTTCGAGTGCGAGGCGGGTCTTTCCCGTGCCGCCGGCGGCCACCAGGGTGACGAGGCGGCTGGTGTCGAGCAGCAACACCACCTCGGCGAGGTCGGCGTCGCGGCCGATGAACGCACCGGCCGGGCGGCTGACGCGGGTGGCGAGATCGACGGCACGCAACGGCGGGAACTCGAGCGGACGCTCCGCGAGGTCGAGCTGGTGGATGCCGATCGGCGAGGCCACGTCCTTCAACAGGTACTGGCCCAGTGCGCGCACCGTGACGCCGGCGACGGCACCGGCCAGGAGCGCGGCCGCGGCGTCGCTGGCCAGCACCTGGCCGCCGTGCCCGGCCGACATCACACGGGCGGCCCGGTTGGGTGCCGGCCCGAAGTAGTTGCCGTCGCGCTCGTACGCGCTGCCGACGTGCAGGCCCATGCGCACCTGGGGGGCGAGGCCGTCGGGCCAGTCGACCGCGTGCAGTTCGAGCTGTGCCTCGACGGCGCACCGCGCGGCGTCGGCCGCGGTGGCGAACGCTGCACCGAACGCGTCGCCGGCGATGGAGAACACGGTGCCGCCGTGGTGCGCGATGGCGCCGCGCACGATGCGATCGTGCTCGGCCATCACGTCGTTCATCCGTTCGGGCGCGCGCTCCCACGCGGCGGTGCTGCCCTGCAGGTCGGTGAACAGGAACGCAACCTCTCCCGTCGGCGCAGCCGTCTCGACGTCGCGCGGCCCTGGCTCGCGGGTCGGCCGAGGAAGGTCGTGTGCAGCCATGGTGGGTCGGTGGTCCGGACGCAGGGTCGGGATCGTTCCGCAACGTACCAGTCGTGGTCAGGAGCATCGACCGGCGGCGGGCGCGGTGCGTCTACCGTTGCGGTTGTGAACGTCACCTTCCTGTTGGGGGCATGGGCGATGGGCGCGGTGGTCGTCGCGTTCATGAAGTACGCGGAGGGCATGGTGGCGCGTCGGTGGCGCTCGCTCGCCGTGTCGGGTGAGGAGGTCACCGGTGTGGTGGCCGGGGCGCGTGTGGCCGGTGGGTCGAACCCGCGCGGTGTGTTCGACGTCGACTACACCGACCGTGCCGGCGCACCGCACCGGCTGAGCGGAGTGCAGTTGGCCGGGCACATCGCCGTCGGTCAGCAGGTGCAGGTGCGCTACGAGACGGCGCGACCGCAGCTGGGTGTGGTCGACGAGCAGTGGACGGTGTCGCGCCCGCGCGACACGTACATCGCGCTCGCGTTGTTCGTGGTGATCGGCGTGGTCGGCGCGTTCGTGATCTGACGCGCTGGCCGAGCGCTCGGGCTCAGGCCTCGTCGACGGCGTGCCACAGGCGCAACGCCTGCACCGTCTCGGCCACGTCGTGCACGCGCAGGATGCTCGCGCCGCGTGCGACCGCGGCGAGACCCGCGGCGAGGCTTCCTCCGAGCCGCTGGTCGGTGGGGGCGTCGTCGGAGAGTTCGCCGATGAACCGCTTGCGCGACACGCCCACGAGCACGGGTCGGCCGAGGGCTACGAGCTGGTCGACGTGGCGCAGCAGGAGCAGGTTGTGCCGTGTGGTCTTGCCGAAGCCGATGCCCGGGTCGACGACGATGTCGGCGATGCCGGCGGCGGCGCACTCGTCGATGCGGCGTGCGAGGAACTCACTCACCTCGGCCACGACGTCGGTGTAGGTGGCGTGGGCCTGCATGGTGCGCGGGTCGGTGGTGGGCATGTGGTTCACGACCACGGTGGCGCCGGCCGCGGCGGCGACGGCCACGAGGCGCGGGTCGGTGAAGCCGGTGACGTCGTTGACGATGCGTGCCCCCGCGTCGAGTGCGGCGGCGGCGGTCTCGGGGTTGCGGGTGTCGATGCTGACGACGATGCCCTGCGCGGCCAGCTCGCGCACGACGGGCACGACGCGGTCGCACTCCTCGGCGGGCGGGACCGGGGTGGCGCCGGGGCGTGTGCTCTCGCCGCCGACGTCGACGATGGTGGCGCCCTGTGCCGCGAGGAGGATGCCGTGGCCGATGGCTGCGTCGACGTGCGCGAACTTGCCCCCGTCGCTGAACGAGTCGGGCGTGACGTTGACGATGCCCATCACCTGAGTGCGCATGGCGACCATCATGCCGTGGCGACGAGCGTGGCCGTGCGGCGGCCGCGCAACGCGCTCACCAGTTGCAGCTCGTCGACGGTGGTGAGCTCGTCGACGCGCAGCACGCGCTCGCGCACCAGGCCGCCGCGCAGCAGCACGGCGCGGCCCACGCCGGGCAGCCCGCCACACGCCAGCGGCGGCGTGAACCACTCGTCGCCGAGGCGGTAGAGCACGTTGGCGCGACAGCTCTCGACCACCTCACCGTCGAGGTTGTGGAGCAGCACGTCGTCGACACCGGGGTGCTGCTCGTCGAGCCGGTCGTAGGCGACGCGGTGGGTGGTCTTGTGCACGAAGAACACGCCGTGCGTGTCGAGCGGTTCGCGGGCGAGGCACACGGTGACGTTGTCGGGCGACTCGCCCAGCGGGTGCAGCGTGGTGTCGAGCGTGCCGTCGCGGGCCACGAGCAGCCGGAGGCGGTGTGGCTTGTCGATGTCGGCGGCGAGCAGGGTGAGCAGTTCGCGGGCGTGGGCCACGTCGAGGTCGAAGTCGAAGTGGTCGGTGCTGCCGGCGACGCGCGCGAGGTGCTCGTCGAGGTGCAGCACGGTGCCGCCCTCGGCGCGCATCGTCTCGAGCAGTTGGAAGTGGGGACGGTCGGTGGTGAGGACCGCGGACTTCGCCTCGAGCTCGCGGTTCTCGTCGATCGGGCTGCTGTCGGCGGTGATGCCGCCGCCGGCGCCGTAGACGACGGTGTGGTCGCGGGCGTCGACCACCGCGGTGCGGATGGCGACGTTGAACGTGGCCCACGGCCGCACCTCGCCGAACTGCAGCGGGCGGATGAGCCCGATGGCGCCGCAGTAGATGCCGCGCGGCCACGGTTCGAGCGCGGTGATGTGCTGCATCGCGCTCACCTTCGGCGCGCCGGTGATGCTGCCGCACGGGAACAGCGCGTCGAACAGGTCGACGAGGCCGAGCGAGTCGTCGATCTCGCCGGTGACGGTGGACGTGAGCTGCCACACGGTCTCGTACCGTTCCATGCGCAGCAGCGACGGCACCTTCACCGAGCCGATGCGCGCGACGCGGCCGATGTCGTTGCGCAGCAGGTCGGTGATCATCACGTTCTCGGCGCGGTCCTTCACCGAGTCGGCCAGCCAACGCGCGGCTGCGGCGTCGTCGTCGGGTCGCGCGGCGCGACGCACGGTGCCCTTCATCGGCCGGCTCTGCACGATGGACCCGCGCACCTCGAAGAACAGTTCGGGCGACGCGCTCACCAGCACGTGTCGGCCGGTGTGCACGAGCGCGTTGTAGCGGCCGCGCTGCGCCTGGGTCATGCGCGCGTACAGGTCGGCGGGGTCGCCCTCGAGCACGCCGGTCAGACGGTCGGTGAGATTGATCTGGTAGGCGGACCCGCTGGCGATGATCTCGCGGATCTGTTCGACCGACTCGCCGTACCAGTCCCATCCGCCGCGCCGTTCGATGTCGCGCACGGTGACGTCGCCGCGCCGCTCGCCGACCACGTCCTCGTAGTTCGCGGCGTGGAACGCGGCGAACCACGCGAGCGGCAGGTCGCCCTCGGGTGCGTGCACCTGTTGCGCGGGGTCGAACGCGGGCCCGGCCTCGTACGCGACCACGAGTGCCACCCAGGCGCCGTGGCGGGCGTGTTGTTCGGCGGCGGCGATGAGCGGCTTCACCTCGTGCAGCTCCCGTGCTTCCTGCACGTCGAACACGGCGTCGAGCACCACGGCCTGGCCGGTGCGGAAGTCGTCGAAGCGGGCCTGTGCGGTCATGGTGCGAGCGTGTGCCGGGGGTGCGGGGTCACGCTAGCGTCGCCCCGATGATCTGGTCGGCCGTCGGTGCAGCGCTCACACCCGCCATCGCGGTCGCGCTCAACCCCATCGCCATCGCCGCGCTCATCCTGGTGTTGCAGTCGAAGCGGGCGAAGTTCGTGGGCGGCATGTTCGTGCTCGGCTGGCTCGTCGCGGTGTTCGCCATCATCGGCCTCACGTTCCTGCTCGGCGACGCGGCCGACATCGATGTCGACGACACCGCGGGTGACGCAGTCGACGTGATGCAGGCCGCGCTGGGCGTGCTGCTGCTGGTGCTCGCGTGGCGGCGGTGGTCGCGTCGGCCGGCGCCGGGCACCCCGGTGGAGGAGCCGAAGGTCTTCGCCAAGCTCTCCTCGGTGGGCCCGCTCGCGGCGCTCGGGTTGGGGCTCGGTTCGGCGGTGCTCAACGTGAAGGCGGTGCCGCTCGCCATCGCGGCCGGCATGCGGCTGGCGCAGTCGGGTGTGCACGGCACGGAGGGCATGGTGGCGGTGGCCATCACCACGTTGGTGGCGTCGTGCACCATCGTCGGCCCGTGGGTGGCGGTGCTGCTGTTCGGTGAGCG
>JBDKJP010000118.1:0-2854 GCA_039796575.1 Actinomycetota bacterium
GGGTGCGTGGCGACATCTACATCGATCTGATCACCGACCGCGAGGAACGCCTCGCGGTCGGTGCGCGTCTGCAGGCCGGTGGCCGCTGGCTCACGGTGGCCTCGGCGCGCCGGGCCGGCACCCGCTGGCTGGTGCACTTCGACGACGTGCCCGACCGCACGGCCGCCGAGAAGCTGGTCAACCTGCCGTTGCTGGCCGAGCCGCTCGAGCCCACCGGCGACGGGCTGTACGTGCACGACCTCATCGGCGCCGAGGTGTTCGACACCACCGGCGCGGTGCTCGGCACCTGCACGTCGGTGCTCGCCAACCCGGCGCACGACATCCTCGAGCTCGACAACGGCGGCTTGGTGCCGGTGGTGTTCGTGGTGGAGGCCACCGAGGGCAGGGTCGTGGTCGACCCGCCCGAAGGCCTGTTCGATCTTGCCTGACGAGCCTCAGCCCTCGTAGGGCGGGAGCAGCTCGGCCTCGACGACGGCCGACAGGGGGAGCGGGCCGTACAGGTGGGGGAACGCCGCAGGCGCGTTACCCAGCTGCTCGTACACGACCTCGCACCCGACCTTGGTCTCGTCGATGTGCAGCAGCAGGAGCGGCTCCACCTCGGCGTAGAACAGCCCGCGCACGACGGGCCACTGCTCGGCGGTGCTGCAGTGGATGAAGCCTTCTTCGTCGAGCTCGACGTCGCGGGAGGAGCCGGTGTGCACGCCCTCGGCCAGGCTGCGGGCCCAGCGCTCGGGTTCGGTGAGGTGGTAGATCATCGACCCGTAGGCTTGCAGATCGATGCGCATCGACGTGTTCACCATCTTCCCGGCGCTCGTCGACGGCTTCTGCGCCGAGAGCCTGCTCGGCAAGGCCCGCACCAGCGGCCTGCTCGACCTGCGCCTGCACGACCCGCGTGACCACACCTCCGACGTGCACCGCACGGTCGACGACGCGCCGTTCGGCGGTGGGGCCGGCATGGTGATGAAGCCGGAGCCGCTGTTCGCGAGCGTCGAGGCCGCCCAGCCGCCACGGCCGCTGTTCCTGCTCGGCCCCGGGGGTCGCCGGTTCGACCAGCGGATGGCCGAGGAGCTGGCCGAGGACGCGGCGGGCAGTGGCGGGTTCTCGCTGCTGTGCGGCCGCTACGAGGGCATCGACCATCGCGTGCGCGAGCACCTCGTCGACGGCGAGCTGAGCATCGGCGACGTCGTGCTCAACGGGGGAGAAGTTGCCGCGTGCCTGGTCATCGAAGCCGTGGTGCGGCTGCTGCCCGGCGCGATGGGCAACCACGCCAGCCCGGTCAACGAGAGCTTCGGCCAGCACGGCCTGCTCGAGGAGCCCCAGTACACCCGCCCGGCCGAGTTCCGCGGGTGGGCCGTGCCCGACGTGGTGCGCAGCGGCGACCACGCCCGCATCGAGCGCTGGCGGCGTGCCCAGGCCCTGCACCGCACCCTGAAGTACCGGCCCGACCTGCTCGACGCCCAGGGCGGTCTCAGCGAAACCGACCGTCGCTTGTTGGAAGAGTTCCCTTCTGTCACCTATCCTTGAGCGTTCCCTGTACCCCTTGAGAGAGCCCGCCATGAAGTCCACCGACATCGTTGACGCCCAGTACCTCCGCTCCGACATCCCGGCCTTCGGCCCCGGCGACGAGCTCAAGGTGCATGTGAAGGTCGTCGAGGGCAACAAGGAGCGCGTGCAGGTGTTCCAGGGCAACGTCATCGCTCGTCAGGGCAGCGGCGTCGCCGAGACCTACACGGTCCGCAAGCTCAGCTACGGCGTGGGCGTCGAGCGCACCTTCCCGGTGCACACCCCCACGGTCGTGAAGATCGAAGTGCTGAAGAAGGGCGACGTGCGTCGCGCCAAGCTGTACTACGTGCGCGATCGCGTCGGCAAGGCCGCGAAGATCAAGGAAAAGCGCGAAGCCTGAGGCTTGGCGCACTTCGGTGTGAAGAGCACCCACGTTGAGTTCTGACGATCTCGAGAACTTCGAGGCCGAGCGAGAGCTCCAACTCGCGCAGGAGTACCAGGACGTCGCGGGCATGTTCCGCTTCGCCGTGGAGACCGAGCGCCGGTTCTACCTGGCCAACGAGGTCTCCGTCACCGTCACGGGCGACTCGGCCAGGCCGGTGATCGAGGTGGAGCTGAGTGACGCATGGGTGTGGGACATGTACCGCAAGACCCGATTCATCCCGAAGGTGCGGGTGCTGACGTTCAAGGACGTCAACGTGGAGGAGCTGCCCCCGGCCGAGCTCTGATCCCGGCGCACGCGCGGGGACGGTTCGGCGAGGACGAGGCGGCACGCTGGTACCGGCGCGCCGGCTACGAGGTGGTGGCGCGCAACTGGCGCTGCCCCCAGGGTGAGGCCGACCTCGTGGTGGCCCGGCCGGGCGAGGTGGTGTTCTGCGAGGTGAAGTCGCGCGCCGGCGCCGGCTTCGGTGGGCCCGAGGCAGCGGTCGACCATCGCAAGCAGGCGCGGCTGCGGCGGATCGCTGCGGCGTGGCTGGCCGAGCACCGCCCGGGCGCGGTGTCGGTGCGGTTCGACGTGGCGGCCGTGGTGGGGGCGAAGATCCACGTCATCACGGACGCGTTCTGAGTGCCATGATGCGGCGATGGAACTGCAGGGGGCACATGTCCTGATCACCGGCGCATCCCGTGGCATCGGTGCTGCGATGGCGCGCGAGTTCGCCATCGCCGGGGCGAGGGTGTCGCTCGCGGCGCGTTCGGTCGACGGGCTGACGAAGGTGGCCGCGGCCACTGGCGGGCTCACGTTCCCGGTCGACCTGCTCGACGAGGACGCCACCGACACGCTCGTCGCTCGGGTGGAGGCCGAGGCCGGCCCGATCGACGTGCTGGTCAACAACGCCGGTCTCGAGAGCCG
>JBDKJP010000119.1:0-30095 GCA_039796575.1 Actinomycetota bacterium
GCTACTACCAGCCAACCGGCCGACGCAGAGGCGGCCCCCGCCGACCCCGCCTAGCATCCTGACTGTCACCAATGCTGCGCGACATCAGTGTCACCCATGCTCCGCGACAGAACACCGAGGAATTCCCGGTAGCGCCATGACATGAACGGTGGGGTGAGAGGGCTCAGTGGCTGAAGTGGGCGATGGCCTCGACCACGACGTCCCACGCGGCATCGGCGTCGACGTGGGTCTGCCACTCGCAGTTGCCCGGCGGCACTTCCTTCAGGTCGCGCTGGTCGATGATGGTCATGCCCAACGTGCGCACGCCGTCGGTCTCCACCTCGACGTGCGCGTTGCGCACGGTGAACAGGTCGGGGTGCGTGAGCGCCATCACCGCGAGCGGGTCGTGCACTGCCGCGCCGCCGATGCCGTGGTGGCGCGACGTGTAGGTGTGGCTGAAGAAGTCGAGCAAGCCGGCCAGCACGTGCGCGAGCTGCCCGGGCAGTGCGCGCACCATCTCGATGCGGTGGGGGAGCGCCTGGAACTGGTGGGTGAGGTCGAGACCCGACATGATGAGCGGCCCGCCGTACGAGAACACGATGTCGGCCGCCTCGGGGTCGCACCAGATGTTGAACTCGGCGGCGGCGGTTCGGTTGCCGAACGTGCCGCCGCCCATCAGCGAGATGCCGGCGATGCGGTCCTTCAGGTCGGGCGCGGCACGCAGCGCGAGTCCGACGTTGGTCATCGGGCCTGTGGGCACCAGCCAGGTGCCCTCGTGGGCGCGGCATGTCTCGATGATGAACTCGACCGCGTCGGTGCTGGCGGGCGGCCCGCTGGGCTCGGGCAGGTCGGCGCCGTCCATGCCGCTCTTGCCGTGCACGTAGTCGGCGTGCTTCGGTTCGCGGATGAGCGGCCGCTCGGCGCCCGAGTGCACCGGCGCGTCGAGGCCCAACAGGTCGCGCACGATGATGGCGTTGCGCGTGGTGGCGCTGAGCGGCGCGTTGCCGGCCACGGTGGTGATGCCGAGCACGTTCGTGTGCCGGGCCGCGACGATGATGGCGATCGCGTCGTCGTGACCGGGGTCGCAGTCGAGGATGATCGAGGGCTGGTCGCTGGACATGCCCTCACACTGTCAGGCCGAGAGCGTGCCCTCGACATCGAGTTCCACGGCCCGGCCCACCCACTCGCCCTCGCTGAACGCGGCGGCGGTGGCGGCGTCGCCGGAGGTGCCCCAGGCGCGGCGGCCGTCGGCCAGCAGGCACGCGGCGAGGACCATCTCGGGCAGGCCGTCGCGGGAGTACATCACGGTGTACGCCTCGACGGTGGCGGTGCCCTGCGCGTCAGCGGCCTCGGCCAGTTCGCGGCGCGGCATCGCGTCGATCTCGTCCTGCGGGTAGGCGTGACGGAACGGCGTGGTGGGCGGTTCCGTGGAGTAGATGCCGAACGCGTGCTTCGTGGTGTAGCCGCCGTTCGCCCACACCAGGCCGGTGCCCGGCTGCTCGCGCAGGTCGTTCATCACGGTGGCGATGGAGTGCATCACGTAGTTGTTCCACGGGCCACCGGCGAACGACAGGCCGCCGGTGCGCGTGAGCTGCCGGTCCAGCGACAGGCCGAGGCTCTGCGCACCGAGCTGCACCGCAGCGGGGAAGCAGGAGTAGAGGTCGACGATGTCGATGTCGTCGATGGACTTCCCGGCCAGCTCGAGCGCACGGCGGCCACCGAGCTCGACCGCCGGCGTCTCGGCGAACGACCAGCGGTTGCTCATGTACGGGTGCTCGTGGCAGTCGCTGCCCGACAGCGGGAACACCCAGCGGTCGCGAGGGATGCCCAACGCCGTGGCCTTCTCGACGCTGCACATGATGAGCGCCGCGCCCTGGTCGACGTCGTTGTTGGAGTTCATGTACTTCGTGTACGGCAGGCCGACCATGCGGTTCGTCGGGCCGGGCGTGCGGATCTCCTCGGGCGTCTTGAACTCCTGGATCCACGCGTACGGGTTCTTCGCGGCGACCGCGCTGAAACGCGACCACAGGCCGCTGATGCGCTCGAGGTGCTGCTCGGGGGTGAGGCCCGCCTTCGCCCGGATGGCCGTCTCGAACATCGGGTACACCTGCACCGGCATCACGATGCCGCGGGCCCGTTCGTACGGGTGGTTCATCTCGAGGTCCTCGCCCATGAGGCGCGGGTGGTCGTCCTCGGCGGCCGACGGCCACGGCAGGTCGACGCCGGCCTTGCGGGCCTTCATGCGTGTGCGCCACGCCTCGCCACCGGTGAGGATGGCCACGTCGACGTCGCCGCGCAGGATGTCGAGCGCCGTGGCGTTGACGAGCGTCTGCGGGCTGTTGCCGCCCATCGTGGTGACGGCGAGCTCCTTCGGCGTGAGGCCGAGCTGGTCGGCCACCACGCGAGCGGGGTTGTGGTAGCGGTGGCTGAGCAGGCCGACCACGCGGATGGTGTCGGGGTTCGGCACCGACGACAGGCCGGCGTCGGTGGCGGCGGCACGGATGGCCTCGGCCATGAGGGCGGACGCGTCGAGCGCGTCGTCGAGGCCGGCGGCGCGGTGGCAGTACTGCCCGGCGCCGACCAGCACGGGGGTGCGGGGGTCGATCGACATGCCCGAGAGGGTAGGAAAGCAGGACCGTCAGGGACGAACCCACCCCGGAATGGGCGGCCGGCCGGGGTGCATCTACACTCGCCGCGATGTCCCGCATTGCCATCGGCGCCGACCACGCCGGCTACGACCTGAAGCAGCACCTCGTCGGCTGGTTGCAGCAGCACGGCCACGACGTGCACGACCTCGGCACGCACAGCACCGAGAGCTGCGACTACCCGCCCATCTGCGCGGCCGTCGGCCGTGCGGTCCGCGACGGCGAGGCCGACCTCGGCATCGTGCTCGGCGGCAGCGGCCAGGGCGAGCAGCTCGCCGCCAACAAGGTGCACGGCGTGCGCGCCGCGCTGTGCAACGACCTGTACACCGCGCGCATGGCCCGCCAGCACAACGACGCCAACGTCCTCAGCATGGGCGGCCGCGTGGTGGGCATCGGGCTGGCCGAGGAGATCCTCGCCACGTTCCTCGACACCCCGTTCGAAGGCGGCCGCCACGCGCGCCGCGTCGAGCAACTCATGCAGATCGAACTCGACGAAGCCGCACGCGGCTGACCACCGGAGCCACCACCATGCCCTTCCCCAGCGACACCACCCCCGACACCGAGGTGTTCGGCCTCATCGACGCCGAGGTGCAGCGCCAGTGCACCGGTCTGCAGCTCATCGCCAGCGAGAACTTCACGTCGCCGGCTGTGATGAAGGCCGTCGGCAGCGCGCTCACCAACAAGTACGCCGAGGGCTACCCGGGCAAGCGCTACTACGGCGGCAACGCCATCGTCGACGACATCGAGGCATTGGCCATCGAGCGCGTGAAGGCGTTGTTCGGTGCCGACCACGCCAACGTGCAGCCGCACTCGGGTGCGAACGCCAACATGTGCGCGTACCAGGCCATCCTCGAGCCGGGCGACACGGTGCTCGGCCTGAGCCTCGACCACGGTGGTCACCTCACGCACGGCTCGCCGGTCAACGCGAGCGGCAAGCTCTACTCGTTCGTGCCCTACAAGGTCACCCCCGGTGACGAGCGCATCGACATGGACCAGGTCCGCGACCTCGCGCTGCAGCACCGCCCGAAGCTCATCGTCGCCGGCACCACCAGCTACCCGCGTCGCCTCGACCCGGCAGCGTTCAAGGCCATCGCCGACGAGGTCGGTGCGATGTTCCTGTTCGACGCCGCACACCTCGCCGGTCTGATCGCCGGTGGCGTGTACCCGAACCCGGTGCCGCACGCCGACATCGTCACGTTCACCACGCACAAGACCCTGCGCGGCCCACGCGGCGGCACCATCCTGTGCAAGGCCGAGTACGCGGCCGCCATCGACAAGGCCGTGTTCCCCGGCTGGCAGGGCGGCCCGCTCGAGCACGTCATCGCCGGCAAGGCCGTCGCGTTCTTCGAGGCGTCGCAGCCGAGCTTCAAGGCGTACGCGCAGCAGATCCTGAAGAACGCCGACGCGCTGGCCGAGGCGCTCGTGCAGCAGGGCTTCCGTCTGGTCAGCGGTGGCACCGACAGTCACCTGATGGTGGTCGACCTGCGCCCGTTCGACGCCGACCTCACCGGCAAGGAGGCGCAGGCGGTGCTCGACGAGGGTGGCATCACGCTCAACAAGAACGGCATTCCCGACGACCCGCGCAGCCCGTTCGTCACCTCGGGCGTGCGCATCGGCACCCCGTCGGTCACGACGCAAGGGATGCTCGAGCCGCAGATGGTGCAGATCGCAGAGTTCATCGCCCGCGTGCTGCGCAACCGCACCGACGCGGCCGCAGTGGCCGCGGTGAAGGCCGAAGTGGCCGCGCTGTGTGCGCAGTTCCCCGCCTACACCTGATCGCTAAGGTGGGCTGATGCCCGGCACCGGCGAATACCTGGTCATCGGTGCCATCGCTGCGGTGGTCACGTTCGCCGTCACGCCCATCGTCATCCGCATCGCGAAGCGCATGGGGTGGGTGGTCGAGCCCGACGCCCGACGCGTGCACACGGTGGTCACGCCCGACGTGGGCGGCATCGCGATGTTCATCGGGTTCATCGCCGCGTTCGCCGCGGCGCGCCTGTGGGACGCGTTCGACCCGCTGTTCGCACGCAACTCCGAGCCGCGCGGCCTGCTCTACGCGGCCACGTTGATGTTCCTCATCGGGTTCATCGACGACATCCGCGAGATCTCTGCACCGGCGAAGGTGTTCGGCACGGTGCTGGTCGGCGCGGTGCTCGTGTACTTCGGCGTGACGATGTTCTACTTCCGCGTCCCGTTCGTCGACGTGTTCGTGCTCAGCGACCAGTGGATCCCGCTCATCACGGTGCTGTGGCTGTTGGGCATGACCAACGCCATCAACCTCATCGACGGGCTCGACGGGTTGGCGGCCGGCATCGTGGCCATCGGTGCGGGTGCGTTCTTCCTCTATGCACAGCAGCTCGCCGACCCGTCGGTCGGTCTGCTCGCGCAACCGAACATCGGCCCGCTCGTCGCCATCCTCGCGGTCGGCATGTGCGTGGGGTTCCTGCCGCACAACTTCAATCCGGCGCGCATCTTCATGGGCGACGGGGGAGCGTTGCTGCTGGGCCTGTTGATGGCGGTCAGCACGAGCGTCGTCGGCGGTCGCGCGAACCCCGACACCAACCGCTACGTCGGCCAGACCTACTTCTTCCTCGCGCCGCTGTTCATCCCGCTGTTCATCCTCGGCGTGCCCATCCTCGACACCGCGTGGGCCATCATCCGCCGTGCGGCGAAGCGTCAGGGCGTGGCGTCGGCCGACAAGGGTCACCTCCACCACCGGCTGATGGAGATGGGCCACGGCCAGCGCCGCAGCGTGCTCATCCTGTGGGCATGGACGGCGTTGCTGAGCGCGTTCGTGCTGTACCCGGCGCTCACCGGCAGCGGCGTGAGCTACATCCCCATCGGGGGTGCAATGCTGGTGCTGGTGCTGTACACGGTGCTGCACCCGCAGATCCGTCGTCGCCGCAGCTGATATTCCTCGCTCCACCTTGCGCCGGGTGGATGACGTTCGGCTAGATTGTGTGCGCGTTCACAAGCGCGGTCACAACGTCGTGACCCGCACGCCGCCCCGAGGTCCCTACCGCCCGTGAAACTGCTGCCGTCCCAGGAAGAGATCGCTGCTGCGCAGCGGTCCGACCAGACCCTCGGCAAGGGCATGGACTTCGCGCTGGTCGTGCTGGTGTTCCTCGGCATCGGCTACGTGCTCGACCGAGTGTTCGACACTCGCCCGTGGTTCATGATCGGCCTGGTGATCTTCTCGGTCATCGGCCAGTTCATCAAGATGTACTACGACTACACCGCGACGATGGAGGCCCACGAGGCCGAGCGCGCGGCTGCACGTCAGGCCAAGCCGCGGTGAACCAGGTGACCGAGCCCAGCCCCATCACGATGTCGCTCGACGGACCGGCCCCCGAGGTCACCGTCACGCGCGACATGGTGAAGCGTGGCCTCGTCGTCGCCCCGCTCATCGTCGTGGTGTGCGGTTTCATCTGGGGCATGAACGGCGCGTACAGCTCCGCGTACGGTGTCGCCCTCGTGCTCGTCAACTTCGCACTCGCCGCCGGCCTCGTCGCCGTGACGGCCCGCATCAGCCTCGGCCTCATGATGGGCGCGGTGCTGTTCGGCTATCTGGTCCGCCTCGGACTCATCCTTCTGGCCGTGCTCCTCGTGAAGGACGCCGGTTGGATTTCGCTCCCGGCCCTCGGAGCGACCATCATCGTGACGCACCTCGGTCTCCTCGTGTGGGAGATGAAGTACGTTGCACTCTCTCTTGCCCACCCCGGCTTGAAACCCACTCGCCCGTAACGCAACAGGAACGGTCTGAATCGTGATCGCAGAATCTTTCGAGTTCCCCGAGATCAATGCCATCCTCCGGTGGCAGGACATCTTCGTCTCGTTCAACAAGATCGCCCTCATCGCGGTCGCTGCCGCAGTGATCGGCATCGTCGTGTTCCTCCTCGCCGGCCGCAAGGACGCGAGCGTGGCGCCGAAGGGTGTGCGCAACCTCGCCGAGGTGTCGGTCGAGTTCATCGAAGAGGGCATCGTCATGCAGACGATGGGCAAGAGCGGCCTCGGCTGGACCCCGTTCCTGCTGAGCCTGTTCGTGTTCATCTACCTGTGCAACGTGCCCGGCATCATCCCGCTCATCCAGATGCCCGCCACGGCCCGCATGGCCATCCCGATGTTCCTCGCACTGCTCGTGTGGGTCATCTACAACGGCGTCGGTCTGAAGCACCAGGGCATCAAGTACCTCACCAACACCATCTGGCCCCCCGGTGTGCCGGTGGCGCTGAAGCCGCTCGTCGGTGTCATCGAGTTCATCTCGAACATCATCGTCCGCCCGTTCTCGCTGACGGTCCGACTCTTCGCCAACATGCTCGCCGGCCACATCCTGCTCGTCACGTTCGCACTGCTCACCCAGTCGCTGATCACCGCCGAGACGATGCAGTTCCTGCTCAAGCCGATGGCGATCCTGCCGTTCGGCATGCTCGTGTTCCTCACCGCCTTCGAGGTGCTCGTCGCCTTCCTGCAGGCCTACATCTTCACCATCCTCACCGCCGTGTACATCGGTGGCGCTGCTCACCCCGAGCACTGAGTACCCAGATCTCCAACTACCCAGAACCTCATCAGGAGAAATCAACAAAATGGAAGCTTTCAGCTACGTCGCAGCCGCCGTCGGTCTCACCGGCGAAGAGGAGAAGGCGGCGCAGGCCGCCTCGTCGGCCGGTTTCGCCTACGGCCTCGCGGCCATCGGCCCCGGCATCGGCATCGGTTACCTCGTCGGCAAGTCGGTCGAGGCCATGGCCCGCCAGCCCGAGGCCGCCGGCATGGTGCGCACGACGATGTTCCTCGGCATCGCGTTCACCGAAGCCCTCGCCCTCATCGGCTTCGTGGTCTTCATCCTCATCGGCCTCTGAGCCAACCCTGATCACCGTCCGTCTCATCCGAAGGAGCTGACGTGCACTCCGCCGTCGTACACCTCCACGGATCCATCGTTCACTTCATCACCGCCGAAACCGGTGAAGCAGTGAGCAAGGATCCGGGCCCCATCGTTCCGGAACTGAAAGAGCTGTATTGGAGCTTCGGCTCCTTCGTGGTGTTCGCACTGCTGATGCGGTTCTTCCTGTTCCCGAAGCTGAAGAAGGGCATGGAAGCCCGCTACCAGGGCATCCAGTCCGCGCACGCTGCCGCCGACGCCGAGCGGGCAGCCGCTCGCGCCGAAGTGGCCGACTACGAGGCGCAGCTCGCGGCCATCAAGGCCGAGGCTGCTCGCGAGGTCGAAGCGGCACGCAACACGCTGGAGACCGAGCGTCAGGCCAAGCTGGCCGAGGTGAACGCCCGGCTCGCACAGCAGCGTGCGGCCGCCGCCGCCGAGGCACAGGCCGAGCGTGACGCCGCCCGCGACCAGATCCACGCCGCCGTCAGCGACGTGGCCGGTCTGGCCGGTGAGCTCGCCACGGGCCGTCGCCCCAGCGCCGATGTGGTCACCCGAGTCGTGAGCGAGGTGATGGCACGATGAACGTTCTGGGCATCATCGCCACCGCCGGTCGCTTCGTGGGTGCGGAGGAGATCGTGAAGGACGGCGACGGCAACGTCGTCACCCACAGCCCCTGGCTGCCCGAGACGCCGGAGATCATCTGGGGCGGTCTCGCCTCGCTCATCATCTTCTACGCGCTGTACAAGTTCGGCTGGCCGCAGATGAAGAAGAGCTTCAATGCGCGCACCGAGCGCATCCAGAAGGAGCTCGACGGTGCGGCAGCCGACAAGGCCGCCGCCGCCACCGAGGCGCAGAGCATCCGCCAGGCCAAGGGCGACATCGCCGCCGAGCGGGCTCGCATCATGGCCGAGGCCAAGGCACAGGCCGAGAGCATCCTCGCCGACGGTCGGGCTCGCCTGGTCGTCGAGGTGCAGGAGCTCGAGACCAAGTCGGCCGCCGAGATCGAAGCCTCCCGCAGCCGGGTGGGCGACGAGCTCCGTGCCGAGATCAGCCGTCTGTCGAGCGCAGCGGTCGACCACGTCGTGAGCGGTTCGCTCGACGACGCCACCCAGCAGGAGCTCATCGAGAACTTCATCGCACGAGTGGGGGCTGCACAATGAGCGACAACCGCATCGAGGGCTACGCCCGCGCACTGTTCGAGATCGCCCGTGCCGAAGGCACGCTCGACGAGGTCGAGGACGAACTGTTCCGGTTCGCCCGCAGCTACGAGAGCAGCGATGCTCTCCGCAACGCCCTCACCGACGAGCAGATCCCGGCCGCCAAGCGCCAGGCCATCGTGGAGGACCTCCTCGGCGGCAAGGCCACCGGCACCACCACCCAGCTCGTCAGCATGGTGGTCGGCTCGGGTCGCGGTCGCGACCTGCCCGCCATCATCGACAAGCTCGTGGCCCGGGCCTCCTCGGCCAAGAACCTCGAGGTCGCCGAAGTGCGCACGGCCGTGCCGCTCACCAGCGACCAGCAGGCCCGCCTCGCGGCGGCCATCGTCAACGCCACCGGCAAGCAGGTGAACCTGAAGGTCGTCGTCGACCCCAGTGTCATCGGCGGCGTCGTGGCCACCGTGGGCGACACCGTCATCGACGGCAGCGTCCGCACCCGTATCGACCAGTTGAAGTCCCGCCTCTAGGAGCCCAGGAACCATGGCTGAACTCACGTTGAGCGCCAACGACATTGCATCGGCGCTGAAGAAGAACCTGGAGGGCTTCGAGCCCTCCCTGGAGGCCCGCACCGTTGGTCGCGTCTCGGAAGTGGGCGACGGCATCGCCCGCGTCAGCGGCCTGCCCGACTGCGCGGTGAACGAGCTGCTCGAGTTCGAGGACGGCACCGTCGGTCTCGCACTGAACCTCGACGAGGCCAGCATCGGCGCCGTCGTCCTCGGCGATGCCGAGCACATCGAGGAAGGCCAGCCCGTGAAGGCCACCGGCCGCATCCTCAGCGTGCCGGTCGGCGATGCACTGCTCGGTCGCGTGATCAACGCGCTCGGCCAGCCCATCGACGGCAAGGGCGACATCGTCGGCGGCATCCCCCGTCGAGTCGAGATCCAGGCCCCCGGCATCATGGGTCGCAAGCCGGTGCACGAGCCGCTGCAGACGGGCATCAAGGCCGTCGACGCGATGACCCCCATCGGTCGTGGCCAGCGCCAGCTCATCATCGGCGACCGCAAGACCGGCAAGACCACGGTCGCGATCGACGCCATCATCAACCAGCGTGGCCTCGGCGTGAAGTGCATCTACGTCGCCATCGGTCAGAAGGGCTCCACGGTCGCTCAGACCGTCGAGACGCTGCGCCAGTACGGCGCCCTCGAGTACACCGTCGTCGTGGCCGCCCCGGCCTCCGACCCGGCGCCCTTCAAGTACCTCGCCCCGTACGCCGGCTGCGCCCTCGGCCAGCACTGGATGGAGAACGGCGAGCACGCCCTCATCGTGTACGACGACCTGTCGAAGCAGGCCGAGGCCTACCGTCAGGTGTCGCTGCTGCTGCGCCGTCCGCCGGGCCGCGAGGCGTACCCCGGCGACGTGTTCTACCTCCACAGCCGTCTGCTCGAGCGTGCGGCCAAGCTGAGCGACGAGCTCGGTGCAGGTTCGCTCACCGCCCTCCCGGTCATCGAGACCAAGGCCGGCGACGTCTCGGCGTACATCCCCACCAACGTGATCTCCATCACCGACGGTCAGGTGTACCTGCAGGACAACCTGTTCAAGTCGGGTGTGCGCCCGGCCGTCGACGTGGGCATCTCGGTGTCCCGCGTGGGTGGTGCGGCGCAGATCAAGTCGATGAAGAGCGTGTCGGGCACCCTGAAGCTCGACCTCGCCCAGTTCCGTGAGCTCGAGGCATTCGCCACGTTCGGCTCCGAGCTCGACGCGATCTCGAAGGCGCAGCTCGAGCGTGGCTACCGCCTGGTCGAACTGCTGAAGCAGCCGCTCAACTCGCCGATGCCGGTGGAGGAGCAGGTCGTGGTGGTGTTCGCCGGCACGAAGGGCTACCTCGACAGTCTGCCGGTGGGCGACGTCCGCCGCTTCGAGAAGGAACTGCTCGAGCACCTGCGTCGCTCGCACAGCGGCCTGCTCGCCGACATGCGCAACAACCCGAAGGCCGACGTGCCGGGCGAGTTGGGCGACATCATCGCCACCTTCAAGGCCCAGTTCGTGGAGGCCTCGGCCGCCGCGGCGAAGGCTGCCGACCCCACTGCCACCTCGGCCGAGGCGCTCGGCGAGGCGCACAGCGACAAGACGCTGGCCACGGAGTAGGTCATGGCTGGAGGTCAGGAGCGCATTCTTCGTGGACGCATTCGCAGCGTCCAGGCCACGAAGAAGATCACGCGCGCCATGGAACTCATCGCGGCATCCCGCATCGTGAAGGCCCAGCAGCGCGTCGCCGCTGCGGTGCCCTACAGCGATCAGATCACCGAGGTCGTCAAGGACCTCGCCGCAGCCGGTGGCGCCTCGCAGTCGCCGTTGCTGTCGGGCCGTGAGGTGAAGACCACCGCGTACGTGGTGATCACCGCCGACCGAGGCCTGTGCGGCGGCTACAACGCCGGCGTGCAGCGTGCGGCCGAGGGTGAGATCAAGCAGGACGTGCTCAAGGGCAGCGACTACACGGTCATCGCCGTCGGTCGCAAGGCCGAGGGCTACTTCCGCTTCCGTGGCTACAAGATCGACCGCACGTTCGCCGGGTTCAGCGACAACCCGACGTACGCCGATGCGAAGCAGATCGGCGAGTACGTCGTCGAGCAGTACCTGGCCGGCAACATCGACCGCGTGGAGCTGGTGTACACCCGCTTCATCTCGGCCGGTTCGCAGGAAGTGGTGCAGCGCCCCCTCGTGCCGCTCGAGCACGAAGCAGTGGAGGGTGGCGACGGCAAGGGTCTCGACGCCGACGGCACGCCCGCCGACTTCGAGTTCGAGCCCGATCCGGGCACCATCCTCGACACGTTGCTGCCCCGCTACATCGAGGCCCGCATCTATGCGGCGCTCCTCAATGCCGCCGCCTCCGAGCACGCCTTCCGCCAGCGCGCGATGAAGAGCGCCACCGACAACGCCGAGGAACTCATCAAGAACCTCAGCCGCATCATGAACCGCGCCCGCCAGGACAGCATCACCACCGAGATCATGGAGATCGTCGGCGGTGCCGAGGCCCTCGCCGGCGATTCGAAGAAAGTCCGCCTCGTCGAGCTCACGCCGCTCGTCGATGCCGCATCCACGCCCAGTAACGGACACTGAGAAAGAGCACCAGTCATGACCATGACCGACACTGAACTGAAGGACGGCCGCGTCGTCGGCATCGCGGGCCCCGTGATCGACGTGGAGTTCCCCCGCGGCTCGCTGCCCGAGATCAACACGGCGCTCGAGTTCACCATCACCGTCGACGGCAAGAGCGTCGCGGTGCTCGCCGAAGTGGCGCAGCAGCTGGGTGACAGCCGCGTGCGTGCGGTGTGCATGAAGCCCACCGACGGCCTGAAGCGTGGCATCGCGGTGCGCAACACCGGTCGCGGCATCGCCGTGCCGGTGGGCGACAAGGTGCTCGGCCACGTGTGGAACGTGTGGGGCGAGGCCCTCGACGCCGAGGACGGCTACGCCGACGACATCGAGCGCTGGGACATCCACCGTCCGGCCCCCGGCTTCGACACCCTCGAGCCGAACGCCAAGATGTTCGAGACCGGCATCAAGGTCATCGACCTGCTCACCCCGTACCTGCAGGGTGGCAAGATCGGCCTGTTCGGTGGCGCCGGCGTGGGCAAGACCGTGCTCATCACCGAGATGATCCGCCGCGTGGCGCAGAACCACGGTGGTGTGTCGGTGTTCGCCGGCGTGGGCGAGCGCACCCGTGAAGGCACCGACCTGCGTCTCGAGATGCAGGAGTCGGGCGTGTACGAGAAGGCCGCCCTGGTCTTCGGCCAGATGGACGAGCCGCCGGGCGTGCGCCTGCGCGTCGCCCTCTCGGCCCTCACCATGGCCGAGTACTTCCGCGACGTCCAGAACCAGGACGTGCTGCTGTTCGTCGACAACATCTTCCGCTTCGTGCAGGCCGGCTCCGAGGTGTCCACCCTCCTCGGCCGCATGCCCTCGGCCGTGGGCTACCAGCCCACCCTGGCCGACGAGATGGGTCAGCTGCAAGAGCGCATCACCTCCACCCGTGGCCGTTCGATCACCTCGCTGCAGGCCGTGTACGTGCCCGCTGACGACTACACCGACCCGGCCCCGTTCACCACGTTCACCCACCTCGACGCCACGACGGAGCTCAGCCGTCAGGTCGCGGCCCTCGGCATCTACCCCGCCGTGGACCCGCTCGCCTCGACGTCGACGATTCTCGCCCCCGAGATCGTCGGCCAGCGTCACTACGAAGTGGCCCGTGGTGTGCAGGAGAACCTGCAGCGCTACAAGGAGCTGCAGGACATCATCGCCATCCTCGGTCTCGACGAGCTGTCCGACGAGGACCGCCTCACCGTGTCGCGTGCCCGCAAGATCCAGCGCTTCCTGTCGCAGCCGTTCTACGTGGCCGAAGTGTTCACCAGCGTGCCCGGCGAGACCGTGCCCGTCGCCGAGACCGTCGAGAGCTTCGACGCCATCCTCCGCGGCGAGCTCGACGATGTGCCGGAGCAGGCGTTCCTGAACGTCGGTGGTGTCGAGCAGGTGCTGGCGAAGGCCAAGGCCCTCCAGGAAGGCGCGGCCTGATCATGGCCACGATGACGGTCGAGCTGGTGTCGCCGGAGAAGGTCGTCTTCTCCGGCGAGGCCACGCAGGTCATCACCCGCACGTTGGGTGGTGGCGAGATCGCGTTCCTGCCCGGTCACGCACCGTTCCTCGGTGCGCTCACCGAGAACCACACGCGCATCACGCTCGCCGACGGCAGCGTGCTCGACGTGGCGGTGCACGGTGGGTTCGTGCAGGTCAGCGGCGAAACCGTGAGCATCCTCTCCGACGTGGCCGAGCTGGGCGACCAGATCGACCGTGGTCGTGCGCTCTCCGCCAAGGAGCGCGCCGAGGAAGTGCTCCGCAAGGAGCACGACGCCGAGGCCGTGGCCGCGCTCAGCCGTGCCCACGCCCGCCTCAATGCGTCGGGTGGCCTCGGCGGGACCTCCGGCTCGCACTAGTGCCGGGGCGGCGTAGCCTGCCCTCCATGTCCACGTTCCCGTTCACGTCCGCGCTCGTCACTGGCGCGTCCAGTGGCATCGGCGAAGCGATGGTCGAACTGCTGGCCGAGGCCGGCATCCCCACCGTGGTGGTGGCGCGTCGTCGCGACCGTCTCGACGAGCTCGCCGAGCGGTTCGCCGGCATCGAGGTGCTCGACGCGGACCTGACCACGCCGGAGGGGCTCGCTGCCGTCGCGACGCGGGTGGCCGACTCTGCGCTCCCGATCGACCTGCTCGTCAACAACGCCGGGTTCGGCACCTCGGGCGAGTTCCACGAGCTCGACGCCGACCGCCTCGACCGCGAGGTGCAGCTCAACGTCGCGGCGCTCACCCGGCTCAGCCACGCCGCACTCGCCGCGATGCGGCCGCGTGGTCGCGGCTACGTGCTCAACGTGTCGAGCGTCGCCAGTTTCCAGCCGGCGCCGAAGCTGGCCGTCTACGCCGCCACCAAGGCGTACGTCACCAGCCTCACCGAGAGCCTGCACGAGGAGATGCGTGGCACCGGCGTGCACGTCACCGCGCTGTGCCCGGGCCTCACCCGCACCGAGTTCCAGAGCGTCAGCAACAGCGACTCGTACGCGTCGCAGTACCCGACGTTCGTGTGGATGGAACCGCGTGAGGTGGCCCAGGCCGGCCTCGACGACGTGGCCAAGGGCAAGGCGCTCTCGGTGCCCGGTGCCCTCTACAAGGGCATGGTCACGGGCAGCAGCATCATGCCGCGTTCGCTCGCCCGCCGCCTGGCCAGCCTCGTCCAACGCGACTGACGTCTTCCGATGGGTGCTTTCGTGCGGCCGTGGGCCGCACGAAAGCACCCAACCGGGAACGGTCAGTAGTCGACGGCGGCGAAGCTCGACAGCTTGTCGATGCGGTGACGGGCGTCGATCATGCGCACCGTGCCGCTCTTCGAGCGCATCACCAGGCTCTGGGTGCGAGCGCTCGCATGCTCGTAGCGCACACCACGCAGCAGCTCACCGTCGGTGACGCCGGTGGCCGCGAAGAAGCAGTTGTCGCCCTTCACCAGATCGTCGGTGGTGAGCACGGCGTCGAGGTCGTAGCCGAGGTCGAGCGCGGCCTGGCGTTCGACGTCGTCGCGAGGAGCGAGCAGGCCCTGGATCTCGCCGCCCATGCACTTCAGCGCAGCAGCGGCGGTGACGCCCTCCGGCGTGCCGCCGGTGCCGATGAGCACATCGACACCCGCGTCGGGCCACGAGGTGGCGATGGCGCCGAAGATGTCGCCGTCGGTGATGAGCTTGACGCGCGCACCGGTGGAGCGCACCTCGGCGATGAGATCGGTGTGGCGGTCGCGGTCGAGGATGACGACGGTGAGGTCACGCACGCTCTCGCCCTTCGCCTTCGCCACCCAGCGCAGGTTCTGCGATGCGGTGGCCGTGATGTCGATGGAGCCGACTGCGTCGGGGCCGACGGCGATCTTGTGCATGTACACACACGGGCCCGGATCGAACATCGTGCCGCGTTCGCTGACGGCGATGACCGAGATGGCGTTGGCGCGGCCGTATGCGGTGAGCGTGGTGCCGTCGATGGGATCGACCGCGACATCGGTGAGCGGGGCGGTGCCGTCGCCGACCATCTCGCCGTTGAAGAGCATCGGGGCTTCGTCCTTCTCGCCTTCGCCGATGACGACGATGCCGTCCATCGGCACGGTGCTGAGGACCGTGCGCATCGCGTCGACGGCCGCACCGTCGGCGCCGATCTTGTCGCCTCGACCGACCCAGCGGGAGGCGGCGAGCGCAGCGGACTCGGTGACACGCACCAGTTCCATCGCGAGGTTGCGGTCGGGCTTCTGCGAATTGGGGCTCATCACTGCCCACCGTACCCCGTCACGCCTGCGCCGATCCCAAGGGAGGGGACGGCGCAGGCGCGCGGGGCTATGGGGTTCGTGGTCGCACCGGTCGCTCACGCGGGACGTGCCGGCGGAGCCGGGAGCGTTCGCGCTGACGCCGCACGAGGTCGTGGCGGTCGTCGGTGAGCTGGCGGTGCAAGGGGTGATGCTGGAACATCGGAAATTCTCCTTCGTGGATGGCGTGTGGGAACAGGGCGCGCCACCACTGCGCGAGGGCAGTGAACGGGTGGCGCGCGGTGAGTCAGCCGGCGAAGGCGCGGCCACGGACGGGGCGCCCTGCAGCGGTGAGGGACGGGCAGATCATCTTCTTCATCGGGGGCACCTCCTTTCGTGGTTCGAGGCCACCACCGTCCCACACCTCGACGGCATGTGTCGAACGATTTACGCGGGCATTAGCGTGCGCAGGGATGGCCCCGATCGCAGCCGAACGCTGCATCTCCACGCGCGACCTCAGCGAGCCGAGGTTGGTGCTCGACGGCAGCGCCGTGGTGTACGGCGTGTCGGAGGCGGGGAGCTCGTGGCTGCAGGTGCACCCGCTCGACGGTGGGGAGCCCGTGCGACTCGGCGAGACCACCGGTGTCCGCACCGGGCGCGGCATGGGTGGCGGTGCGTGGGTCTGCATGCCCGACGGTGTGCACGTCGTCTACGTCGGAGGCGACGGCAACCTCTGGACCCAGCCGCTGCGCGGTGGTTCGGCACGCCAACTCACGAACCACGGGCCCGATCAGGTCGCGGCGGCACCTGCGGTCTCGGTCGACGGCAGCAAGGTGGCGTACGTCATCGATCTCGCCGAGGTGCACGTGGTCGACGTGGCGACGCGCGCGTCCACCCGCATCGACGAGAGCGGGAACGACTTCGTCATCGACCCCGCCTGGTCGCCCGACGGCGACCTCGAATGGATCGCGTGGGACGTGCCCGACATGCCGTGGGACGGCTCGCACATCGAACGCCTCCGGCACGACGGCGTGCGCGAACGCGTGCCGGTGCCGCACACCGTGCAGCAGGTGCGGTTCACCGCCGACGGGCAACGAATGAGCGTGCGCGACGATCAGCGATGGTTGAACGTGATGCTCGGCGACCGCCCCGTGGTGGACGAGTGGTTCGAGCACGCCGGCCCCACCTGGGGCCCGGGGCAGCGGTCGTACGTGCTGTCGCCCGACGGCACCGAGATCGCGTACGCACGCAACGAGCGCGGCTTCGGACGCCTGTGCGTGGCGTCGCTCGCCACGGGCAAGGTGGTCGAGGTGGCCCGCGGGGTGCACGGCCAGCTGTCGTGGCGCAACGGCCGCGTGTCCGCGCTCCGCACGGGGGCACGCACGCCCACGCAGGTGGTGGTGTACGACGCCGAGACCTGGGATCGCACGGTCGTGGCCGTCGGGCCCGAGGGCGAGTGGGGTGCCGACGAACTGGTCGAGCCCGAGCTGTGCCGCATCCCGGCCGCCTTGGCCGGTGGTGGCGACGTGGTGCACGCCCGCCTGTACCGGGCCGACCGACCGCGTGGCCTCATCGTGTGGCTGCACGGCGGCCCGACCGACCAGTGGCAGGTCACCTGGATGCCGCGCATCGCGTACTGGCGCTCCCGTGGCTGGAACGTGTTGGTGCCCGACCACCGCGGGTCCACCGGGCACGGCCGTCTGTACCAGCAGGCGTTGCGCGGACGCTGGGGTGATCTCGACGTGGCCGACACCGTGGCGGTCGTGCGATGGGCGCACACGAAGCGGCTGGGCACCCCCGACCGCACCGTGCTGTTCGGCGGTTCGGCCGGCGGCTACACGGCGCTCGGCGCGCTCGCCGAGGCGCCCGACGCGTTCGCCGCGGCCGCCGTGCTGTACCCGGTGACCGACCTGCTCGACCTCGCCGAGTGCAGCCACCGGTTCGAACGGCACTACACCGACACGCTGGTCGGTCCGCTGCCCGCAGCGAACCACAAGGCCCGCGACCGGTCGCCGGCGTTCCACGGGATGCGCTACACGCGCACGCCCATCCTGGTGCTCCACGGCGACGCCGATCCCGTGGTGCCGGTCGAGCAGAGCCAGCAGTTCGTCGAGGCCGTGCGCGCCGCCGGTGGCAACGCCACACTCCACGTGTACGAGGGTGAGGGCCACGGCTTCCGCCAGCGCGAGCACCAACTCGACGAATTTCGCCGGGTGGAGGAGTTCCTCTCCGCGATCTGCGACTAGCGTCGTTCTCGTGACCGACGACTGGAACCCCAACGACCCCGACGCGACGCGAGTGCACTACGACCTCGCGGCATGGTCGTTCGACCAGCAGGCCGAACTGGCCTCGGAGTTGGCCGACGCCGAGATCCCGCACACGTGGGAGGGTGCCGAGCTGGTGGTGCCCGAGGCGCGCGAGGCCGACGCCGACGCCATCATCAACACCGTCGAGGCGCGCCTCGGCATCGTGTACGACGACGACGGCGAGCTGGTCGGCGCCGACGAGCTCAACGCCGCCGCGGCGGAGGAGATCCTCCCCGATCCGGTGCTGCTCGGCGACGACGAGGCCACCACCGAGTACGAGCTCGACGACTGGGAGTCCGAGGACCGCGACGCGCTCACCCGTGCGCTCACCCGTCAGGGTCATCCGTTCCGTTGGGACGGTGTGGTGCTGCTGGTGCGCACCGCCGACGAGGCGCTCGTCGAGTCGTTGCTCGACCTGGTCGAGGCGGGCGACAGCGTCGAGCTCGTGGCCGACGTCGACGACGCGCACGCCGACGACGACCGTCTGCCGTTCGAGACGCTCACCACGTTCTTCCTCGCGGGCGAGCGCCTGAAGCGCAACCCGCTCGACGCCGACGGGCTCGAGGACCTCCTTGCCGCGGTCGACGTGGCCGAGCCGACGAGCCCGCCGTTCGGGGTCGATCAGCGGCTGTGGGAGCGCACCTGCGAGCTCGCCGACGAACTGGCCGGCGCACTGGTCGACGACGACGTGCCCGACGAGTTGACCGCCCGCGAGATCGCCGAAGAACTGCACGATCTGCTGCGCCCCTACATCTGATGCTGCTGGCCGAGCTGCAGATCTGGCACACCCGGCCCGTCACCCCCACGCGCCGGGTGGCGCTCGGTCACTTCGTGCTGCCCACCGACCCGGCACCCGGGCTCGGCGGCGTGCTGCTGGCCGCCGTGGTCGCGGCGTACCTGCCGAACGTCGACCAGGAGCTCACCCCCGACATCTCGCGCCTCATCGATCAGGTGGCCCGCGGGCAGCGCATCGTGCAACCACGGCTGCAGCACCGCTACCAGGTCGACCGGCACGGGCTGGCCGTGAGCGTGCACCAGATGGTCGGCGACGCCGATCACGTCGAGTTCGACCTGCACTCGATGGGCCGGCCCCTCAGCCAGGTGCTCGGTGCGGTGTACGCGCTCGAGCGGTTCAACCTCGACATCCGTCGCCAGGTGGCCCCGGTGCTGCAGCGCGCGATGCGGTGGCAGGGGCCCATCGGCCCGTCCTTCGTGGCCGACATCACCGGCGTGAGCCGCACCGACCTGGTCGGCATCACCGACCCGCGTGCGTGGGCGCTCGACCTGCTCGGCTTCCCGGTCGGCACCGCGAAGGTGACGAAGAAGGACGTGATGAACCGCTTCCGGGTCCGGCTTCGCGAGGCGCATCCCGATCACGGTGGTGACGACGCCGACGCAGGTGCGCAGATCGAACGGTTGGGCGAGGCCCGGCGCATCCTGCTGGAGCGCCTGACGTGACACGGCTGCTGTTGTTCCCGGGCTCGGGCAGCGACAGCAACCATCCCGCGCTGCTGGCCGTGGCGAAGGCCGTGAAGCCGATGCACACCGTGCGCGCCGACTTCCCGTACCGCAAGGCCGGTCGGCGGGCACCCGACCGCGCGCCCGTGCTGCTGCAGGCCGTGCGCGACGAGGTGGCGCTGCTGCCGAAGCGTGGCGGGGTGGTGCTGGGCGGCCGTTCGATGGGCGGCCGCATCTGCTCGATGGCCGTGGCCGACGAGGAGGCACCGGTGAAGGCGAAGGGCCTGGTGCTCATCGCCTATCCGCTCCACCCACCCGGCAAGCCCGAGAAGCTGCGGGTCGAGCACTTCCCGCGGCTCACCGTGCCGTGCCTGTTCGTGCACGGCACCAACGACCGCTTCGGCACGCCCGACGAGTTGCAGCACTGGACGGCCACCATCCCCGGCCCGGTCACGCACGTGTGGGTCGACCGCAAGGGGCACGACCTGAAGGGTGCCGACGACGTCGTGGCTCGCGCCGTGGCCGACTGGGTGTCAGTCCTCTGAGATCCGCGGGTCCTCGGGGTTGAGCTGCTCGAGCTCGAGGTGCGCGGTCTCGGGGTAGTGGCGGAACGCGAGGAACGCCGCCACCAGTTGGCCGATCGCCATCACGGCCATGATGTGCCCGAAGCTGTAGCCGAGGTCGCGGGCCCACCCCACCACCAGGATGCCGACGCTGCCGCTGAGCAGTGCCGTGGTGCTGATCCAGCCGTTCGCGCGGCCGCGGTTGCCGGTGGGGAACAGCTCGGAGCGGTACACCTGGTAGGCGGGGTAGGCGATGGCGGCGAGCAGGCCACCGCCGACCGCCGCGCCCCACATCCATGCGCCCTCGGCCACGAACCCGAGCACGAGCAGCGTGGCCGAGATCGGGGTGCAGACGATGATGAGCCGCCGCCGACCGAACGTCTCGGCCAGCCGGCCGCCGAAGATGAGGCCCACCGAGGCGGGGGTGCCGGTCAACAGCGTGAACAGCGCGATGCCGCCGCCGCTGTAGCCGCGGATGTCGTCGAGGTAGCGGTTCTGGAAGAACGATGCCGGCGCGACGAACAGGTTCGACGACAGCGCCACGCACGCCACCAGCGCGAGCCGACGACGGTTCATCGGTTGGGCGATGCGGTGCACCGTCTCGAACCGGCGGGTCTCCAGCAACTGGCGCATCAGGCTCACCGCCACCGGCACCCAGAGCAGCGACAGCAGGTAGATGAGCCGCCAACCGTCGTCGCCCACGTCGGCCAGTCGCAACGCACCCACCGCCACGCCGGCACCGAGCCCGGCCGACAGGGCGAGCACGCTGACCGCGTAGGCGCGGCTGTTGCGCGGCATGTCCTCCGCCGCGGCCACACCCGCGAGCAACGACAACGCGATGCCCATCGGGCGTGCCACGGTCTGCGAGCCGACGAGCACCCAGAAGCTGGGTGCCAGTGCTCCGACGGCGCACAGCAGCGGTGCCAGCCACGCGGTGAGCACGATGGTGCGGCGTCGCCCCCACCGGTCGGCCAGCACGGCGAAAGGGAGAGCCACGAGCACGCCGAGGCGCACGACGGCGCCGCCGATGCCCTGGCCGCGGTCGTCGATGCCGAACGTGTCGGCGGCGAAGTTCGCGGTCTGCGTGAACAGGGTGTTCGCGAAGGTGGCGCTCATCGACGCCATCGCCAGGAGCGCCAGGGTGCGCACCTGCCGTTCGCTCAACTGGTCGGGCGGGGCCCACCACCGGCTGGCCTCGCCGGGGGCACGGCGGTGGCGCAACGCGTGCCGCAGCGGCCGCCGGAACAGCCAGCCGAACCACGGGATGCGGACGGCGTAGGTGATGGTCTCGCGCACCTCGTGGGCGTCGATCTCGACCTCACGGCGGTAGCGGTGGAACGGCCCGTGGGCCTGTTCGAACACGCCGTCGCCCGCCGATTCCTCGGTGAGCACGTCGTCACGAGGGGTGAGCGCCGCCGTGGCCTGGGGCGATGCGGCCGGCCAGGTGATCCGCAGCGTCTGATCTCGGCCGTGCACCGCACGGAGGCTAGCCCTGCGGGCATACTGGTGGACCCATGAGCGACGACGACCGCATCCTCATCCGCCGCTCCGGCCCCCTGCGGGGCGAGGTCAGCATCCCCGGTGCGAAGAACTCGGTGCTGAAGCTGATGGCGGCCACGCTGCTCGCCGACGGTGAGTTCACGCTCTCGAACGTGCCCGACATCGCCGACGTCGGCATCATGGCCGAGCTGCTCGCGGCCATCGGCGTCGAGAGCCGGTTCGAGGGCGACGGCCGTCTCACCATGATCAACCGTGGCGACATCCGACCCGTCGCCCCGTACGAGCTGGTCGAGCGCATCCGCGCCAGCATCAACGTGCTCGGCCCGCTGCTCGGCCGCTTCGGCCGCGTGTCGCTGTCGCTGCCCGGCGGCGACGACTTCGGCAGCCGCCCCATCGACATGCACCTCAAGGGCCTCGAGGCCATGGGTGCCACGTTCGAGCTGCGCCACGGCGTGGTGGAGGCCACCGCCGACCGGCTGCACGGTGCCGATGTCACGCTCGAGTTCCCCAGCGTGGGCGCCACCGAGAACATCCTCACCGCGGCCGTGCACGCCAAGGGCGCCACCGTCATCGACAACGCGGCCCGCGAGCCCGAGATCAGCGACCTGTGCCACTTCCTGGTGGCCATGGGTGCGCACATCGAGGGCATCGGCACGTCCACCCTGCACATCGAGGGCGTCGAGCCGGGCGAACTGCACGCCACCCAGCACTCGGTGGTGCCCGACCGCATCCAGGCCGCCACCTACCTTGCGGCCGTGGCCGTGAGCGGTGGGGAAGTGGTGCTGCGCGGCGCCCGCGGCGACCACATGGACATGCTCCTGCGCCGGTTCCACGACATGGGTCTCACCGTCACCTCGATGGGCACCGGTGCCGAGTCCAGCCTCGCCGTGTGGGCGCAGGGCCGGCTGCGGAGCATCGACGTGGCCACGCTGCCGTACCCGGGCATCGCCACCGACTACAAGCCGCTCATCGTCACCATGCTCAGCGTGGCCGACGGCGTCGGCATCGTCACCGAGAACCTGTATCCGGGCCGCTTCCGGTACGTCGAGGAGCTCCAGCGCCTCGGCGCCGACATCCGCGCCGACGGCCACCACGCCGTGGTGCGTGGCGTGCCGCAGCTCAGCGGTGCGCCCGTGAAGGCGCCCGACATCCGCGCCGGTGCGGCGCTCGTGGTGGCCGGTCTGGCCGCCGACGGCGAGACGTCGGTGGCCGGCGTGCACCACATCGACCGGGGCTACGACGACCTGGTGGGTCGCCTCGCTGCGTTGGGCGCCGACATCGAACGGGTCACTCCGGGTCGTTCGACGCCTTGACCCGCCGCTTGGCGAGGAAGAGGAGACCCGCGATCACCGCGATGGGTCCGAGGACGAGCAGGATCTCGTCCCAGCCTCCTTGATGCGCCAACATCGCGTCAGCCTACTTGGATGACGACCAGCACGTCCTCGGTGATGTGGCTCTCGACCTCGTAGGTGCCGGCCGCATCGGCGACGAAGTTGAACGTGGCGGTGACGCCCGCCTCGACTTCCTTCTCGAGCTCGATGCCGTGGATGTGGAACTCGTCGGCGGCATCGGGGTTGGTGATGTTGAGCTGCACCTCGCTGCCCACCTTCACCAGCTCGACGCGGTCCTCGCCACTGTCGACGCCGACCACGACGTCGATCTGCACCGGGCCGTCGGGGGCGGTCTGCGGGGAGGTCTCCGGCGCGGCCGTGGTGTCGGCACCGGGCACGGTGGTCTCCGTTGCCGAGGTGTCGGCGGCGGGCACGGTGGTCTCGGCCACGGTGCTGTCGCTGCCCGCCGATTCATCGTTGCCGCAGGCCACCAGCAAGATGGCCGTCGCGGGAATGAGTGCCAGGGCACGGAGTGTTCGCATGAGTCGCAATCCTACGGTTCGTCCTGGTTCAATGGTCGTCCGACCCCTCACGAAAGTTCCCGCGAAGACATATGCGTGCGCAAGTGGAAGAGACGATCGAGGTCATCCGGCCGGCGCTGCAGGCCGACGGCGGCGACATCGTGCTGAAGGAGGTCGACGAGGCCACCGGCATCGTCTACGTCACGCTCGTCGGCGCGTGCGGCACCTGCCCCACCAGCACGGTCACGCTCAAGGCGGGCATCGAGCGCATCATGCGCGACCGCATCGACGGGGTCACCGAAGTGATCAACGTGGTCGATCCCGAGCTCGCCATCCCCGAATGAGCCGTCGCAACCTGCCCGTCCCGGCCCTGTTCGACGCCGCCTGCGCGGGCGACCGCGCGGCCCTGGCCCGGCTCCTCTCGCTGGTCGAGCGTGGTGGCGACGAGGCCCGCGAGATCGGACGCATCACCTACCCCCGGTCGGGCGGCGGGTACACCGTCGGTCTCACCGGTGCCCCGGGTGCCGGCAAGAGCACGCTCACGTCGGCCACCATCGGCCATCTCCGTCAGCTCGGCGAGGAGGTGGCGGTGCTGGCCATCGACCCGTCGTCGCCGTTCACCGGTGGCGCCATCCTCGGCGACCGGGTCCGCATGCAGGACCACGCCACCGACGCCGGCGTGTTCATCCGCTCGATGGCCACCCGCGGCCACCTCGGTGGCCTCTCGCTCGCGGCTCCCGAGGCCGTGCGGCTGCTCGACGCCGTCGGCAAACGCTGGACGCTGGTCGAGACCGTCGGCGTCGGCCAGGTCGAGGTCGAGATCGCCGGCAAGGCCGACACCACCGTCGTCGTCGTGAACCCCGGTTGGGGCGATTCGGTGCAGGCCAACAAGGCCGGCCTGATGGAGATCGCCGACGTGTTCGTCATCAACAAGGCCGACCGCAAGGGCACCGAGGAGACCCGACGCGACCTCGAGCAGATGCTCGAGCTCAGCGACCTCGCCCACGACGCCTGGCGCCCGCCCATCCTGCCCGTCATCGCCACCGAGAAGTCGGGCGTCGACGTGCTGTGGAACACCATCGGCGAGCACCGTGCCCACATCACGGCGTCGGGCGAGCTCGCCCGTCGGCGCGAGTTCCGCCTGCGCGAAGAGCTGCGCGAGATCGTCGCCCGCCGTCTCGAGCAGCGTGCCCGCGAGATCGTCAGCGGCGACCGCTGGACCGAGCTCCAGGACGGCGTGGTGGCCCACACCATCGACCCGTGGTCGGCGGCCGACGAGATGCTCCGGTCCGTCGGCGCCTGAGCGCGCTGCCCTCGCCCCACCGCCGCTCGCTAGGGTTCCCGGAATGGGCGAACTCGTACTCGTGGAGCGCCGTGACGACGGCGTGGCCGTCGTCACGCTGAACAACCCGAAGGTCAACGCGCTGTCGCAGGCCGTGCTCACCGACCTCCGCCACGCCGCCGAGGCGCTCATCGCCGACCCACCCGGTGCCGTGGTCATCACGGGTGGCGACCGCATCTTCGCCGCAGGGGCCGACATCAGCGAGTTCGGCGGGCCGGCCGAGGGTCGTGCCATCGCGGAGGGGTTCCACCGCGCGCTCGACACCGTCGCCGCGATCCCGCGGTTCGTCATCGCTGCCGTGTCGGGCTACGCGCTCGGCGGCGGCTGCGAGCTGGCGTTGGCGTGCGACTACCGCATCGCCAGCGAGCGCGCCGTCTTCGGCCAGCCCGAGATCCTGCTCGGCATCATCCCCGGCGGTGGCGGCACGCAGCGCCTGCCCCGCGCCGTGGGTGCCAGCCGTGCGAAGGAGCTGATGGTCACGGGCCGCCAGGTCAAGGCCGAGGAGGCGCTGCGCATCGGCCTCGCCGACGAGGTGGTGGCACCCGAGCAACTGCACGAGCGCGCGTTCGCGCTGGCCGCCGAGGTGGCCAGGGGTGCGGTGCAGGCGCAGGCGTTGGTGAAGCGCGCAGTCGACGAAGGGCTGCAGAACGACCTCGGTGCCGGGCTGCGGCTCGAGCGCGGGCTGTTCGAGTTGGTGTTCCACACCGACGACAGCCGGGTGGGTGTGCAGAGCTTCCTCGAGCACGGGCCCGGCAAGGCAGCGTTCACCGGTCGCTGAATGGCGCACGACAGCACCTCGTCGCGCCGCGAGCACCAACCGGCGCTCGACGGCGTCCGCGGCCTGGCCGTCGCCCTGGTGCTGTTGTTCCACGGTGGGTTCACGTGGATGACCGGCGGGTACGTCGGCGTGTCGGTGTTCTTCACGCTGTCGGGCTTCCTCATCACCGGCCTCCTGTTGCGCGAGCACCAGGCCACCGACCGCGTCGCGATGGGTGCGTTCTACGCGCGTCGCGTCCGCCGGCTGATGCCCGCGAGCCTGTTCTGCCTCGCGGCCATCTGCGTCGCCGCGGCGCTGGGTGAGTTCGCCGCGGTGACGAACCTGCGGCGCGACGTGTGGGCCGCGCTGCTGCAGGTGGCCAACTGGAACGCGTTGACGGGCGACAGCAGCTACGCCGAGCTGGTGGCCCGCAACGCCGGTGCCATCGGGCCGACCGACCACTTCTGGTCGCTGTCGGTGGAGGAGCAGTTCTACTGGGTGTGGCCGGTGGTGTGTGCGTTCGCGTTCCGCCGTGTGCGTAGCGCATCGGCACGGCGCATCGCGATGATCGGCGCCGCCGCGGTGGCCGTGGCCGCGGCACCGGTGATCGCGGCCGTGTGGGGGCCCGACGCCGCGTACTGGGCCACGCCGGCGCGCCTCGGCGAGATCCTGGTCGGTGCCGCGCTGGCCGTGGCCCTCGCCGGCCGCACGCTGCAGCACCGCCTGTTGCCGTGGCTGGGTGGCGTCGCAGTGGTGGTCATCGTGGCCGCCGCGGTGTGGTGGCCGGCCGACGGCGGGCCCGCCTACCAGGGATGGCTGGGTGTGTTCGCACTCGCCTCGGCCGCGCTCGTCGCCGGCCTGCAGGTGCCCGGCCCGTTGCGGGTGGCGTTCAGCGTGCGGCCACTGGTGCACCTCGGTCGCATCAGCTACGGCGTGTACCTGTACCACTGGCCGATCTTCGCCATCCTCACCGCCCGCCGGACGGGCTGGGAGGGGTGGGGGCTGTTCGCCGTGCGGATGGCGGTCACCCTGGCGGTGGCCGAGTTGTCGTTCCACGTCCTCGAACAGCCCGTCCGCGTCGGCCGTTCCAGCGGCACGCGAGTGGCGTGGGCGTCGGCCACGGCGATGGTGACCGTGGCCGCGATCACGATGGCGGCCGTGCCTGCGCCGCGACCGGCGTTCAGCATCTCGGTCGACGTGCCCGACACGTTCGCGCTCGCGCCCACCACGGCCGTGCCGGTCACGTCGACCACCGCGGCCGGCTCCCCCGACGACTCGACCGGCGCGGTGGCGGGCACCACCACCGTGGCGACGTCGACCACGCCGGCCCCCACCGGCCCGGCGCGGGTGCTGCTGATGGGCGACTCCACCGCCGTCGCCCTGTCGGAGGGGTTCGTCGGATGGGCCGATGCCCACGCCGCCCAGGCGCAGTTGGCCTCGCTGGCACAACCGGGGTGCGGGCTGCTGCGCGACAGCGCCATGGCCGGCGACGGCGGCGGCGACTTCGTGGCGCGCTGCGACCGGGTGCTCGACGAGGAGCTCCCCGCACTGCTGGCGTCCGGCGCTCCCGACGTGGTGGTGGTGATGATCACCGTGCCCGACGCAGTGGCACGCTCGTGGACCGACGACGAGGGACCGCTGCGCCCCACCGACGAGCGCTACCGAGCCCGGTTGCGCGCCGACTACGCCACGTTCGCCGCCACCCTGCGCGACGCAGGGGTGCCGCACGTGGTGTGGGTGGTGCCACCGCGGCCGAGCGAGCGGTGGCTGCAGTCGATCTTCGACCCGATCAGCGACGACGAGTGGGACGCGTTCGTGAGCACCATCGAGGACGAGGCGGCGAGCGACCCGACCCGGAGCAGGGTGGTGCGCCTCGACGAGTGGATGGCGGCGAACGAGCCCGCCGACGGATCGATGCGTCCCGACGGGCTGCACCTCACCCCGGCCGCGGCGGCCGTGGTGATGGACCGGATCATCGGCCCCGTGGTGCTCGCGGCCGCCGGCCGCTGATGCGGCGGTGTGGCGCTCGGGTCAGCCGGCCCAGGCGATGGTGCCCATCTCGACCGGCGAGACCAGGTCGGGATGCGAGGGCATGGCGCGCACGGTGATGCCGTACGGGCCGGCCTCGCCGACGGCGTAGTCGGCCTCCCACACACCGGGCTCGGTGTGGGCGAGACGAACGACGAGCGGGGCGCCGATGAACTGGCCCTCGGAGTCGATGGGGCCGTGGAGCGCCTGCACCGTGATGGTGTCGGGGGTGAGGCCGTCGATCTCGACATGGGCGCGCACGTGGCGGGTGTCGCCCTCGTGCGCCGGTGCGGTGTCGGCGTCGATGCCGACCACCTTCACCGACGGCCATGCGGCGCGCACGCGCTGCTTCCACTGCGCGAGGTCGCGGGCGACGTGTGCGTCGTCGGCGAGGGCGCGGCGCGAGCTGGCGGCCGCGGGCTCGTACAGGTCGGTGGTGTAGTTGCGCACCATCCGCGCCGCGGTGACGAACGGGCCGAGCGTGCGCCAGTTGTGCTTCATCTTGTCGACCCAGCCGACCGGCACGCCGTCGGTGCGGTCGTAGAACAGCGGCACGACTTCTCGCTCGAGCAGACCGAACAGGCTGGTGGCCTCACGGGCGTCGCGGCGGCCGAGGTCGGGGTCGTCGTCGGCCGAGTTGATGGCCCACCCGTTCTCGCCGTCGAAGCATTCGTCCCACCAACCGTCGAGGATGCTGCAGTTGAGGGCACCGTTGAGCGCCGCCTTCATGCCGCTGGTGCCACACGCCTCGAGCGGGCGACGCGGGTTGTTCAGCCACACGTCGCAGCCGTGGTACATCATCCGCGCGATGGCCATGTCGTAGTCGGGCACGAACACGAAGCGGTGGTTCACGTCGAGCTGCCGGGCGAAGATCTCGATGTCGCGGATCATGTCCTTGCCGGGCTGGTCCTGCGGGTGCGCCTTGCCGGCGAACACGAACTGCACGGGGCGGTCGGCCGACAGCAGCATCTGGCGCAGTCGGTCGGGCTGCGACAGCAGCAGCGTGGCCCGCTTGTAGGTGGCGAAGCGGCGGGCGAACCCGATGGTGAGCGCCTTCGGATCGAGCAGCGCGTCGCCGCAGCGCGAGCGGACGAAGCTCACCAGCTCGGCGCGGGCCTTCGCCCGTGCGGCCCACACCTCGGCCGGGTCGAGGTGGTCGACCCCGGTCCACGACGCGGCATCCGCACCGTCCCACACCGGGCCGACGCTCTTCGCCATGAGTGCGGCGATGTGATCGCCCACCCACGTGTGCGCGTGCACGCCGTTGGTGATGGCACCGATGGGCACTTCGTCCTCGGGCACGTCGGGCCACAGGTGGTTGAACATGTTGCGGCTGACCGCGCCGTGCAACTGGGCCACGCCGTTGCTGCGGCCGCCGAGGCGCAGCCCCATCACGGCCATGTTGAACAGGTCGTCGGGCTGGTCGTCGCGCTGGCCGATGCGGATGAGCTGGTCGATGTCGATGCCGAGCGCGTCGGCGTACTTGCCGAAGTAGCGGTGCATCAGCTCGAGTGGGAACTGGTCGATGCCGGCCGGCACGGGGGTGTGCGTGGTGAACACGCCGCCGGCGCGCACCGCTTCGATGGCGGCCGTGAACGACACGCCCTGGGTGACGAGCTCGCGGATGCGCTCGAGCGACAGGAAGCCGGCGTGGCCCTCGTTGGTGTGGAACACCTGGGGGTCGAGGCCGAGCGCGCGCAGGGCGCGCACGCCGCCGATGCCGAGGATCATCTCCTGGCGCAGGCGGTGCTCCTTGTCGCCGCCGTAGAGGCGGTCGGTGACGCCCGCGCCCTCGGGGCTGTTGCCCTCCACGTTGGTGTCGAGCAGGTAGAGCTGGATGCGGCCGACGTCGACGCGCCACACGTTCACCTTCACCGTGTCGCCGTCGAGGTCGACGGCGACCTGCACGCCGGTGGGCGTGAGCGCCAGTCCGTGCGGGTCGAGCGGTGGGTAGCGCTCCTCCTGCATGCCGTCGGCGTTGAGGCGCTGGCGGAAGTAGCCCTCGGCGTAGAGGAGGCCGACGGCCACGAGCGGCAGGCCGAGGTCGGAGGCGGCCTTGAGGTGGTCGCCGGCGAGCACGCCGAGGCCACCCGAGTACTGCGGCAGGGTCTCGGAGATGCCGAACTCGGGGGAGAAGTAGGCGACGAGGCCGAGCGGCGAGTCGGTGCGGCCCTGGAACCAGCGCGGCGAGCCGATGGCGTCGTGGAGGCGGTCGGCGGCGGCCTGCACGTCGGCCACCACCTGCGGGTCGGCGGCCAGTTCGGCCCACCGCGCGGCGGTGATGGTGACCAGCAGGCGCAGGGGGTCGCGCCCGCTGGCCTTCCACGCCGCGGGGTCGAGGCGCTCGAACAGCGCCTGGGTGTCGCGGTCCCAGGTCCAGTGCAGGTTGGAGGCGACCTCTGTAAGCGTTTGCAGAGGTGCCGGCACGGCAGGGATCACGTTGAACTGGCGGACGGAACGCATCCCGGAGAGGATAGTCAACCGAGCGCCACGCGGTACACGTCGATCGTCGCGGTGGCGATCGCGTCCCACGTGTAGGTGCGTCGGAGCAGGTCAGCGGCATTGTCGCGCAGCCACTCGGCGCTCTCGGGGCTGGCGATGACCTCGGCGATGCGGTCCGCGAGCTCGTGGTGGTTGCCCGGCTCGAACAGCACCCCGGCGTCGGTGCCCTCGACGATCTCGGCCAACCCACCCGTGCGGGCGACGATGGTGGGGGCGCCGGCGGCCATGCCCTCGAGCGCGACGATGCCGAACGGCTCGTACAGCGACGGGATCACCACGCACGCCGCGCGGGCGAGCAGTGACCGCAG
>JBDKJP010000120.1:0-66798 GCA_039796575.1 Actinomycetota bacterium
GGCAGCAGGCGCTTCTGCTCGGCGGTGCGCGTGGGCGGCGGTGGCTCGGGCCGGCGCGCGCTGGGCTCGGTGGCGCAGTCGAGGATGAACGGCGACGGCCGATCGGACGGCACCACCACCACCTCACGCGCGGCGCGGGTGATGGCCACGTGGAACAGGCGACGTTCCTCTTCGGTGTCGGTGGCCAAGCGGTGCGGGAACTGGTCGTCGGCGGCGTGGTGCACCACCACGACCGGCCACTCCTGGCCCTTCACCCGGTGCACGGTGGCCAGCGTGACGCCGTCGGCCTTCCACTCGGTGCCGAGCGCGCGCCGCAACCAGCCCTCGAACGTGGCGGGTTGGGGGTGCAGCGCGGCCAGTTGTGCGAGCGCCGTGAGGTCGTCGTTCTGCGCGGCGCGGTTCATACCGTGACGCATCGCATCGAGGTTGGCGATGGTGCCGGCGAGGCCGATCTGCTCGAACACCACCGCCAGCAACCGTGCGGTCGGCGTGTCGTGCGCGGCCTTGTGGCGCAGCACTTCGATGTCGGCGGCGAACTCGTCGAGCGCCTTGGCGTCCTTCGGAGTGTTGACGCGGCCGGCCAGCTTGCGCAGCCCGACGATGGAGGTCTGCTCGGCCGCCCACTCGCCGACGCGGGGGTGCATCGATCGGGAAGGCCGGCGCAATGCCTCGGCCACGTCGGCGGCGGCGAACTGCTCGCCCCCGACCGCGAGCCGCAGCCAGGCGAGAGCGGCGCGTACGGCCGTGCGCTCGAGGAACTCGCGACCGACGCCACCCGAGGTGGGCACCTTCGCGTCGACCAGCGCCACCTGCACGGGGACGAGCAACGAGTTGACCCGCGTGAGCACCGCGACGTCGGCCGGTGGGGTGCCGGCCTGCAGCGCCCGCTGCACGGCATCGAGCGAGAGCGCCACCGAGTCGGTGTGGCTGTCGGCCACGGTGAACCCGTCGGTGTCGGCCTTCGCGGCGCGGATGGTCTTCGTCACTCGCCGCCGGTTGTGGCGCAGCAGCGTGTCGGCGGCGCGCACGATGCCGGCGGGGCAGCGGTAGTTCACCTCGAGCGGGTGCTCGCCCGCACCGGGGAACAGTTGCTGGAAGTCGATGAGCCACGCCGGGTCGGCGCCGTTGTAGCCGTAGATGGTCTGGTCGTCGTCGCCCACGCCGAACACCGCGGCATCGGGGCCGGCGAGCAGCCGCACCAGCAACAGGTGCGCCGGCGTGAGGTCCTGGAACTCGTCGACCAGCAGCACCCGGCAGGCGCGCTGTGCCACGGCGCGGGCCTGCGGGTCGGCGAGCAGCAGCTGCACCGCGAGGTACACCTGCTCGTCGTAGTCGACCTGCCCGGCGCGGGCGAGCGCAGCGCGGTACTGCGGGAACACGTCGGCGAAGCCGTCGACATCGCCGTCGTAGATGCTCTCGACGTCGAGGGGGTCGCGCAGCCCGAGGCGCGCGGTGGACAACGCTTCGATCCAGATGGCCACCGGGTCGGCGTTGCGCTTGCGCGGGAAGCTCACGAGGCGGCCGATGATGCGTCGCACCTCTGGCTCGTCGATGGTGGCCAACCGCTTCGGCTGCGGTGCGAACGGCGCCGACCCGTTGACGATGGCGAACGCGATGGCGTTGAGCGTGCGCACCTGCAGGCCGCGCAGGTCGGCGGTGCGGGCCACCATCTCCTCCTGCGCACGCTTGTTGAACGCCACGAGGCACACGGCCGACGGCGGCAGGTTCCACTGGCGCAGCAGGTGCCGGGCGCGTTCGGTGAGCACGCGGGTCTTGCCCGAACCGGCCGGCGCGATGATGCGCGCCGCGCCCTCTTCGTGCGTGACGGCGGCGAGCTGGTCGGGGGCGAGCTCGGCGGTGGTGTCGTTGCCGACCGGGGGTCGGGTGCCGCCGTGTTCCAGCGCGATGCGGTGCAGCACCGGGATGCCCAACAGCGGCGGGGTGAACCGGGGCGGGCCGCCATCCACCCACACTCGGGTGCCGTCGCGCAGCTCGACGTCGCCGCGGCCGTCGGCGACCGGCGTGGCGCCGGCGCGCACGGCCAACTGGAGTGGCTCGAAGGCGTGCGGCTCGGTGCGGGCGTCGACGCTGTTGGACACGAGCAGGTGCCGCAACGTGTCGTCGAGGAAGGTGAACCGCGGGCCCAGGGCGTGCGGGGCCTCGCGGGTGCTGCCGGGGGAGAGGGCCTCGGGGGTGACGTCGCCCGCCACCTCGAGCACCAGGCCGGTGCGCTCGTGGGCGCGGCGCTGCAGCTCGGCCACGCACTCGGCGGTGCGGGCCACCTCGACTCGGGGTGCGTCGGCCCAGGCGGTGGGTGCCGGCTGGCCTGGCCCGACCACCACGTTGCGGCCCAGTGTGAGCGGCCCCCGGTCGGCGCGGGCGGGCGCCGCGGTGTGCCGTACGGGCTCGGGCGCCTCGAACTCGTCGGCGATCGCGTCGGACGTCTCGTCGACGTCGAGCACCTCGATCTCTGCGCCCTCGTTGCGCTGCCAACAGGCGCGCACCTCGTCGGCCGACGCGTGCGTGCCGCCGCAGTACACGCAGTTGATGGTGGGGCGACGGGCAGCCATGGCGGCCACCCTATCGAACGGGTGTTCCCTTGGAAACCGACGCCGTGCGGTTGGCGTTGATGCGCCGCAACGGCGGCAACGTGGGCGGCGGTTGCTGGCGGGGCGGCAGCGTGGCCAGCAACTCGGTGGTGGCCGCGGCGATCACGGTGACCGCGTGCTCGAACGCCACCTCGGTGTTGGCCGACGTCTTCTGCACGCCGCTCACCTTGCGCACGTACTGGCGGGCGGCGGCCTCGATCTCCTCGGCGGTGGCGCCGGGCTCGAGCCCGCGCAGCGTGGTGATGTTGCGGCACATGTCCGCCACGTTAGGCACGCGGGCTGCGGTGTACGGTCCGCCGCATGAGTGCACGCCTGAACGACAAGGTCACCATCATCACCGGCGCCGCCGGCGGCATCGGCCGCGAGGCCGCGCTGCGGTTCGCCGCCGAGGGTTCGGCCGTGGTGGCCGTCGACCTTCCCGGCGACGCGCTCCACGAGACCGCCCAGCTCGTCACCTCGGCCGGTGGGCGGGCCATCGCCGTTACCGCCGACGTCACCGACGAGGCACAGGTGGCCGCCTACGTGGCCGCCGCCGTCGCCGAGTTCGGCGGTGTCGACGCACTGCTCAACAACGCCGGCATCGAGGGTGCCGTCGCGGCGCTCACCGACACGGCCGTCGACGCGTTCGATCGCGTCATCGCGGTCAACGTGCGTGGCGTGTTCCTCGGCATGAAGCACGCCGCACCGGCCATCATCGCCCGCGGCGGCGGGGCCATCGTCAACGTGTCGTCGGTGGCGGGCCTCGGCGGCACGCCCGGCATCGTCGCCTACGGCGCGTCGAAGCACGCGGTCATCGGTATGACCAAGACGGCGGCCATGGAGTTCGCACCGGCGAACGTGCGCGTCAACGCGATCTGCCCGTCGCCCGTGGAGACGCGCATGATGCGAGCACTCGAGGCCGGGATGAACCCCGACGACCCCGAAGCCGTGCACGCGATGATGGCGATGTCGATCCCGCTCGGCCGCTACGGCGAACCCGGCGACATCGCGGCGCTGATGGCGTTCCTGTGCAGCGACGACTCGTCGTTCCTCACCGGCGCCGCCATCCCCATCGACGGCGGCATGAAGGCCCGCTGACCGTCGTGCTCAGCCGCCCGTGACGGCGAACCAGCGACCTTCGTTGTCGGAGAACGCGAACGACGGGGTGCCGGCGTGCTCGCCCACGGGCGAGGCCTCCACGCCCGCGGCGGTGAGCCGGGCGTGGGTGGTGGCCAGGTCGTCGACGTGGAAGGCGATCGACGGCGTGGCCAGATCGAGACCGTCGGGGTTGTCCTGCATCAGTGCCAGCGGCACCAACTCGAACGCGAAGTCCTGATCGGCGAACCCGACCTTCACCACGTCGACCGCGCCCGCATGGATGCGGCCCTTCTCGACCATGCCGACCTGCTCGGTCCAGAACCGCAGGCACGCGACCTCGTCGGTCACGTACAGCACCACATATCCGACCTTCATCTCAGCCCTTCAGATCGCTCAGGACCCGGGCCCAACGCTCCGGGTCGCTCTTGTACGGCGCGTAGAAGCTGATGCGCTCGATCACGTCACCGTAGCGACGGTGCAGTTCGGGCGCCACGGTCTCGGGCGGGCCGACCACGGCGAACGTCTCGAGGATCTCGTCGGTGATGAGGTTGCCCATCTCCACCCACTGGCCCTGCTTGCTCAACCGGTTCAGCTCGTCCTGCAGTTCGCCCCAGCCGTGCACCTCCAGCACGCCGCGGTAGGCGGGGGTGCTGCCGTAGAACGCGATCTGCTGGCGGGTGCCGGCGGCCGCGGCCTTCATCTCCTCCTCGTTGTTGCCCGTGACCACGAACGACGGGCCGACGATCTCGAACCCCTCCATGGTCTTGCCGGCCTTCGCCCGCCCGCGGGCGAGTGCGGGGATGGTGACCTCGCGCAGGTACTTCTCGGTGGTGAACCCGTGGCACAGGAAGCCGTCGCACACCTCGCCGGCGACCTCGGTCATCAGCTCGCCGACGCCGGCGAGGAAGATCTTCGGCACGCCGAACCCGGCCAGGTCGGCGCGGTCGGGCGTGAAGAACGGGGTCATCAGCGTGTGCGTGTAGAAGTCGCCGCGGAAGTTGAGCGGCGTGCCGTTCTCCCACGTGTCCCAGATGGCGCGGATGGCCAGGATCATCTCGCGCATGCGGGGCGCCGGGTGGCTCCACTCCATGCTGAACCGCTTGGTGATGTGCGGCTTGATCTGGCTGCCGAGACCGAGGTTGAAGCGGCCCTTCGAATAGGCCTGCAGGTCCCAGCCGATGTTGGCGAGCGTCATCGGGTTGCGGGCGAACGCCACCGCGATCGACGTGCCGAGCTCGAGCGTCTCGGTGTGCTCGGCGGCGAGCAGCAGCGGGAAGAACGGGTCGTGCGAGGTCTCGGCCGTCCAGGCGCCGCTGTAACCGGCCGCCTCGAGCTCCTTCGCCTGTGCGCCTGCCTGGTGCAGGTTGCTGCCGATGCCTCCGTCGACCTTCATGGTTCCCCCCTGGTGGTGTTGGTTGAGGGGAACGTAGTCGGCCGGCTCAGGCCGCGCAGGGGTCGAGCGTGGCGGGGGTGCGGCGGAACGACAGGGGGAGTCGGCCGAAGGCCCGCTCGCGGGCGACCGCGGGCTGGCTGCGGTCGGCGGCGATGTCGAGGGCGGCGTCGCGGCAGCCGGCGGCGCGGAGGTCGGCGAGGTGGCGGGCCACCTCACGCTCGTGCGGGGCGATGCCGTGCTCGGCGATCGCGTGGTGGAGGTGGAGCACTCGTTCGGGGGTCATGCGCTGATGATGCGCCGAGTTGATGATGCTGAAAAGCGATGATCTCTTGTCGTGATGATCGCATCGGCTTATGATGCCCGCATGCTCCGCGACCTCGAGATCCGGCAACTGCGTGCACTCCTGGCCGTGGCCGAGGAGGGCTCGTTCGCCAAGGCGGCCGAGCGGCTCGGCTTCACCCAGTCGGCCATCAGCCAGCAGATCGCCGCACTCGAACGGGCCGTCGGCGACAAGGTGTTCGACCGCCAGGCCGGTCCGCGCAAGGCGCAGCTCACCCCGGTGGGCGCACTGCTCGTCGAGCACGGCCAGTTGTTGCTGGCGCAGTTGCAGGCGGTCGACGACGGCCTCCGTTCGCTGCGTGCCGGCGAGGTCGGTCGGTTGGTGGTCGGCTCGTTCCAGAGCGTGTCGGTCAACGTGCTGCCCGAGGTGGTCGGCCGGCTGCGCAGCGAACGCCCCGGGCTCGCGGTGCGGGCCGTCGAGAGCGACGACCCCGACGACGTCGTGCGTGCCCTGCTGGCCGACGAGCTCGACCTGTCGTTCGTGGTGGGCGTGCCCGACCATCCCGACATCGAGGCGTGGGAGCTGCTCGTCGACCCGTTCGTGCTCGTGTCGCCCGTGTGCTGCCCGGCCCCGTCGGTCGACCCGTCGATGCTCGACGGTGTGCCGATGATCGGCCAGCCGTCGTGCAGCTGTCAGCTCACCATCGACGAATCGCTGCGCACGTTCGGCGTCACGCCCGACTACGTGTTCCGCAGCAACGACAACAGCGCCGTGCAGGCCATGGTGCGCGCCGGGCTCGGCAGCGCCGTGATGCCGCGGCTCGCTGTCGATCTGCACGACCCCGGCGTCATCGTCACCGAGCTCGATCCGCCGTTGCCGCCGCGCGTGGTGACGCTGGCAAAGCGACGTGGGCGCACGCTCATCCCCGCTGCCGACCGGTTCCTCGAACTGGCCCGGTCGGTGTGCGACTCGATCGACTCAGTCGTCCTGGTCGCGTAGGAACTGCTCGAACTCGGCCGCCAGCTCGTCGGCGCTCGGGATGTCGCTCGCCGACAGCGGCGCCGGCTCGTCGACGAACGCGTCGTACGCGGTCTCGAGCTGCTGCACCATCACCGTGTGCTCGTCGTTGCCGGCCACCAGCTTGTCGATGCGCGCCCGCTGGATGTCGGCCTCACGGGCGAGGTCGCCCGACGGCACCGAGATGCCGGTGACCTCGCGCAGTCCGTCGAGCAACGCCACCGACGCGCCCGGGTAGCTCATCGCGCTCACGTAGTGCGGCACCTGCACCCAGATGCCGAGCGATGCGATGCCCGCCTCGGTGAGCGCGTGCTCGAGCACCGCGCTCATGCCGGCCGGCACGTCGACCGAGTTCTTCAGGTACGGCACGTTGGCCACCACGTCGGCCGACGGCGAGCTGCTCGACAGGCGCGACGCGCGGGTGTGCGGCGTGGCGAACGGGTACGCGCCGAGTGCCACCATCTGGTACACGCCGAGGCGCAACGACAGCTCGGTCACCGCACGGGAGAACGCCTTCCACTGCGAGTCGGGCTCCGGGCCGGTGAGCGTGAGCACCGCGTGGTCGTTGCGGTCGCGGCCGAGCTTCAGCTCGACCTCGTTCCACACCAGGCGCGTGTTCACGCCTTCGCGCAGCTCCATCAACGGGCGGCGGGCGCGGTAGTCGACGAACAGGTCGCTGTCGAACGTGGCCAGCGGCTCGGAGCTGCACGAGTCCTCGATCGCGCTCATCGCCGCAGCGGCGGCACCCGACGCGTCGATCCAGCCGTTGAGCTGCACCACCAGCACCGGCCGGTCGAGCATCGGCAGATCGCCGTGCAATTGGTAGGCGCTCACGGCAGCGTCTCCAGCGTGGCGAGCGCCATCGCGGCTGCGCCGTCGACCTGCAGCTTGAACGGCTCGAGCTCGGCGGCGTCGCGCATGCCCAACGCGCCACCGAGGTAGCGGGCGTACACGCCCTCGAGGATGCAGGCCAGCTTCCAGTACGCGAACGCCACGTAGAACGGCAGCTGCGAGATGTCGCGGCCGCTGACCTCGGCGTAGCGCACCGCCAGGTCGGCGCGGTCCATGAACCCGGGGGCCGAGCAGGCCGACCCGGTCCACGCCGAGGCGGCGTCGCCCGGGCCGGTCCAGTACACCTGCAGCAGGCCGAGGTCGGCGAGCGGGTCGCCGAGCGTGCAGATCTCCCAGTCGAGCACGGCCATCACGTGGCCGTCGGCGCCCACCATGCAGTTGTCGAGGCGGTAGTCGCCGTGGACGATGGTGGCCGGCCCCTGCTCGGGGATGCGTCGCGACAGCTCGTCGTGCACCGTGTCGATGGCCGCGAGCTCACGGGTCTTCTGCTGGTTCCACTGCCCGTACCAGCGCTTCAGCTGGCGGGCGATGTAGCCCTCGTGCTTGCCGAGCGTGTCGAGGCCGGCGGCGACGAGGTCGACCGAGTGGATGGCCACCATGGTGTCGACGATGGACTCGCTGGCCGTGCGGCGGGCGGCGGGGGAGAGCACGGCCTCGGCGGTGGCCTGGTCGCGGATGACGTGCCCGTCGACGAAGCCCATCACGTAGAACGGCGAGTCGTTGACGGCCGGGTCGTCGCAGAACCCGAGCGCGGGCGCCACCGGCACGGCCGACGCCTGCAGCCCGCTGATGATGCGGTGCTCGCGGCTCATGTCGTGCGCGCTGGCCAGCACGTGGCCGAGCGGCGGGCGGCGCAGCACGAACCGGGTGTCGTCGGCGCCGGTGAGGCGGTAGGTGAGGTTCGAGTGGCCACCGGCGATGGCGTCGAAGCCGAACGGCCCGACCGCACCGGGCACGTGGGTGTGCAACCAGTCGGTGACCGCAGGGACGTTGATGCCGGGCACGTCGCTCATGATCGCCGTACGGTACCGGACCGGTATCGTTCGCCACATGCCGTACATCGACGCGACCGACGCAACCTTCCAGTCCGACGTCATCGAACGATCGAAGGACGTCGCCGTGGTCGTCGACCTGTGGGCGCCGTGGTGTGGCCCGTGCCGCACCCTCGGACCGATCATCGAGAAGGTGATCGACGCCACCAACGGCCAGGTCGTGCTCGTGAAGGTGAACACCGACGAGAACCCCGGCATCGCGAATGCGTTCCAGGTGCAGAGCATCCCGGCCGTCTACGCCATCAAGGACGGCGCCGTGGTCGACGGCTTCATGGGCGCCTACCCCGAGCACGTCGTGCAGGAGTTCGTGGCGGCGTTGCTGCCCAGCGAGGCCGAGGCCACCGTGGCCAGCCTGCTCGCCGAGGGCACCGAGGGCGCGTACCGCAAGGTGCTGGAGATGGAACCCGGCAACGAGGACGCCATCGTCGGCCTCGCCGAACTGCTCGTCGAGCGCGGCGAGAACGACCAGGCGCTGCAGTTCCTGGCCCGCATCCCCGAGACCGACCGCACCCGGCTCGTCGCTGCCAAGGCGCGCACGCACCTCGCCCCCGACGACGACCACGACGCCACGCTCACCGCGCTGCTCGACCAGGTGAAGGACGACGAGGCCGCCCGCCAGCAGTTCCTCGACATCCTCGAGCTGATGGGCCCCGACGACCCGCGCACCGCCGGCTACCGCAAGAAGCTCACTGCCCGCCTCTTCTGACCCGATCTGGCCGGTCTCGGTCCCGGAAACCGGGACGGACAGCAACCAGAAGCAGATCTGGGACGAAACACGCCCAGAAGCCCCGCGCCGCGGCGGGCGGGGCGTCGAGGTCAGGCGTAGAGGGCGAAGAGCTCGCCGATGGCCTTGGCCTGGCCGCCGGTGGTGCTGCTCATCACCGCGATCGGCAGCACACCGGCCGCCGCCCAGGCGTCGAGGCGCTCGCGCACCTCGCCCGGGCCGCCGCTGATGGTGCAGTCGTCGAGCCACCGGTCGGTCATCAACTCGGGCAGGCGGTCGCGATCGCCCGCGGCGAGCGCCTCCTCGATGGCCACCATCTCGGCCTCGTAGCCGGCCTGCTTCCAGTAGTTGCGGTAGTTCGGCAGCACGATGTAGCCACCGAGCGTGCGGCGGTGGATGGCCCGCGCCGCCTCCTTGTCGGGGTCGATCACCGTGGGGACCATGTTGGCCATGAAGAACCCGTCGCGCTCCACGCGTGCGGCCTGCACCGGCATGTGCGACAGCGAGGCATTGGCCCAGATGGCACCGTCGGCGGTGTCGACCGCGAGGTCGAGCATCTTGTTGCGCAACGTGGCCAGCCAGATCGGCGGCAGCTCACCCGCGGGCTTGGCCGCAGCGCGCAGCCCCTCGACGTAGCGGCGCATGTCGGCCAACGGCTTGCCGGTGTCGACGCCCAGTCGCTCCATCGCCGGCGCATGGCTGACGCCGAGGCCGAGGCGGAACCGTCCGCCGCTCACCTCGTACAGGTGGCCCGCGGTGATGGCCACCTCGGTCGGATGCGAGTGATAGATCGGCTGGATGCTCGTCCAGAACGGGATGCGCTACGTGACGTGCGCGAGCGACCCGCACAGCGCGAGGTTGCCGTGCACGCCGGGGCTGGCGAGGCCCGCGAAGCCGAGGCGGTCGGCCTCGGCAGCGAGCTCGAGGATGGCGTTGCGCTTGCCCGGCACGCCGATGACGCTGAGCGCGGGCAGGCCGGTGGGATCGGGGAGGCCGGACATGGGGCGAAGCTACCGCGGCGGGTCGGCTAGCTTCGGACCGATGTCCGGCGACCCTGCGAACCCCCGGCGACTGCTGCGGGTCGGCATGTTCGTGCCGTACAGCCTGTCCATCCCGGGCGGCGTGCAGGCCCAGGCCATGGGCCTCACCCGTGAGCTGCGCCGCATGGGCATCGAGGCCCGCGTGCTCGGCCCGTGCGACGGCCCGCCGCCCGCCACGTTCGTCACGCCGCTCGGCAACAGCCTGCCCACCGCGGCCAACGGCTCGATGGCGCCGCTCGCCCCCGATCCGGCTGCCGCGCTGCGCACGATGCGCGTGCTGTTCGAGGAGCAGTTCGACGTGCTGCACCTGCACGAGCCGTTCGCGCCCGGGCCGCCGATGACCTCGATGCTGCTGCACCCGGCGCCCGTCGTGGCCACGTTCCACGCGGCGGGGGAGAGCGCCAGCTACCAGTACCTGTCGTCGCCCATCAAGGCCGCGGCGAAGAACATCGCGCACCGGGTGGCCGTGTCGAAGGACGCCAAGGCGCTCGTCGAGGCCAGCATCGGCGGCGAGTACGAGGTGCTGTTCAACGGCGTGGAGCTCGACGAGTACCGCGCCTCGAAGCCGTGGCCCACCGCCGGCCCGACCATCTTCTTCTGCGGTCGCCACGAGGAACGCAAAGGCCTCGACGTGCTCCTCGCAGCGATGCAGCAGCTCGGCCCGGAGGTGCGGCTGTGGGTGGCCAGCAACGGCCCCGACACCGATCGCCTGCGCGCGGCCACGGCGAACGACCCGCGCATCGAATGGCTCGGCCGGTTGAGCGACGAGGAGAAGATCAGCCGGTTGAAGGGTGCCGACGTGTTCTGTGCGCCGTCGCTGCGCGGCGAGAGCTTCGGCGTGGTGCTCATCGAGGCGATGGCGGCCGGCACCTGCATCGTGGCCAGCTCGCTCGACGGCTACCGCAACGTGGCCACCCATGACCGCGACGCACTGCTCGTGGAGCCCGGCGACGAGGTCGCGTTGGCCGACGCGCTACGCCTCGCCCTCATCGACCGGGCGCTCGTCGACCGCCTCGTGCGGGCGGGCGACACGCGTGCCGAGGACTTCTCGATGATGACGCTGGCCAGGCGATATGCCGAGATCTACCGCGCCGTGGCACCCGCCGCCGACGCCGCGAAGCCGATGTCACCGTGGCCGCTGTCCCCCCGGCTGCGACGCCGCAACCGTATGATGGCGTGAATCCGGCGCCACGGCGCAGGACCCCGTCTCATCCAACGTTCGGAGTCACATCATGTGGTGGATCATCGTCCTGGTGATCGTGGTGCTGCTGGTGCTGTACGTCATCGCCGCCTACAACGGGCTGGTGCGGGCACGCAACCAGGTCGACAACGCCTGGTCGCAGATCGACGTGCAGCTCAAGCGGCGCATCGACCTCATCCCCAACCTCGTCGAGACGGTGAAGGGCTACGCCGCCCACGAGCAGAGCACCCTCGAAGCCGTCGTGCAGGCCCGCAACGCGGCCATCGCGGCACCCGACACGCCGGGCGGCCAGGCCGCGGCCGACGGCCAGATCACGGCCGCGCTGCGCCAGCTGTTCGCGCTCAGCGAGGCCTACCCCGAGCTGAAGGCCAACACGAACTTCCTCGCCCTGCAGGAGGAGCTCACCGCCACCGAGGGCCGCGTCGCCTACGCGCGGCAGTTCTACAACGACAGCGTCCTCGGCTACAACAACCGTCTGCAGACCTTCCCCACCGTCGTCATCGCGAATGCGTTCCACTTCACGCAGCGCGAGTCCTTCGAGACCGACGAGGCCTCCCGCGAGGTCCCGAAGGTGCAATTCTGATCGCATCATGTTCGAACTGATCAAGTCCAACAAGCGCCGCAGCATCGCGCTCATCGTGGCCTTCGTGGTCATCCTCAGCCTCGTCGGCGCTGCGCTCGGCGTGGTGCTCGGGTACGGCCTCCAGGGCACGCTCGTCGCGCTCGTCGTCTCCGGCGCCATCGCGTTCACGTCGTACTGGAAGGCCGACGCCATCGCCCTGTCGGTCAGCCGCGCCAAGCCCGCCGACCCCGAGCAGTACCAGCGTCTCCACAACCTCGTCGAGGGCCTGTGCATCGCGAGCGGCCTGCCCAAGCCGCGGGTGTACATCGTGGAGGACCCCGCCCCCAACGCGTTCGCCACCGGCCGCGACCCGAAGCACGCCGCGATCGCCGTCACCACCGGCCTGCTCGAGAAGCTCAACCGCGTCGAGCTCGAGGGCGTGGTGGCGCACGAGCTGTCGCACATCCGCAACTACGACATCCTCGTCGGCACCCTTGCCGTCACGTTGGTGGGCGCCGTCGCGCTCATCACCAACTTCGGTGTGCGGGCGATGTGGTGGAACGGCGGCCGCGTGCCCCGCTCCGGCGACCGCGACGGTGGCACCAACCCGATCGCCATCATCGGCATCGTGTTCCTCGTCATCTCGCCGCTCATCGCGAAGGCCATGCAGGCGGCCGTGAGCCGCCGACGCGAGACCCTCGCCGACGTGTCGGCCTGCCAGATGACCCGCTACCCACCGGGCCTCATCTCGGCGCTCGAGAAGCTGCGCGACGACGTCACCGTCACCCACTCGGCCAGCACGGCAACGGCGCACCTGTGGATCGAGCAGCCGATGTCGGGCGTGGGCGACCAGGGCCACATGAGCCGCTGGAACCGCATGTTCGACACGCACCCGCCGCTCGAAGAACGCATCGCACTGTTGAGGGAGCTCTGATGAAGACCCTGCGCCTCGCCGCCGTCGCCACGATCGCACTGCTGACCGTGGGGTGCAGCGGCGGGGGCGACAGCGCGCCCACCACCGCGGCCGACACCGTGGCACCGAGCACCACCGAACAGGCCACCACCACGGCGGCGCCCACCACGACCGCCGAGGCCACCACCACCACGGAGGCCGCCGGCCCCGTGTACCCGCTCACCGGCCTGCCCGTCACCGACCCGGTGGCCGCCGAACGCCCGGCCATGGTGGTGAAGATCGACAACAACAAGTCGGCCCGTCCGCAGAGCGGGCTCAACGAGGCCGACATCGTGTTCGAGGAGATCGTCGAGGTGCAGACCCGCTTCGCCGCGGTGTTCCACAGCACCGGCAGCGACCCGGTCGGGCCAATCCGCTCGGGCCGTACGCAGGACATCGACCTGCTCGGTTCGTTCGACCGTCCGCTGTTCGTGTGGAGCGGCGGCAACCGCAACGTCACCCGCGCCATCGAGGACAGCGACCTCGTCGACCTCAGCGCGCAGAAGAACGTGAACTACCAGGGCGGTGGCTTCTTCCGGTACGACCAGCGCTCGTCGCCGCACAACCTGTACGCGCAGACCTCGATGCTGTGGACGCTCGCCCCCGACGACGCCGTCGCGCCGCCGAGGCAGTTCGAGTACCTCGCCGCCGACGACGAGGCCGCGGGCGACCCGGCCTCCGGCGCCACCGGCGACATGGACGGCCTTGCGGTCGACTGGGCGTGGGACACGGCTTCGGGCCTGTACCTGCGCAGCAGCGCCGGCTCGCCGCACCTCGACGCCCTCAGCGGCGGCCAGGTCAGCACGGCCAACGTCGTGGTGATGGAGGTCGTCTACCGGCCGAGCCCCGCCGACGCCCGCAGCCCCGAGGCCCAGACCATCGGGTCGGGCACCGCACTGGTGTTCACCGGCGGCAAGGTGGTCACCGGCACCTGGACCCGCGTCGATCGCCTGTCGCCCGTGGTGCTCACCGACGCCGACGGCGAGCCGATCCTGCTCACGCCGGGTCGCACCTGGGTGGAACTGGCCCGCGCCGGCACATTTACGCCTGTGCCCTGATCAGGCCGAAGCGGTACGCTGGCAGCCATGAGTGACCAGTCGTCAGCCCCGCGCGCCATCGGCACCTTCCCGGTGAAGCGTGGCCTCGCCGAGATGTTGAAGGGCGGCGTCATCATGGACGTCGTCACCCCCGAGCAGGCGAAGATCGCCGAGGACGCCGGCGCCTGCGCCGTCATGGCCCTCGAGCGCGTGCCCGCCGACATCCGCCGCGACGGTGGCGTGGCCCGCATGAGCGACCCGGAGATGATCGAAGGCATCAAGGCCGCGGTCACCATCCCCGTCATGGCCAAGGTGCGCATCGGTCACTTCGTCGAGGCGCAGATCATCCAGGCCCTCGGCGTCGACTACATCGACGAGAGCGAAGTGCTCACCCCGGCCGACGAGACGCACCACATCGACAAGTTCGCGTTCACCGTGCCGTTCGTGTGCGGCGCCACCAACCTCGGTGAGGCCCTGCGCCGCATCAGCGAGGGCGCCTGCATGATCCGCAGCAAGGGCGAGGCCGGCACCGGCAACATCGTCGAGGCCGTGCGCCACCTGCGCAGCATCATCGGCGACATCAAGAAGATCACCCAGGCCGATCAGGCCGAGCTGTTCCAGTGGGCCAAGACCCTCCAGGCGCCGCTCCCGCTGGTGCAGGAGATCGCCGAGACCGGCGAGCTGCCCGTGCCGCTGTTCTGCGCCGGCGGCATCGCCACCCCGGCCGACGCCGCGCTCGCCATGCAGCTCGGCGCGCAGGCCGTGTTCGTGGGCTCGGGCATCTTCAAGAGCGACGACCCGTCGCCGCGTGCGAAGGCCATCGTCGAAGCCACCACGCACTTCATGGACGCCGACATCCTCGCCAAGGTCAGCCGTGGCCTCGGCGCACCGATGACCGGCATCGGCATGGACGAGATCAACCAGCGGTACGCAGAGCGCGGCTGGTGAGCATGTCGTTCGTGAGCCCGGAGCCCCCAGGTGCAGGCGCTCGTCGGCGTCCTCGCGCTGCAGGGAGCGTTCGCGGCGCACGAAGCCGCGCTCGCTGAGGTCGGCGCGGCCACGCGCCAGGTGCGCACCCCTGCCGATCTGGCGGGTGTGCAGGCCCTGGTGATGCCCGGCGGCGAGAGCACCACGATGTCGCGGCTGCTCGAGACCTCGGGCCTGTTCGACGAGATCCGCGCCCGCCTGGGCGACGGCATGCCGGTGTTCGGCACCTGCGCGGGCATGATCCTGCTCGCCGCCGACGTGCTCGACGGCCGGCCCGATCAGCGCAGCTTCGCCGCCATCGACATCGCGGTGCGCCGCAACGGCTACGGCCGCCAGATCGACAGCTTCGAGACCGATCTCACCGTCGAGGGCGAGGAACTGCCCTTCCACGGTGTGTTCATCCGTGCCCCCAAGGTCGAGTCGTTCGGCCCTGCGGTGCACGTCCTCGCCAGCCACGAGGGAGTCCCCGTGCTGGCACGACGGGGCAACGTGATGGTTGCCTCGTTCCATCCCGAGCTCACCGGCGATGCGCGCCTGCACCGCCGTTTCCTGCAGCACCACGACATCAACTGAGGGGTAGCGCCATGTCCGGCCATTCCAAATGGGCAACCATCAAGCACAAGAAGGGCGCCGCCGACAAGGCCCGCGCCAAGGTGTTCAACAAGATCGCCCGCCAGCTCGAAGTGGCGGCGCGTGAAGGCGGCGCCGACCCCACCTCCAACGCGTCGCTGCGCACGGTCATCCAGAAGGCCAAGGCCGCGCAGATGACCAACGACGCCATCGACCGTGCGGTGAAGCGCGGCGCCGGCCTCAGCGACGGCGGCACCTACGAGGCCATCACCTACGAGGGCTACGCGCCCGGTGGTGTGGCCATGCTGGTCGAGGTGCTCACCGACAACCGCAACCGCTCCAGTGCCGACGTGCGCTCGACGTTCTCCAAGCTCGGCGGTTCGCTGGCCGAGCCCGGCGCGGTGGGCTGGCAGTTCAGCCGCCGTGGTGTGCTGCAGGTCAACGGCAGCGACGAGGACACCGTGATGATGGCCGCGCTCGACGCCGGCGCCGACGACGTGGCGGCCGACGGCGATGCCGTGTGGCGCATCACCTGCGACCCGTCCATCGTGTACGAGGTGCGCGACGCGCTGCAGGCCGCCGGTCTCGAGGTCGCCTCGGCCGAGAGCACGATGGTGAGCAGTGTGAACGTCGAAGTGACCGACGCCGACGATGCACGTAAGATCCTGCGCATCATGGACGCCCTGGAAGATCTCGACGACGTGCAGGACGTGTACAGCAACTTCGACATCAGTGACGACCTGATGGAAGCGGTCAGCGCGTGAGCATCGCGGTCGGCGATCGGGCACCTGCGTTCACGCTGCCCTCCACCGGCGGCAGCGAGGTGTCGCTGTCCGACTTCGCCGGCCGACCCGTCGTGCTGGTGTTCTACCCGGGCGACGACACGCCCGTGTGCACCAAGCAGCTCAACAGCTACAACGACGACCTCGCCCAGTTCGAGGCGCTCGACGCGCAGGTCATCGGCATCTCAGCGCAGAGCATCGACAGCCACGAGAAGTTCGCCGGCAAGCACGGGTTCAAGTTCCCGCTGCTCGCCGACACCGACAAGGCCGTGGCCGGCGCGTACGGCACGCTCGGCCCCATCGGTTTCCCGCGGCGCAGCGTGTTCATCGTCGACGGCGAAGGTGTGGTGCGCTACGCGCACCGTGCCATCGCCGGCCTCACGTTCCGCCCGGTGAGCGAGCTCGTCGAGGTGCTCACCTCGCTGCAGTGACCGCGGTGAAGAACCGCTGGGCCACGCCGAAGTAGTCGTTGTCGGCGGTGGGGCACGACGACTGCACCACCATCACCGCGTCCTTCACGGTGGAGATGAAGATGGTCTGCGCGTGGATGCCAGCGGCGTGCAGCAGGTGGTCGGGGCCGTGGTGGTACCACTGCGATGTGTACGAGTTGTCGGTGCCGCCGCCCTCGTTGCCCCACAGGCTCGGGCGCGGGGTGCCGTCGGCCTTCAGACGGGCCATCACCCGCTCGGGCACGATGCGCGTGCCGTTCCACTCGCCGTCGTGCGACACCATCAGCGCGAGCCGCAGCAGGTCGGGCGCGGTGATGCACAGGCCGCCACCCGCCACCGCCTTGCCGAGCCGGTCGGTGATGTAGAACGCGTCGCGGTCGGCGCCGATGTGCTGGTACACGCGCTCGGCGAAGTACTCGGCGATCGGACGGTCGGTGACGCGCTCGATCACCCACCCGAGCACCTCGGAGTTCGAGGTGACGTAGTGGAAGTCGACGCCGTGCTCGCCCTTCTTGCGCATGGTGGGCAGGTAGTCGTAGAGGTTGTCGAAGCGGGCCAGCGCCGGCTGCAGACGACGCATGCCCGCGGCGTAGCTGAACTGGCGGATGTCGGACTGCGGATCGTCGTAGATCTCGGTGAAGTCGATGCCGATCTCCATGTCGAGCAGGTTCCGCAACGTCGCATCGGTGTAGGCGCCGCCCGGCACGTCGAGCTCGTGCACGTACTCGGGGATCAGCCTCGAGTCGTCGAGCAGGCCGTCGTCGACGAGCATCTCCGCGAGCAGGCCGGTGAACGACTTCGTCACCGAGAACACGATGTGCCGGGTGCGGGGGGTCTGCCCGTTGCGGTACACGGCCTGGCGCAGCGCGCCGTCCTGCCACAGCAGCAACGCGTCGACGTGGCCGTCCTCCAGGTAGCCCTCGAACGTGCGCTCCGTGCCGTACTGGTCGGTGAAACGGAAGCCGCGCAGGTCGACCTCGTCGACCGGGAGGTCGCTGACCGGTCCGCTGCCACGATCCACGGTCGACGTGGGCATCAGCTGGTCGACGCGCTGGAAGCTGCGGCCGTTCACCTCCGGACGCATCCAGTTCGAGTGGGTGAGATACGGGAGGCCGCCGGGTGCCGCGGTGCGTTCGGTCATGCGCCGAACAGTACGTTCCGCAGCCCGTCGGCGGATCAGTCGGTGGTGCCCTGGCAGGGGGCGCCGGCGCACACGTCGGTGAACTCGCCGGTGATCAGCCACGTCAGCGCCTGCTGCAGCAGCAGCGGTTCGCTCGACCCGTTGCCGTGCGGGTCGTCGCCGTACTCGGGCTCGGTGGGCGGCAGGTTCACGGTCGGCGGCGGGGGTGTGCCCCAGTCCCACACCACCAGCACGGCGCCGCTGTCGGGCTCGTCGGTGAGCGAGGCGATGTTCCACTGCGGGTCGACGTCGAGGCTGCGGCCGTCGGCGAGCGCGGGCTCGTACACCGCGGCGCCGATGGTGCGGGCCAGCACCTCGGTGCTCACGTTGGCCACCTGGTGGTCGCCGAACGCCTGCACCAGCAGCACGCGCTTCGGGTCGACACCCGGGAACGTGTCGCCGGTGAGGTGCTGCACGTAGCCGTTGTTCTCGCCGCGGTCCCACAGCAACTGGATGAGCTGCAGCGCGAGCACCCGGTCGACCGGGTCGGTGTACGCCGCGTCGAAGATGGTCTGGAACTCGGGCCAGTCGCTGCTGCGGGTGAGCAGCAGCGAGTAGTTCACGCCGGGCACGCCGAGCACGACGCGCGACCACTCGGTGCTGATGGCGCTCATCGCCCCACCCAGCACGCCGCCCTGGCTGTTCCCGACGAACACCGTGTTGCCGACGGTGACGAGCGGCAAGCCGTCGGCGGCCTGGAACGCGGGCGACGACGCGAAGCCGCCGGGGGAGTTGAGCAGACGGCCGAGGAACTGCTGGTTGATCAGTCCCTGCACCATGCGATCGGCCTGCTGATGGAACTTCGAGAGGTCGGCGAGGATGAGCGCGAGGTTCGGCAGGTCCTCCGTACTCATGCCGATCTCGTCGGTGCCGCACACGCCGGCCAGGCCGGCCGACGCGGCGAACGAGAGCCCGTCGACCTGCGAGCGCGTGCCGAGCAGCCCGTGCCCGAACACGATGGTCGGCTGCGTGCCACTGGGCGCGAGCGGCACGAGGCAGCGGTACGGGGCGGTGAAGAACGGCGTGTCGGTGCTCTGCAGGGGCAGCCCGTCGTCGTCGAGCAGCAAGCTGCTGCCCGGCTCGCCCGCACCGCTGAGGAAGTTCGGCACCTGGTACGTGCCCTCGACGATGCGCATCGTGCCGTCGTCGGACTGCGAGTCGACCGTGAACGCGGGTGCGCCGTCGGCGATGGCCTCGTACGCCAGGTCGCGGGCGCGCAACGCTCGACCGTTCAGGCTGTCGGCGCTGGCGACGGTGAAGTCCCACGCGAGGTACAGGCCGTCGGTGGTGATGCCGTTCTCCGCGAGCTCGGCGAACAGCTCGCGGAAGTAGCGGGCACGCTCCAACGGCTCGGGCGTGCCGTCGAGCGCGGCGAGGAACGCCTCCGTCGGCTCGATGTCGGCACCGGCGGTGTCGACCAGGTTGCGCATCGCGACGGCGATGCGGTGCCCCTCCGGCAGGCTCACCGCCGGGCGGATCATCAGCACCTGGTCGCCCTCGGGTGCCTGCGCGTCGAGCTCGCCCCAGTAGGGGATGCGCTCGCCGGTCTCGGTGTCGAGCAGCACGACCGGTGCGTCGTCGGCCAGCGACGCGCCGATGTCGGTGCTGGGTGCGATGCCGGTGCGTTCGAGGTCGAGCCCCGGCACGAACGCGAGCACGGCCGAACCGGGGGAGAAGCCGTCGGCTCGGTTCTGGTCGGTGACGTCGATGGGCACTCCGTCGACGTTCGACGGCGGCGAGTCGGGATGGATGTCGAGTCGACGCCCGGTGGCCGTGCTGGGGTCGGGCACCGTGAACGCGTCGTTCGGCCAGGGGAGCAGGCACGCCCGCTCGTCGAGCGGGTCGCACTGCAACGAGTCGACCAGCACGGCGTCCTCGGGGCCGGTGGTGGTCGACTCGATGACCGTGGACGGCGTGCTCGACCCGCTGCTCGACCCGCTGCTCGACGAGGCGTCGCCGTCGCCGTCGGAGCACGCCGCGGCAGCCACGGTGGCGAGGGTGAGCAGCAGCACGGGCACGATCGGGCGGCGCATCCCGACACGTTGCCACATCCGCCCCGAGCCCCGGTCGTTCCGCTACGCTCGTACGCGTGTTCGTCCGCGAAGGAACCGTCGTGCTGGGCATCGACCCAGGTCTCACCCGCTGCGGCTACGCCGTACTGCACGCCGTCGGCAACACCACCCGGCCACTCGCGCTCGGCGTCATCCGCACGCCACGCACCTCGCCGCTGCCACTCCGCCTCGCCGAACTGCAGCGCGAAGTGGTGAGCCTGCTCGAGGAGTTCACGCCCGACGCCGTGGCCGTCGAGCAGGTGTTCTTCCAGAACAACGTGCGCACCGCGATGAGCGTCGGCCAGGCCAGCGGCATCGTGCTCGCCGAGGCGGCCGGTCGTGGCTGCGACGTCGTGCAGTTCACGCCCAGCCAGGTGAAGGACTCCGTCGCCGGCTGGGGCGGCGCCGAGAAGGCACAGGTGCAGCGCATGGTGCAGGCCCGGCTCGGGCTGTCGGCACCGCCGAAGCCGGCCGACGCGGCCGACGCCGCCGCGCTCGCGCTGTGCTATCTCGCGGGTGCATCGATGCGCCGGCGGGTGCAAGCGGCGGTGGCCCGATGATCGGTTCGCTGCGCGGCACCGTGCTCGAACGCACCGACGAGTCCACCGCGCTCGTCGAGGTCGGCGGCGTCGGCTACCTGGTGTCGGTCACGCCCCGCACGCTCGCCGAGCTCGAGCCCGGCTCGTCGGCGTTCCTCTACGTGCACCACCACATCCGCGAAGACGCGCAGACGCTGTTCGGTTTCCTGTCGCGCGACGAGCGCACCACGTTCCAGGTGCTCATCAACACCCACGGCATCGGCCCGGCGTTGGCGCTCGCCATCCTCGGCACGCACTCGCCGTCGGCGCTCGTCGACATCGTCGCCACCGGCGACCTCGGCGCCCTCACGCTGGTGCCCGGCGTGGGCAAGAAGACCGCCGAGCGGCTGCTCGTCGAGCTGCGCAACCGCCTCAGCCTGCCGATGCTCGACCCGCTGCCCGTCGGGGCCGGCGGCAGCGGCAGCGGCAGCACCGCCATCGGCGACGTGCGCGAAGCCCTCACCGGCCTCGGGTACGGCCAGGAGGAGATCCGCGACGCGTTGCGCGACCTGCCGTCGTCGGCCGACGCGGCCACGTTGCTGCGCGACGCACTGAAGCTGTTGGGAGCCAAGCGTGCGTGACGAGTTCCTCGATCCCGGCCCGGTCACCGAGCACGAGGAGGCCGACGAAGTCGGCCTGCGCCCGAAGCGGCTCGACGAGTTCGTCGGCCAGCGCGAGCTGAAGGAGCATCTCGGCATCGTCCTCGAGGCCGCCAAGCTCCGCGGCCAGGCCGCCGACCACCTGCTCCTCGCCGGCCCGCCCGGCCTCGGCAAGACCAGCATGGCCGGCATCGTGGCCGCCGAGATGGGTGTGCACCTGCACATCACCTCGGGCCCGGCGCTCGAGCGAGCGGGCGACCTCGCCGCCATCCTCACAAAGCTCGAGGACGGCGACGTGCTGTTCATCGACGAGATCCATCGCCTGTCGCGCTCGGTCGAGGAGATCCTCTACCCGGCCATGGAGGACTTCCAGCTCGACATCGTGGTCGGCAAGGGCCCGGCCGCGTCCAGCATCCGGCTGTCGCTGCCGCGGTTCACGCTCGTCGGTGCCACCACCCGCACGGGCATGATCACCGGCCCGCTGCGCGACCGCTTCGGCCTCGTCGCCCGGCTCGACTACTACGCCGACGACGAGCTCGAGGCCATCGTTCGCCGCGCTGCCGGCATCCTGAAGGTCAGCGTGTCGGGCGACGGCGCGTGGGAGATCGCCCGGCGCTCGCGTGGCACGCCGCGCATCGCCAACCGCCTGCTGCGCCGCGTGCGCGACTTCGCCGAGGTGCGCGGCGACGGCACGGTCGACGACAGCACGGCTCGCGAAGGGCTGCGCGTGTTCGGCGTCGACGAGCTCGGTCTCGACAAGGTCGACCGGGCCATCCTCTCCGCCATCTGCAAGCAGTTCCACGGCGGTCCCGTCGGTCTCAGCACGCTCGCCATCAGCGTCGGCGAGCAACCCGAGACCGTGGAGGACATGTACGAGCCGTTCCTCATCCAGCAGGGCATGATCGCCCGCACGCCGCGCGGCCGCGTGGCCATGCCGGTGGCCTACCAGCACCTCGGCATGGCGGTGCCCAGCACCCCGCAGACACCCGGCCTGTTCGACTGACCTCCGCTCAGGCGGGCAGGTACAGCTGCAAGAACGCCATCGTCTTCGCCCATGCGGCCTTGGCGGCCGACTCGTTCCAGAACATGTCGCTCTCGTGGTTGTCGAACGCGTGCCCGGCGTTCTCCACGTTGAGCACGAACCCCTCGCGGCCGGCGATGGCCGCACCCACGGCATCGACGCCGTCGTTGGGGATGAAGGCGTCGGCATTGCCGAAGTGGAACAGCGTGGGGCAGCCGACCTGATCGATCATGCCGAGCATCGAGGGCACTCCGGAGCCGTAGTAGCTGATGCACACCGACGGCTCGGCGTTCGCAGCCACCGCCCACGCCAGCGTGCCGCCGAGGCAGAAGCCCATCACCGCAGGCGCCGACTCGATGCCCGGCTGTGCCGCCAGGTGCCCGAGCGCCGCACAGCAGTCGCCGACGGCGGCGGGGAAGTCGAGCTGCTGCACCTTCTCCATGCTGCCCGCCAGGCCCGCCTCGTCGTGCCCGGCCTCCCAGTTGGGAGCGAACCGCCAGAACACGTCGGGCGCGCCCACCAGGTAGCCGGCGTCGGCCAACCGTTCGGCCACGGCGCGGATGTACGGGCCGACGCCGAAGATCTCCTGGATCAGCAGCACGGCGGCCTTCGGCGTGCCGTCGGGGCTCCAGACGTGGAGGTCCATCTCGCCCGCGTCGCCGCAGGCCACACGATCGGTGCGCAAGGTGCTCATGGTTGCATCGTGTCACAGCCCCGGGCCGCGGCGTAGCCTTGTGCACGCCATGAGCGACGCTGCCATCCCCGACGACGACATCCGCGACGAACTGCCCGACGACCTCGACGCCGCCGGGTACGTGGGGCCGTACGAGTTCCCCGACAACAGCCGTCGCCGCAAGCCCGCCATCCTCTACACGCTCGTCGCGCTGACGTGCGTGGTGCTGTGGGCCACGCAGAACGACTCGCCGCTCGTCAACGACGGCTTCCTGTGGGCCGCCATCCTGCTCGGCCTCGTCGCCCTGTTCTCGTTCACCTCCGGGTGGCGGATGAAGGTCGACGAGCGCGAGGCGCTGGTCGCGGCGCAGGGTGCGGTCGGCTTCCCGGTCGGTCACGCCTCTGCGCAGCAGGTCTGGCGCGGGCTGCGCAGCCGGCCCACCTGGCGGGTGCTCGTCTACTCGGCGGAAGACCCGCCGCGCCGCCGAGGTCTGGTGCTGGTCGACGCCATCGACGGCTCGGTGAAGGAACACCTCGTCCAGGACAACCCGATCGAGGAGTGGGACGTCTGATCCGGCGACCGGCCCGCCAAGGGCTAGCCTGAGACCCGATGTTCGACGGCAAATTCCGCACCCCGGTCGACAAGGCCGTGAAGCCGCTCGGCAACGGACTTCGCAAGACCGGCCTCAGCCCCGACCACCTCACCATCATGGGGCTCGTCGTGGCCTGTGGCGCCGCCGTCGCCATCGGCGCGGGGGAGTTGCGCATCGGTCTGCTGCTGCTGGTGCTCGCCGCGCTGCCCGACCTGCTCGACGGTGCGCTCGCCAAGGCATCGAACACCTCCAGCCAGCGTGGTGCGTTCTTCGACTCCACCATCGACCGCTTCGCCGACGCGCTGCTGTTCGGTGGCGTCGCCTGGTATTTCGCGTCCGAGGAATCGGCGCACATGGCGATGCTGCCGTTCGCCGTCATGGCGCTCAGCTCGGTCATCAGCTACATGCGCGCCAAGGCCGAGTCGCTGGGCCTCGACGCCAAGGGCGGGCTGATGGAGCGCGCCGAGCGCATCATCCTGCTCGGCCTCGGCCTGCTGTTCCCCTCGCTGCTCATCCCCATCCTGTGGGTGATGCTCGTGCTCACCGCGGTCACCGCGGTGCAGCGCTTCGCGAAGGTGTGGAAGCAAGCGGCCGTCGCCCCGGTCACCGCGGCGAAGATCGAGATGCGGCGGAGCCGGCGCCAGACGCGCCGCGTGGTGCGTACCGAGCGCCGCCACACGCGCATCGCCCGCGCCGGCCGCAGCACCCCGCGTGACTGAGCCGAGCCCGCGCCGCCGCGTGGCCGACGCGGCCACCGTCAACGCGTACAAGATGGGTTCCCTCGCCGCGCGGCTGATGCCCGGTCCGCTCGCCTCGGCCGCGGCCACGTCGCTCGGCTTCACCGCCAGTTTCGCCAACGCCGAACGGCGGGCGATGATCGAACGGCACATCAAGCGGGTGAACCCTGCGCTGCGCGGTGCGTCGCTGCGCGTTGCGGTGCAGACCGCGTTCGACAGCTACGCCCGCTACTACGTCGAGAGCTTCCGCCTGCCGAGCCTCAGCAAGCGGGTCGTCGACCGGTCGTTCAGCGTCGACGGCTTCCACCACATCACCGACGCGCTCGAGCTCGGCAAGGGATGCATCTTCGCCCTCCCGCACCTCGGCGGCTGGGAGTGGGCCGGCCGATGGATGACCGACCAGGGCTACAAGCTCACCGTCGTGGTGGAGGCACTCGAGCCGCCCGAACTGTTCGAGTGGTTCGCCGACCTCCGCAAGGAGCTCGGCATGACCGTGGTGCCCACCGGGCCGAACGCCGGCACGGCCGTCACGAAGGCGCTGCGCGAGAACCAGATCGTGTGCCTGCTCTCCGACCGCGACATCGAGCGCAACGGTGTGGAGGTCGAGTTCTTCGGCGAACGCACCACGTTGCCCGCCGGCCCGGCCATGCTCGGCCTGCGCGTCGGTGCCCCGGTGCTGCCCGTCGGCGTCTACTTCACCGACGAGTACAACGGCCACTTCGCGCTGGTGCGGCCGCCGCTGCCGATGCAGCGCACCGGCGGTCTGCGCGACGACGTCGCCCGCATCACCCAGTCGCTCGCGCGCGAGCTCGAGTTCCTCATCCGCCGCGCCCCCGAGCAGTGGCATCTGTTCCAGCCCAACTGGCCCAGCGACCCCGGTTACTGACGCCGCGCGCGCGACCGCGCGGCCGGTGCAGGTCGGGTCCGATTCGTGCCATTGGCGACGCATTTCGGACCCACGGGTCCGCAGTGAGCCAGATCTGGCACATTTCGGACCCGTGGGTCCGGAACGTGCCAGCGACCGGTGCCCGGACGCGAACGAGGGGCACCTGTTGGGGGAAGGTGCCCCTCGTATGGTGAGAGCACATCGGACGGGAACCAATGCGCAATGTCTGAGTGCATGGTGCAACGGCACGCCCCCGGCGCAGTAGGGACCAACGTCCCATTCGCGCCCACGCGCGCGAGTAGGGTCGCGCGCATGTCGATCGAGTCGTGCGACGGGTACCGCCTCTGGGAAGGCGGTCCGGTGCCGAAGGGCGCCGACGCCCTCACGCTCGGCTCGCTGGTCATCGTGCGGCGCGGCCGCACCTCGCCGTACCTGCTGCGCCACGAGATGGTGCGCGTGCGGCAGTGGCGTCGCTTCGGTGTCGTCGGGTTCGGGGTCCGCTACGTCGGCAGCTACGTCACGTGGCGGGTGCGACGCAAGGGCCACCGCGGTGCCGTGCAGCGCATCCCGATGGAGGTCGAGGCCGATTGGGTCGCCCGGCGGTCCATCGCCACCGCCGTCCACGATTCGTTGCCGGAGCACCGCATCGCCTCCTGAGCCGATAGGTTCGGCCTCGACTTCCCCCGGTTGACCGTCGCCACGCCCCTGCGTGGTGCTCCCTGGGAGGTCGCGTGTTCGATTTGCCTGATCTGCCCGAACGTCCGCCGCCCCGCCGGTCGCTGCGCGAGCGCGCACTCGAATGGTTCGAATGGGTGGGCCCGGGTCGAGTGGTGGGCGGTGCCGTCGTGGTCCTCGCCGTGGTGGCGGGCGCCTACTGGCTGGTGCGTCCGCCGGCGGCGTCACCGGAGTCCACGCTGCCCTTCGCCCCGGGTGCCGGCTCGTCCGGCGTGGCCGCATCGTCCACCAGCGCACCCGCGGACCAGGTGCCGGCAGCCGTCACCACGGTGGTGCCCGACGAGGTGGTGGTGCACGTCGCAGGAGCGGTGGCCGCGCCGGGCGTGTACTCGCTGCCGGTCGGGAGTCGAGTGGTCGATGCCGTCGCCGCAGCGGGCGGCACGAAGGTCGGGGCGCAGCCCGACGCGGTGAACCTGGCGGCGCCGCTGGCCGACGGCGAGCGGGTCTACATCCCCGTGGAAGGTGAAGCGGTGCCGGTGGCATCGGCCCCCGGTGGCGACATCCCGGCAGGCCCGGTCGACCTGAACCGGGCCACCGTCGAGCAGCTCGACGACCTTCCCGGCGTCGGCCCGGCCACGGCGGCCGCCATCGTGGCGCACCGCGACGCCAACGGCCCCTTCGCATCCGTCGACGACCTCGCCGACGTGCGCGGCATCGGTCCGGCGAAGCTCGCCGCGATCAGGGACCTGGTGACGGTGTGAGGCTCACACGAGCGTGCGGCCGAGCACCAGGTTCGCGGCCACCAGCGCACCCACCGTGCCCAGCCACACTCCGCCGGCCAACCACAGGTACTCGCGCCAGAAGTCGCGCCAGCTCGCCACCGGCGTGCGCGTCGCCCGGCGTGAGGCCGTCACGCCGATCAGCAGCCACAGCAGCCCGCTCGCGACCACCGACACGGCGTACACCGCCGTGCTGCCCTCGAGCGGCACACCGGCCACCAGCATCACCGGCGCGGCCAGCACCCCGAGCAGGAACCCGGCCACGCCGCGGACCGTGCTGGCGTTGCCGTGCACGAGCAGCCAGGCCAGCGCGCCCATCGCCGCCGGCGGTACGAGGCCGAGCAGCGGCCCCATCCCGCGGATCTTCGTCCGGTACGCGCGCGGGCCGTGCGGCACCGGGCGTGCGTCGAACGAGAGCGACTCCATGACCCGAGCGTACGGCCTCGACGACCTCCGGTCCCGGCACCACCTCGGCGACGGATGGGTGGTCGCGTGGGCAGCGACGGTGGCCGTCGGCGCGCGCTTCGGCCTGGTGCCATCACTGGCCGGCGCCGTCCTGATCGTGCTGGTAGGCCGCCGCGCCGGCGCAGGTGCGGTGTGCCTGTGCCTGGCCGTCCTCGGCTCGACGCTCGGCGCGCACGCCTGGGCGTCGGCCGTGCCACGCACGCTCGGCCCGTACCGCGGGTGGGCCGAGGTCAAGGCCGACCCGGTCACCATCGGCCGCGGCACCCGCCTCACGCTCGAGGTGGAGGGCGAACGGTTCGACGCCTGGGTCTACGGCGCAGCGGCGGGCACGGCGGTGCAACGGCAGGCGGGTGAGGTGGTGTGGGTGGTGGGTGAGCGGGTGGCGTCCGACGACCCGGGTGGTTTCGCTCGCGTCCGGCACGTCGTGGGGCGGTTCCGGGTTGAGGTGCTCGCCGACGTGCTGCCGGGCTCGCCGCTCGCCGTCGCGGGCAACCGGGTGCGCACCGCGTTGCGGCGCAGCGCCGACGTGATGGGCCAGCCGACGGCGGCGCTGTTCACCGGGCTCGTCATCGGGGACGACACCCGGCAGCCGGCGTGGATGATCGACCAGTTCCGTCGCGCCGGGCTCTCGCACCTCACGGCCGTGTCGGGTCAGAACGTGGCGTACGTGTTGGCCGCTGCGCTGCCCCTGCTGCGCCGGCTTCGACCGTGGTGGCGGTGGGCGGCCACCGTGGCGCTCATCGCCTGGTTCATGTCGATCACCCGGTTCGAGCCGTCGGTGCTGCGGGCCGGCACGATGGCCGCCCTCGCTGCCACCGCGTTCGTGCTCGGCCGCCAGCCCCGGCCGGTGCGCCTCGTGGCGCTCGCCGTGATCGGGCTCGTGCTCCTCGACCCGCTGCTCGCCCGCTCGGTGGGGTTCTGGCTGTCGGTGGGCGCCACGGTCGGCGTGTGCACCGTCGGTCCCGCGCTCGCCGCCCGGTTGCCGGGACCGGCGTGGTTGCGCACCGCCGTCGGCATCACCGTCGGCGCCCAGGTCGGGGTGTTGGTGCCGTCGCTGCTGGCCTTCGGGCGGGTCTCGTTGGTGTCGGTGGTGGCGAACCTCGCGGCCGTGCCCGTGGCCGGCGGGGTGATGCTGTACGGGCTGCCGGCGGGGCTGGTGGCGTCGTTCCTGCCGACGTGGGCCGCGACGGCCGTGATGCTGCCCGCCACCATCGGCACCCGCTGGACCGCCACCGTGGCCGCGGTGGCGGCGGCCGTCGAACCGTCGGGCACCGCCGCCGTTGTCGCCTGGGTGGCAGTGGGCGTCGTCGTGGTCGCGTGTGCCATTCTGAGACGGTCATGCCCGCGTACCTGATCACCGGCGACGACGAGTCGCTCCTCCTCACCGCCATCGGCGACCTCGTCAAACGGCTCGTGGGCGACGGTGACCGCACCCTCATGGTCGACGACTTCGACACCGACGACTTCGAGATGCGGGCCGTGGTCGACTCGGCGCAGACCCCGCCGTTCCTCACCGATCGGCGCGTGGTGGTGGCCCGGGGCGTCGGGCGGTTCAACGCCGACGACGTCGCCCCACTCGTCGCCTACCTCGCCGACCCGCTGCCCACCACCGAGCTCGTGCTCGTGGCCGGGGGCGGCCGCATGCCGAAGGCGCTCACCGACGCGTTCAAGAAGGCCGGTGGCGCCACCATCGAGACCGCGCCGCCGTCACGGGCACGCGAGCGAGCGGGATGGTTCGACGACCAGGTGCGCCAGTCGGGCCTGAAGCTCGACGGTGCCGCGATGCAGCTCCTCACCGAGTGGCTGGGTGAGGACGCCGGCCGCCTGCAGGGCATCCTCGAGACGCTGACCGCCACCTACGGCAAGGGCACCACGCTGCGTCCGGCCGACGTGTCGCCGTTCCTCGGCGATGCCGGTGGGGTGCCGCCGTGGGACCTCACCGACGCCATCGACAACGGCGACACCACGCGTGCGCTGCAGCTGCTGCACCGCATGATGCGGGCGGGGGAGCGGCACCCGCTGCAGGTGATGAGCATCCTCCACGGTCACTACGGCAAGCTGCTCGCGCTCGACGGCAGCGGTGCCAGCGACGAGAACTCGGCCGCGGCGGCGATGGGCATCAAGCCCGGGTTCCCTGCGAAGAAGGCGCTCACCCAGTACCGCCGACTCGGTGGTGGCGGCACCACCCGCGCCATCGCCCTGCTCGCCCAGGCCGATCTCGACCTGCGCGGCGCCAGGGAATGGCCCGAGGAACTGGTGATGGAGGTCCTCGTCGCCCGCCTCAGCCGCCTCGGCGGCCGCCGCTGACCAGAACGGCCGGTTCGCGGCGGGGTGAGCGGGCCGGGAACGCGAACGAGCCCGGGCCGTGGGGCCCGGGCTCGTTCCAGATCGTTGCGACGCTGCGGCTCAGCCGGCGGCGTTGAGCTTCTTCATCAGGCGGCTCTTGCGGCGAGCGGCCTGGTTGGGGTGGATGACACCCTTGGCGGCCGCCATGTCGAGCCGCTTCACGGCCAGACGCAGGGCTTCTTCGCCCTGCTCGGTGCCGGCGGTGCTCTGCGCGGTCTTGACGCGGGTCTTCAGCTCGCTCTTCACGGCCTTGTTGCGCTCAGCGCGCTTCGCGTTCGTGAGAATGCGCTTCTTCTGACTCTTGATGTTCGCCACAGGAAATCCTCTTGGACTGCTCGACCGACAATGCTCACGAATGAGGCTGGGCAAGGCTAACAGGACACCGCCCCTGCCCCCAACCTGCCCGGTAACCTTGAGCGACCGCCATGGACCTCGAACGCATCCGCAACTTCTCCATCATCGCTCACATCGATCACGGCAAGAGCACCCTCAGCGACCGCATCCTCGAAATCACCAAGACGGTGGATGCCCGCGACATGCGTGCCCAGTACCTCGACTCGATGGACCTCGAGCGCGAGCGTGGCATCACCATCAAGGCCCAGAACGTGCGCGTCGGCTGGAAGGGGCACACGCTGCACCTCATCGACACGCCGGGGCACGTCGACTTCGGCTACGAGGTCAGCCGCAGCCTGGCGGCCTGCGAAGGCGTGGTGCTGGTGGTCGACGCGGCACAGGGCATCGAGGCCCAGACCCTGGCCAACTGCTACCTGGCGCTCGAGCACGACCTCGAGATCGTGGCGGCGCTCAACAAGATCGACCTGCCCGCCGCCGACCCCGATCGCTATGCGATGGAGATCGAAACCGTGCTGGGCATCCCCGCCGAGGAGATCCTGCGCATGTCGGCGAAGACCGGCGTGGGTGTCGACGACCTGCTCGACGCGGTCATCGAGCGCATCCCGGCACCGAAGGGCGACCCCGACGCACCGCTGCAGGCGCTCATCTTCGACTCGCAGTACGACCAGTACCGCGGCGTGGTGAGCAGCATCCGAGTCATGAACGGGCGCATCAACAGCGGCGACAAGCTGCTGTTCATGAACGCCGGCACCCAGCAGGAGGCCGTCGAGATCGGCGTCCGCCACCCCGGGCCCACGCCGGTGCCGCAGCTCGGCCCCGGCGAGGTGGGGTACCTCATCGCCGGCATCAAGGACGTCGGCCAGGCCCGTTCAGGTGAGACCGTCACCACCTTCCACCACGGCGCCGAGGACGCACTCGAGGGCTACCGCGACCCGAAGCCGATGGTGTTCTGCGGTCTGTTCCCCATCGACGGCGACGACTTCGAACTGCTCCGCGAGAGCCTCGAGAAGCTGAAGCTCAACGACGCCAGCATCACCTACTCGCCCGAGTCGTCGGGTGCGCTCGGGTTCGGGTTCCGCTGCGGCTTCCTCGGCCTGCTGCACATGGAGATCGTGAAGGAGCGCCTCGAGCGCGAGTTCAACCTCGCCCTCATCGCCACCGCCCCCAGCGTGGAGTACCGGGTGCACAAGACCAACGGCGACGTCGAGCTGTGTGACAACCCGGCCGACCTGCCGGCGCCGCAGAGCATCGACTACATCGAGGAGCCCTACTTCCGGGTGAGCATCATCACGCCGAAGGACTACACGGGCACCCTGATGGACCTGTGCCAGACCCGACGTGGCGACATGACCAAGCTCGAGTACCTGTCGCCCGAGCGTGTCGAGTTGCACTATCAGATCCCGCTCGCCGAGGTCGTGGTCGACTTCTTCGACCAGATGAAGAGCCGCACGCAGGGCTACGCCAGCCTCGACTACGAGCTGAGCGGCTACCAGCGCAGCAACCTCGTGCGCGTCGACCTGCTGCTCAACGGCATCCCGGCCGACGCGTTCAGCACCATCGTGCACCGCGACAAGGCGTTCTCGTACGGCAACCGCATGTGCGAGAAGCTCAAGGAGCTCATCCCGCGGCAGATGTTCGACGTGCCCATCCAGGCGGCCATCGGCGGCAAGATCATCGCCCGCGAGACCGTCAAGGCGAAGCGCAAGGACGTGCTCGCGAAGTGCTACGGCGGCGACATCACGCGCAAGCGCAAGCTGCTCGAGAAGCAGAAAGAGGGCAAGAAGAAGATGAAGAGCATCGGCCGGGTGGAAGTGCCCGGCGACGTGTTCATCTCCGCCCTCAAGCTCGACGACTGACGACTACTTTGCGTCGGCCCAGGAGGCGACGACGCTGGTTTCGGTGACGAAGCGCACGCCGCTCGTGGGGTGCCAACGGTGCGCGGCCTCGTGCAGGCAGCGGTCGAGGAGGTCGACCACGTCGGCGGCCTGGTGCTCGACGACGTGCACGAGCAACTCGTCGTGGAGGCACAGCACGATGCGCGCGTCCAGATCGGCCATGCGGGCGCGCAGCGTGACGGCCCACACCTTGAACAGCTCGGCGGCCGCGCCCTGCACCATCGCGTTGCGGGCGTAGCGACCGCGGGCCGCGGCGGCGGTGCCGCGGTGATCGCCGTCCTGCACTTCGCCCATGCGGACGAGCCGGCCGCCGTAGGTGCGCGGCGAGATGCCGGCCTGCCCCATGCGGGCGGCGTCGGCGAGGTACTGGATGGCCACCGGGTAGGCGGCCTCCATGCCGCGCAGTGCCTGGCCCGCGGTGCCGCTGGTCTGGCCGTACATCGCCGCCAGCACGGCGATCTTCGCGACGGACCGCTCGACGCCGAGGCGGGTGGCGACGGGCAGGTACAGGTCGTCGTCCTGGGTGGCGGCACGCAGGGCCGCGTCGCCCGAGACCGCGGCCAGGACGCGTGGCTCGATCTGGCCGAGGTCGGCGCGCACGAACACGTGGCCGGGCTCGGCCTTCACCACCGGCCGCAGCTCGGCGGGAAGGTTGTGCAGCCCGGCCTGCGCGGTCATCCGGCCGGCCGCACCGTCGCTGGCCGACCATGCGCCGCGCAGGCGGCCGTCGGGGCCGACGTGCTCGGCGAGCCACAGGTGCCCGAACGTGGTGGCGATGCGCTCGGCCTTGCGCCACTTCAGCAACGCGTCGACGACGGGGTGCGCGTCGCGCAACCCCTCGAGGCGCCAGGCCCGGGTGTCGGGCACGTCGATGCCCACCCGACGCAGCATCGCTTTCACGTCGTTCGGGCTGCGCAGGTCGATGCCGCTGCCGGGCGGCAGGTGGCGGAGCACGTCGGCGTCGCGTTCGGCGCGTGCGGCGGCGGCACCGGCCTCGTCGGCGGGCGGCGGACCGACGATCGACGTGACCAACGCGGTCGCCGCGTCGCGGTCGATGGGCAGGCCGTCGGCGGCGAGCTCGGCGCAGAGCAGCTCGGCCGTCGACTCGGCACGGGCGGTGGCGAGCGGATCGCCGGCCACCTCACCGCGGGCCTTGGAGGCGGCCAGCCGCGACTGCTGCTGCTCGGCTGCCAGCACGGCGGTGCGCGCCCAGGCGGCAGCCCGCACCGGCGAGCCCCACCAGCCGCCGGCGGTGAACTCGGGGCGGAGGTGCCCGTCGGGGCGGACGGGTGAGTCGGGGTCGCCGCCGCCGTCGCCACCCATCAGGTCGAGCTGGCCGAGCACGGGCAGCGTGCGGCGGTCGAGGCCGTGCAGCGACGCCCACACCCGGGCCGGTTCGGCACGCCAACCGCCGAACAACAGGCGGTGCACGGCTGCGACGTCCCAGCAGGTGGCGAGGCGCACACCGTGGGCCACCAGTGCCGCTGCGGTGTCCGGGCCCCAGCACACCCAACGCGGCCGCACCTCGGCATCGAGCTGCGCCAGATGGGGGAGCGCGCCCGCGTCGAGCGGCACCGTGCGGTCACCGACGGCGATGCCGACCGTGCCGTCGGGGGCGACGGCCAGGCCCACGAAACTGCCCCGTTCGATGGCGAGGTCGGCGAGTGTGGGCAGCACTCCCTCATCCTGCCGTGAACGGGGTAGAAAGGACGGCAATGGCCCGATCCGCGATGTTCAGCTCCCTGCGACATCGCAACGCGCGGCTGTTCTTCCTCGGCCTGCTGGTCAGCAACGTCGGCACCTGGATGCAGATGACCGCGGTCGCGCTCGTCGTGTACGAGCTCACCGGCAACGCCACCGACACCGGTATCAACATGCTGTGCCAGTTCCTGCCGATGCTGCTGCTCGGCAGTTGGGCGGGCGCGGTGGCCGACCGTCACGACAAGCGACGCATGGCCATCATCACCCAGGCGCTCCAGGCCGGGCAGGCGCTCACGCTCGGTGTGCTCACCCTGGCCGGACTCACCAACCTGCCGGTGCTCTATGCGCTGTCGCTGCTGCTCGGCATCGTCGGCGCGTTCGACAACCCGGCCCGGCGCGGGTTCGTGATCGAGCTCGTCGAGCCGCACGAGATCTCCAACGCGGTGTCGCTGAACACCGCGGTCATGACCGGTTCGCGCATCGTCGGCCCGGCGCTGGCGGCGTTCCTGAAGGGGCCGCTCGGCGCGGGATGGCTGTTCATGCTGAACGGCATCTCGTTCCTCGCCATCCTCTGGCCGCTGCTGGCCATCGACCGTTCGAAGTTGAACCGCAGCGTCCCCGCGAAGCGTGGCGGCACCCCGGTGCGCGACGCGGTCCGCTTCATCGTGCGCGACCGTCGGCTGCTGGTGGTGTTCGTGGTGTTCACGCTGGTCGGCACGTTCGCGTTCAACTACAGCGTCTCGCTGCTGGCCATCAGCGACATGCGCTTCGGCGACCGTCGCTGGTTCGGCATCCTGCTGGCCTCCACCGGGTTCGGCAGCATGGTCGGCTCGCTGCTCACCGCGGCACGAGGACGCGTCACCACGAAGTGGTTCTTCGGCAACGGCGTGCTGCTCGGTCTCAGCGGCCTCTGCCTCGCGTGGGCTCCGGGCCCGTGGGCGGCGGTGGTGGTGAGCATCCCCGTCGGCATGGGCGGTGCCGCATTCATCGCCGCGCAGAACGCCATCCTGCAACAGGAGTCGCCGCCCGACATGCGCGGCCGACTGCTCGCGCTCAGCGCCGTCGCGTTCCTGGGCAGCACACCGGTCGGCGCACCGATCACCGGGTGGATCGCCGACAACGTGAGCGCCGAATGGAGCCTCGCCTACGGCAGCGTGGTCGCGCTCGTCTCGGTCAGCATCGGGATGCTGCTGCGGTACCGGTCACAGCGCGGTGATGTTCCAGCCGACCAGCACCAGGCGACCACGGTGGAGGTTGATCGCGGCCACGGAGGCAGTGTCGTTCCAGAGGCCGCCGGCGGCTGACGCCGGAATGCCCAACATGCGGGCGGTGAGGATGCGGCTGAGATGGCCGTGCGTGAACGCCACCACCGCACCGCCCGGCGCCGTGCGCTCCACCTTCGCGACGAACGAGTCGCAGCGGGCCGACACCTGGAGGATGTTCTCGCCGCCGGGGCACCCCTTGCCGAACAGGTCGAACTCGGGGTCGCGCTCGAGGATCTCCGACGTGGTGAGCCCCTCGAAGCTGCCGTAGTCGTACTCCATGAGCGCCGGCACCGGCTCGGCCGGATGACCGGGCAACGCGAGCGCGGCCGTGCGTGCCGCCCGCTGCAGCGGGCTGGTGTACACGACGGGCACGGCGCCGTCGAGCCAGTGGTCGATCACCTTCGCGGCGGCGCGCGCCTGGTCCTCGCCGAGCGCGGTGAGGGGCAGGTCGGTGCGTCCGGTGTGCTGCCCCGAGACCGACCACTCGGTGGCGCCGTGGCGCACGAGCAGGATGAGCGAGGGCAGGGGCGACGCAGGACTGGGCACGGACCCGAAGGGTAGGCGACACTCACATGGTCATGCGTCGCACGGTCATCATGTGGTTCCGGCGGGATCTCCGCCTCGCCGATCTCCCCGCGCTGCACGCCGCGGCGGCCGACGGCGTGCACGTCGTGCCGCTGTTCGTGGTCGACCCCGCGTTCGCTCGCGCAGGCGCACCGCGTCGTGCGTTCATGGCCGCAGCGCTGGCATCGCTTGACGACTCGATGGACCGAGCGCTCGTCTACCGGCACGGCGCGCCCGAGGTCGTGGTGCCCGCGCTGGCGAAGGAGGTCGGTGCCACCGCGGTGTACGTCACGCGCGACCACGGGCCGTACGGCCGCCGTCGCGACGCGCTGGTGGCCGAGGCGCTGCGCAGCATCGACGTGCGCCTGGCGGGCGTCGGCGCCGCGTACGCCGTGGAGCCGGGCCGGGTGACGAAGGGCGACGGCACCCCGTACCGCGTGTTCACGCCGTTCTCGAAGGCGTGGCGTGCGCACGGCTGGGACGCGCCACTCGGGCCCGCCGACGTGCAGTGGCGTGGTGCCCCCGACGTGCACTGCGACGGCCCGCCGCCGACACCGCCGTGCGAGGCCGAGCTGCCTCCGGCGAGCGAGGCAGCGGCGCACGACCGCTGGCACGAGTACCTCCCCGAGGCGCACCAGTACGCCGACCGCCGCGACCTGCCCGCCGTCGACGGCACCAGCCGGCTGTCGGCCGCGCTGCGCTGGGGGCTGGTGCACCCGCGCCAGCTGCTGGCCGACCTCGGCCCCGAGCGCGGCCACGAGGTGTTCGCCAGTGAGCTCGCGTGGCGCGACTTCTACGCCGACGTGCTGTTCCGTGCGCCGCAGAGCGCGTGGGAGAACCTCGACATGAAGATGGACGCGATGCTCGTCGACACCGACGCCGCGGCCAAGGAGCGGTTCGCCCGCTGGACCGCCGGGCAGACCGGCTTCCCGATCGTCGACGCAGGGATGCGGCAGCTCCTCGCGACGGGCTGGATGCACAACCGCGTGCGAATGCTCGTGGCGAGCTTCCTCGTCAAGGACCTGCACCTGCCGTGGCAGTGGGGTGCCCGACACTTCATGCAGCACCTCGTCGACGGCGACCTGGCGAGCAACCAGCACGGCTGGCAGTGGGCGGCCGGGACGGGCACCGACGCCGCCCCGTACTTCCGGGTGTTCAACCCCACCGCGCAGGCGGAGCGGTTCGACCCCGACGGCGCCTATCGGGCGCGCTGGGTGCCCGAGCAGGGCACCGCCGCCTACCCGGCACCGATGGTCGACCACGCGGCCGAACGGGAGGAAGCGCTGCGCCGGTACCGACTCGTCACGGCTGGCAGTCGCTAGGCTCGAGTGCCAACCCCGTCCGTGTTGCTCGAGGAGCTCGCCGCATGCTCGACGAACGCAAGACCGCCATCCTGAGAGCCGTGGTGCAGGAGTACATCGCCACCGCACAGCCGGTGGGGTCCACGCACATCGCCAACGCACCCGGCGTGCAGGTCAGCTCGGCCACCGTCCGCAACGAGATGGCCGTGCTCGAACAGGAGGGCTACCTGGCCCAGCCGCACACGTCGGCCGGCCGCGTGCCCACCGACAAGGGCTACCGCTTCTACGTCGACCACATGACCACGCCCGGTCGCCTCGAGCCGGTCGCGCAGCAGCGCGTCGGCCAGTTCTTCGACACCGCCCACGGCCGTCTCGAGGAGCTGCTCCACCAGACCACGAATCTGCTCGCGCAGGTCACGCACCACGCCGCGCTCGTGGTCGGGCCGCCGGCGCAGACCGCCACGGTGCGGTCCGCGCAGGTCGTGTCGCTGTCGCCGCGCACGGCCACCGTGGTGGTGGTGCTGTCGAACGGCGTGGTCGAGAACGAGGTCATCGAACTGCCGGCCGACACCTCCGACCTGCGCCTCGCGGCGGTCACCGCACACCTGCAGGCGCACATGGTGGGTCGTGGCCGCGACCGTGCCGGCGACGCCGTACCGGCCACCGGCGACCGCGAGGTCGACCAGGTGTGCGAGTCGGCCACCGCCGCGCTGGGCCGCCGCCACGACGAATCGGTGTTCGTGGGCGGTGCCGCCTCGATGGCGTCGGCGTTCGACACGGTCGACACGGTGCGCTCGGTGCTGCGCACGCTCGAGCAGCAGTACGTGATGGTGTCGCTCGTGCGCGACGTGCTGAACCGCGGCCTCACCGTGGCCATCGGCGCCGAGCACGGCATCGAGCCGCTGGCGGCCTGCTCGGTCGTGGTGAGCCCCGTGGTGGTCGACGGCGAGCAGGTCGGCACCGTGGGCGTGCTCGGGCCGACGCGCATGGATTACCCCCAGGCACTCGCTACGGTCGAGGCAGTGAGCGACCGCCTGGGTCGACGACTCAGCGATGGCGGTGCTGCGAATGGCTGACTACTACGAACTGCTCGGCGTGAGCCGCACCGCGTCCGCCGACGAGATCAAGAAGTCGTACCGCCGGCTCGCCCGCGAGCTGCACCCCGACGCCAACCCGGGCGATCCGGTGGCGGAGGAGAAGTTCAAGCAGGTGGCGCGCGCCTATGAGGTGCTCAGCGACCCCGACCAGCGTGCCCGCTACGACCGCTTCGGTGAGCAGGGCATGGGCGGTGCCGGTGCCGGCGACTTCTTCGGTGGCGCGGGCGGCGGGCTCGGCGACCTGTTCGACGCGTTCTTCGGCGGCGGCAGCCCGTTCGGCGGCACCCGCGGCCCGGCCGGCCCGCCCCGTGGCCAGGACCTGGAGGTCGTGGCCGACATCGCGTTCGAGCAGGCCGTGTTCGGCGCCACCGTGCCCGTCACGGTGCGCACGGCGTCGCGCTGCGACGACTGCAACGGCAGCGGCGCCGGTGGCGGCACGCAGCCGGTCACGTGCAGCGAGTGCAACGGTCGCGGCCAGGTGCAGCGCGTGCGACAGAGCATGCTCGGCCAGATGGTCACGTCGTCGGCGTGCCCGAAGTGCGGCGGCCTCGGCCAGGTGGTGGTCACGCCGTGCCCCACGTGCAACGGGGAGGGGCGCACCATCGGCGAGAAGGTGTACCAGGTCGACGTGCCCGCCGGGGTCGACACGGGCTCCACCCTGCGGCTCACCGGCCGCGGCGCGGTGGGCCCGCGAGGTGGTTCGGCCGGCGACCTGTACGTGCACCTACGTGTCGCGCCGCACGCCCACTTCCGGCGTGAGGGCGACGACCTCGTGGCCGTGCTGCCGGTGTCCATCGCGCAGGCGTCGCTCGGCACGAAGTTCACGCTCGGCACGCTCGAGGGTGACGAGGAGATCGTGGTGCCGCCCGGCACCCAGCCCGGCCGCGAGTTCATCCTCCGCCAGCGCGGCGTGCCGCGCCTGCAGGGCCGCGGTCGCGGCGACCTGCGCGTGCGCATCGATGTGCACGTGCCCACCAAGCTCAGCGACTTCGAGGCCGAACTGCTGCGCAAGTACGCCGAGTCGCGGGGTGAGGAGCTGCACCACGAGACCGGTCTGTTCGCCCGCATCAAGTCGGCGTTCCAGTGAACCCTGCGCTGCGGCACAGCGCGGCGCACGTGTTCGTCGAGTCGCTCGACGCGCCCGAGCTGTCGCCCGACGACGCACATCACCTGTTCCGCGTGCTCCGTGTGCGCGATGGCGAGGTGGTCACGGTCAGCGACGGCGTCGGCGGGTGGCGGGCGATGCGTGCCGCCGGGGGGGCGCTGGTGCCCGATGGTCCGGTCGAGCGTGAACCCGCCCCTGCGCCGTGCACGATCGCGGCGGCCATCCCGAAGGGCGATCGGGCCGAGTGGATGGTGCAGAAGCTCACCGAGATCGGGGTGAGCGAGATCGTGCTGCTGCACTGCGCCCGCAGCGTGGTGCGCTGGGAGGGCGAGCGCGGCGCGAAGCAGTTGGCCCGTCTGCAACGGGTGGCCCGCGAGGCCGCCGTCCAGAGTCGTCGGGTCTGGTTGCCCGTGGTGCGCGGGCCGGTGACGTTCGCCGAGGCCGCGGCACTGCCGGGGGCGATGCTCGCCGAGCCCGACGGAGCGCGAGGCGTGGCGGGCTCGACCGTCATCATCGGGCCCGAGGGAGGTTTCTCGGCCGAGGAGCTCGCGGCGCCGCTGCCCCGCCGACGGCTGGTCGACACGGTGCTGCGGGTCGAGACCGCGGCCATCGTCGCGGCGAGTGGCGTACTTGACACGGACTGAGAAAGTTCGACGGAGGGTGTTGAGTTTTCACGAGCCGTTGTGAATTCTGCGCATTCGTGCCACACTGGGCGGTGGAGCCACCACAGCACGGGAGACCAACCCGGTGTCGACCCAGGAGAAGGGCACGTGAACATGCGCGATTTCGACGACGACGTTGCATCATCGCCGTACAGCCGCAAGGTCGGCGAGCGACTGCGCGTCATCCGCCGCCAGAAGCGACTCTCGCTGCAGGAAGTGGAAGCCACCTCGAACGAGGAGTTCAAGGCCTCGGTGCTCGGCGCCTACGAGCGCGGCGAGCGCGCCATCTCGGTGCCCCGCCTCGAGCGGTTGGCCAAGTTCTACAACGTGCCCGTCGACCAGCTGCTGCCCCGCGAAGATGCCGTGCCGGTGGCCGAGGGGGAGGCGGAGGGCCGCAAGAAGCTGGCCGTCGACCTCCTCAAGCTCAGCCAGCTCAGCGGCCAGCCGTTCGAGATGCTCACCCGCTTCCTGAAGATGATCCAGGTGCAGCGTCAGGACTTCAACGGCAAGGTCATCACCGTGCGCGGCGACGACACCCGCGCCATCGCCGCGATGCTCGACGTGCCGGTCGACCAAGTGGGCCAGCGTCTCGACGCGCTCGACCTGCTCTACCGCCCCTGAGGTGACCACGCCCTTCGGCGTCTACGTCCACATCCCGTTCTGCGCGCAGCGGTGCGACTACTGCGCGTTCGCCACCTGGACCGACCGCCACCACCTCCAGCAGGCGTACATGGACGCGCTGCTGGCCGACGTGCGCCGTGCCGAGCTGCCGGCCGTCACCAGTGTGTTCGTCGGCGGTGGCACGCCCACGCTCGTCGATCCGCACCTCCTTGCCGCCGTGCTGCGTGCGGTGCCGACGGTCGACGGTGCCGAGGTGACCGTCGAGTGCAACCCCGACGACGTCACGGTCGAGCTCATGCGTGTCTACGCCGACGCCGGCGTGAACCGCGTGAGCATCGGCGTGCAGTCGATGGTGCCGCACGTGCTGCAGGCCCTCGGCCGCACCCACGACCCGGCCAACGTGCGTGCCGCTGTGGCCGCGGTGCGCGCCGCCGGTATCCCCACCTTCAACCTCGACCTCATCTACGGCGGCGCGGGGGAGTCGCTCGACGACTGGCGCACCACGCTCGAGGGCGCGCTCGAGCTCGAGCCGTCGCACGTGTCGGCGTATGCGCTGACGGTGGAGGCGGGCACGCCGTTGTTCGACGAACCCCACCGCCATCCCGACGACGACGACCTCGCCGACAAGTACGAGCTGGCCGACGACCTCCTCGTGGCCGCCGGGCGCGTGAACTACGAGGTCAGCAACTGGGCGCTGCCCGGGCACGAGTGCCGGCACAACGTGCTGTACTGGCAGCAGGGCGACTACCTCGGCTTCGGCAGCGCAGCGCACAGCCACCGTGCCGGCCGCCGGTGGTGGAACCTGCGCACCCCCGAGCGCTACCTGGGTGCGGTCGAACGCGGCGAGACCACCGAGGCCGCAGGAGAGTCGCTCGACGCCGAGACCCAGCGCGTCGAGGGCCTGCAGCTGCGACTGCGGATGCGCGACGGCGTGCCGGCTGACGCGCTCGACCTCGACGGGCTCGACGGCCTGGTCGAGGTCAGCGACGGCACTGCCCGCCTGACGCGCACGGGGCGGTTGCTGGCGAACGAGGTGTCGCTTCGCATCCGCTGACCGCGGGCGACCGTGTCACCAGGGGCGGTGACCGCTGGCGCTGATGTTCGAGAGGTCGCGCAGCACGGCGACGAGCTCGCTGTCGGGCACGGCAGGTGCGTACAGGAAGCCCTGGGCCGAATGGCAACCGAGCGCACGCAGCCGTGCGGCCTGGTCGGCGGTCTCCACGCCCTCGGCGACGGTGTCGATGCCGAGCTCGTCGGCGAGGGCGATGATGGCCGCGATGAGCCGTTCGCTGCGTTCGTTCTCGAGCATCGCGAGCACGAACTTGCGGTCGATCTTCACCCGGTTGACCGGGATGTCGCGCAGCCGTTCCAGTGACGAGTAGCCGGTGCCGAAGTCGTCGAGCGACAGCGTGACGCCGGCCTCGGCGATGGCCCGCAGGTTGGCCTGCACGGCGTCGTCGCGTTGCAGCAGCGCCTTCTCGGTGACCTCGAGTGCGAACCACTCCGGCAGTGCGTCGTTGGCGCGGATGCGGGCGAGCATGTTCTTCGCGAACTCCGGCCACGCCAGCTCGTTGGGCGAGGCGTTGACGGAGATCTGGAAGCCGCCCAGCGCGTGCGTGCGGCTGGCGCGGACGGCGTTCATCATCTCGGCGGCACGACCGTGCACGAACGAGCCGATGTTGAGGATCTCGGAGTTGCGCTCGGCGATCGGGATGAACTCGCCGGGCGACACGTCGCCGAACTGCGGGTGGTGCCAGCGGCACAGTGCCTCGGCGCCGACCGGGCGATCGGTGGCGAGGCTCACGACGGGCTGGAACCACACCTCCATCTGGCGGAACTGCAGCGCGCTGCGCAGCGCGTTCCACAGCCGCACCATGCCTTCCTGCGGCTCGGACAGCTCGGGGGAGAAGTTGACGCAGCGGTTGCCGCCGCGGCGGCCGGCCTCCTGCTTGGCCAGCTCGGCCTGCTGGAGCGCCGCTTCGATGCCGAGGTCGGAGGTGACGAGCGTGCTGCCGACCGAGGCGGTGATGCGAACGTTGCGACCGCGGATGTTGACGGGTTGGCGCACGGCGTCGCGGAGCTCGGAGGCCACGCGGTCGACGTCGAGCGGCGACTCGGGCTGGAACGTCACGCAGAACTGGTCGCCCTCGAGCCGGGCGAGGCGCCCGCCCTTGGGGACCTGACGCTGCAGGTTGCGGGCCACCTCGAGCACGAGGTCGTCGGCGGCGCCGTACCCCAGGGTCTGGCGGATGACGTGGAACTGGTCGATGTCGAGCATCACGACGCACAGCGTGGAGGCCGTGTGGTGGAGGTCGTCGTCGAGCGCTTCGTGCAGGCCGTGGGGGGACAGCAGGCCGGTGAGCACGTCGTGGTCGCGACCGAGGTGGCTCTCGCGGGCGGCGGTCACGAGGTCGGTGACGTCGCGGGCGCGGAGCACCACGCCGGGGCGCACGCCGAGGGGAGTGACGGTGACGTCGAGCCACCGATCGCGGTTCAGCACCCGGTCGTTGGCGAACATCGACACTTCGGCGTCGAACGACAGGGCCTGCCGGGCGGCGTCGAGCATGTCGAGCATCGGCGGGTCGTCGGTGCGGGCGGCGAGCTCGGCGAGCGACATCCCGGTGGGGTCGCCGCCGCCGAGGAACTGGGCACGGAACGGTTCGTTGGCGGCGATGATGGTGGTGTCGTCGTCGATGACGGCGATCTCGGCGTGCGCGGACTCGAGGATGCCGGTCACGAGCACGGCCAGTTCCTCAGCGCCGGGCTCCGACGCCTGCGGCGCGTCGACCGACACGGTGTCCACCGTGTCGCCCTCCGGTCCCTTCCCGCTGTTCGGCCCGTCGTGCCGTGCCAGCAATCGCATCAGTGTGCCTCCCACTGTCCGCCATCCGTGATCGTTGTACACCTTCATCGGGGCACGCTGACACGGACCAAATACCCGGAGTGCGAACTTCACCACATCCTGATCGGGTCCCGGTCCCGGTTCGCACACTTCTGCACATCCGTGGCGGAGTGTCACGGTGTGCGTTCCTGGCGTGGGGGATGATCAGAACCAGAACCGGACCTGTTCGCGGGCGTCGGAGCAGTGTGTTGAAGATCAGGTCGAGGTGTTCCTTCGGTCCCGAAGTAGCGCACGCAGTGGTGACAGTTGACCGCGCAACGCTCAGGGTGGGCGAATGGGTCGTTCGACCTAGCGACTTTCTCAGTTTCCTTCCGTATGGTCCTGCGACGTTGGACGACGGGTCGTAGGACCTCCGCCCGACGACGGGACGACAAGGAAGTGAGGCGGGATGAACGCGTGGAAGGACCGGAAGGTCGGACGCATCGGTCGAGGAGCCAGGAGCTCCTCGACGGCGCGGTGGCAACGATGGGCGGCGGCGATCGCCGCAGTGACGATGGTGGCCACCGTGGCGCCGTTGTCGCAGCAGGTGTTCCACACCGAGGAGGCGGCCGCCGTCAGCGCGACGGACGAGAGCAAGATCCCGCACTACTTCGGGCCGTACCCGAACTGGGCGAACAGCCCGCAGGTGATGCCGAACGCACTGGTCACCATCGACGCCCCGGCGGCGGTGTTGCAGTTGAGTGGCGGCGTCGACAGCATCACGGTGACCGACCCGGGCGTCGGCTACGCCACCCCGGTCGTCACCATCGGTGCCCCCGATCTTCCCGGTGGCGTGCAGGCCACGGCCACCGCCACCGTCGAAGTTGACGGCTCCATCACCGTGTCGATCGACCAGGCGGGCTCGGGCTACACGGCCGCGCCGCACATCTCGCTCACCGACGACGTGTTCACCACCGCGGCGACGGTGACGGCCACCATCTCGGTCGACGTCGTCGACATCGTGAGCGGCGCAGCGCGCTACGCGACGTTGCCCGGCATCACGGTCACCGACACGACGGGCTCGGGCACGGGTGCGGCGGTCACCGCGACCACGCTCGACGCGAGCGGCTCGCTCACCGCCGTGTCGCTCGACAGCATGGGTAGCCACTACAGCACGCCGACGATCGTCGCCGATCCCGCAGGTGCGATCGCTGAGGCGAACGCCGTGGTCGACCCCAAGGAAGGGGCCATCGCGAGCATCAGCATCTCGGTGCCCGGCGACGGCTACCTGGTCGCACCGCATGTGAGCATCACCGCTCCCGGCGCGCACATGGAGCCGTTCGTCGCAGCGACCGCCGAGGCCGTCGTCTCGACCGGTGTGCTGCAGCAGGTCACCATCGATGCTCCCGGCTACGGCTACACCAGCCCGCAGGTCAGCTTCCTCCCGGCCTCGACGTCGGCGGCCGTCGTCAGCGGCAGCGTCGACGACATCACGCTCGTCGACGGTGGTGCCGGCTACGTGAACCAGCCGATCGTCGAGTTCTCGCTCCCCGACCTCCCGGGTGGCACCCAGGCGACGGGCACTGCCGTGATGGACGCCGAGGGCGTCGTCACGTCCGTGTCGATCGTCGACGCCGGCTCCGGCTACACCTCGGCCCCGACCGTGCACGTGTGGGACGGCAACGCCGACAACCCGACGGGCGCCGTCGTGACTGCCACCATCGGCGTGAACGCCATCGAGATCACCGACTTCGGTGCCGACTACACCGCGGCGCCCACCGTCACCATCACCGACGCCACGGGCGCCGGCGGCGGCGCGCTCGCCACGGCGACGGTGTCGCCGCTCGGCTCCGTCACGTCGATCAAGGTCACCAACCCCGGCAAGGGCTACCTCACTCCGGGCATCCGCAAGTTCGTCGACACGTTGGCCGGCGTCGGCGAGGGTGCGGCGAACAACCTCGGCAACTACCTCCCCGTCGCCGAGCCGGACACGACCACCTACCCCGGCACCGACTACTACGAGATCGGTGTCGTGCAGTACCGGCACCAGTTCCACAGCAGCCTGCCGCCGACCCTGGTGCGTGGCTACGTGCAGCTCTCGACCTCCGTGGTGCCGGGCAAGCACGTGGCACTGACCAATGCGAACCTCGACCCGGCCGTCGCCGCGACGCCGGTGTTGCTGAACGGAGCACAGGTATACGGCGTCGACTCGCCGCACTACCTCGGCCCGACCATCCTGGCCACGAAGAACCGTCCGACCCGCATCCTGTTCCGCAACCTCCTGCCGACCGGCTCGGACGGCAACCTGTTCATCCCGGTCGACACCACGCTGATGGGCTCCGGCGCCGGTCCGGGTCTGCCGCCCACCGCGGAGAACCCGGACGAGAACGTGTCGGTGTCCGGCTCGATGATGCTCGATGCCAACGGCGTCCCGATGCCGATGGGCAACGACCAGGGCACGGTGCTCGACGGCGTGCGCAACCCCGAGTGCGGCATGTCGCCGAAGCCGGCCGGCTGCTACACCGAGAACCGTGCCGAGCTGCACCTCCACGGTGGCGTGACCCCGTGGATCTCCGACGGTACCCCGCACCAGTGGGTGACCCCGGCCAACGAGAGCACGATCTACCCCAAGGGTGTGAGCGTGAGCAACGTGCCGGACATGGAGGATCCGGGCCCGGGTGCGATGACGTTCTTCTACACGAACCAGCAGAGCGCCCGTCTGATGTTCTACCACGACCATGCGTGGGGCATCACCCGACTCAACGTGTACGCCGGTGAGGCCGCGCCGTACCTGATCACCGATGCCACGGAGCAGTCGCTCTTCGGCGACGGCGCCCCGTTCGCCGACCTCGGCGGCGGCACCCCCCTGGTCATCCAGGACAAGACCTTCGTTCCCACCGACGACGTGATGGCCAAGCAGGACCCGACCTGGAACAAGTCCCGCTGGGGCGGCCTCGGCAGCCTCTGGACCCCGCACGTGTACATGCCGGCACAGAACCCCGGTGATCCGACGGGCATGAGCTCGTTCGGCCGCTGGATGTACGGCCCGTGGTTCTGGCCGCCCGCGACCAAGACCGAGTACGCCCCGATCGACAACCCCTACTACGACCCGAACTGCGACCCGAACGTCGCGGAGTTCTGCGAGCCGGCCCTCATCCCCGGCACCCCGAACATCTCGGTCGGCATGGAGGCGTTCAACGACACGCCGATCGTGAACGGCACGGCGTACCCGACCACGACGGTCGACCCGAAGTCGTACCGCTTCCGGGTGCTCAACGCCGCCAACGACCGGTTCTTCAACCTGTCGTGGTATCTGGCCGACCCGACCACGGGCACCCTCACCGAGGTGGCCCTCAACCCCGCTGAGGTCGCTGCGGCGCAGACCGACCCGGTGGTGTTCCCGACCCCCGACACGTCGAAGAGCCCGGCGGGTCCTGACTGGATCCAGATCGGCACCGAGGGTGGGTTCCTGCCCGCCCCGGTGGTGGTGCCGGCACAGCCGACCACGTGGATCACCGACCCGACGCGCTTCGACGTCGGCAACGTGGACCAGCACTCGCTGCTCCTGGCCCCGGCCGAGCGCGCCGACGTGATCGTCGACTTCTCGCAGTTCCGTGGGAAGACGCTCATCCTGTACAACGATGCACCGGCCGCGTTCCCGGCCCGAGTGCCCGGCTACGACTACTACACCGGTGGGCCCGACCTGAGCCCGGCGGGTGCACCCACCACGTTGCCGGGCTACGGCCCGAACACGCGCACCGTGATGCAGGTCAAGGTCTCTTCGAAGGCACCTGCGGTGCAGTTCGACAAGCCTGGCACCACCGCCGACCGTCTCGGCACGCTGACGAACCTGTTCGCCCACCAGGGCGACGGCTCGGGCATCTTCGAGTCCGGCCAGCATGCCCCGATCGTGGGGCAGGCCGCCTACAACAGCGCACTCGGCACGAACTTCGCCGCCGCCGGCTGGTGCAACGCGCCGAGCCGCCCGACCACGAAGTGCGACGGGTACGCCCGCATCAGCGAGCAGGGTGGCGAGCAGTTCAAGTTCGACACCGTCGACCCGACCGCCCAGGCGGTCACCACGGTCGGTGGCGCCTCCGACGGCATCGACGTGACCACGTTCGACGGTGTGGTGGGGCATCCCTCCACGCTGTCGGCCGCGGCCACCGCGACCGGATTCGGTGACAACGGCAAGATCACCGTCCAGACGGCGTCCGGCACGGCGAGCCTGTCCTACACCGGCCTGGCGGTCACGAAGGCGGCGAGCGGGGTGCTCAACGAGCGTGCCGCCACCACTTCGGTCACGTTCACCGGGGTCCGCTGGGTGTCGGGCGCAGGTGTGCTCGCCACGGGTGACACCGTCCGCGGTCCGGTCGGTCAGCTCGCGGTGCCGTTCGAACCGAAGGGCATCCACGACGAGATGAACTCGGCCACGTTCGACGAGTTCGGCCGCATGACGGCCAACCTCGGCCTCGAGGCCCCGGGCGCCACGCCGCTCACCCAGAACATCATCCTGTACCCCTACACGTCGCCGGCGACGGAGATCCTCACCTCCACCGACTTCCCGACGACCATGGACGTCGAGGCGATCTCCTCTGCTGCCGACGGCACGCAGATCTGGAAGATCACCCACAACGGCGTCGACACCCACCCGATCCACTTCCACCTCTACGACGTGCAGGTGATCAACCGGGTGACGTGGGACAACATCATCATTCCGCCCGACCCGACCGAGCTCGGCTGGAAGGACACGGTGCGGGTGAGCCCGCTCGAGGACACCATCGTCGCCGTCCGGCCCATCATCCCGGTGCTGCCGTTCGCCATCCCCGACAGCCGACGTCCGCTCAACCCGATGATGCCACTCGGCGCTCGCGGCGACCAGAACGGCACCATGGGTAGCCAGGCCGGCTTCAACAACACCGATGTCAACGGCCAGCCGATCGCACCGATCCTCAACCTCGTCGTCAACTTCGGGTGGGAGTACGTCGTGCACTGCCACATCCTCAGCCACGAGGAGATGGACATGATGCGGCCGGTCAACGTGGAGGTCACCTGGCTCACGCCCGATGCGCCTGCACTCGCGGATCCGACACTCACCGGTGACGGCGTCCGTCTCGACTGGACCGACCCCACGCCGATCCTGATGAACGGTTCCCAGCTCGACCTGGCCGATGCCAACACGAAGATGAAGAAGGCCGAGATCGGCTTCCGCATCGAGCGTTCCGTCGTCGGCTCGGGCACCTGGGACCTCGTGGACACGGCACTCGCCAACGCCACGTCGTACACCGACAGCAGTGGTGTCCCCGGTGCGAGCTACCTGTACCGGGTCACGCCGTGGAACGAGGCAGGTGCAACGCCCTCGAACGAGGTGTCGGTGCTCGCCCCGGCGAAGGCTCCCACCGGCCTCGCCGCCGCGGTCGTCGCCGGTCCGGCAATGCAGCTGACGTGGACGCCGCCGAACGACCCGACGGTGACCGACATCGTCGTGCAGCAGTCGATCGACGGTGGTGCCTTCACCACGGTCGCCACGCTGCCCCGCTCGGTGGTGGCACCTGAAGTGCTGCCCTCGAGCTGGACCGACGGTGGCCCCCTGGCCCAGGGTGTCACCTACGCCTACCGCGTCTCGTCGCTCAGCGGCGCCGGCGCCTCCGGTACGGCCGGCCCGGTGACGGTGCGCATCGATGCCACCACCACGGCGCTGGCGAGCAGCTCGAACCCGTCGACGTTCGGTGATCCGGTCACCTTCACGGCGACGGTGACGGCGGCGTCACCGGGCGTCACCCCGACCGGAGCGGTGACGTTCTCGGTCGGTGGCAACGACGTCGTCGTGGACCTCGATGCGAACGGCGTGGCCACCTGGACGACGTCGACGCTGCCCGCCGGTGCGAACACGGTGACTGCGTCGTACGGTGGTTCGCCGATCGGCGCCACGGAGGTGCTGCTCCCGAGCAGCGACTCGGTGACGCAGTCGGTCGCCAAGGTGGCCACGGCCACCGCGCTGACGACCTCGGTGGCGACCGAGTTCTACGGCGAGCCCGTGACGTTCACCGCCACCGTTGCGCCCGCGGGTGCGACCGGAACGGTGACGTTCACCTTCGATGCCGGCCAGTCGTCCGTCGCCAACCGTTCGGCCGTCGTGGTCGACGGCGTGGCCACGTACACGACGTCCAGCCTGAACATCGGGACGCACACCGTGCGGGCCGCCTACTCGGGCGACGCCAACTACGCGGCGAGCACCAGCCCCACGATCTCGCAGTCGATCGTGGCCACGGCAACGACGACGGCGCTCACGTCGAGCCGCAACCCTGCACAGCTCACCCAGTCGGTCACGTTCACCGCGACCGTGCTCGAGCAGGTGTCGGGCCAGGCGGTGCCGGCGGGCGTCGTGACGTTCCGCATCACCAACCCCGGTGCAGCCGACACGGTGCAGACCATCGCCGTCGACACCAACGGTCGGGCACAGCTCACGACGACGACGCTGACCTCGGGCAACCACACCGTCACCGCGGCGTACAACGCCACGATGCCGTGGACTGCCAGCACGAGCGCCCCGCTCACCCAGACCGTCACCACCCGCACCTCGTCGGTGACGCTGCGCACCTCGCGCACGCCGTCGGTGTTCGGTCAAGCAGTCACGTTCACGGCGACGATGAACGACCCGACCGCACAGGGCACGGTGACCTTCGTGATCGACGGCACCCGGAACCTCCCGGCCACCATCAACCGCGACGGCATCGCCAGCGTGGTGGTGAGCAACCTCTCGGTTGCGACGCACAGCGTGCGGGCGGTGTACGGGGGCTCGGCCATCTGGGCGCCGAGCACGTCGGCCACCCTCAGCCAGGTGGTGAGCACGGCGGCGACCACGACTCGCATCGTGTCGAGCAGGAACCCGGCGCCTCGCGGGACCACCGTCACCTTCACCGCCACGGTCGCTGCCGTGAGCCCTGGTGTGGGCGTGCCCTCTGGCACGGTGCGGATCGTGATCGACGGCTGGTTGACCCGCAACGTCACCCTCAACGCCGCCGGGCGGGCGACGTACAGCACCGCCGGCCTGTCGGTGGGGTACCACACGGTGACGGCCACCTACCTCGGCAACGGCAACTTCACCACGTCGACCACCTCGCTGAGCCCGCGCCAGCGAATCACCTGAGTCGCCGGCGGCACACCGAACGGCCCTCCACGGGCGCCATCTCCCCGAGTGGGAGGTGGCGCCCGTGTCGCGTCGGCGGGCGTTCAGTGTTCCGACGACGTTGGCGCAGCGCACCTGGTGGGGTAGCGTTGCCCCGCAATCGAGGGCGTGTAGCTCAGTTGGTTAGAGCGCCACCATGACACGGTGGAGGTCTCGGGTTCGAGTCCCGCCACGCCCACTTCGATCGGCCAGACTGGCAGCCCATGCCCGTGCTGCTCGCGCTCTGCTCCGCTGTGGTCTACGGCGTCGGCGACTACCTCGGTGGTCGGTCCAGCCGGGTGCAGCCGAGCGTCGTCGTCGCCGCCACCGGGCAGGTGGTGAGCTTTGTCCTCGTCGGCGTCGCCGTGCTCGTGATGGGCACGCCCGTGCCCGACGCGGCCACGTGGGGGTGGAGCGTGCTCGGTGGTGTGGTCGGCGCGCTCGGCATCGCGGGGCTGTACCACGGCTTCGCCCACGGCGAGGTCACCGTGGTCGCGCCGGTCAGTGCGGTGGTCGGCGCAGCGGTGCCCGTGCTGGTCGGCGTCGTCACCGGGGAACGGCCGGGCGCGCTCGCGTTCGCCGGCATCGTGATCGCCGTCGTCGCGGTGGCACTGGTGAGCGGCGCGCTCGGCACGCACCACCACACGACGCCGCGTCCGATCGTGGTGCTGGCAGTGCTGGTGGGCGTGTGCTTCGGGCTGCTGTTCGTGGCGCTCGACCGTGCCGACGCCGACTCGGGGATGTGGCCGCTGCTCATCGCGCGCATCGCCTCCGTGCCGATGCTGCTGGTGCTGGCCGGCGTCCGTGGGCTGCGGCTGGTGCGCGACCGGCCGACGCTGTCGATCGCCGTGGTCGCCGGCGTGTTCGACATGGGCGCGAACGTGCTGTACCTCGCGGCGGTGCGCGGCGGGATGCTGTCGGTGGTGTCCGTCGTGGCGTCGCTCTACCCGGCGAGCACGGTGGCGCTCGCGTTCGCGATCGACAAGGAGCGCGTCGGTCGATGGCAGGCAGTGGGCATGGCGCTGGCGGTGCCGGCGCTGGTGCTGGTGACGCTCAGCCGCCAGTAAGGGTCTGCTCGTCGACGACGAGCTGGCTCTCGCGCGCAGCGGCGGCATAGATGCCCTTGCTCATCAGGCTCGGCTCGGCCTTGCGTCGGGCGAGGTAGATGGCGGCGCGAGCGGCGTGCACGGTGGGGTCGTCGGGTGCGGCCCAGCCGGCGAGATCGGCGAGGTGGCAGGCGAGGCGGAGGTCGCCGTCGCCGACGGCCGCCTCGGCCCGGCGCACCAGCACGTCGGCCCCTCCGGCGAGCTCGGCGAGCACCGTGGCCAGCTCGGCGTCGCGCGCCGGCTTGAGGCGCGAGGCCGCGCCGTCCCACCAGCCGCCGAACTGCCGCCAGATGCCGCGCACCACGAACTCCGGCTCGTCGTAGAGCGGGCGCAGGTACGGCTTGGCGAGCGTCTCGGCGGGCACCTTCACCGTGTGGATGATGGTGTCGAGCGTCTCGCCGGCGTTCATCATGGCCACCACCTCGCGCACGAGGTCCTCGAGTGCCGTGGCGACGTCGTCGAGCACGCGGGCGATGCGCTCCTTGCCCGCGATGGGCAGGCCGTGCGCAGGCAGCAGCAGCTCGGGCCCGGCGGCGATCATCTCGCGCAGCGCCGCCGCCCACTCGATGGGGTAGCGCTGCACCTTCTGCGGGTTGCCTGCGTTGGGGAAGTTCCAGATCAGGAAGTCGCCGGTCATCACCGCCTTCCGATCGGGCAGCCACGCCCACAGGTGGTCGTCGGTCTCGCCACGGGCATGGTGCAGGTCGATGTGGATGCCGCCCACGGTGAGCGCAGTGGAGGCCTCGAACGTGGTGTCGGGGCGGAGCGTCGAGTCGGGCAGGAACTTGCGGGCACGCGGGTTGGTGGCCACGGTGAGCCCGGACCCCTGGTCGCCGACCGAGAGGTTCAGCTCGCCCGACACGCCGCCGAACTGGCGGTGGTTGATGATGAGGTTCCAGTTGTTGGTGAACGCGTACCGGTCGAGTCGCTTGGCGACGTTGCCGTGACCGACCACGGTGGGGCGGTCATCGGCGAAGAACGTGCTGCCGCCGACGTGGTCGGCGTGACCGTGTGTGTAGACGAGGTGGCTGACGCGCTGGGCATCCCACCCGCGCAACGACTCGCGCACGGCCTGTCCGGTGGCGACGCCCGACGAGTCGAAGCACACCAGCCCGTCGTCGGTGCGCAGCGCGACACAGTGGCTGAAGCTCTCCACCATCGCGATGTCGGCGGCCACCTCGCTGAGCTCGTTGTTGACCCGGTTGACGGGTTGGTCGACGTGACCCGAGTCGATGATGCGTGCGGAGATGTCGAGCAGATCTGCCATGCGGCGAACGTAGCCGCCGCACGGTGAACATCCGGTCAGCGGGGGAGGCCGAGCACCCGTTCGCCGAGGATGTTGCGCATCACGTTCGAGGTGCCACCCATGATGGTGTAGCCGGGCGCGTAGCAGAGGCCCTTCGTGACGTCGTCCCACAGCGTTGCCTCGGGGCCGAGCACTCGGGCGACGAAGTCGGCGACGCGCACCTCGTGCTCGGTGCAGAAGCACTTCGTGGCGGCACTGAAGCCGGCAGGGGCCTGCTTGAGGACCTCGCGGACGACGAGGATGCGACCGATGCGGTACATGATCTCGATGTCGGCGATCTGGTCGCGCGTGTACGAGTCGGTGCGGTCGGCACGCTCGAGGGCCATCAGGTAGAGGGCGTGGTTGCTGACCAACCGGTCGATGCCGCCGCGCTCGTGCTCGAGCTGGCGCATCGTCTGCTTGAACGCACCACCCTCCTGGCCGACGAGGTTCTCGGCCGGGACGCGCACGTCGGTGAAGAACACCTCGCAGAAGTGGCGGTTGGTGGTCATGTCCTTGATGGGTCGCACCTCGATGCCCGGGGTGTCCATCGGGACGATGATCTCGCTGATGCCGGCGTGCGGCGGGCCCTCGGCGCGGGTGCGGCAGATCAGGTAGCAGTAGTCGCTCACGGCGCCGAAGCTGGTCCAGATCTTCTGACCGTTGATGACGTACTCGTCGCCGTGCAGCTCAGCGGTGGTCTTCAGGCTGGCGAGGTCGCTGCCCGCGTTGGGCTCGCTCATCCCGATGCACCACGTGGTGTCGCCGGCCACGATGCCGGGCAGGAACGCAGCCTGCTGGTCGGGCGTGCCGTAGGCGAGCAACGCCGGGCCCATCTGCCGGTCGGCGAACCACGACGCGGCGATGGGCGCGCCGGCCTTGATCATCTCCTCGCCCACGATGAGGCGGTCGATGGCCGGGCGGGCGGCGCCGCTGTACGGGTTGTCGGGCCAGGTCATCCCGATCCAGCCGTGGGCGGCGAGCTCCTTGGAGAACTCCTTCGAGTAGCCGTTGATCCACGAATCGTTGAAGCGGCCGAAGCGGGCCACGGCGTCGGCGGCCACGCGGGCGGCCTCCGCGCGCAGGGCCGCCTGCTCACTGGTCCAGGAGAAGTCCATCGGGCCGAATGCTACGACCGCGGATGGAGGCAGGCTCAATCGATCGGGCCGGTGATGCCGTACGGCCGGTCGCCCGCCACGGTGACGCGGTGCATGACGCGCCGTTCCGTGTAGTCGGCGGCGGCGTAGTGCGCGGTGGAGCGGTTGTCCCACACCGCGATGTCGCCCTCGCGCCAGTGCCAGCGCACGGTGCGCTCGGGGGCGACGGTGTGGGCGTAGAGCAGCCCGAGGATCGCCTCGCTCTCGGCCGGTTCGAGGCCCTCGATGGCGGCGGTGAACGTGTCGTTCACGAACAGGCCGCGCTCGCCGGTCTCGGGGTGCACGCGCACCACGGGATGGCGCACGGGTTCGAGCTGCGAGAGCTTGGCGCGTTGCTCGCCGGAGGGGTCCTCGGCGCGGAAGCGGTTGAACGTGGCGTTCGCGTCGTGCACCGCGACCAGTGGGTCGATGAGTGCCTTGATGGGCGCGCTGAGCGTGTCGTACGCGTCGACGAGGTCGGCCCACAACGTGTCGCCGCCGCGTGCCGGGATGACCTTGCCGGCCAGCACTGCGAACGCGGGCGGAGTGGCGGAGAAGGTGACGTCGGTGTGCCAGCGGTTGTTGTAGCTGGTGCCCTTGCCGCGGCTGCCCACGCCGAGCGGGTAGTCGGCGCTGTCGAGTTGCAGCACCTCGGGATGGTCGGCGTCGAGGCCGCCCACCAGCGGGTGCGCCGGTGTGAGCGTGCCGAAGTGGCGGGCGAACTCGACCTGTTGGCCGGGGGAGAGGTGCTGGTCGCGGAGGAAGATCACCCGGTGCCGCACGGCAGCAGCGCGCACCGCTGCGGTTTCGTCGGCGGCCAGGGGACGGGTGAGGTCGACGCCGTGGACGACGGCGCCGAGGGTGCCGGTGAGCGGTTCGATCTCCAGCTGCAGGGTGCTCATGCCGGATCCTTCGCGTGGACGTGGACGGTGGTGGTGGCCGTGGTGCTGATGACGCGGTGCGGGGTGGCCGGTGCCACGAGCGCCGTGTCGCCGGTGCCGAGCGTGCGGCGCTGTACGTCGTGCAGGGTGTGCTGCTCGTCGACGAGCTCGCCGCTCACCACGTGGAACGCGACGAACTGCTCGTGCACGTGGAGGTCGGCGGCCTCACCGGCCGGCCAGTGCATGACCCACACGTCGTAGATGGGGGTGCTCAGCACGAGCTCGCGGGTGAGCGCCTGCGGCGGCGCGGCCGTGAGGTCGAACGGCACGGTGACGCGGCCGAGACCGGCGGCGATCTCGAGCAGCAGCTCGCCGGGGCCGAGCAGCTCGGGCACGGCGGAGGGGTGGCTGGCGCGCGACGCGACGCGCTGCCACGAAGTGGTGTCGTCGACGTCGGTGGGGCTCATGGTCGGGCAGGCTAGCCGAATCCCGACTGAACCGGTCATGTATTTCGGTCTGCGACACTGGGCGGATGGAAGCACCTCCCGTCACCGCCACGCAGATCGCCGCCCTCGAAGGGTTCGACGACTGGCGCTTCGTGCTCGGCACGCTGCGCGCCGACTTCCAGGCCGGGTCGTACCCGGCGGCTGCCGCACTCGTGGTCGCCATCACCGAGGCGGCCGAAGCGGCCGTGCACCACCCCGACATCGACATCCGCTACCCGGGTCGCGTGCGGGTGGTGCTCACCACGCACGCCACGGGCTGCGTCACCGAGCTCGACGTGGCGCTGGCCCGCGACATCTCGCGGCTGGCCGCGGCGGCCGGCGCGGCGCCGGCGCCCGAGCACGGTCAGGCGCTCGAGATCGCCATCGACACCATGGACGCCGATCGCATCCGTCCGTTCTGGGCGGCCGTGCTCGGCTACCGCGAGGTAGGCGGCGCGTTGGTCGACCCGCTGCGCGCCGGGCCGGCGTTCTGGTTCCAGCAGATGGACGAGCCGCGCACCGATCGCGACCGGTTCCACATCGACGTGTCGGTGCCGCACGACCAGGCCGAGGCGCGGGTGGCTGCGGCGTTGTCCGCCGGCGGCCGGCTGGTCACCGACGCGTTCGCCCGGTCGTGGTGGGTGCTCGCCGACGCGGACGGGAACGAGGCGTGCGTGTGCACGTGGCAGGACCGAGAGGGTCGCTGAGCCCCGTTTGCGGGGTGCCGGGGCCACTCGGCTAGAGTGTACAAGTCCGATACAAGTGGGCCTGACGCAAGGAGACCGGTGATGGCGAAGATCAAGGTGAACACGCCGATCGTGGAGATGGACGGCGACGAGATGACGCGCATCATCTGGCAGTTCATCAAGGACAAGCTCATCCTCCCGTACCTCGACGTCGAGCTCGACTACTACGACCTCGGCATCGAGCACCGCGACGCCACCGACGACCAGGTCACCATCGACTCGGCCAACGCCACCAAGAAGTACGGCGTGGCCGTCAAGTGCGCCACCATCACCCCCGACGAAGCCCGCGTCGAGGAGTTCGGCCTGAAGAAGATGTGGAAGAGCCCGAACGGCACCATCCGCAACATCCTCGGCGGCGTCATCTTCCGCGAGCCCATCGTCATCTCCAACATCCCGCGCCTCGTGCCGGGCTGGACCAAGCCCATCGTCATCGGTCGTCACGCCCACGGCGACCAGTACAAGGCCACCGACTTCAAGGTCCCCGGCGCCGGCAAGGTCACCATGACCTACGTGCCGGCCGACGGCAGCGCACCGGTCGAGATGACCGTCGCCGACTTCGGCGCCGACGGCGGCGTCACGATGGGCATGTACAACTACAACGACAGCATCCGCGACTTCGCCCGCGCCTCGCTGCGGTACGGCATCCTGCGCAACTACCCGGTGTACCTCTCCACCAAGAACACCATCCTCAAGGCGTACGACGGCCAGTTCAAGGACATCTTCGAAGAGGTGTACCAGAACGAGTTCAAGGCCGAGATGGACGCCCTCGGCCTCACCTACGAGCACCGCCTCATCGACGACATGGTCGCCTGCGCCATGAAGTGGGAGGGCGGCTACGTGTGGGCGTGCAAGAACTACGACGGCGACGTGCAGAGCGACACCGTGGCACAGGGCTACGGCTCGCTCGGTCTGATGACCAGCGTGCTGATGACCCCCGACGGCAAGACCGTCGAGGCCGAAGCCGCGCACGGCACGGTCACTCGCCACTACCGCGAGCACCAGAAGGGCAACAAGACCTCGACGAACCCCATCGCGTCGATCTACGCCTGGACCCAGGGCCTCACCTACCGCGGCCAGATGGACGGCACCCCCGACGTGGTGAACTTCGCCAAGGCGCTCGAGTCGGTGTGCGTCGAGGCCGTCGAGCAGGGCGAGATGACCAAGGACCTCGCGCTCCTCATCAGCAAGGACGCGCCGTGGCTCACCACCGAGGACTTCCTCGATGCGCTCGACCGTCGCCTGCAGGCCAAGATGGCGTGATCGTCGTCCGCGACCTCCGCGCCGACGACGATCTGGTGCGCCTCGGCGACATCGTCCGCGACGCGTACCTCAACATCCCCGACTACCCGCCCGACCCCGACTACGACGTCACGCTCGACCGCGTCGGTGAACGTGCCGCCGAGGCGCGCATCATCGTGGCCGAGCTCGACGGCGAGCTCGTCGGGTGCCTCACGTTCGTCGACGACATGTCGTCGCACCTGTTCGAGTACCCCGACCACTCGGTGGTGTGCATTCGCATGTTCGGTGTCGACGGTTCGCGGCAGGGAGCAGGCATCGGTCGCACGATGCTGCAGTGGTGCCTCGACGAGGCGCGGCGTCTCGGCCGTGACGGCATCGGGCTGCACACCATCGCGCAGATGACGTCGGCCATCCGGCTGTACGAACGGTTCGGGTTCCGCCGCATGCCGCAGTACGACGAGGAGTTCTACGGGGCCATCGGCCTCGCCTACGAGCTGCGGTTCTGACGACCCGGCGGGCCGCACCGTTAGCCTCGACGCCCATGCGTCTCGAGGACTTCGACTACCCCCTGCCCGACGAGCGCATCGCCCAGCACCCCGTGGAGCCGCGCGACTCGGCACGGTTGCTGGTCGATCAGGGGAGCGCCGCGCCGCTGCACCGTCACGTGCGCGACCTGCGCGAGTTGCTCCACGAGGGTGACCTGCTGGTGGTGAACGACAGTCGCGTCATCCCGGCCCGGCTGCGGCTGGCCCGGTCCACCGGCGGCGCTGCCGAGGCGCTGCTGCTCGACCCGCTCGACGCCGACCGGCGCGTGTGGGAGGCCATGGTGCGCCCGGCGAAGAAGTTGAAGGCGGGGGAGGAACTGCTGTCAAACGGCGTGCCCTTCGTGCGCGTCGTGCGCCGCAGCGACGCCGGCGACACGATGGTGGTGGAGCTCATCGGCGAGGGCGACCCGCTCACCCTGCTGCAGACCCACGGTGAGATGCCGCTGCCGCCCTACATCTCGGCCCGCCTCGACCAGCCCGAGCGCTACCAGACCGTGTACTCCAACGAGCCCGGTTCCGCCGCCGCGCCCACGGCGGGGTTGCACTTCACGCCCGAACTGTTGGCCGACCTGGCCGCGGCGGGCGTGCAGACCGCGCGGGTGGAACTGGTGGTGGGCCTCGACACGTTCAAGCCCGTCAGCGAGGCCGACCCGCGCGAGCACCCGATGCACAGCGAGCGGTACCGCGTGCCGGCGGCCACCGTCGACGCGTGCCGCGCGGCGCGGCGCGTGGTCGCCGTCGGCACCACCAGCGTGCGCGCGCTCGAGAGTGCAGCGACGCTCGGGGAGCTCGAGGGGCGCACGCGCATCTTCATCCACCGCCCGTACGAGTGGAAGACCGTCGACGTGATGATGACCAACTTCCACATGCCGCGCACCACGCTGCTGATGATGATCGACGCGTTCGTCGGCCCCCGCTGGCGACGCCTCTACGACACCGCGCTCGCCGAGGACTACCGCTTCCTCAGCTTCGGCGACGCCATGCTGCTCGACAGGAGCCTCTCGTAATGCACGCCGTTCAGTTCTCCGCCACGGCCACCGACGGTGCAGCGCGCACCGGCGTGGCCACCACGGCCCGCGGCTCGTACCGCACCCCGTGCTTCATGCCCGTGGGCACCCGCGGCGCCATCAAGTACCTCTGCGCCGCCGACTACGAGCGGCTCGGCGCCGAGATCGTGCTCGGCAACACCTACCACCTGATGCTGCGTCCGGGCGCCGAGACCGTCGCGCAGTTCGGTGGCCTCGGGAAGTTCGCCGCGTGGGGCGGCCTCACGCTCACCGACTCGGGCGGGTTCCAGGTGTTCAGCCTCGACCCGAAGGTCGACGACGACGGGGTCACGTTCAAGAGCACCTACGACGGCTCGTCGCACCAGTTCACCCCCGAGATCGCGGTCCACACCCAGGAACTGCTCGGCGCCGACATCCAGATGGTGCTCGACGTGTGCGTGTCGCTGCCGTCGCCGCCCGACGTGGTGCGGCTCGGCCTCGAGCGCACGTCGGCATGGGCGGCACGGGCGAAGGCCGCGCACCAGCGGCCCGATCAGGCGCTGTTCGGCATCGTGCAGGGCGGCATCTCCGAGTCGATGCGGGCGGAGAGCGCGCAGCGCACCGTCGAGATCGGCTTCGACGGGTACGGCATCGGTGGCCTCAGCGTGGGGGAGACCCGCGCCGAGATGGTGCCCGCCCTCGCCGCCGCCATCGAGCACCTGCCCACCGACCGGCCCCGCTACCTGATGGGCGTCGGCGACCCGGCGAGCCTGGTGGAGGCCGTCGCGCTCGGCGTCGACCAGTTCGACTGCGTGATGCAGACCCGCATCGGCCGCCACGGCACCGCGCTCACCGACGCCGGCAAGCTCCACGTGAAGAACGCGAAGTGGGCGCTGAGCGACGAGCCGATCGACGCGAACTGTGGCTGCGAGGTGTGCGCGCGGCACAGCCGGGGCTACATCCGGCACCTGTTCCAAGTGGGTGAGCCCACCGCGGCGCGCCTGATGAGCCTGCACAACGTGGCCTGGACGCTGCAGTTGATGGCACGCATGCGGGCCGCCATCGAGGCGGGCACGTTCCAGCAGTTGCGGGCCGATGTGCTCGCCGTCTGGGGCTGATCGGCTTTCCCCCGCACCTGCGGTTAGAATCGCCGATCGGTCCGGAGGGCCTTCCCCTCCTTCGTCAACGGTTGGTCGTTCTTCTATGCGTTCCGTCCATCTCGCCTCCGTCCTCGGCTCCAGCTCCGGCTCCAGCAGTGGCGGCAGCGCCCTCGGCCTCATCCTCCCCTTCGCCATCATGGGCGTGGCGATGTACTTCCTGCTCATCCGCCCGCAGAAGCGCCGCCAGCGCGAGCAGCTGGCGCTGCAGCAGGCCATCGAGGTGGGCGACGAGATCATGACCACGTCGGGCGTGTACGGCTTCGTCACGAGCTTCGAGGGCGACATCGCCTGGATCGAGATCGACGACGACGTGCAGATCCGCATCGCCCGTCAGGCCATCCAGCGCAAGGTCGACACCAGCAAGGGTGAGACCGCGGTGCCCACCGACAAGGACGCACCGGCGCCCAGCTCGACCCCGGTCGACGACATCGTCAACGACGAGTCCTGATCCCACCCATGCGCAGGAAACTCATCATCTCGTTGGTGGGGATCATGGTGGTCGCCTATGGCGCCCTCATCCTCACCATCGTCACCGACAGCAAGCCCGCGCTCGGCCTCGACCTGCAGGGCGGCATCTCCGTCACCCAGCAGGCGGTCTCGGGTGCTGACTGCACCGACGCCAGCATGCAGTTGGCCGTCGAGAAGATCCGTGAGCGCGTCGACAGCCTCGGCGTGGCCGAGCCGGAGATCCTCTGCCAGGGCGACACCATCGTCACCAACCTCCCCGGCGTCGACAACCAGGAACAGGCCATCCAGCTCGTGCAGGTCACCGGTGCGGTGTACCTGCGCCCCGTGCTGCAGAGCTGCCAGATCCTGAACCTCACCGACCCCACCGACAGCACCACCACGGTCGCCGGTGGCTCGTCCACCACGGTGCCGGCCTCGAGCACCACGGCGGCCGGTGGCCCGGCTCGCGGCGTGAGCGCCGCGAACACCACCCCCGACTCGGCAGCACCCGACACCGGTGCCCCCACCACCACGGTGGCGGCGGTCGGCGCCGCGGCGTCGAGCACGTCGGTGGCCGCCACGTCGACCACGGCGTCGGGCCCCACCACGAGCACCACCTCGCCGCCGCTCGACGAGAACGGGTTCCCCATCCAGGACTCCGACCCGAACAACCCGCAGATCCTGCCGCTGTTCCGCAGCGACCCGCCGCAGTACTGCTACGTCGGCCCCGCCCAGGGCACCGGTGAGGTCTTCCAGGACAACGCCACCGCCACGGTCATCTCCGGCAAGGGCTGGGGCGTGGTCGTCGACCTCCGCAGCGGCGCCGACGGCGAAGACGTGTGGAACAACCTCGCGCAGCAGTGTTACAGCGCCGCCGACACCTGCCCCACGCAGCAGATCGCCATCGACCTCGACGGTGCGCTGCAGTCGGTGGCCACGGTGCAGCAGCCCACGTTCAACGGCAGCGTCGAGATCAGCGGTTCGTTCACCGAGAGCGACGCGAAGAACCTCGCACGCGTCATCAACAGCGGTTCGCTGCCGGTGGAGCTCGAGCTCCAGTCGGTGCAGAACGTGTCGGCCAGCCTCGGCAAGGACTCCCTGCGCGCCGCGGTCATCTCCGGCCTCGTCGGCGTGCTGCTGGTGCTCATCTTCATGGTTGCCTACTACCGCATGCTCGGCCTCATCGTGGCCATCGGCGTCACGGTGTCGGGCGGTCTGCTGTGGGGCATCGTCACCTGGCTCTCCAAGACCAGCGGCCTCACGCTGTCGCTGTCCGGCATCGCCGGCATCATCGTGTCGGTCGGCGTCACCGTCGACTCGTACGTGGTGTTCTTCGAACGATTGAAGGACGAAGTGCGCGCCGGCAAGACGTTGCGCAACAGCGCACTGCGCGGCTTCCAGGGGGCGTGGCGCACCATCGTCATCGCCGACCTGGTGTCGCTCATCGGTGCCTTCGTGCTGTGGTACCTCACCGTCGGTGCGGTGCGCGGCTTCGCGTTCTTCCTCGGCCTGTCCACGTTGTGCGACCTCGTGGTGGCCTACTTCTTCACCCGACCGATGGTCCTCCTGCTCGCCCGTACCAAGTGGATGGAGCGGCGCAAGGTGATGGGCATCGAGGTCACCCCGCAGGGAGCCACGGCATGACCGACACACTCGTTCCCGAAGAGTCCCCCGAGACCCCCGGAGCGCCGGTGCGTCAGCGCCGCAGCGCGATGGGCCGGCTGTACCACGGCGAGACCTCCATCGACTTCTACGGTCGTCGCTGGATCGGTCTCGGCATCTCGGCCCTGCTCATCCTCGTCACGCTCGTGTCGCTGTTCACCCGCGGCCTCAACCTCAGCCTCGAGTTCGAGGGTGGCGTGCTGTGGGAAGTGCCCAGCGAGACCCTCACCGAGGACCAGGCCCGCGCCATCCTCGACGACAACGGGCTCGACGGCGCCAGCGCCAAGGTGCAGATCCTCACCTCGAAGGAGACCGGCCGCAGCGTCGAGATCCAGGTGACCAGCCAGCCCGACGACGTGCGCGCGAAGGTGCAGGCGGCGTTCGCCGAGGAGGTCGGCGTGTCCACCGACGAAGTGGCCACGCAACTCGTGAGTAGCAGTTGGGGTTCCAGCATCACCGAGAAGGCCGTCCGCGCTCTCATCATCTTCATGGTGCTGGTCGCCGCCTTCATCGCCTGGCGTCTCGAGTGGCGCATGGCGCTCGCCGCCATCGTGGCCATGGTGCACGACGTGCTGATCAGTGTCGGCGTGTACTCGGTGTTCGGCTTCGAGGTGTCGCCCGCCACGGTGGTGGCATTCCTGACGATCCTCGGTTTCTCGCTGTACGACACCATCGTCGTGTTCGACAAGGTGCAGGAGAACCAGAACCGCTACGCCGGCTACCGCATGCCGTACGCCGACATCGTCAACGTGTCGATGAACCAGGTGCTGATGCGCTCGCTCAACACCAGCCTCGCTGCAGTGCTGCCGGTGCTGTCGCTGCTGGTGCTCGGCTCGGGCATCCTCGGTGCGTCCACGCTGCGCGAGTTCGCACTCGCACTGCTGGTCGGCCTCATCACCGGTTCGTACTCGTCGATCTTCATCGCGTCACCGCTCGTGGCCATGGCGAAGGAGCGCGAGCCGAAGTACAAGCCGCTCCGCGGCCGTCACGCCACCGGCGCGGAGCTCGAGCGGTTGGTGCACGGCGGCGTGCCGTCGGCGCGCCGTGAGGGCAGCCGGCAGCGCAGCAACGCCTCGACGTCGGCACCCGGCGAGGACGCACCGTTGGCGCCCACGCTCTCGCCCGACGAGGTGCTCACCCACGCACCGCGCCCGCGCAAGAAGAAGCGTCGGGCCTGATCCGCCCGGTACCCTCTGGTCATGGCGTCGAACGGTCACTGGATCACCGAACTGGTCCGCGACATCCCTGATTACCCCACGGCCGGTGTCACCTTCCGCGACATCACGCCGCTGCTGGCCGACGCCGACGGCTTCCGCCGCAGCATCGACGAACTGGTCACCCGGTTCGCCGACGTGCAGGTCGACCGGGTGCTCGGCATGGAGGCACGTGGCTTCATCGTCGCCGCCCCCGTGGCCTACTCGCTCGGCGCGTCGTTCGTGCCGGTGCGCAAGGCGGGCAAGCTGCCGTGGGCGGTGGTGCGTGAGGAATACGCGCTCGAGTACGGCCGCGACAAGCTCGAGATGCACCGCGATGCCATCCACCCGGGTGAGCGCATCCTGGTCATCGACGACGTGCTCGCCACCGGCGGCACGGCCGATGCCACGGTGAAGCTGGTCGAGGCGCTCGGTGGCACGGTGGTGGGGCTCGGGTTCCTGCTCGAGATCGGCGGCCTCGGCGGCCGCGAGAAGCTGACCGGTCACCGGGTCGAGAGCCTGGCGCTGTACTGATGGCCGCGGTCGATCGTGTTCTGCCCTGGCGTCGCCACCAGAACGCGACGGCCGAGGAACTGACACCGCTGCTCACCGCGTACCGTCGCCGCCATCCCAAGGCGTCGGTGGCCATGATCAACCGCGCCTACGAGACGGCGAAGGAAGCGCATCGTCACCAGTTGCGCAGCAGCGGTGAGAGCTACATCAACCATCCGCTCGCGGTGGCCCGCATCGTGGCCGACCTCGGGCTCGACGAGATCTCGTTGGCGGCCGCGCTGCTGCACGACGCGGTGGAGGACACCGAGATCACGCTCACCGACGTCGAGCAGGGGTTCGGCGCCGAGGTGGCGCAGATCGTCGACGGCGTCACCAAGCTCGAGCGCATCCAGTTCGATTCGAAGGAGGCCCAGCAGGCCGCCACGATGCGCAAGATGCTGGTGGCCATGGCGCGCGACCTGCGCGTGCTCATCATCAAGTTGGCCGACCGGCTGCACAACATGCGCACGATCGCCGCGATGGCGCCCGAGAAGCAGCAGCGCATCGCGCACGAGACGCTCGAGATCTACGCGCCGCTCGCGCACCGCCTCGGCATGCAGGAGTTGAAGCAGCAGCTCGAGGACCTGTCGTTCGCGGCTTTGTACCCGAAGCGGTACGCCGAGCTCGACCACCTGGTGTTCAGCCGGTCACCCGAGCGCGAGGTGTATCTGGCGAAGTCCATCGCCGAGGTGCAGTCGCGACTGCAGGAGCTCAACATCACGGCCGAGGTCACCGGTCGCGGGAAGCACCTGTGGAGCATCTACGAGAAGATGGTGCAGAAGGGTCGCGAGTTCGACGACATCTTCGACCTCATCGCCATCCGCGTCATCGTCGACTCGGTGAAGGACTGCTACGCGGCGTTGGGCTGCATTCACGGCCGGTACAAGCCGGTCGTGGGTCGGTTCAAGGACTACATCGCGATGCCGAAGTTCAACCTCTACCAGAGCCTGCACACCACGGTCATCGGGCCGGGCGGCAAGGTGGTGGAGGTGCAGATCCGCACCCGCGAGATGCACCAGCGGGCCGAGTGGGGTGTGGCTGCGCACTGGGCGTACAAGGACAACACGGGCACGGCGGCCACCGAGATCGACTGGCTCAACCGCATCATCGACTGGCAGGCCGAGATCAGCGATCCGGCGGCCTTCATGGAGAACCTGAAGACCGACCTCGAACAGGACGAGGTGTTCGTGTTCACGCCGAAGGGCAAGGTGGTCACGTTGCCGGTCGGTTCCACCGCGGTCGACTTCGCGTACGCGGTGCACACCGAGGTGGGTCACGCCTGCATCGGCGCGAAGGTGAACGGCCGTCTGGTGCCGTTGCATCACAAGATGAAGAGCGGCGACACGTGCGAGATCTTCACGTCGAAGGTCGAGTCGGCGGGCCCCACCCGCGACTGGTTGCAGTTCGTCGAGTCGCCGCGTGCCCGCAACAAGATCAAGCAGTGGTTCTCGCGTGAACGTCGCGGGGACATGATCGAGGCCGGCCGCGACGAGCTCACCAAGGAGCTCCGTCGTGAGGGCCTTCCGGTGCAGCGCATCTGGGCCAGCGATGCGTTGGCCGAGGAGATCGAAGCGGCGTCGTACGCCGATCTCGACTCGCTGCTCGCGGCCATCGGCGAGGGTCATGTGTCGGCCCGCTCCATCGCTGGCAAGGTGGCGCGGCACCTGCACGGCGACCGCCCCGACGAGCAGCTGCCCGCCACGGTGCTGCCCCGCAACGGGCAGACCCGTGCGCGCAACTCGGCCGGTGTGCACGTGGAGGGCATCGACGACGTGCTGGTGCGGCTGTCGCGGTGCTGCACCCCGGTGCCCGGCGACGAGATCATCGGCTTCGTCACCCGTGGCCGTGGCGTGTCGGTGCACCGCGCCGACTGCGCCAACGCGGCCAGCCTGATGAGCGAGCAGTCGGCCCGCCTCATCGACGTCGAGTGGGACGGCGACCAGTCGAAGGCGCTGTTCCGGGCGGCGGTCGAAGTGGTGGCGCTCGACCGTTCGAAGCTGCTGCGCGACGTCGCCAACTCGCTCAGCGAGCAGCACGTCAACATCGTGGCCTGCAGCACGCACACCGGCAGCGACCGCGTGGCGAAGATGCGGTTCGAGTTCGAGATGGGCGACCCGTCGCACCTCGAGTCGGTGCTGCGCACCATCAAGCAGATCGACAGCGTCTACGACGCGTACCGACTGGTGCCCGGCAAGGGCGGCTGAGTCAGATGACCCCGACGACCAGGCCGACGCCCGCACCGAGCACGACCGCACCGAGCGAGGCCCGCGCCGGCGTGTGATCGCGCACCGTGGTGCCGACGCCGGCACCGACAACGTGGAGCGCTGCGGTCGCGACGACGAACCCGGCGATGTAGACCACCGGATGGGCGGCGGTCGGAGCCTCAGTGCCGTGGGCGTGGCCGTGAGCGAGCCCGGCCACGCCGATGAGACCGAGTGCCCAGGCGGCCGGCAAGCGACGACCGACGATGAGCACGACACCCAGGGCAGCGACGGACAGTGCGATGGCGGTCTCTCCGCCGGGAGCCGGTGCCCCGGCGAGGCCGAGCGCGCCACCGACGATCATGCCGGCAAGGAACGTCGCCGGTGCGGCCAGCGGTCGCGCCATCGTCATGGCCAACACGCCCACGGTCACCATGGCGAGCACATGGTCGAGCCCGAGGACGGGGTGCGTCAGGCCATCCCACAGTCCGTTGATCCCGCCTCCGACGTGTCCCAGCAGTGCAGCAAACATGATGTTCCTTCTCTCGTATCTGGCGCCCGACCGTAGCAAGCCGGGCGTCGACGACCATCGACCGTGGACCGATCGCCTGGTCCCCGGCCCGGGTGGGTAGCTTCGGCGCCATGCCGGCGTATGCGATGTTCGAAGTGGCGCTCCGTCCCGACGCGAGCGACGAGGCCCTGGCCACGTACGCCGAGTACCGCACCAAGGTGCCGGCGATGATCGAGGCAGCGGGCGGCCGCTACCTGGCCCGGGCCTGGTCGGGCGAGGCGCTCGAAGGGGCGGCGCCGAGGGACCGGTTCCACCTGCTCGAGTTCCCAGATGCCGACACCGCCCGCCAGTTCTGGGCGTCGCCCGAGTACCTGGCCGTCAAGCACCTCCGCGGCGACGCCGCCGACGTGCGGGCCATCCTCATCTCCGGCTGAAGGCGTGTCTCCGCTTCCATGGCCGGATGGCCTTGTGCGGAGCGCACATCCCGGGCACGCGGTACTCCCTGCCCACTGATGAAGTCACTGGGCGCGGAACGTCCCGAATCTGGGATGTATCCCGCCCGTGGGCGCGGTGTGACCCAGTTCCGGTACGAATCGCGCCCAACCACCCCCGCCCGGATCTGCCGATCGGAGCGGCTCGCTGTGCAATCCTGTTGTGGTGCCGTCGTCGAAGGAAGTTCTCTACGAAGTCCTCTACAACGCGTTGCTTGGCATCCGAGCGTTGAGCAGCGGTCGTGGCCCCTTGCCCGAGGACCGGCGTCAGTTCATCTGGTCGTTGGCGTACCTGACGCACAACTGGCCATCCGGTCTGCGAGACGCCCAGACCGACGACGACTTCGACAGGTTCCTGGCGTATTCATGGCACTGGTGCCCGCATCCCGCGCGCGAGTGGCTCGACAGCAACCTTCGTGCCCTCGGTGTGGATCCGAGCCAGTTGCCAGAAC
>JBDKJP010000121.1:0-58511 GCA_039796575.1 Actinomycetota bacterium
CACGCGTCTGCGGCATCGGACCATCCGTCGCGGCGACCACCAGGATCGCACCATCGACCTGGGCCGCACCCGTGATCATGTTCTTGATGTAGTCCGCGTGACCCGGCATGTCGACATGCGCATAGTGACGATTCGCGGTCTCGTACTCGATGTGCGCGATGGAGATCGTGATACCACGAGCCTTCTCCTCCGGCGCCTTGTCGATCTGATCGAACGGCGTGTACTGCGCCAGCCCGCGGTCGGCCAGGGTCTTGGAGATGGCCGCGGTCAACGTGGTCTTGCCGTGGTCGATGTGACCCATGGTGCCGATGTTGACGTGCGGCTTGGTGCGCTCGAACTTCGCCTTGCTCATTGGAGACCGTCTCCTGTGACGTGGTGGATATCTGGGTACTGGTAGCGGCGACCGGTCTCGAACCGGTGACCTTCCGATTATGAGCCGGATGCTCTGACCAACTGAGCTACGCCGCCAGGGCCTTGCCGACCGGCAGCGGAGGATTCCGTCACCGATGTGGTCGAGCCCTCCGTCGGAATCGAACCGACGACCTACGCCTTACCATGGCGTTGCTCTACCGACTGAGCTAGGAGGGCAGTGGTGCGCGGCAAAGCCGCAAACCGACGACCGAGCATAGCGACGTCAGGTGCCGCGCGGACAGGGGATTCGCGTTTCTTGGGAGATGCCGCCGCTACCCTCGCCGCCGTGGGTTCGATCTCGTTGCGCCTGGCCACGGTGGCCGATGCCGAGCAGGTCCGCACCATCTACAACCACGAGGTGGTGCACACCGCCGCCACCTTCGACCTCGTGCCGCGCAGCCTGCCCGAGCAGGAGGCGTGGCTGAGCGCCCGCAGCGGCGCGTTCGCGGCCATCGTGGCCGTCGATCCCACCGACCCCGAGGGCGACGTGCTGGGGTTCGCCTCGCTGTCCCCCTACAAGGAGCGCGCGGCCTATCGCACCAGCGTGGAGGACTCGATCTACGTCCGCCGCGACCGCAACGGGCAGGGCATCGGCTCGCTGCTGCTCGGCGAACTGCTGCACATCGCGGGCGTCAGCGGCTTCCACGCCGTGTTCGCCCGCATCAACGCCGCGAGCGACGGCTCCATCGCCCTCCACCGCAAGCTCGGGTTCGAGCTCGTCGGCATCGAACGCGAGGTCGGCCGCAAGTTCAACCGCTGGCACGACGTGGCGTTGATGCAGCACCTCATCGCCTGACGCCAGCCGTTCGGCGCCGCAGGTCAGAGCTCGAGACCGAGGGCCTCGGCCTCGTCGGCGAGGGCCAGCCACGCCTCCTCGGCCGCGTCGACGGCCACCTGTGCCGCCGCCAGCCGCTCGCCGAGCGCCGCCATCTCACGGTGGTCGAGCGCCGAGGCCAGCTCCTCGGACAACGCCTGGAGCCGCTCGGTGGCCGTGGCGAGGTCGCGCTCGGCCTGGCCGAGCTGGCGGCGCACGGTCGACGGGCTGCGACCGCCCGACGGCTTCGACCGAGCGACCGGGGCCGCGGCTGCAGGCTTCCCCGACGGCTTCGCCGGAGCGGCTGCGGGCGGCTGGTCGCGCTGTTGCAGCCACGCGGCCACTCCGCCGCGGATCCAGGCCGCGCCGCCGCGGCCGTCGAGCGCGAACAGCTCGTCGGTGACACGGTCGAGGAACGACCGGTCGTGGCTGACGGTGATGACGATGCCCGGCCAGTCGTCGAGGAAGTCCTCCAGTGCTCGCAGCGTGTCGAGGTCGAGGTCGTTGGTGGGCTCGTCGAGCAGCAGCACGTTCGGCTGCTGCACCAGTGTGAGCAGCAGCTGCAGTCGCCGGCGCTCACCACCGCTCAGGGTGCCGATCGGCGCGAACTGCGCGTCGCCGTCGAACCAGAAGCGGCGCATCAGGTTGACGTCGGCCAGCGAAGGCTCACCCTTGTCGCCCGCGACGGCCTCGCGCACGCGCTGGGTGAGATCGACTTCGCGCCACAGCTGGTCGTAGTAGCCGATCTTCACCGTCGCGCCGCGCTCCACCTCACCGGCCGACGCCTGCAGGCGCCCCGCTACGAGGTCGAGCAGCGTCGATTTGCCGGCGCCGTTCGGACCGACGATGCCGATGCGATCGCCCGGCTCGAACGCCGCGCTCACACCGGCGAGCACCTGACTGCCGTCGGGCCACGAGAACGAGACGTTGCGCACCTCGATGCCCTTCGAGCCCAACCGCTGCGAGCCCATCGACAACGCCAGGTCGCCGGCACGTGCGGCCGCCTGCGCCTTGCCCTGCACCAACGCCGTCGCCGTCGCGATGCGCGCCTTCGGCTTCGCCGTGCGGGCGGGCGCGCCACGGCGCAGCCAGGCGAGCTCCTTCGCCGCGAGGTTCTTGCGCACGGCCTCGGCGGCCTCGGCGCGCTCCTCTCGCTCCGCTCGACCGGCCAGGTACGCGGCGTACCCCGAACCGGCGTGCCAGCCCTCGGGTACGTGCAGGTACGCGGCGCCACGGTCGATCTCGAGCACCTTCGTGGTCACCTTGTCGAGCACGTGACGGTCGTGGGTCACCAGCACCAGCCCACCGCGGTACGCGGCCAGCCAGTCCTCCAGGAACCGGATCGCATCGAGGTCGAGATGGTTGGTGGGCTCGTCGAGGATGAGGGCCTCGTACTCCCCCACCAGCAACGTCGCGAGCGCCACTCGCTTCGCCTGACCACCCGACAACTCGTCGGTGCGCGCGTGGACCAGGTCGGCCATGCCGAGGCGGTCGAGCATCGCCACGCCCTGCCACGTGCCACCCACGGCGTCGCGCACGGTGCCGACCGGCAGCACCGGCTGCTGGAGCAGGAACCCGACTCGCGCACCACGCCCCCACCGCACCTCACCCGACTCGGGCTCCTGCTCACGGGCCAGCATGCGCAGCAGCGTGCTCTTCCCGCAGCCGTTGATGCCGACCACGCCCACCCGGTCGCCGTCGGCGATGGTGAGCGACACCCCGGCGAACAGCGGGCGGTTCGGACGACTGGCGGCCAGTCCCTCGGCATCGATGACGATCATGTGGAAGTCCCTCTGACGCGACGATCGCCAGGCCCGAGGGGCCTGGCGATCGATGTGGTGGGCCGGGAAGGATTCGAACCTCCGAAGGACGACGCCGGTTGATTTACAGTCAACTCCCTTTGGCCACTCGGGCACCGACCCATCAGCGGAGAGTGAGACTATCGGCTTCGGTACGCTGGGACACATGCCCAGTTTCGACGTCGTCTCCGAAGTGGATCGCCAGGAAGTGCGCAACGCGGTCGATCAGGCCCAGCGCGAGGTGAGCACCCGCTTCGACTTCAAGAACACCGACTCCAGCATCGAGCAGAACGATCTGGTCCTCACCCTGCGCACCGTGAGCGAGGACCGACTCAATGCGCTGAAGGTCGTGGTCGAGGAGAAGCTCGTGAAGCGTGGTGTCTCGCTGAAGGGCCTCGACTACGGCAAGGTCGAGGAGGCCACCCAGAACACGGTGCGCCAGACCGTCACCATCAAGGTCGGCATCAGCAGCGACAAGGCCCGCGAGATCAACCGTCTCATCAAGGAGAAGGCCGGCAAGGGTGTGTCGAGCCAGACCCAGGGCGAGACCGTGCGCGTCACCGGCAAGAAGCGCGACGACCTGCAGGCCGTCATCGCACTGCTGAAGGGTGCCGATCTCGGCATCCCGCTGCAGTTCAACAACTTCCGCGACTGATCACCCCGCGCAGGCGGTGAGGTCGGGCACCGGGTGCGCCGCGGGAGCGGCCCAGCCGGTCGACCCGTCGATCATGCCGCGCTCGTCGCCACTCGCCAGCGGGTCGGTCCCGTACACCGCGCACGCCGCGACGTCGGCGTTGGGTGCCGGCGTGGCGTCCATGAGGATGCGGAACTGCTCGGCACGCAACGGTGCGGCGCCCAGCGAGATCGGCAACGAGCCGTCGTTGGTGACGGCCTGTTCACCCGGATCGCAGGCGCTGAGCGTCACCGTCACCGTGCCGGAGGCACCGTCGCTCGGCGACACCTTGCTCGTGGTGGCCGACTCGGCCGGCGCCTTCGCCGCCCACTCCGTGAACGCGAGCGTCACGATGTCGGTGGCCGCTGCATCGAACACGACCGCACCGGTGGTGCAGTACTTGTCGACGTTGATCTCGGTGGCGGTCTGATCGCTCTGCCACGCGAGCGCCACACGCCACGCGAGGTCGTCGTCGACGCGCGAGGCGAGCACGTGGTACCAGAACAACAAGCCCTGCGAGCCCTCCTCGACGGTGACGGGCTCGCCGCTCACGAGGCGGCGCAGGTCGAGCACCTGCCCGTCGGTGAAGGCGGCCTCGGTCTCGAGCTGGTTGCGCTCCTCGAGCGACAGCGTCGACAGGTACGGCACGAGGGCGAGGCCGAGACGACCGGCCGTGGTCGACACGAACGGCGCCGGGTTGGCGGCCACGCCGAGATCGGCGAACGACGAGAAGACCTGCTGGTTGATGACGTCGCGATCGTCATCGGGCACCAGCGACTGGGCGGTGAGCAGTGCATCGCCCTCGTAGAGCGCACGGGTGCCACGTGCCACCGTGCTCGCCTGGCCGACGATCCGCTCGCTCCAGCCGAAGTGCTGATCGAGCAGCGCCGCCGTGAGCGCACGATGCATCGCGAACGTGTACAGCTCGGTCTCGACGCCGTCGACCACGTAGATGGCCTTGTCGGCGGTGTCGTAGTAGGCCGGGGTGTCGACCGTGGCCACCAGACCGACGGCCTCCGCGTCGAACGCACCGCTCATCAGACCGAGGGCACGGAGCTCGCTGGGCGCTGCCGTGTCCGCGTCGGCGGCCACGCCGAGCGCCGCGTTCGCGAAGCGCGCTGCGTACTCGTCGGCCGGGAGCGGCGTGACCGTGACCTCCTTCTCGAAGGTGAGGCCGCGAGCCGTCTCCACCTGCTCCACGAGCGGCGCGAGCTCCTTGCTCCACTGCACACGGTCGAGCACGAAGTACTTCACGGCGAACAGGCCGCCGCCCACCATGGCGAGCAGCACGAGCAGGCTGAACATCTTGCGCACGAGGTGGCGCTTGCGCCGGGGTGCCACCGGCACCGCCTGTGCCGCGAGGTCGGCGTACGTGTGTCGCACGACCGGTGCGCTCTGCTTCGGTTGGAACTGCTCCCCCACGCTCAACTTGGGTGCAGCGAGCGAGGGCGTCGACGTCGAGGGCGGTGCGCTCCGCACGTCGGAGTAGGCGATGTCCGGCACTTCCACCGGTCCCGACAGGTCGTCCTCGTGGTCGGGCAGGAACGCGAGGCGGTTCATCTCCGCAGCGACGGCGTTGGTCGCCGGCTGCACACCGGTGTGCTCGACCGGAGTGTCCTCCAGCGGGATCACCGGGACCGTCGTCGACACGTTGGCGAACTCGACCTTCGCGTCGAGCACCGGCGGCTCGGTGAGCTCGCTGTCCACCACGGGCACCATGCCGGTGTCGCCGCGGGAGACGCCACGCACTTCCTCGACCAGCGGCAGACCGGCGCCGGGAGTGGACTTCAGGATCATCTCGGCCAGCCCGCTGATGAGCGGGTCGGCGTCACGGGCGACCGGCGGCCGTTCCTCGATCGGCTTCACGAGGTCGTCGACGCCATGCACCTCGACCGGCGCGACGTCGACCGTGCCCGTCGCGCCCGTTGAGGGCGCGGCGATGGACGCGGACGGAGCCGGCGGTGTGGCCGGCACGGGTGGGGCGGCGGGCACCGCGGGCGTCGGGCCCGACGTGAGCGGCGGCAACGAGGCCGGCGGCGCCATGGCCTCACCGACGGGCGGCGCAGGCGGGGCGGGCGGGGCGGCCGGCGCCGGCGCCGGGGCGGGCGCGGCCGCCGTCGGCACGTCGCCGGTGACCGGCGCGAAGACGGTGGGCATGGGCTCCAGCGGCGCGAGTGCGATGGCGGGGCGAGCCAGCAGTTGCTCGAGGTCGAGCGGCGCGGGGCGCGGCTGGCCGTTGGCGTCGAGCATCGGTGCGCCGGGCACCACGGGATGCGACGTCGTGGGGTTGGTGACGTGCTCCCAGGTGAGCTCACGCAGGCCCGGGACCTGCATCGACGGGTTCAGCCCGGGCTCGCGGGCGTACAGTGCGCCGTCGAGCCGGCGGCCCACGTCGTCGGCGCTGCGGTCCGCGCGGGCATCCAGCGCGGCTGTCGCGTCGGTGACGGGTGCGTCGGTGTCCGGGTCGTCCGCAACGCCCGTCAACACGTCATGCTCGTCGATCGCCATACCCGAGATATCGGGCGGACGCGACGAGTTCTTGAGCCTTCCGGCAGAGGTGTCAGTCCTCGGTGGGGGCTTCCTGGGCCCGACGCTGCAGTTCGTTCACCACGTTCGCGTCGGCGAGCGTGGTCGTGTCGCCGAGGTTGCGTCCTTCGGCCACGTCGCGCAGCAGTCGGCGCATGATCTTGCCGCTGCGCGTCTTGGGCAGGTCGGGCGTCAGGTAGATCGACTTCGGCTTCGCGATGGCGCCGATCTCGTGTGCCACGTGGTTGCGCAGGTCCTGCTCGTCGACCTCCTCGCCACCGCGCAGGATGACGTAGGCGATGATGGCCTGACCGGTGGTGGCGTCGTTCGCGCCCACCACCGCGGCCTCGGCCACGGCCGGATGGCTGACGAGCGCCGATTCGACCTCGGTGGTGCTGATGCGGTGACCCGACACGTTCATCACGTCGTCGACCCGGCCGAGCAGCCACAGGTAGCCCTCGTCGTCGAGCTTCGCGCCGTCGCCCGCGAAGTAGCGGCCGGGGAACCGGCTCCAGTACGTGTCGGTGTAACGCTCGGGGTCGCCCCAGATGCCGCGCAGCATGCCGGGCCACGGCTGGGTGAGCGTCAGGTAGCCGCCGCCGTGGGTGACCGGGTTGGCGTCGTCGTCGACGAGCTCGGCGCCGATGCCCGGCAACGGGAACGTGGCCGAGCCCGGCTTCGTGGTGGTGCAGCCGGGCAGCGGGCTGATCATGATGCCGCCCGTCTCGGTCTGCCACCAGGTGTCGACGATGGGACAACGCCCGCCACCGATGTGCTCGTGGTACCACATCCACGCCTCGGGGTTGATGGGCTCGCCCACCGAGCCGAGCAGCTGCAGCGACGACAGGTCGTGCTTCGCGGGCTCCTCGGCGCCCCACTTCATGAACGTCCGGATGGCGGTGGGCGCGGTGTAGAACTTCGTCACCCGGTACTGCTCGATGATCTCCCAGAAGCGGTCGTTGCCCGGGAAGTTCGGCACGCCTTCGTACATCACCTGCGTGGCGCCGTTCGCGAGCGGGCCGTACACGATGTAGCTGTGCCCGGTGATCCAACCGACGTCGGCCGTGCACCAGTAGACGTCGGTGTCGGGGTGCAGATCGAACACGTACTTGTGGGTGAACGCCACCTGGGTGAGGTAGCCACCCGAGGTGTGCATGATGCCCTTCGGCTTGCCCGTCGTGCCCGAGGTGTAGAGCAGGAACAGCAGCTGCTCGGCCGGCATCGGCAACGCCGGGCACACGGGATCGGCGTCGGCCATCAGCTCGTGGTACCAGTGGTCGCGCCCGTCGACCATGGTGACGTCGTTGCCGCCGCGGCGCACGACCACGACGTGGTCGATGGTGGGCGTGCCCTCGAGTGCCTCGTCGGCTGCGGCCTTCAACGGGAACACCTCGCCGCGACGGTACCCACCGTCGGCCGTGACGAGCACCTTCGCCTCGGCGTCGTTGATGCGGTCGGTGAGGCTCTGCGCGCTGAAGCCGCCGAACACCACGCTGTGCGCTGCGCCGATGCGCGCGCAGGCCAGCATGGCCACCGCGGCCTCAGGGATCATCGGCAGGTAGATGTTCACCCGGTCGCCCTGGCCCACGCCGAGACCCTTCAGCACGTTCGCGAACTGCTGCACCTCGGTGAGGAGCTCGGCGTACGTGATGGTGCGCGTGTCGCCCGGCTCGCCGACCCAGTGGAAGGCGACCTTGTCGCCCTTGCCGGCCAGCACGTGCCGGTCGAGGCAGTTGAACGCGACGTTGAGCTCGCCACCGACGAACCACTTCGAGAACGGCAGGTCCCACTCGCAGATGGTGTGCCAGTCGGTGGTCCAGTCGAGCAGCGACGCCGCTTGCTGCGCCCAGAAGCCCTGATCGTCGGCCGACGCAGCGTCGTACAGGCTGGTGTCGACGACGAGCGCCTGCTCCTTGAACGCCGCGGACGGCGGGAAGTGACGCTGCTCGTCGAGCAGCGCGTCGATGGTGTCGTGTTCCTCGGTCATGATCGTGGATACCCCCGGGCCGCGAAGTTAGCGCAGGCCGCCCGAACGGGCATCCCTCAGATCTCGACGCGAGAGCCCACTTCGAACACCCGCTCGGGCGGCAGGTTGAAGAACCGCACGGCGCTGTCCGCGCCACGGTTGAGCCACACGAACAGATGCTCCAGTGCCGGGTGCATGCCCGGCGCCTTGCCGGAGATGATGGATTCTCGACCGATGAAGTACGTGACGTCGTCGGGGTCGAACGTGAGCCCACGCATGTCGAGCGCAGCCAGTGCCGCCGGCACGTCGGGCTCCTCCATGAAGCCGTAGCCGAGCAACACCTGGAACACACCGGGCTCCACCTTCGTGATGGTGGCCCGCTGCTCGACCGGCACACGCGGCTCCTCGCTGGTCTCGATGGACACGATGAGGGTGGTGCGATGCAACACCTTGTTGTGCTCGAGGTTGTTCACCAACGCCGGCGGGGCCTTGCCCAGGTCCTTGAACAGGAACACGCCCGTGCCCGGCACACGCTTGACCTGCGTGTGCTCGTCGAGGACCTCGGCAATGGGGCGTTCGCCACGATGGATGCGATCGGCCACGAGTTGGCGCCCGCGACGCCAGGTCTGCATCTGCACCATCAGGATGACCGCGACGGTGAGGGCGAACCAGCCGCCGTGCGGGATCTTCGGGATGTTGGCGCCGAGGAAGCCGAGTTCGACGATGAACATGGGCACGCACACGGCGAACGCCTTCGCCCGCGACCAACCCCAACGGTCGGTGCACACCCGGAAGAAGATGAGCGTGGTGATGGCCATGGTCATCGTGACCGCGATGCCGTACGCGGCCGCGAGGTTGCTGGCGGTCTGGAACCCGATGACCAGGCCCACGCACGCCGCTGCGAGCAACCAGTTGACGAGTGGCACGTAGATCTGACCCGAATGATCGTGCGAGGTGTGGTCGATGCGGATGCGCGGGAGGTAATCGAGCTGGACCGCCTGCGCGGTGAGCGAGAACACGCCGCTGATGAGTGCCTGCGATGCGATGACCGTGGCCATGGTGGCGAGGATGACGACGGGCAGCAGCAGCGGCTTGGGCGCCATGTTGAAGAACATGCCGTCGATGGCCTCCGGGTCGCGCAGCAGCAGCGCACCCTGGCCCCAGTAGTTGAGCACCAGCGCGGGGAACACCACCATGTACCAACCGCGCAGGATGGGCGGCCGCCCGAAGTGCCCCATGTCGGCGTAGAGCGCCTCGCCACCGGTGACCACGAGGAAGATCGAGCCGAGCGCGAGGAACGCGTGGTGGGTCTCGTGCTCGAAGTAGCGCAGCACCCAGATCGGGTTCATCGACTGCAGGATCTCGGGCTGGCGCACGAGCTGGCTGACACCGAGCACAGCGAGCACCGTGAACCACAGGATCATGATCGGACCGAAGACGCGCCCGACGGTGCCGGTGCCACGGCTCTGCACGGAGAACAGCACGACGAGGATGACGATGGCGATGGGCACCACCCACGACTCGAGCCCGGGCGACACCTTCTCGAGACCACCCACGGCCGAGAGCACGGAGATGGACGGCGTGATGATGCCGTCGCCGTACAGCAGCGCCGTGCCGAAGATGCCGAGGCTCACCAGCAGCCCGGCCTTGGCCACCTGACCCGGCTGCCGCTTCTTCATCACCAGGCTGGTGAGGGCGAGGATGCCGCCCTCGCCGTTGTTGTCGGCCCGCATCACGAACAGCAGGTACTTGATGGAGATGATGATGATCAGCGACCAGAACGCGAGCGAGCAGATGCCGAACACGTTGACCTTGTCGACCGTGAGCTCGTGCGCCTTCTCGGTGAACGCTTCCTCGAGCGCGTACAGCGGGCTGGTGCCGATGTCGCCGTAGACGACACCGAGGGCTCCGACGACCAGGGCACCCTGGCGGAGCGGGGTGTGGGAACTGCCACTCATGCGCAGGCGACCGTAGCCGTACCTGAGCGAAAACGGCGGAACCGGCCACCTGTTTCCAGGTGGCCGGTTCCGTGGAGAGAGTGCGGTTGCCGGACTACCGCCATCCGGCAACCGCGTCGAGCGGAGCACGGGGGAGTGATCCCCGCCAGCTCCTTGCTGGGTCCGCCGATCTCGTGGAGGTCAGACCTGCTCGGGGCGGCGGGTCAGACCGAGGAACACGATGCCGCCGAGCACCATGGCCACACCGAGGACGAGCAGGATGTTCTGGCTCGAGCCGGTGGTCGGCAGGCTGCCGCCGACGGCCGTGGTGGTGGGGCCTTCGCTGTCGACGAGGGTGGTCGTCGGGCCTTCGCTGTCGACCAGCGTGGTGGTGGTCTCCTCGACGATGGTGGTCGTCGGGGCCTCGGTCGTGGCGGGGGCTTCCGTGGTGGTCGGGCCGCCGGCGTCGACCGTCGTGGTGGTCTCCTCGACCGTGGTCGTGGTCTCCTCGACCGTGGTCGTGGTCTCCTCGACGGTGGTGGTGGTCTCCTCGACCGTCGTGGTCGGGGCCTCGGTGGTGGTCGGGGCCTCGGTCGTCGTGGTCACTTCTTCGCAGTCGTCGCCGTGGCCCCAGTCGTCGTTGTGGTCCGAGTCGTCCTTGTTGTCGTCGCCGTGGTTCGAATCGTCGGTGGTGCTGGTCTCCTCGTCGGTGGTCGAGGTCTCCTCGTCGTCACCGGCGACGCAGTGCGAGATGACGAGCTTCTTGTTGTTGCTCACCCAGTAGATGCCGTTCGGGCAGGGCAGGTTGTCGGCACCGTTGACGCCGTTCCAGGTCTGCGTGCCCTCCGAGCGGTTCACCGAGGCGGTGATCTGGCCGGCGCTCAGGTTGCCCGGCGTCACGTAGTGGAAGACGCCGGAGTTCGGCACCTTCGCGGCGTTGTAGTTCTGACCGTTCACGGTCAGCACCGGGGTGCTGCCGGCGTCGGCGACGCCAGGTGCCATCACCAGCGAGCCGAGCGCCAGTGCGGCGCCGGCGAGGGTGGTGAGCATTCCGATCTTCTTGCGGCTGTTCATTCTTGGGTGGCCTCCATCACTCGGCGAACACAGATAACGATAAGTGGGCACCACCACGGGTGACCATGAGTCGTTCGACCCATTCCGCCGAAACGCTCGGAAGTCCGCCTTACATCGCAGGTCACGGCACATACGTGGAGAGCGCTCGAGCCGTGCCATCGGGAATACTGTGTGGCACGATTTCGTCCTGACCCACGGACAGTGGCGACCATCTCACGGAAACTGTGTGCGTTTGCCGGAAGGCAGAGATCGTCGGGAACGCGAACGAGCCACCCGGCAGTGCCGCGTGGCTCGTTCCTGACCTCCGAGACGAGAGCTCCCGCCGCTCAGGTCATCGCTGGTCGATCACCGGCGTCGAAGCGCCGGAGCTGTCGCCCGTTCAGGCGGTCTCGGGGCGGCGGCCCATGGCCACGAAGACCAAGCCACCGAGCACCAGGCCGAGGCCGAGGACCAGCAACATGTCGGAGCCGGCGCCGGTCTGCGGCAGCGAACCGCCACTGCTCGACTTCACCGTGGTGGTGGGGCCACCGCTGCCGGAGATCGTGGTCGTCGGACCCTCGCTGCCCACCTCGGTCGTCGTGGTCTCCTCGACGGTGGTCGTCGTGGTCTCTTCGACGATGGTGGTCGTCGTGGTCGGCCCATTGCCGTCGACGATGGTCGTCGTGGTCGGCGGCTCGGTCGTCGTCGTGGGCGGCTCAGTCGTCGTGGTCGGCGGCTCAGTCGTCGTCGTGGGCGGCTCAGTCGTCGTGGTCGGCGGCTCAGTCGTCGTGGTCGGCGGCTCAGTCGTCGTGGTCGGCGGCTCGGTCGTCGTCGTGGGCGGCTCGGTCGTCGTGGTCGGCGGCTCGGTCGTCGTCGTGGGCGGCTCGGTCGTCGTCGTCGGCGGCTCGGTCGTCGTGGTCGGCGGCTCGGTCGTCGTCGTCGGAGCGGCCGTCGTCGTGGTGACCTGCGCGGTGGTCGTGGTGACCTGTGCGGTGGTCGTGGTGACCTGTGCGGTGGTGGTCGTCACGGCCGGGGTCGTGCCCTTGCACACGATCCAGTGGGAGATGTCGGGCTTCTGGCCGCCGTTGTTCAGCGGCGGGTAGTACGCCACGCCGGCCTGCGGATGCTGGATGACCGTGTCGCCGTTGCCACCGTTGACCACCAAGAGCTCCCAGTGATCGCCGGGCCAGCTCTGGTTGAAGGTCTTGAGGGTGACGGCCTTCTTGTTGTTCGTCACCGAGCCGTGGTCGTTGCTCTCGTAGCCGTGCTTGTAGCACGAGGCACCGGGGTGCTCGCCACGGTCGACCCAGTAGGCCGCGTTGTTGCTGTTGTTCGCCGCATTGCTCGCGCTGGCGATGCCGGGCAACACCATGCCGGTGAGGCTGAGCACTGCACCGGCGATCGCTGTGGCGAAACCGATCTTCGTTCGGGGGTTCATGGCATCTCCATCACTCGGGGTAGCTGTCACTCATGGTACGTGCGGCGTACGGAGAGTGACATAGGGCATTCAGACTATTCCAAGCTTTCTCTCATTTTCGTCAAAGTTCACACGGAACGTTCACTTCCCGGTCTAGTTCGGTGCATCCACGCGGTTTCCGACCCCGAAAGGCCCCCGAAACACCCACCGAACGTGAGGGGGTGATCACATTCGGGGTGACTCGGATCGTCGAGCCTGATGCAATCCAGAGATCACCTGGAGCCGGACGCGACACGGCCACCCGGGGAGACCGGGTGGCCGTGCGTGTGGCCCGAGTGGACCGAAGGGGATCAGTTGGCGTCAGCTCGACGGTTCAGCGCCGTCACCACCACACCGCCGACGACCAGCGCGAGACCCAGCAGCAGCATCAGGTCGGCGCGGGCACCGGTCTGGGGCAGTGAGCCCCCGCCGCTCGACTGCGCCGTCGTGGTCGGGCCCTCACTGTCGACCAACGTCGTGGTCGGGCCCTCGTTGTCGACCAACGTGGTGGTGGTCGCCTGCGGGTCGGTCGTGGTGGTGGTCGGGCCTTCGCTGTCGACCAACGTGGTCGTGGTGACCTCGGCCACTGTGGTGGTGGTGACCTCGGCGGCCGTCGTCGTCGTGACCTCTGCGGCCGTCGTCGTGGTCACCTCAGCGGCCGTCGTCGTCGTGACCTCTGCGGCCGTGGTGGTGACGACCGGGGTGACCGTGTAGCACACGAACCAGTGGCTCAGGTTCGGCACGTTGCCACCGCCGTTGAGCGGCGACTGCATCGGGGTGAGGTACGGGCTGTACTTGTTGTAGTTGTCGCCGCCCTTCACCACGACGACCTGGATGGTGACGCTCGGGTCGACGCTGGTGAGCGTGACGTACTTGTTGTCGGTGACGGTGTAGCTGATGAGGCTGTTGCCGCCCGTGCCCGACGTGATGCTCCCGTCGAGCTGCAAGGAGCTCGGGAAACCGACGCCCTCGCAGGTGGTGGCGTTGCCCGGCACCTCGACCGGGTTGCTCGCCACGGCACCGGCGTTCCCGGCGACCAGTGCACTCATGACCATCGCAGCGCCGAACACTGCAGCTGCGATTCCGACTCGCTGTTGAACTCTCATGGCGACCTCCATCGCATGCTCTTCCTGTACCCAATTCAAGTACGGCGTCACCGTTCGTGACATGAGCCATTCGAATCATCCAAGGAGTCGTCAGGGTCTCGGCAAGATCACCACTCCACGGCGAGGAAACCGCCGAGACCTGAGGGATCGAGCAGACTTTCCGCCTCACGCACGCGACTCCGCATCCGCAGGGCATGCAGGTCGGGCGACGACGCCTTGGCGCTCCAGACCGCCCTCCCCTCCTCCACCAGGTCCTCGATGCCCCAGCGGCGCAGGAACTGCGCCTGTGTGCGGACGGACTCAGGCTCGGGGAGTTGATCGAGGCAGACCTCGGTCGTCACGTCCTGGAGACCGATGTCGCGGAGGTAATGCGCGCCGCGCTCGTGGCCGCGGTACGTACGCAGCCAGTCGCGCCACGGGACGGCCGACAGGGCGACGGTCCGTGCGGTGCCGTAGTCGAAGGCGAGCACTCGTCCACCGGGCACCAGTGCCCGTGCCGCCTCGACCCATGCCCCAGCGTCGGCCTGCACGGGGACCCGGGCACCGTGGGGAGCGTGGGCCGGCAGCCACGACCACTCGTCGGGCGCCGGCACCGTGACTTCGCTCGCCGTGCCGTCGGCGGCGACGTCGACGTAGGCCTCACGCCAGCTGCCGTCGAACACGGCGAGGCGGAACGGCAGGTTGTCGAGCAACTCGTTGGCGATCACCACGCCGCGCACCGGCCGATCGGGCAGCGCGGGCAGCGATTCGACCCCGGTGGGGTGCTGGGCGCGCTGGGCCGCCGACACCTCGATGGCCACGTACCGACCTGCCCACTGCGGCGCCGCCTGGAGAACGGCACGCGCGAGCGTGCCCGGCCCCGCACCGGCCTCGATCACGGTGAAGTCATCGGGCTCACCCTGTCGCCGGTGCTCGGCGTCGATCCAGTTGGCGAGCACCGCCCCGAACAACGGGCCCACCTCCGGTGAGGTGATGAAGTCGCCGCGACGTCCGGCCTGGCCGGCCACGGCGTAGAAGCCGTGCGGCCCGTAGAGGGCGATCGCGAGGAAGTGGTCGAACCGCAGCGGATGCCCGGCGGCGAGCCGGGCCTCGCGCAGGTCGTCAGCGGCCGAAGGCACCGGCGAGGTCGGTGAGCTCGCCGAACTTCGACACCAGGCCCGGGAGCACACCGAACAGCACGGTGCACACACCGGTGATGGCGAGCGCGGCCACGACCGGCGCCTGCACCTTGATGGGCGTCGTGTCGCCGTCGGGAACCGGCTTCATCCACATCTCGCGCATCAGCATGATGTAGTAGGCCGTGGCGATGACCGCGTTGATCGCACCGATGACGGCGATGCTGTAGCCCCAGCCGCCGCCGGCGTCGACGACGGCGCGGAACGCACCGAACTTGGCGTACCAGCCGCCGAGCGGCGGGATGCCGGCGAGCGAGGCGAGGAAGATGGTCATCATCACCGTGAGGCCCGGGGCGTAGGAGAAGAGGCCGCCGAAGGCGCTGATGTCGCCGCTGCGGGTCTTGCGGGTGACCGCGATGATGACGGCGAAGGCACCGAGGTTGGTGGCGGCGTAGATGACGAGGTAGGTCATCACGGCACGCAGGGCCGGACCGGCCGCGTCGCCCGTGCCCGCCATGGCGAGCGGCATCAGGATGAAGCCACCCTGGCTGATGCTGGAGTAGGCGAGCAGACGGACCACGTTCTTCTGCTTCAGCGCCACGAGGTTGCCGACGGTCATCGTGAGGGCCGCCATCACCCACATGAACGGGCGGTAGACCTCTTCGGCCGCCGGGAAGGTGAGGTACACGAGCGCGATGAGGCCGACGAAGCCGGCGGCCTTCGAGGCGACGCTGAGGAACGCGGTGACCGGCGTGGGCGCACCCTGGTAGACGTCGGGCGCCCACGTGTGGAACGGCACGGCGCTGATCTTGAACGCGAAACCGATGATGGCGAACGCGACCGCGAGGACCTGCACCCCGACGTTGTCGCCCTCGAGCGTGATGGCCCCGGCGATGTCGACGAGCTTGGTGGTGTTGGCCAGGCCGTAGAGGAGGCTGAAGCCGTAGAGGAGCACTGCGCTGGCGAACACGCCGAGCAGGTAGTACTTCACGCCGGCCTCGTTGCTCTTGCGATCGCGCTTCTTCCAGGCGGCCATCATGTAGGCCGGGATCGAGAGGAACTCGAGCGCCACGAACACGCTGATGAGGTCGCGCGACGAGGTGAGCATCACCATGCCGAGCACGCTGCTGAGCAGCAGCACGTAGTACTCGCCCTGGTAGTAGCCGCCCTCTTCCATCTCGTTCGTGCTGAGCAGCACCACCACGTAACCGGCCAGCAGGAACAGCGCCTTCAGCACGAGGCTGAAGTTGTCGATCACGTAGCGACCGTCGCCGAAGGCGTCGCGCACGTCGCCACCGATGACGGCGAGCGTGACGACCGGCAGGACGGCGCCGAGGAGGAAGAAGCCGGCCAGGGTGCCGGTGATCCAACGCCGGTGGTCGGCGACGAACAGGTCGACGATCAGCACCACGACCAGACCGACGGCCAGCACGATCTCGGGCGCGAGGGCGTGGTAGTCGATGGTCGGCGGCGTGAAGTCGCCCACTGCGGCGAGGATGGATGCGAGCATCAGGTCACTTCCCGCCGAAGACCTTGACGAGCTCGGTGACGCCCGGGTCGATCACCTTGAACATCAACTGCGGCACGATGCCGAACACGACGATGGCGATGAGGAGCGGCGTCCAGGCCACCCACTCGAACTTGTTGACGTCGTGGATGGGCTCGTGGTCGCCGTGGGCCTCGTGGCCCTCGGCCTCGTCGCCGTGATCGGCGGCACCATGGCCGTGGGCGTCGTGGCCGTGCGAGGCGTGTCCGTCGGCACCGAGGCCGGCGAACTCGACGCTCGGCTCACCGAACGCCGTGCGCTGGTAGAGCCACAGCAGGTAGGCGGCGGCGAGCACGGTGCCGAGTGCGGCGATGACCGTGAGCACGCGGAACAGGGTGAGGCTGAGGCCGCCGAACGGCAGCTCGGCACCGTTGAGCGGGTTCCACGACGCGAGCAGCGCCGGGAACTCACCCCAGAAGCCGGCCAGACCGGGGAGGCCGAGCGACGCCATGGCGCTGAAGCCGAGGATCCAGCCCATCTTCGGCATCTGCAGCAGCATGCCGCGGAGGCGCTTGATCTCGAGCGTGTGGTAGCGCTCCTTCACCGAACCGGCGATGAAGAAGAGCATGCCGGTGATGAGACCGTGGGCGACCATGCCGAACAGTGCGGCGTTGATGCCGAGCGTGGTGAGCGTGCTGATGCCGAGCATCACGAAGCCCATGTGCGCCACCGACGAGAAGGCGATGAGGCGCTTCATGTCGGTCTGGGCGAGACAGCCGAGCGCGCCGTAGATGATGCCGATGACGGCGAGCACGGCGATGACCGGTGCCCACTTCACCGCGGCCTGCGGCAGGAACGGGATGGCGATGCGGACGAAGCCGTAGGTGCCGAGCTTCAGCAGGATGGCGGCCAGGATGACCGAGCCCTGCGTGGGCGCCTGGGTGTGGGCGTCGGGCAGCCAGGTGTGGAACGGGAACATCGGCACCTTGACGGCGAAGCCGATGAACATGCCGGCGAAGATCCAGATGGCCGTGTTCTTCGCCACGCCGGCGCCGTTGGCCATGAACCACTGGAAGCTGAAGTTGGCGGCGTCGGGGTCGGCGGCGTTGTTCTTGGTGACGACGAACAGCGCGATGAACGACACCAGCATGAGCGCCGATCCGAACATCGTGTAGAGGAAGAACTTCAGCGACGCGTACTGGCGGTTCTCGCCACCCCACACGCCGATCATGAAGTACATCGGGAGCAGCACCACTTCGAAGAAGACGAAGAACAGGATGAGGTCCTGCGCCACGAAGGTGCCGGCCATGCCGGTCTGGAGGACCAGCATCAGGATGAAGAACGCCTTCGGGTTGCCGGGGCTCGGCACGTGGTCCCACGAGTAGATCATCACCAGCAGGGTGATGATCATGGAGAGCACGTAGAGCGGCAGGCTGATGCCGTCGAGGCCGATCGTGTACGTCGCCTTGATGGGCGAGATCCACTTGTTCGTGGTGAAGAACTGGAGCGAGCCCGCTTTGTCCCAGTCGAACTGGATCATGGTGTAGATGCCCACCGCCAGCGTGGCGGCAGCGGTGAGCACCGCCACCCCCTTCACCGTCGACTCGTCGGACTTGGGGATGAACAACATCACCGCGACGCCAACCAACGGCAGGAAGACGCCGAGGCTCAGCAGCCACTGTTGATTCTGGATCATGTCCATGGATTCCTCTAGCTGTTGACGAGTACGAGTACGAGCGCACCGACTGCTGCGGCACCGAACAGCAGCGCTCCGTACATGCTGACCTTGCCTGATTGCACCGGTTGCAGCACACCACCGGCGCCGCGTGCGGTTGCACCACTTCCATTGACCGCGCCGTCGACCACACGCTGGTCGACGTTGCGGTACACCCACTCACCCGTACGACGGCCGCCGATGCCGACGGCGTTGACGACGCCGTCGAGCACGTGCTGGTTGACCCAGTAGGCGGCACGTGCGATGGGGTGAGCGATGGCCTTCACGATCACGCCCTCGTAGAGCGCATCGAGGTAGTACTTGTTGACGAGGAACTTGTGCCCGGCACCCAGCAGCGCGTTGCGCTGCGTGAGGCCCTGCAGGCCGTTCTTCTCCTCGCCGAACACCTTCTTGCTGATGAGCCAGCTGAGGGTGATGCCGAGCGCCACGAGGATGATGCTCGGTGCGGCCGCGGCCCAGCTGAACGTGGGCGGCTCGGGGATCATGCCCGGCTCCTCGCCGAACGGCAGGCCCATCGAGCTCTCGAGCCAGTGCTCGAAGTAGTGCAGCTTGAACGGTGCGGCGTTGAGGTAGCCCGACACCACGGCGAGTGCGCCGAGGATGATGAGCGGCACGGTGATCTGCCACGGCGAGTCGCTGGGCGCGAACGGCAACGGCTTGCCGTGCTGGATGTCGCCGTGGCCGTGATCGTCGTGCGCGGCGTGCACCGGGTGGCGGTGCGTGTCGAGGCCGTCGACGTCGTGGTGCACCTCGTCGGCCGCCTCGTCGTGCGAGTGGTCCTCGTGGCCGTCGACGAAGTGGGCGGCTCCACCGCGCGCCTTGCCGAAGAACGTGAGGTACGTCGCCCGGGTCATGTACGCCGCGGTCATGAACGCACCGATGAGACCGATGATGCCGAACACCGTGTAGTGGTTGTGCTTCGCCGAGTCGATGATCTCGTCCTTGGAGAAGAAGCCACTGAAGAACGGCACGCCGCACAGCGCCAGGGTGCTGACGATCCAGGTCCAGAACGTGACCGGCATCTTCTTGCGCAGACCACCCATGTCGGTCTTCATGTCGAAGCTGTGGTGCGAGCCGGTGTGGGCGATGGAGCCGGCACACAGGAACAGGCAGCACTTGAAGAACGCGTGGGTGAAGATGTGGAACACGGCCGGCATCCACGCGCCGACGCCGAGGCCCATCATCATGTAGCCCAGCTGACTGACGGTGGAGTAGGCCAGCACTTTCTTGATGTCGTTCTGCACGAACGCGAGCGCCGCGGCGATGAGGATGGTGATGCCACCGATGACTGCGATGAAGTTGAAGTGCTGACCGGCGATGTTGATGTCGAGACCGGTGTGGAACACCGGGTACAGGCGGGCCACCAGGAACACGCCGGCGACCACCATGGTGCTCGAGTGGAGCAGCGACGACACCGGGGTGGGGCCGGCCATGGCGTCGGGCAACCAGGTGTGCAGCGGGAACTGACCGCTCTTGCCGATGCAGGCGATGAACAGCGCGATGGCCGCCCACATGAGCATGCTCTTGCTGTCGAACTCGCCGGTGGCCGCAAGGTGGTTGATGCCGCCCTCGCCGCCGATGTCGAGCGTGCCGAAGATGGCGAGCAGCATCGCGGTGCCGACGAGCAGGCCCATGTCGCCGGTGCGCACCGTGAAGAACGCCTTCAGTGCGGCCCGGCTGTTCGCCTCTTCCTCCCACCAGTGACCGATGAGCATGAACGAGCAGAGGCCCATGATCTCCCAGCCGAGGATGAACTGCACCATGTTCGGTGCGAGCACCATGCTGAGCATGCCGGCCGAGAACAGGGTGAGGCTGGCGAAGAAGTGCGTGTAGCGGCGGTCGCCGCGCACGTACTCGGTGGAGTAGATCTGCACGAGCGTGCTGATGAAGGACACGAGCAGCAACGCCATGACGGCGAGGCCGTCGATGTGCTGGCCGATGCCGAACTTCAGGCCGCCGCTCTCCCACCAGGTGATGGACTTGATGATCGGCTCTTCACTGTGGTGCGACCAGTCGATCCACTGGTACGCGGTGCCGGCCGCGATGACCAGCGAGGCCACCATGGCCAGGATGCCGAACTCGCTGCCGCCCTTGGGCATCTTCTTGCCGAAGAAGATGATGAGGAAGAACGCGACCGCGGGGATGACAGGGATGAGCCACGCGTGCTCGAGGAACCAGCCCGCGGCAGCGTGTGCGGCTTCGCCTGCAGCTTCTTCTGCGAACATGCGTCAGCCCTTCATTTCCGACAGGTCGTCGAGCGAGATGCTCTTGCGGTTGCGGTAGATGAGCAGCACCATCGCGAGGCCCACACCGACCTCCGCCGCAGCGACGGCGATGATGTAGAGCGCGAAGACGTTGCCGTCGCTGCCGCCGTTCATCGCGTCGAACGCGAGCAGGTTGATGTTCACCGAGTTGAGGATGAGCTCGATGCTGAGCAGCACCATCACGGCGTTCTTGCGGGTGAGCACGCCGTACACGCCCATGCAGAACAGCAGGGCACCGAGGAGGAGGAACTGGTTGATGAGCATTGGTGTGTCCTTCCCCGTCAGTCTTTCCGTGCCAGCACGATGGCGCCGATGACCGCGGCGAGCAGTACGAACGACAACGCCCAGAAGGGCAGCAGGTAGGGCTTGAAGATGAGGTCACTGATGGCCGCGGTGTCCTGCGGCTGCGCACCTGCGCCGGTGGTGGCGGCGATCTTGTCGTCGGCGAAGCCGTCGATGAGCGCATAGGCCATCACGCCGAAGAGCAGCAGGGCCACCGGCGCCGCGATGACCGCGTTCTTGTTGTTCAGGTCGGCGTCCTTGCCGAGCTGCGCCCGGGTGAGCATGACGCCGAACAGGAACAGCACCATCACCGCGCCGATGTAGACGAGCACCTGGGTGACGGCCACGAACTCGGCGGAGAGCAACACGTACTGGGCTGCTGCGCCGGCCATGACCACGACCAGCGAGAGCGCGGCGTGCACGACGTTTCGGCTGGCGATGACGCCGACACCGGCGAGGATCATCATCAGGGCGATGATGCCGAAGCCGATGTTCTGGGCGACCTGGATGTCGGAGGCGAGCACCATCACTTGCCCTTCTTCTTCTCTGCCCCGGCCTCGAGCGCAGGCGCTTCCGGCACGGTCTCCATCCACTCGCCGAGCTTCGACTTATCGTGGAGCAGGTCGGCGATCTTCGGCTCGGAGTACTCGTACTCGGGGCTCCAGAACAGGGCGTCGAACGGGCACACCTCCACGCAGATGCCGCAGTACATGCACAGCGCGTAGTCGATGTCGAAACGGTCGAGCTTGTTCACCTTGCGCGGCGCGCCACCGGCACGGCGCGGCGGAGCGAGCTCCTTGTGACCCTCGATGTAGATGCACCAGTCGGGGCAGCTGCGGGCGCAGAGCATGCAGGCCGTGCAGTTGTCCTCGCGGAGCGCGATGACGCCGCGCGCACGGATGGGCGGCGTCTCCTTCTCGTGCGGGTACTGCACCGTGGCAGCGCCACCGCCGAGCTTCTTCGGCTTCATGGTCTGCGCCATGGTGTTGAGCGTGACGCCCAGGCCCTTGATGAGACCGGGCACCTGCGGCTTCTTGGGAGCAGGCATCAGAACGCCACCTTCAGGATCGCGGTGAGCATGATGTTGATGAGCGACACCGGGATGAGCACCTTCCAGGCGAACCGCTGCAGCTGGTCCTCACGGAAGCGCGGGTAGCTGAAGCGCACCCACATGATGATGCCCGCGAGCACCACCATCTTCGTGACCATGATGAGCGGGCCGACGACGTTCATCCAGTTGTCGATGCTGCCGGTGTCGGCGGCATCCCAACCGAACCAGCTGAACGGCACGCCCCAGCCACCGAGGAACAGCACGCTGGCGATGAGGGCGAACACGCCGGCGGTGGCGAACTCGGCGATGAAGAAGATGAGGAAGCGGAAGCCGGAGTACTCGGTCATGTACCCGGACACGAGCTCGGACTCGGCGATCGGCATGTCGAACGGCGTCTGGGTGAGCTCGGCCTGCACGGCGATCATGAAGACGATGAACCCGATGAACTGCGTGAAGATGTACGGGTTGCCGATGCCGTCCCAGCCGAAGATGCTGTCGCTGTTCTGCTTCACGACGATGTGCTGCAGGTTCATCGTGCCGGCCTGGATGACCACGCCGAGCACCGCGAGCACCATCGGCAGCTCGTAGGCGATGAGCTGACCGGCGGCACGGAGACCGCCGAGGAGCGAGTACTTGTTGGCCGAGCTCCAGCCGGCCATCAGGATGCCGAGCGTGCTGATGCTGCTGACGGCGAGCATGTAGAACACGCCGGCGTCGAAGTCGGTGAAGTAGGCGTCGGGGCCGAACGGCACGACGGCCACGAGCAGGAACGTGCTGACGAGCACCACCAGCGGGGCCATGCGGAAGATGCGCTTGTCGGCCATGGCCGGCGAGATGTCTTCCTTCTGCAGCCACTTGCCGACCTCGGCGAACAGCTGCAGCGAGCCGTACGGGCCGGCTTCCATGGGGCCGAGACGGCTCTGCATGAAGCTCATCATCTTGAACAGGAACAGGTACACGATGGTGCCCGCGGGCAGCAGCACGGCCACCGTGCCACCGAGGACACGCAGCAGCGACTGTGCCCAGTACGGAAGGTCGACAGCCAGGATCATCGGTCGATGTCTCCGAGGATGAAGTAGAGCGACGCCAGGATGGAGATGACGTCGGGGACGTACACGCCACGCAGCACCCAGGGGACGATGGAGATGTTGTTGAAGCTGGCCGAGCGGATCTTCACGCGGAACGGGCCGAGGTCGCCCTTGCTGACGACGTAGTAGCCCATCTCACCGAGCGGGTTCTCGGTGCTCACCCAGGCCTCGCCCTCGGGCACCTTGATGATGCGCGGCACCTTCGCCATGATGGGGCCGCTGGGGATGCCGTCGAGCAACTGGTCGACGATGTGCGTGGCCTCGCGGGTCTCCTGCAGGCGGATCCAGCACCGGGCGAAGCTGTCGCCGTCGGGGTGGGTCCAGACCTTCCAGTCGACCTTGTCGTAGGCGAGCGGCAGCTTCTGGTCGCGGCGGAGGTCCCAGTCGACGCCGCTGGCGCGCAGGTTGGCACCGCTGAGGCCGTACTGCTTGGCCACCTCGGCGGGGATGACGCCGATGCCGCGCAGACGGCTCTGGAAGATCTCGTTGCCGAACAGCAGCTCTTCGATCTCGTCGCAGAAGTTGCGGAGCTTCTTCATGACCTGCTTGGTCTCGGCGATCCAGCCGGCCGGCAGATCGTCCTTCAGGCCGCCGATGCGGTCGAAGTTCGGGTGGAAGCGGCCACCGGTGGCGCCCTCGATGAGGTTCAGCACGTGCTCGCGGTCGCGGAAGGCCATGAACACCGGGGTGACGGCGCCGAGCTGCACGCCGAGGTCGCCGAGGAACAGCGAGATGTTGGCGATGCGCGAGAGCTCGAACAGGATGGTGCGGATCCACTGGGCACGCGGCGGCGCCTCGATGTCCATCAGCTGCTCGGCGGCGAGGATGAACGGCACCTCGTTGGCGAAGCTGCCCAGCCAGTCGATGCGGTTCACGAGTGCCGTGACCTGCGGGAACGTGCGCACCTCGGTGAGCTTCTCGTAGCCGCGGTGCATGTAGCCGGCGCTCGGCTCGGCCCACACCACCTGTTCGCCGTCGAGGCGGACGATGATGCGCAGCGTGCCGTGCGTGGCCGGGTGCTGGGGCCCGATGTTGAGGGTCATGCCCTCGGTCTCGAGCTCGACGTTCAGGCGTGCATCGGCGGCCTGGGCCGCGATGTAGCTGAGCTTCTGGCGATCGGCGAGATCGGTCATGACTCGTCCTCACTGTCGTCACCGGGCAGCGGTTCGACGTCGGCGATGCCCGGCCACGGCTTCACGAGACGGGCGAGCAGCGGGAAGTCCTTGCGCAGCGGGTGCCCCTCGAAGTCGGTGGGCAGGTACATGTTGCGCAGGTCGGGGTGGCCGTGGAAGCCGATGCCGAACATCTCGTGGGTCTCGCGCTCGTGCCAGTTGGCACCGGCGTAGACGGGCACCCAGCTGTCGACGGTGCTGTCGTCGTCGGCCACGTCGGCCTTGATGGTGACCCCGAAGTGCTTGGCGATGTTGGTGACCCGGGCGAACACCTGCATGCGGGTGTCGCCGCCCGTGACGCCCTGGCGGATCTCGGTGTCGCGCTCGGGGGCCGGCTGGGTGGGGTCGTCCTCACCGCGGCCGAACGGGCTGGGCATCCAGTCGATGGCCGAGAGGAAGCAGAAGTAGTCGCAGCCGACGGTGTCGCGCAGCACGATGCCGGCCTGACGCCAGGCATCGGTGCGCACCCGCACCCACACGTCGCGCTGGGGCACGATGACGCTGTCGAGCAGCGCGTCGCCGAGGGCGTCGCGCAGTGCCTGCACCACGCCTTCGCGGAGGGCGTCGCCCGGGAGCTCGGCCACGGTGGTCTCGTCACTCAACGGGGCCACCCCCCACCACGATGGGCTCGCGCACGATGGCCTTGGTGCCCTCGCCGCGCCAGCGGGCGCCCATGTCCTCGTTCTTGATGCGCTGCTGGAGCAGCACCACGCCCTCGAGCAGGGCCTCGGGCCGCGGCGGGCAGCCGGGCACGTACACGTCGACGGGGATGAGCTGGTCGACACCCTTGGTGACCGAGTAACTGTCCCAGTAGGGGCCGCCGCAGTTGGCGCACGAGCCCATGCTGATGACGTACTTCGGCTCGGGCATCTGCTCGTAGAGGCGCTTGATGCTCGGGGCCATCTTGTCGGTGACCGTGCCGGAGATGACCACGAGGTCGGCCTGGCGCGGGCTGGCGGGCAGCGGGATGACACCGAGGCGCATCACGTCGTAGCGCGGCGAACCGAACGCGGCGCCCATCTCGATGGCGCAGCAGGCGAGACCCCACTGGTACACCCACAGGCTGTAGGAGCGACCCATGTTGAACAGGGTCGTGAGTGGTTTGGGCAGACGCCCCTTGTCGACAAGACCCATGTGGTTACACCCAGCGGAGAACGCCCTTGCGCCACGCGTACACGAGGCCAAGGAGCAGGACGAAGACGAAGATGGCCATCTCGGTGAGCCCGAACACGCCGTAGCGCTCGAGCTGCGTGGCCCAGGGGAACATGAACACGGCTTCCACGTCGAACACCACGAAGAGCAGGGCGAAGATGTAGTAACGCACCTGGCTCTGCGACCAGCCGTCGCCGATGGGGTTGACGCCGCTCTCGTACGGGATGAGCTTCTCGGCCGAGGGTTTGTTCGGCCGCACCAGGGCAGAGATACCGAGGAGGAGGCCGGCCAGCACCAGAGCGATGGCGGCGAACCACACCACGGTGAGGTAGTCGCGCAGGAATTCGGACATCGTGCACGACGCTACTACGCCGTGTGAATGGCATCACAAATGGTGCGATCAGGCAGGTGGCAGCGCCTGGGTGGCGTCGAGCCACCAGGACATCCCGGAGGCGATCTGATCGGTGGTCACGCCGCTGGCGTAGAAGGCCCCGGAACGGGCTGCGGTGCCCTGGTGCTCCTTCGCGTACTGCACCGCCTCGACCAGATCGGCCTTGAACCGGTCGACGACGCCGGGCTGCGTGTTGGGCCGCGTGACGCAGAAGTGCACGGCCGACGGCTTCTGGATGCCGTTCATGCGCCAGCGCCGCGATGCGAGGAAGTCGTTGACGAGGAAGATGTCGAGGCCGCTCTCGTCGGTGGTGGTGAACGCGACGTTGAAGAACGGGTTGCCCAGCACGCGCATCTCGGGCACCGACGTGATGGCCTCGCGGAGCTCGGCGGCCGTGCGGAAGATGTCGGCGGCGATGGCGAGGTACCCCTCACGCCCGAGCGAGACCATCGATGCCCACGCGGCTGCGATGATGCCGCCCGAACGCGAGCCGCTCATGCCCGGCGACGTGTACAGGCCGCCCGGCCAGCCGGGCACGATGAAGTACTGCAGACGGCGCAGCTCCGGTGTGCGGTAGAGCAGCACGCTGCTGCCCTTCAGACCGAAGCCGTACTTGTGCGTGTCGGCGCTGATCGACGTGACGCCCGGCAGACGGAAGTCGAACACCGGCACGTCGTACCCGAGGTCCTGTCCCCAGGCGAGGATGAACCCACCGAGGCAGCCGTCGACGTGCAGGTTGATGCCGCGCTCGACGGCGAGGTCGGAGAGCTCGTCGATCGGGTCGATGAGGCCGTGCGGGTAGCTGCCGGCGGACCCGGCGAGCGCCACCGTGTTCTCGTCGACGAGCGAGCGCACCGACGCCATGTCGGCGACGAACTGATCGGTGACCTCGGCCAGGCGCACCTTGATGTCGAAGTAGTGCGCACCCTTCAGGAGACCGGGGTGCGCCGTGACCGGCATCACCAGGTTCGGCTTGGTGATGCCGCGCTGGCGGCCCCACTCGCGGTACACGAGCAGCGGGTTCATCAGGCTCTCGGTGCCACCGCTGGTGAGCACACCGCACACGCCGCCCTCGGGCACGGCGTTCCCGTGCATCATGTCGGCCGTCATTGCGATGATCTCGCCCTCGAACCGCGTGGCGCTCGGGTACATGTCGCGCTGCAGCACGTTGGCGTGGCTGTAGTGGCCGAACACCTCGTTGAGGAAGTGGTAGTGCTCCTCGTCACCGGAGTAGATGGAGCCGCTGATCTTGCCCTCGTGGTACGGGGAGTCCTCGATCTCGGACATCGCTTCGATCTCGGCGAGGATCTCGGCGCGCGACCGGCCCTGCTGCGGGAAGTCGCGGACGACGGGGAAGCGGTCGGCGTAGGGGTAGAGGCCCATGGATGTCTCCTTCAGTGGAGGGCGTGGTGAGGGTGCAGCGCGACGAGGCGAGCGAGTGCTGCCTCCATCGTGGCGCGGTTCGAGGGGTCGGGTTGGTGCACCTGTTGCACTTGCAACAGGTCGGGTACGTCTTCGAGCGACAGGAGGCCGAGTTGCGAGAACGCGAGGAACGCTGCACCGCGGGCGTTGGTGGCCCGCGGTTCCGCCAGTCGGTGCACCGGCCGGTCGGTGGCGTCGGCGAGGATCTGCGCCCACAGCGGGCTGAGCGCACCACCGCCGCCGAACCGGAGGGTCGGGAACGTGTTGCCCACGAACGCCTCCACCGGGGGCAGCAGCCAGGCGAGGTTGAGGGCGACGCCCTCGAGCGTGGCGCGGATGGCGTGGCGGCGGTCGTGGTGGAGGCCGAGACCGACGTAGGCCGCGCGGACGTCGTCGTTCGGGCTGGGGGCGATGGAGCCGAGAAGCCACGGCAGGAACAGGGCACCGTCGCTGCCGGGCGCGACCGTGGCCGCATCGAGCAGCGCGGTGTCGGGGCTGTCGTAGCCGAACAGGCGCTGCGCCCATTCGAATGCTCGCCCGCCGAGGCCGTTCTCCGCCATCACGTAGTACTTGCCCGGCACGGGGCTCGGCACGCTGAGGATGCCGGCCGTGATGTCACCGCGGTGCTCGCCGAGGTGGGTGACGAGCACCGAGGTGGTGCCGATGATGACCGAGCCCGACGTGGCGTCGAGCGCACCGGTGCCGACGGCCGACGTGATGGAGTCGATGGTGCCCGGCACCACGGGCGTGCCGACCGGGATGCCCAACTCGGCGGCCGCTGTGGCACCCACCTCGCCCGAGGGTCGGTCCATCGGGACGAGGGGCGCGAGCTTCGACGGATCGAGGCCGGTGGCGGCGAGCAGGTCGGGGTCGACCTCGGTGCTCCCCCACGTGCGGTTGTCGCACACCAGTTGCCCGAACACCGTGGACTGCGTGGCCGTGACACGACCGACGATGCGACCCGTGACGTAGTCCATCGCCTCGACCAGCGCGTCGGCCGCGTCGTACGCCTCGGGATGGAAGTGCTGCAGCACGTGCGCGTGCGCCACGTTGTCGGCACCGCTGGGCAACGGCATCATCCCGTGACGTTCCAGGAACAGCATGAACGACTGCTCGTTCAACAGGCTGCGGCTGTGCCGACCGCCGCGCGTGTCCATCCACAGGATGCACGGCCCCGTTGGCATGCCCGCGGCGGTGACCGGGACGACGCTCATGTACTGGCTGGTGACCGCGACCGCAGCGATGGTCGGCACCGAACCGACCGCGGCCAACGTGTCGCGGGTGGCGGCGACGATGGCGGTCCACATCTCGCCCGGGTCCTGCTCGGCGCCACCGCCGTCGACGAACGTGGTGTGCACGGGGCGACTGCGCCAGGCCAGCGTGTTGCCCGCCACGTCGACGAGCGCCACCTTCGGCCCACCGGTGCCGAGATCGATGGCGAGCACGCACTCCGTCATCCGGACAGATTGCCAGGTGCTACACCATCGCCATGACTCCGGATGCGTTGGCGGCACTCGTCGGGCGGATGCCGGCATGGCACGGCGCCGATGTGGCGCTGCGGCCACTGCACGGTGGCATCACCAACACCAACTTCGTCGCCACCGTCGACGGTCGCGAGTTCGTCGTCCGAGTACCGGGAGAACGCACCGAACTGCTCGGCATCGATCGGGCCAACGAGGTGGAGGCCGCGCTGCGGGCGGCGTCGCTCGGGCTGTCGCCGGCCGTCGTCGGCGAACTGCCCGAGGTCGGCACGCTGGTCACCGAGTTGATCCCCGGCCGGCACCTCGAGCCGGCGCCGTTCATGGAGCGGCTCGACGACGTCGTCGAGATGCTGCGCACGTTCCACGCCAGCGGGCCGTTGCGCGGCAGCTTCCCCATCCACCGCATCGTCGAGTGGCACGCCCGCGATGCCGCGGCCCACGGCGTGATGCCTCCCGCCGCGTACAACCGACTGGCGTTCGCCAGCCAGCGCATCGAGCGGGCGTTCGCGACGGCGCCGTCGCCGACCGTGCCGTGTCACAACGATCTGTTGCCCGGCAACGTGCTGTTCGACGATCGCGACGGCCGCGCGTGGCTGCTCGACTTCGAGTACGCCGGCATGAACGACCGCTGCTTCGACCTCGGCAACCTCAGCGTGAACTGCGGCTTCGACGACGCAGCCGACGAGGCGTTGCTGCGCGCCTACTTCGGCGAGGTGACACCGGCTCGCTGGGCGCGCCTGCAACTGATGAAGGTGATGAGTGAGCTCCGCGAAGGGATGTGGGCGGTGGTGCAGCAGGCGATCAGCACGCTCGACACCGACTTCGTGACCTATGCCGACGAGCGACTGGGCAACTGCGAACGGCTGACCACCGCGGCCGAGTTCGAGCAGTGGATCGACGACGCCGCCGCACCGATCGACTGAGTCAGCCCACCCAGGGTCCCATGCCCGTGACCCGCTGCACGCACAGACGGGCGACACGGCCGGGAGGCGGGTTGTCCATCGGCGGGAACTTCACGCCCTCGCCCATGAACCTCGGCGCCAACTCCTGCAACAGTGCGGGCGCACCTCCCTCGGTGACCGTCGCCGTGGCGTGCAGCACTGCATAGTTCATCAGGCCGGGACCGCTGACGCCGGCGAGCTCGAACGACACGGTGCACCGTGGGTCGCGTTCGAGGTTGCGCATCTTCTGCCCGTTGCCGAGGTGCGCGACGAGCAGGTCGTCGCCATCACGACCGACCCACACGACGGTGACCTGTGGCGAGCCGTCGCGGTTGATGGTGGCGAGATGCCCGTGCACGCCGGCATCGATGGCGTCCTTCAACGACCGGTGCAGCTCCATGCGGTCACGGTAACGCGCACGGGCCGACCCTCGGTTCGAGGGCCGGCCCGTCGGAGCGCGGGACGTCGATCAGTCCTTCAACTCGACGTCCTCGGGCACGATGCCGTGCTCGAGCGCGTCGAGCTCACGCTCGATGGCGCGCAGCTCCTCGGGCGTCCCTTGCACTTTCGGCCCGGTGAACCACTTCCTGGCGGACAGCGCCCACCAACCACCGACGAACACGAACGCAAGCAGGATCAGCGGGCCGGCGAAGTTCGCCGCGTTGACCTCGTCCGGGTCCCACCAACGCCAGGCGGGGAACAACGGCGCGAAGAACAGCACGCTGATGAACGCAACCCAGAGGATCGAGATCCAGCCGACCATCTTGCTGTACTTCCCCAGATTCCACGGCCCGGGTTCGAAGTTGGGATTGCGCAAGCGCAGGAAGATCGGAATGACATAGCTGATGTAGAGGCCCACCACGCAGATGCCCGTGAGCGCGAAGAACGCGACGGAGACACCGTCGTGTTGGAGCAGGGACAGCGCACCGGTGACGCCTGCAACGCACACGCCGAGCCACACCGCGTTGGTTGGAGTGCGCGTCTTCGGGTTGATCCGGTGCCACACCCTCGACAGCGGCAGCCCACCGTCGCGACTGAACGCGTAGATCATTCGGCTGTTCGCCGTGACCGATGCCATACCGCAGAAGTACTGGCCGACGACAGTGACCAGCACCAACAGCTTCGCCCAGAAGCTGCCGAGCACCGCCTGGAAGATGACGACCGGGAAGGTGATGCCGTAGATGCTGGCGTCGATGTTCGTCAGCTCATCGGGCGTGGCCAGCAGGAAGGCGACGTTCATCACCAGGGCGGCGATCGCGGAGATCCAGATCGAGCGGACGATCGCCTTCGGCGCACTGGTACGTGCGCCCCGCGTCTCTTCGCTCACGTGTGCCGAGGCGTCGAAGCCGGTGATCGTGTACTGCGCCAGGAGGAAGCCCAGGAAGAACACGTAGAGCGTGCTGATGCCACCTGACCATGCGCTGTTGTTCTGGAACTCGAACAGGAAGGACATGCTCTGGTGCTGGTCGGGACCGACGAGCAACACCAGGAAGATGACGAGCACGCCGATGACGTGCCACCACACGCTGATGTCACCCAGCATCTTCACCATGCGAACCCCGAACGTGTTCAGCAGGCCGTGAGTGAACAGGACGACCACGAAGACAAGGAAGATGTTGCCGGCGGTCGGCGTGATCACGGGGTTCTCCCCGTCACTGGAGTACATGTTGAGGAACGCCACGACGTAGTTCGCGAGCGCGAAGTCGACACTCGCGATCACACCGATCTGTCCAACGAAATTGAACCATCCCGTGAACCAACTCCACAACGGCCCGTTCCGCTTGGCCAGCTTGGCCGACCAGAAGTAGAGGCCGCCGGCGGTGGGATAGGCGGAACAGATCTCGCCCATCGCCATGCCGACGCACAGTGCGAAGACGCCGACGATCAGCCAGCCGAGCGTGATGACCAGTGGACCACCGAAGGTCGCACCGATCCAATAGCTCGTGAAACCGCCGGCAAGGATCGAGATGATGGAAAAGCTGATGGCAAAGTTCGAGAACGTACCCATTCCGCGCTTGAGCTCCTGGGCATAGCCCAGTGAGTGCAGATGGTCGCGGTCCTCGTCCACGGTGTCAGCCATGGAGAACCCCCTTGTTGTGGCTCGGATTGTGCGGCTCGACGGCCTCACTCCCCCACGGAGGTCAACGAGTCGAGCGCGTTCCTATCACGTCCACGAACTGGCTCGGTGCAATGGTCTCGCAGAACCAGTCGACGAGCCGTTCGGCATTGGGGCGGCTGTGCCCCACCGAGGCCTTCGTGGTGGCGATGAGCTCATCGGGGCTCGAACCGATGCGCCGCAATTCCTGCTCGCCGAACCCGGTGGCCCACCGACGGATGACGCCCTCGTGCACCTCGGGATGGAACTGCGTGCTGAACATGCGGCCGAGCTGCCACGCCTGCGGGCCCGACGCGGTGCGCGCCAACTCGGTGGCGTGCGGCGGCACGGTGACGACGTCGTAGTGCCACTCCATCCACGGGCCGGCTGCGATGACGTCGGGGATGTCGGTCTCGATGTCCTGCCAGCCGATCTCGGCGATCTCGGCCTTGTGGGCGTCGCCGCCGAACGCGTGCGCCATCACCTGGTTGCCGAAGCAGATGCCGAACACGGGCACGCCACGGTGAGCGGCTTCGCGCAGCACGGCCACCTCGGCGTTCACCTTGTCGGCGACGTCGGGCCAGTACACGCTCCACTCGCTGCCGAGCAGCAGGACGAGGTCGTGCCCGTCGAGCCCTGGCCAGTCGCCGGGTGATTCACGATGGCATTCGTCGAACGCGTAGCCGTGTTCACGGAACCGTTCGCCGATGAAACCGGGGTCGGCGTCGGCCGCGTTGGCGATGAGCAGAGCACGCATTGTCGCGACGGTACCCGTTCCGTCAGGTGGCGAAGAAGACGTTCTTCAGTTCGGTGTAGTGGTCGAGCACGTGCATGCTGTGCTCGCGTCCGAGCCCGCTCTGCTTGAAGCCGCCGAAGGGCGTGCTGTAGCGCACCGACGAGTTCGAGTTCACGCTCAGCGTGCCCGCTTCCATGGCGCGCACGACCCGGATGGCCTTGGCGCCGTCCTGGGTCCAGACCGAGCCCGACAGGCCGTAGTCGCTGTCGTTGCAGATGCGGACGGCGTCGGCCTCGTCGTCGAACGGGATGACCACGACGAGCGGACCGAACACCTCCTCGTGGCAGACGGGGTGGTCGTACTCGGGCGTGGCGATCATGACCGGATGCCAGTAGCCGGGGCCGGTGGGCGCCGAACCGGTGAACACCGTCTCGAGGCCATCGGTGTAGTGCTTCACGCGAGCCAGGTGGTCGGCGGTGACGAGCGGGCCCATCGCCGTCGACGGGTCCATCGGGTCGCCCACCGTGAACGCGGCGGCCGCCTCGATGAAGTGCTCCATGAACCGGTCGTAGGCACTTCGCTGCACGAGCACTCGACTGCGAGCGCAGCAGTCCTGACCCGAGTTGTCGAACACCGCACCCGGAGCCGACGCCGCGGCCTTCTCGATGTCGGCATCCGCGAACACGATGTTCGCGCTCTTGCCACCGAGCTCGAGCGTGAGGCGCTTCACCTGATCGGCGCAGCCCTTCATCAACCGCTTACCCACCGCGGTGGAACCGGTGAACGCCACCTTGCGCACATCAGGATGCTCCACCAGGCGCCAGCCCGCCGTGGCGCCAGGACCGACCACCACGTTGAGGACGTCCTCCGGGATGCCCGCCTCGAGAGCCAGCTCGCCGAGACGCATCGTGGTGAGCGGCGTGATCTCGGCCGGTTTGATGACTGCGGTGTTGCCCGCTGCGAGCGCCGGGCCGATCTTCCACGACGCCATCAGCATCGGGAAGTTCCACGGCGTGATGAGGCCCACCACACCGAGCGGCTCGTGGAACGTGACGTCGATGCCACCGGCGACCGGGATTGACGAACCGGTGTGCTTCTCGACGGCACCCGCGAAGTAGTGCAACACGTCGCTGACAGCGTTGGCGCACCACCGCGCGCTGCCGAGCGGCATGCCCATGTTCTGCGTCTCGAGGAGCGCGAGCTCCTCGACGTGCTCGGCCACCTTGTCGGCGAAGCGGCGCAGCAGGCGCGACCGGTCGGCGGGGCTGACGGCGCGCCAGGCAGGCCCCGCTGCCTTCGCCTTCGCCACCGCCGCGTCGACGTCGTCGACGGTGGCGTGGGTCAGTTCATGGATGACCTCTTCGGTCGCGGGGTTGCGGAGGACGAGCATGTCGGACACGGGTTGGAGGGTAGCGGGCGCGCTTCGGACAGAATGAGAGCGATGAGCACTCCGCCGCCCCTGATCGCGCTGTGCGCCCGCACGCTCACGTTCTCCGACGAGGGCAAGCGCGACGCATTCAGCAGCAGCCAGCCGTACAGCCGCGCCGTCGCCCGAGCCGGCGGCGTGCCGGTGTTGGTGCCGCCCATCAAGGAGCTCGCGAAGAACGCGCTCACCGTGCTGCAGCACTTCGACGGCGTGCTGCTCCCCGGCGGCGGCGACGTCGACCCGCGGCGCTACGGCCAGGAGCCCGACGACGACACGTTGTACGGCATCGTGCAGGCGCACGACGACCTCGACATCGCGGTGTGCCTCGCCGCCATCGAGCTCGACCTGCCGATGCTGGCGCTGTGCCGCGGCATGCAGGTCCTCAACGTCGCGCTCGGCGGCACGCTCGTGCAGGACATCGGCAACAGCGACCACTGGATGCGCGAGCACTCGGTGCAGCTCACCCCCGGGTCGAAGCTCGCGCTCGCGGCCGGCACCACCGATCTCGAGCACTGCCACTCGGTGCACCACCAGGGTCTCGGCGAGCTCGCCGAACCGTTGGTGGCGTGCGGCTGGGCGCCCGACGGTCAGCTCGAGGCGGTTGAGCTGCCGACGGCGTCGTGGGTGGTGGGTGCGCAGTGGCACCCCGAGGACACGGCGACGCACAAGCCGCAGCAGCAGTCCATCTACGACGAACTGGTCCGGCGCGCCGCGGCACGGGCCGGGGGCGCTGCGTAGGCTGCGTCCGTGAATCCGCTGGTCCTCATCGTCGGCCGCATCTCCCCCGAGGCCAAGGGCGTGCGGGGCGAGCCGTTCGCCGCCGGTCGTCGCTACTTCGAGTCCGTCGCCCGCGCCGGTGGGACGCCACTGATGCTGCCGCCCATCGTGTCGCTCGTCGACGACATCCCCGATCTGCTCCGCCGGGTCGATGCGGTGGTCCTCCACGGCGGAGGCGACATCCACCCGCAGCACTACGGGCAGGAACCGACGGCCGAGCAGCTGTACGGCATCGTCACCGAGCACGACGAGGTCGAACTCGCCGTGGTGCGGGCTGCCATCGAGCTCGACGTGCCGACGCTCGCCATCTGCCGCGGGATGCAGGTGCTCAACGTGGCGATGGGCGGCACGTTGCAGCAGGACATCGGCAACGAGAACCACTGGTTCGAGTACACGTCGGTCACGCTCGAGCCGGGCTCGCGCATCGCCACCGCCATCGGCACCACCTCGGTGCCGGCGTGCCACTGCGTGCACCACCAGGCGCTCGACCGCGTCGCCGACGGCCTCACCGTCACGGGTCACAGCCACGACGGCATCGTGCACGCGGCCGAGGTCGACACCGCGACGTGGATCGTCGCCACCCAGTGGCACCCCGAGGACTCGGCCGACCAGGACCCGCACCAGCAGTCCCTGTTCACCGCCCTCCTCCACCACACCTGACCCACCCCGGTCCCGGCCCCGCCCCCGCCGTCCCGCCGCGGGTCGGGCCCGTTTCGTGCCATTTTCGGCTCACTCCGGACCCACGGGTCCGAATCACGCCACGGCTGGCGCATTTCGGACCCGTGGGTCCGAAACACGCCGCACCCGCGTCGAGGCATGCGCCGATATGGTGCGCGCACGACTCCCCCGTCACCCCCTCCACACGAAGGAAGGCACGACATGGCGAGTTGGCGAGATTCCGTCGACGAGTGGTTGCGAACCCACCACGGCATCATCGGCCCGAGTGGCCTCGAGCAGTGCGGCATGCCGCTGCGCACGGCGCACCGCTGGGCCGAAGAAGGGCGATTCGAACGACTGATGCCCGGCGTCTTCAAGAGCCGGCAATGGCCGGAATCGCTCGAACAACTGTGCGCTGCGGCCTGCGCTCGCAATGCGCGTGCCGTCGTCAGCTTCACGACCGGTGTTCGCCTCTGGCATGTCCGGCGCGCCCTCGTCAACGGGGTCCACGTGCTGGTCGATCATGGTGTCACCCCCGAGATGCCGGGCATCAGCGTGCACCGATGCCGGCGCATCGACCCGGTCGACATCGTCGAGCGACCCGATGGCATCCGCGTCGCAAGTCCTCCGCGTTCGTTGTTCGACGCAGCCGACATGCTCGGCTTCGAAGCCACCCGCTCCGCACTCGAGCAGATCCTCAACGAGCGCCTCTGCACGATCGGCACCGTCGCCGACACGGTCGCTCGCCTCTACCACCCGAATCGACCGGGAGCCCGCACGATGCTGGCCGTCGTCGCCTCACGGCCGAAGTGGCAGCGCGCGCTCCAGTCGGACCTCGAGGTCAAGGTGCTCGCCGAGATCGAGCGGCACGGGCTGCCGACCCCGGTGCCACAGTGCCCGCTGGTGCTCCCCGATGGCACGCTGATCCATCTCGACTTCGGGTGGCCGACGTGGAAGGTCGGTCTCGAAGTCGATGATCCTGCGTGGCATGCCGGCGCCGCGGAGCAGCAGCGTGACCATCGGCGCGATCGGAAGGCGCTCGTGATCGGCTGGGCCGTGCCCCGCGTCGCTCGGCTCGACGTCGAGGGCCCCCTCCGGGAGGCCATCGGCGACGTTGCGGAGATCATCCGCCAGCGCGCCGCATGACCGGTTTCGGACCCACGGGATCGAAATGTGCCATCCGTGGCGCGTTTCGGACCCGTGGGTCCGGAGTGAGTCGGAAATGGCGTGATTCGCGCCCGACCTCGACGGCCGGCCGGCCAGGGTGGGTCAGGGGGCGAGGGCGACGAGCCAGTCGGGGAAGAAGCCCACGACCAGGGTGAACGCCACCGACAGGGTGATGGCCACGGTGAGGTACGCCGGGGTGCGCACGGCCTCGCGCTGGTCGTCGCCCGACTCGGGGTCGGCGATCCACATCGAGATCATGATGCGCAGGTACAGGAACGCCGCGATGACGCTGGCCACCATGGCGATGATGGCGACGGCGTAGCTGTGCTCCTCGACGGCAGCACGGATGACGCCGAACTTGGCGACGAACCCACTGGTGAGCGGCACGCCCGCCTGGGCGAGCAGCAGGATGGTCATCGCGAACGCCAGCACCGGACGGGTGCGGCCGAGGCCGCGGAAGCCGGCGAGGTCGGTGGCGTTGTCGCCCGTACGGCCAACGGCGGTGGCCACACCGAACGTGCCCATCACGAGCACGGCGTAGATGAGCGTGTACAGCAGCGTCGCCGAACGACCGTCGTTGTCGGTGCCGAGGTGTGCGGCCGCTTCCACGCCGACGAGCATGAAGCCCGCGTGGCTGATGCTGGAGAACGCGAGCATGCGCTTCACGTTGGTCTGCACCACGGCCATCACCGAACCGCCGATCACGGTGACGACGGCGAGCGCCCACACCACGGGTCGGTAGTCGTCGGCGAAGTTCGGCAGCGCCTGCAGCAGCACGCGCAGCATCGCGGCGAACGCCGCCGCCTTCGCAGCCGAGGCCATGAACGCGGTGACCGGCGTGGGCGCGCCTTCGTACACGTCGGGGGTCCAGAAGTGGAACGGCACGGCCGCCACCTTGAACGCGAGACCGACGAGCAGCAGTGCCACACCGGCGAGCAGGATGGCGTCGTCGCCCTTCTGCGCCGGGACGTTGGCGGCGAGCGTGCTCAGCATGCGGTCGAAGTTGGTGCTGCCGGTGCCGCCGTAGACGAGCGCGATGCCGTACAGGAAGATGGCCGACGAGAAGCCGCCGAGCACGAAGTACTTCAGACCGCTCTCCTGGCTCTGCAGCCGCTTGCGGTGGCTGGCGGCGAGCACGTAGAGGGCGATGGACAGGATCTCGAGACCGAGGAACAGCACCACGAGATCGTTCGCCGAGCCCATGACGATGCCACCGATGGCAGCGAGCAGGAACAGCGCGTAGATCTCCGGACCGTCGATGCCCTCACGGCGGAGGTAGTCGTCGGTGAGGAGCGAACCGAGGAACACGGCGACCGAGATGGTGATGGTGACCCACAGCGCCATCTGGTCGAACTGCATCGCGTTGCCGACCAGCGTGGACGGCCCGTCGATGTCGATGCGGTGCCACAGCGGGAAGCAGAGCACGAACGCGCCGAGTGCCACCGCGGCGGTGAACGTCGCGTACAGGCGCTTCGGCCACGGCGGCGTGAGCGCGGCGAGGACGAGCAGCATCATCGCGCCGCCGAGCAGCACGAGCAGCGGGCTGAGCGCGAACCAGTCGATCTTCGGACCCACCAGCGTGTCGGCAAGGAGCACGCCCATCAGCCCTCACCACCTTCGTTGGTCTGGGCCTCGGGGGCCACCCAGGAGGAGTGCTCCTGCACGTGCTCGAGCAGCTTGTCGACCGAGGGCTCGATGCGATCGAGCATCGCCTTCGGGTACACGCCGGCGAACACGATGATGGCGATGAAGGGCAGCAGCAGCATGCCCTCCTTCCACTTCAGTTCGGCGAACGAGCGGTTGTCGTCGTCGGGCTCACCGTGGAACACACGCTGGTAGGCCCAGAGCAGGTAGAGCGCCGCGAGGATGACACCGGCAGCGGCGACGACCACCCACCACCGGGCGGTGGCGAACGAACCGATGAGCACGAGGAACTCGCCGACGAACCCGTTGAGGCCGGGCACGCCGATGCTGGAGAGCATCACGATCATGAAGGCCGCGGCGAACACCGGCGCCACCTTCTGCAGACCCTTCAGCTTGGCGATCTCACGGGTGTGGCGACGCTCGTAGATCATGCCGACGAGAAGGAACAGCGCACCGGTGCTGATGCCGTGGTTGATGTTCTGCATCACTCCGCCGGTGATGGCCTGCGAGGTGAGGGCGAACGTGCCGAGCACGATGAAGCCGAGGTGCGCGACCGACGAGTAGGCGACGAGGCGCTTGAGGTCGGTCTGCATCGTGGCCGCGACGGCACCCCAGAGGATGCCGATGGTGGCGAGCGTGAGGAACACCGGTCGCGCCCAGACTGCGGCCTCGGGGAACAGGTACACGCCGAAGCGGAGGAGGCCGTAGGTGCCCAGCTTCAGCAGCACGCCGGCCAGGATGACCGAGCCGCCGGTGGGCGCCTGGGTGTGCGCGTCGGGCAGCCAGGTGTGCAGCGGGAACAGCGGCACCTTCACCGCGAACGCGACGGCGAAGGCGAAGAACAGCCATCGTCCGGTGGACGCCGCGAAGTCGGCGTTCTCGGCGATCTTGACGAGGTCGAACGTGACCGAGCCGTTGTCGGCCTTGGCGAGGAACGCCGTGGCGATGATGCCGACGAGCATGAACGCCGAGCCGACCATGGTGAAGAGGAAGAACTTCGTCGCGGCGTAGATTCGCTGGTCGTACCCCCAGCCGCCGATGAGGAAGTACATCGGCACGAGGACGATCTCGAAGAACACGAAGAACAGGAACAGGTCGAGGCTGACGAAGCTGCCCATCACGCCCGCCTCGAGCAGCAGCATCCAGGCGAGGTAGCGCTTGTGGTCGTGGTGCGGGTCGACCCCGGCGATGACCAACGGGAAGAGGATGCCCGTGAGCACGACGAGGAACAGCGAAATGCCGTCGACGCCGAGGTGCCACGAGATGCCCCACGACTCGATCCAGGAGTGCTGGCTGACGAACTGGAAGCCGGCATCGCCCTTCTCGAACGCGAACAGCGTCCAGAGCGCCATGCCGCCCGTGAGGATGCTGGTGAGCAGCGCCGTGACCTTCACCAGGTCGGGCTGGCGGTTGGAGATGAGGGCCACCAGCAGTGCGCCGACGGCCGGCACGAGCACCAGCAGCGTGAGGATGGGGAAGTCGGTCACAGGATCCCTCGCACGATGACGAACCACGTGAGGAGGAGCACGACGCCCACCCCCACTGCTGCGGCGTAGTTGCGCAGGTTGCCGGTCTGCACTCGGCGTGCCTTGCCGGCCGTGGCCTGCACCAGCCTGCCGGTGCCGTTGACGGCGCCGTCGATGAGGTGCGCGTCGGCCCATGCGATGCCGTCGAACGCCTTGCGGCCCGGGCCGCCCATGAAGTTGCTGACGGCACGGTCGTAGCCCCAGCCGTCGAGCAGGATCTTCGGCTCCACCGGCTTCAGCTTCTTGAAGTAGTAGACGGCGAACCCGATGGCGATGCCGACCAGTGAGACGGCGATGGCGGCGAGCGCGAGCGGCAGCTTCGCGGTGTCGGTCTCGTGCGGGTGCAGCACGGGCTCGAGCCACGTGGCGAGCTTCTCGGTCTCGTGCGAGAACGGCATGTTGATGAAGCCGCCGGCGAACGAGAGCACGGCGAGCACGACGAGTGGGAGCACCATCATCCACGGGCTCTCGTGCGGCTCGGTGTCGTGGGCGTGGTAGTCGCCGTGGGCACCGTGCTCCTCGTGCGCGTCGTGCCAACGGGCTTCGCCGTAGAACACCATGATGACCTGACGGGTCATGTAGAACGCGGTGAGCAACGCAGTGACGAGGCCGACCGCCCACAGCACGATGCTCTTGTCGTACGCGGCGAGCAGGATCTCGTCCTTGCTCCAGAAGCCGGAGAACGGCGGCACACCCGCGATGGCCAACCAGCCGACGATGAACGTGCCGAACGTGATGGGCATGAACTTGCGCAGCGCGCCCATGCGGCGCATGTCCTGTTCGTGGTGCATGCCGTGGATGACCGAGCCACTGCCGAGGAACAGCAGCGCCTTGAAGAACGCGTGCGTGACCATGTGGAAGATGGCCGCCACGTACGCACCGGAACCGACGGCGAGGAACATGAAGCCGAGCTGGCTGACCGTGGAGTACGCGAGCACCTTCTTGATGTCGTTCTGCGACACGGCGATGGTGGCGGCGAACAGCGCGGTGGCCGCACCGACGATGGCGATGATGGTGCCGGCGTAGTCGGCGGTGACCTCGAACAGCGGGCTGATGCGGCACATCAGGTACACGCCGGCGGTGACCATGGTGGCAGCGTGGATGAGCGCCGAGACCGGCGTGGGGCCTTCCATGGCGTCGGGCAGCCAGAGGTACAGCGGCAGCTGCGCACTCTTGCCGCACGCACCGATGAAGGCGAACAGCGCGATGGCCGTGGCGGTGGTGGCCGACAGCGACTCGGCAGCGCCGTTGATGTGCAGGTAGTCGAGCGAGCCGACGGCCCAGAAGGCGAAGAACATCGCCATCATGAAGCCCCAGTCGCCGACGCGGTTGGTGACGAACGCCTTCTTGCCGGCGGTGGCGGCGCTCTCACGCTCGTGCCAGAAGCTGATGAGGAAGTACGAGCAGGTGCCCACACCCTCCCAGCCGAGGAACGTGACGAGCATGTTCGAGCCGAGGACCAACATCAGCATGCTGAAGGCGAACAGGTTCAGGTACAGGAAGAACTTGCTGAACCGGCTGTCGCCGTGCATGTAGCCGACGGCGTAGAGGTGGATGAGCGTGCCGATGCCGGTGACGAACAGGCACATCGTGATGCTGAGCGGGTCGGCGAGGAAGGCGAGGTCGACGTGCAGACCGCCGACGGCCACCCACGAGAACAACGTGGTGACCTGCTCGGTACGGGCCTCGGCGTCGAGCGACATCAGGTCGAGGAACACGCCGACGGTGACGAGGAACGACAGGCCCACCATGGCGGTGGCGAAGTAGCCGGCCACGGGGTCGCCGAACTTGCGACCCAGGACCAGCAGCACCAGGAAGCCGAGGAGCGGCAGGGCAGGGATCAACCAGACGAGGTCGAGCATCACATCAACCCTTCAACTCGGCGAGGTCGTCGGTGGTGGCGGAAGGACGCCGACGGAGGATGGCCACGATGATGCCGAGGCCCACCACCACTTCGGCGGCGGCGACGACCATGACAAAGAACACCGTGGTCTGCCCACCGATGTCGCCGCTGCGACGGGCGAACGCGACGAACGTGAGGTTCACGGCGTTGAGCATCAGCTCGACGCACATGAACAGCACCAGCGGGTTGCGGCGCACCATCACGCCGACCATGCCGATGGAGAACAGCATCGCGGCGAGCACCAGGTACCACTCGGTGGTGACGATGGAGGCGAACATCAGGAACCGGCCTCCTGCAGATCGGCCTTGCGCGGCTTGCGGGCCAGCAGCACGGTGCCGACCACGGCGATGACGAGCAGCACCGACGTGAGCTCGAAGGCGAGCACGTGATCGCTGAACAGGTCGCGGGCGAGCGCCTTGATGTTGCCGTCGTGGATGGGAGCACCGTCGTCGCCGAGGACCTCGAGGCCCGAGCCGCTGGCGGCGAGGTCGGCGTCGCGTGCGACGAACACCGCGGTGACGACCAGCGCGAAGACCGCGACGCTGACGAACGCGGCCAACGGACGCTGGATCTTGAACGGCTCGATGCGCAGGTTCTCGGCGTTGTCGACGCCGAGCAGCATGATGACGAACAGGAACAGCACGACGATGGCACCGGCGTAGACGATGACCTGGACGGCGGCGAGGAAGTTGGCCTCCTGCGCCACGAACAGCACGGCCACGCCGAACAGCGTGAGGATGAGGCTCAACGCCGCGTGCACCGGGTGCTTGCTGACGATGACGCCGATGGCACCACCGAGCACCATCGCCGCGGCGACGACGAACACGAACAGTTCCATCATCGCTGCACCGACTTCACGGTCTTCTCGACCTTGGCGGTGTCGGCCTCGGCCTGGGTGGGCTCGGCGGCGCGCACGCCGTAGCCGAGCTCGCCGCTCCAGCCGACCTGGCCGACGAAGTCGGCGTCGCCGCTGGCGGCAGTGGCGCGCATCCAGCCACTGGTGCGCAGGTCTTCGCCCGCACGCCAGTCCTCCCAGGGCAGCTGCTTGGGCTTGCCGTCGTCACCGACGAGCAGCTCGGCCTTCGTGTAGACGGCGTCGCGACGGTTGGTGAAGCTGAACTCGAAGAGCTTGCTCTCGGTGATGGCCTCGGTGGGGCAGGCCTCCACGCACATGTCGCAGTGGATGCAGCGCAGGTAGTTGATCTCGTAGACGAAGCCGAAGCGCTCGCCGGGCGAGGTGGGGTCCTGCGGGTCGTTGTCGGCGCCGCGCACGTAGATGCACTTGGCGGGGCACACACCGGCGCAGAGCTCGCAGCCGATGCACTTCTCCATGCCGTCCTCGTAGCGGTTCAGCACATGGCGACCGTGCAGACGTTCGGGCTTGGCGATCTTCTCGTCGCGCCCTTCCACGTCCTTGCCGCGCTTCGCGACCCGACCGCCCGAATACGGGGTGGTGACACGCTGCCCACCGAACATGCGGTGCTGCTTCAGCGTGACGAGGAATCCGTCGAGGTATCCCATCAGAACATCGCCCCCTCTCGATCACGGTTGCGGGCACTGACCTTCGATGCGTACGACAGCAGCCAGGCGCAGGCGCCGAGGACCACGAGGCACACGACGCCGACCGCGGCACGGTTCCAGCCGTTGTCCTGGCCGACGCGGAACGCGGCGAGCAGCATGAACCAGCCCAGGGCGAGCGGGATCATCAGCTTCCAGCCGAGGTTCATCAGCTGGTCGTAGCGCAGTCGGGGCAGGGTGGCCCGGAACCACACGTACACGTACAGGAACACGAGCACCTTCAGCAGGAACAGCACGGTGCCGGCGAACGGTCCGAGGAACGCGAGCGTGATGTTGACGCTGCCGAACCGGATGGGCTGCGGACCGCCGAAGAACAGCGTCACGATGACGCCGCTCATGGTGATGGTGTTCATGAACTCGGCGAGGAAGAACAGTGCGAAGCGGATGCTGGAGTACTCGGTGTTGAAGCCACCGACCAGTTCCTGCTCGGCCTCGACGAGATCGAAGGGCGGACGGTTGAGCTCGGCGGTCGCCGCGATGAGGAACACCACGAACGGCACGACACCGGTGGCGATGACGTGCCAGCGGCTGATGCTGTTCTGCGCGACCACGATGCCGTTGGTGCTGAGCGTGCCGGCCACGAGGATGACGGTGGCGAGGCTGAGGCCGAGTGCCGCCTCGTAGCTGACCATCTGCGCCGAGGCACGCACCGAGCCGAGCAGCGGGTACTTCGAGCCCGAGCTCCAGCCGGCGAGCATGATGCCGTAGACCGCGATGCTGCTGAGCGCGAGCAGCAGCAGCACACCGATGGGCGGGTCGGCCAGCTGCAACTTGGTGGCGTGGCCGAGGATGATGACCGTGCCGTCCTTGCCGTTGCTGAAGTCGCCGCCGAGCGGGATGACGCTCCACACGAGGAACGCCGGCACGAACGCGAGGTACGGCGCGAGCTTGAACACGAACCGGTCGCTGCGATCGGGGATGAGGTCTTCCTTGAAGAACAGCTTGATGCCGTCGGCCAACGTCTGCAGCAGGCCCTTCGGACCGGCCTTGTCGGGACCGATGCGGTTCTGCATGAACGCGATGACCTTGCGTTCGAACCACACCATCAGCATCGTGCCCACCAGGCCGACCACGAAGACCACGAGGACCTTGATGACGACGATGAGGAACTCGGTGCTCCAGAGCTTCAGGTTGTCGAGGAGGGAGTCGAGCGCGAGCATCAGATGGTCTCGATTCGCACGTCGTTGACCGCCGCGAAGCAGTCGATGAGCTCGGCCACGTCAGGGCCCTGTTGGTTGAACGGCACCCAGGCGGTGCCACGCCGCACCGACGCATCGGCGACCGCCGTGAAGCGGACGCTGGTGCGGGTGCTCGACACCTTCACCTGGTTCCCGTCGGTGGTGCCGACGCGTTCGAGGTCGAGCGGGTGCAGGTGGACGACCGACGGTCGCGCGAGATGCGCGATGGACGGCGAGTTGGCGGTGCCGACGGCCTGGTCGTAGAGCACACGGCTCACCACGAGGCGGAAGTCGTACGCGTTGCGCTCGGCCACCGCGGGCAGCGGGATGTCGAGCGTGCCGAGGTCGGTGGCGGCAGGGGTGAGCACGCCGTCGCCGGCGGCCGACGCGACCGAGACGCCGTCATAGCCGGGCACGTTGTCGGCGATCATCGCGGTGAGCTCGGCCTCGGTACCGAACAGCAGGTCGGCGCCGAGGGCCAGTGCGAGCTCGGCGGCGATCATCCAGTCGGCGCGGGTGGAGCCGGCGGGCGTGACCTCGCGAGCGAGCGTGGTGACGCGACCCTCGAGGTTGGTGTGCGTGCCGTGCTTCTCGGCGTAGGCGCTGGCGGCGAGCACCACATCGGCGCCCTGCGAGCTGGCGGTGAGGAAGGTGTCGACCGCGATGACCGAGCGGGCGCCGGCCATGCCGCGACGCGCCAGGTCGGCGTCGGGGAAGTCGGCGAGCGGGTCGGCGCCGAGCAGCACGAGGCACCCGATCTTGCCGTCGGCGGCTGCCTGCAGCATCCCGCGCGTGTCGAGGCCGCCTTCCGCTGGACGCATGCCCATCCGCAGCGCACCGACCACGTTGCCGCGGCGGAAGGTGTTGAGCACCGTGGCGCCGGGCGCCGCCGCTCGCACTTCGTTGAACGCGGCGATGGTGGCGGCGGTGGACTCGGCCAGGTTGGCACGGCCGACGACGATGACGACGTTGCCCTTCGCGAGCTGCGCCGCGACGTCGGCCTCGGCCATGGTCTGCTGCACGGCTGCGGCCTGGTGACCGGGCTCGTAGCCGACGTGCTTCCAGGCGTACGGGGTGAGACCCGATTCGCGAGGTGCGAACTCGATGATGCGGCTGCGGCGCTTCGACGCGGCGTCGCGCAGACGCAGGTGCAGCACCGGCAGCTCTTCCTTCAGGTCGGGGCCGAGCAGCACGATGGTGGTGGCGTTCGCGGCGTCGTCGATGGTGGCCGACGACTCGCCGAGCAGCGCGGCCGGCATGCCGTCGCCCATCTGCGCGTACAGGTTCGCCGTACCGATGACGTCGCGGCCGAGCCGCGCCCAGGCGAACGCGTCCTCGTTGGAGCCACGGGCACCGCCGATGATGCCGACGCTGTTGGCACCGCCCGACGCGATGGCGTCGCGGATGAGTCCGGCGGCAGTGGCGAGCGCGTCGTTCCAGCTGACGGGCTGCAGCTCGTCGCCGCGGCGCACGAGCGGCTGCAGCACGCGCTGCTCGCTCTTCACCTGCTCGAAGTTGAAGCGGCCGCGGTCGCACATCCAGCCGTGGTTCACCGGGTCGCTGTCGACACCCATGTAGCGCAGCAGTTCGTCGCGGCTGCTCTGCACCACGGTGCGGCAACCGACCGAGCACGTGGTGCAGGTGCTCTCCTGCTGCGACAGGTCCCAGGGGCGGGCCTTGAAGCGGTACGGCTTCGCGGTGAGCGCGCCGACCGGGCAGATCTGCACGGTGTTGCCGCTGAAGTAGCTGCTGAACGGCTCGTCGGGGAACGTGGTGATGTGCGTGTTGTTGCCGCGGCTGTTGAAGTGGATGAGCGGGTCGCCCGCCACTTCGTCGGCGAACCGGGTGCAACGGTCGCACAGGATGCAACGCTCACGGTCGAGCAGCACGAGATCGGAGATCGGGATGGGCTTCTCGTAGTGCCGCTTCTCCTCGATGTAGCGGCTCTCGCCGGGACCGTGGCTGAACGCCTGGTCCTGCAGCGGGCACTCGCCACCCTTGTCGCACACCGGGCAGTCGAGCGGGTGGTTCGCGAGCAGCAGCTCGAGGATGCCCTCCTGCATGCGCTTCGTGGTGGGCGACTCGGTCTCGACCTTCATGTCGGGGCTGACGGGCACCATGCACGACACGGTGACGGCCGGGCCGCGACCGGAGTCGGCCTCGACCAGGCACATGCGGCACTTGCCGACCGGGGTCATGCGCTCGTGGTAGCAGAAGCGCGGGATGTACTCGCCGGCGTCGGCGGCGGCGTCGATGAGCAGCTGGCCCTTGCGTGCCGTGTGCGGACGTCCGTTGATGGTGATCTGCACCGCGTTGGGATCGGGCAGCGGCGCCTCGACCTCGGTGTCCGGGGTCGGCTCAGTGGTGGTCATCGGGGGCTCCCACGCTCACGGGGATGTGCTTGCGTTCGACGATCTTCGCCTCGAACTCCTCACGGAAGAGGGTGAGCGCGGAGTGCACCGGCGCGTACGCCGACGGGCCGACGAAGCAGATGGTGGTCATCTTGTACGGGAACGGCGTCGCCTCGATGCCGAGCTTCGAGCTCGCCGCATGCGGGAAGTTGCCGGGGCAGATGGACTCACCGATCTCGAGCAACTGGTCGAGGTCGGCCTTCGATCCACGACCGTCGACCACGCGCTGCAGCACACGCTCGAGCCACGTGCCACCTTCTCGGCACGGGGTGCACTGGCCGCAGCTCTCGGCTGCGTAGAAGTGCGTCAGCGTGAGCGCGGCCTTCGGGATGTCGGTGGTGTGGTCCATCACCATGATGGCGCCCGAACCGAGCATCGAACCGGCGGCGCCGACGAGGCGACCCTCGAACGGCAGGTCGAGCTGATCGGGGGTGAACCACGGGGCCGAACCACCGCCGGGCACGAACGCCTTGAGCTCGTTGCCGTTGCGGATGCCCTGGCAGAACTCCTCGCCGTAGAACAGGTCGCGGAACGTGGTGGTGCCGTTGACGATCTCGTACACGCCGGGCCGGTTGACGTGGCCGCTGACGGCAACCATGCGCGTGCCCGGCGACGTGGCGGTGCCGATGGCCGTGTAGGCGGCGGCACCGTTGACGGCGATCCACGGGAGGTTCGACAACGTCTCGACGTTGTTGACGATGGTGGGCTGGCCGTACAGGCCGATGGCCGCCGGGAAGAACGGCGGCTTCAGGCGCGGCTCGCCGCGCTTGCCCTCGAGGCTCTCGATGAGTGCGGTCTCCTCGCCGACCACGTAGGCACCGGCACCCCAGTGCAGCACGATGTCGACGCTGAACTTCGTGCCGAGGATGTTGCGGCCGATGTAGCCCGCGGCGTACGCCTCGTTGAGCGCCATGCCGACGCGCTCGTGCGCGAGCGGCATCTCACCACGGATGTAGAGGAACACCTGCGAGAGGCCCGCGGCGTACGCGGCGATGAGGCAGCCCTCGATGAGCTGGTGCGGGTCGCGCTCCATGAGGAGGCGGTCCTTGTACGTGCCGGGCTCGGACTCGTCGCCGTTCACCACGAGGTAGCGCGGGAACTTGCCGGGAGGCATCAGGCCCCACTTCGTGCCGGCCGGGAAGCCGGCGCCACCGCGGCCGAGCACCGTGGCGTTCTTCACTTCCTCGTGCACCTCGGCCGGTGTGCGGCGCAGCGCGGCCTTCAGGCCCTCGTACCCGCCCGTGGCGTGGTAGCGCTCGATGGTGTAGCCGTCGTCGAGCGAGAAGCGCGACGTCACGATCTTCGGACGGTCGCCGTCGTCGATGAAGCCGGCGGCCCAGGGGTAGGAGCTCACGACGTGGCCTCCGGCATCCATTCGGGGGTGACCGGCGCATCGGGCGACGCCACGCCGGCGGCCTTGTCGGCCGGGATGGTCTGGCGCACGCGGGCGAGCGTGCCGTGCGGCGGGATGTCGCCGTCGAGGCGACCGGCGCGCAGGTCGTCGATGAGTTGGTCGAACGACTCGTTGGTCATGCGGTGGCAGTGGCGGTAGTTGACCTGCAGGTTCGGGGCCTCGGTGCAGGCCGCCTGGCACTCGGCGTGCTCGAGCGTGAACATGCCGTCGGCGGTGGTGCCGCCGGCCTTCACGCCCAGGGTCTGCTCGGCGTGGTGCATCAACTCGTCGGCGCCGAGGAGCTGGCAGCTCATCGTGCCGCAGATGTTGACGAGGTACTTGCCGACCGGCTGGAACTTGAACATCTCGTAGAACGTGGCGGTGCCCATCACCTCGGCGGGCGTGGCACCCACCAGTTCGGCGACGTGCGCGATGGCCTCGTTGGTGACGTACCCGTTCTGCTGCTGCGAGAGGTGCAGCAGCGGGATGGTGGCCGAACGGGCCTTCGGGTAGCGGCCGATGATCTCCTTCGCGAGGAGCGTGTTGGCTTCGTTGAGACGGCTCACCTGTCGACTTCTCCCAAGACCGGGTCGACCGACGAGATGACGGCGACGGCGTCGGCCACGAGGCCGCCGCGCATCATGTGCGGCAGGCACTGGATGTTCACGAACGATGGCGCACGCACGTGCATGCGGTACGGCGTGGGCGAACCGTCGCTCGCGATGTAGCAACCGATCTCGCCACGCGGGCTCTCGACCGCCACGTACACCTCACCCTCGGGCACCTTGTAGCCCTCGGTGAAGATCTTGAAGTGGTGGATGAGCGCTTCCATGCTCTCGTCGATGCGGGCACGCGGCGGCGGCGTGACCTTCTTGTTCTGGATGCGGAAGTCGCCCGACGGCATGCGGTCGAGGATCTGGTGCACGATGCGGATGCTCTCGCGCACCTCGTTGAGGCGGATGGCGTAGCGGTCGAACGCGTCGCCGTAGCTGCCGACGACGACGTCGAACTCCATCTCCTCGTAGCGCAGGTACGGCATGTCGCGACGAAGGTCCCACGGCACACCCGTGCTGCGCAGGATGGGCCCGGTGGCGCCGAGCGCCTGTGCCTCGTCGGCGGTGATGACACCCACACCCTGCAACCGGTCGCGCCAGATGGGCTGGCCGGTCATGAGGATGTCGTACTCCTCGAGCCGCGGCGGGATCATCTCCAGCAGGTGCAGCACGTCGTCGCGCCAGCCGGCCGGCAGGTCGGCGGCGACACCGCCGGGACGGATGAAGTTGTGGTTCATCCGCAGGCCGGTGACCTTCTGGAAGAACCGCAGCACTTCTTCGCGCTCGCGCCAGCCGTAGATCATCATGCTGACGGCACCGATGTCCATGCCGTTGGTGGCGAGGAACAGCAGGTGGCTGCTCATGCGGTTGAGCTCGCTGAGCAGCATGCGCATCCAGACGGCGCGCTCGGGGATGTCGTCCTCGATGCCGAGCAGCTTCTCGACGGCGAGCGAGAACACCAGCTCGTTGTTGAGCGGGCTGAGGTAGTCCATGCGGGTGACGTTGGTGCCGCCCTGCATGTAGGTGAGCTGCTCGCCGGTCTTCTCCATGCCGGTGTGCAGGTAGCCGATGATGGGCTTGCAGCGCAGCACGGTCTCGCCCTGCAACTCGAGCATCAGGCGCAGCACGCCGTGGGTGCTCGGGTGCTGCGGCCCCATGTTGATGATCATCGTCTGATCTTCGGTGGGGTCGACCGGGATGTCGCCGAGCTTGGCCGCTTCGGCCTCGCTCATGCGCAGCACGGCGCCCACTTCGCGCAGCAGTTCGCGAGCGGTGATCTCGCTGCGCGGCTTGAGGCCCTGCTGCGGTTCGTTGCCGTCGCGGATGACGTCGACGATGCTCATCGCGAGCCTCGCTTCGTGAAGTCGGCGCTGAACTGCACCGGGATGCGGCTGGGGTCGTCGTCCTTGCGGAGCGGGTGACCTTCCCAGTCCTCTGGCATCAGGATGCGGGTGAGGTCGGGGTGGTCGGTGAAGGAGATGCCGAACATGTCGTACACCTCACGCTCCATCGCCTCACTGCCCGGGTAGAGGTCGAACGCGCTGGCGATGGTGGGATCGCTCTCGGGCACCTGCACCCGCACGCGCAGGCGCTCGCGGCGCTGCAGCGACAGCAGGTTGACCACGACTTCGAACCGCTCGGGGGCCACGCCGGCGGGCAGCGGACGGTCCATGTGGAGCAGGTAGTCGACCGCGGTGAGGTCGGCGCACATCGTGAACGACTCGTCGAGCAGCGTGCGGAGCAGGCGGAGGTAGCCGTCGCGCGTCGGGTGCAGCACCTGTTGCCCACGGCTGTCGCTGAGCGGCACGCCGTAGCGCTCAGCGGGCGCGGTGGCTTCCTCGGGGGTGGTTGCCTCGCTCATGGATCACCGGGTTCCCAGGATGACGGGGACGGGCTGGGCGCCGGCGGGGATCTCGGTGACGTGCACGTTGGCACCCGCACCGGTCTCCTGACGGCGACGCATCAACTGGCCGTCCTCGATCAGTTGGTGGAGGGTCTCGATCGCGTGGATGAGCGTCTCGGGCGTGGGCGGGCAGCCCGGCGCGTAGACGTCGACGGGCACGACCTGGTCGACGCCCTGCACGATCGCGTAGTTGTTGAACATGCCGCCGCTGCTCGCGCAGACGCCCATGCTGATGACCCACTTGGGCTCCATCATCTGGTCGTACACCTGGCGCAGCACCGGGGCCATCTTCTGGCTCACTCGGCCGGCCACGATCATGATGTCGGCCTGGCGCGGCGACGCACGGAAGACCTCCATGCCGAAGCGGCTGAGGTCGTAGTGCGCGGCACCCGTGGCCATTATCTCGATGGCGCAGCAGGCGAGACCGAACGAAGCAGGCCACGAGCTGCGACTGCGCGCCCACTTCACCAGGTCTTCCAACCGTGCGGTGATGGCGTTGTGCTGCAGGCCGTTCATGCCGTCGTCGAGGACGTGCTGCACGATGCCCTTCTGGTCGCTCATGCCGCGGACTCCTCGGGGCGGCCCTCGAGGCCGACGCGACGGATGGTGGAGCTCGACGTGCGCTCGGGCGACACGGCCGACGACAGGCGACGCTGCACGTTGACCGGGCCCCACTCGAGCGCACCACGGGCCACGACGTAGACGAACGCCGCGAAGAACACGACGCTGAACGCCACCATCTCCCACAGCGCGTACGAGCCGAGGTACGCCCGGTCGACGGCGAAGGGATAGATGAAGATGAGCTCGATGTCGAACATGATGAACAACATCGCGACCACGTAGAAGGTGACCGGGAAGCGCTCCGGTGGCTCACGGCTGGGCACGATGCCGCACTCGTACGGTGCAGTCTTCGCCGCCGACGGGCGACGAGGTGCCAGCAGGCGCGACGCACCGAAGCTGAGTGCGCCGAACAGCGTCGCCAGGACGAGCAGGACGATGATCGGCAGGTACTGGCCCATTGGTCAGGCCTTCGCGGGAAGTGCCTTGGCCGCTCGGTTGGCGCGGACGTAGCGGTCGCGTCGGTGCAGCAGCCAGCACAGGATGAGGAAGATGATCAGCGACGAGATCGTGATGATGGCCGCCGGCTGACGCTTCGAACCGGGATCGCGCACCATGTAGATGTAGTCGTGGGTGCGCGTCGTGTCGATGACGGGTCGCGCCGGGGCGCGACCGGGCTCGGTGCGCTGCGGCACCAACGGCGCCACCTCGACGAGTGCGTAGTGCGGGTCGTGCCAGAAGGCGAGGAAGTCGATGCGGTCGCCCCAGAACGTGGGATGACGCTCGCCGCCCTTCTCGTACACGTTGACCACCACGAACTCGCCCGCGGCCAGTGCACCCGACTCCTCGAGGAACACCGAACCGTTGGAACCGGCCTGCTGGAACGCCGGCAGTGCCGGGTCGAGCTTGGTCCAGCCGCTCGCGATGAGCTCCTCCTGGACGGCGGCGGCGTCCGCCGACGGATCGCCCGTCGGGGTGAACGGTTCGTCGATGATGCCGACCTCGTAGAGCTTCCCGCTGTCGCGGATGACGGTCTCGTTCGCGACCGGTTTCCACGACGCGTCAGGGCCGAGGAGCCCCTTGCCGTACGACCACCAGATCGCACCCATCAGGAACATCCAGCCGGCGAGACCGGCCAAGGCCACCAGGAAGCCCAGACGGGCACCCATGTTCGTGCCGAGGATGAGGTAGACGCTGCCGCACAGCACCGCCACCGAGATGATGACGATGAGGGTGCCGCGGAGCTCCCATTCCCAGTTGACGGCCAACAGTGCGTGCATCAGAGACTCCGGACGTATTCGACGAGGGCCTTGATCTGCTCATCGGAGAGCATGTGGCCGAACCCGGGCATGCGGCCGGAACCCTGGCCCTGCATGCCGTACTTCTTGCCGTTCGAGGAGCCCGACTTGATGAACGAGATCATGTCGGCCTCGGTGGGGAAGTGCGAGTTGGTGGCACCACCCGTGAGGTTCCAACCGAACGCACCCTGACCGGTGACGCCGGGGTCGCCGTAGCTCCAGCCCTGCGTGTGGCAGCGGGCGCAGCTGTAGGCGCCGCTGGCGAGGTCGAGGTTGAAGAGCGCTTCACCTTCGGAGGCACCAGGGTTCTGGGTCAGGTAGGTGTCGACGGCCTTCTGGATCTCGTCCTGCGTGGCGGCGGGCAGCGTGCCGCCGTCGCACACCGACGGGTCGGCGGTGGCCGAGAAGCTCACGTCGGAGATGCAGCCCTCGGGCTGCTTCTGGATGGACTCGAGGTACACCAGCAGGGTCTCGATGTTCTGCGCGGTCATCGGGCCGCCACCGGGGGCGCCCCATGCCGACATCGGCGAGAACGGACGGCCGTAGTTCAGGATGAACCGGACCTCTTCCTTGCTGAACCGGTAGAAGACCGTGTCGAGGGCGGGGGCGAACCAGTTGACGGCGCGCACTTCACCGGTCTTCGGGTCGGTGACCGCGTACGGCGCCTGACCACCGGTGGCGCTGAGGCCACCGTGGCAGCCGGCGCAGTTGAAGCCGCCGTTGGCCGTGGTCTGGAAGAGGTCTTCACCCCAACCGATGAACTGCTCGTGCTTGTAGTCCTGCGCACCGGCCTGACGACCGGGCTCGAGGATCCAGTACACGGGGAGCCCGATGACCATCGTGACGAGCAGCAGCACGCCGAGGAGCTGCATGCGCTCGAGGCGACGGCCTTCCAGGACCTCGTCGTCGTAGTACGGCTTCCTGTTCGGCGCCATCTCGACTTCGGAGCCGAGCTCCTTGCGAGCCGCCGCGTTGTTCAGGAAGTAGTACGTGATCCAGCCGACGAGGACGACGGCGAAGATCACCCAAGCAACAGCCGTGGTGTTCAGCGCGATCATCCGTGGCCACCTCCACCCGTGATGCAGTGCGGACCCTCGGCCTCTTGGCCGGTGGTGTTGGTGCCGATGGGGGCACCGGTGACCGGGGTCGACGTGTCGATGATGACGTCGCCCGCAGCCGTGACGTCGACGGGCCAGTGGTCCATGCCGCGGGGCGCGGGACCGGCCTTCTTCTCACCGACGCGGTTGTACTGGGAACCGTGGCACGGGCACTCGAACCACTGGCTGCTCTTGCACTCGGGCACGCGGCAACCGAGGTGCGGGCACTTCTGGTAGAGCGCCACCACACCGGACTCCATGCCGGGAATGAGCGTCTTGTACTCCGGCACGCCCTTCGCCTTCGGCAGTGCCTCGGAGGGGTACTGCGTGAGGTACGAGCGGGCGCTCGACGAGTAGAAGAAGCCACCGTTGCTGCGGATGCTGGCGATGATGTCGTCGAGCTTGCCGACGTTCACCTTGCCACCGAACACCGGGGCGGCGGTGGGCCACAGGAACGCCACGAAGGCGCCGGCGGCGAACGTGCCGAGGCCGGCGCTCATGAGCGTGACGGTGGCGCGGTTGAAGAACTGGCGGCGGCTGACGCCGATGGCCTCTTCGTCGGGGGCCACCCACACGGCGGGGGCCGACGACTCGGGCACCACCAGGCTGGCTTCGCGGGCCTCGACGGCGGCGCGCTCGACCTCTCGGCCGGTGGGGGCCGGCCCGTCGATCTCGGCGTCGCGGTCGCGACGGCGGGTCTCGCGGCTGAGGGCACCGGCGCCGCGCACGTCGCTCTTGCGAGCAGCGGTGAGCAGCACGATGCCGAACAGCAGCACGAGGCCGACGACGGCGATGAGGATGATGGCAGCGTTACTCATGACAGCAGTTGCCTCACAGTTCGAAGAAGATGCCGTCACGCCACGGGAGCGTGAAGTTGAAGCCGGGACCACGGAAGAAGGAGCCGATGATGACGAGCACGGCCCAGAACATGAGGTGCACGGTCATCAGCGAGGTCGCGAACTTGCGATCCTCGGGCTTGTTCGACGGGTTCTTGTCGATGTAGGGAGCCAGGATGAGGGCGACGAGGCCGACACCCGGGATGGTGACGCCGGCCACCATCGGGTGGAACATCGTCAGCAGCTCCTGCAGACCGAGGAAGTACCAGGGTGCTTTCGACGGGTTCGGCGTCTTGTTGATGTTGGCTTCCTGCAGCAGCGGCGCGTTGACGAAGATGCTGAAGAAGAAGGCGAACGAGAGGCACGCCAGCGCCGCGACGAACTCGGCGGCCAACAGGTGCGGCCAGGTGTGCACCTTGTCGACCGGGGAGGCCTTGACGTCCTGGATGGAGCCGCTCTTCACTACGGTGAGGAGGCGCTGGGTGTGACCACCGGGGCCGGCACCGACGGGCACGCCGCCACCGGCCGGCGCAGCGGTGACCACGCTGGCCACCTTCTCCTGCACGGCCACGGCGCCACCACCGGACTCGGACTGGGCCTTGCGGGCCTTGCTGCGCTCGAGCAGATGGGCCGGGATGCGCGGGTCGGCCGCGGGCTCGTCGGCCGCGCCACCTGCCGGGGCCGCCGCGGCGGCCTCGGTCTCGCCGCTCTCGGCGGCGGCCTTCTCGCGGGCGGCTTGCGCCCGCTTGAGGAGGTGTTCGGGGATTTCAGTCATCGATCGCCTCCGTCACTCACAGGGGACCCGAGATGCCGCCGTCTTTGCGGACACGCCAGAAGTGGATGGCCATGAAGATGACGATCACGAACGGCAGCATCAGCACGTGGAGCACGTACCAGCGCAGCAGCGTGTCGCCACCGATCTCCTTGCCGCCGAGCAGCACGAAGCGCACCTGGGTACCGATGACGGGCGAGTAGCCCATCATGTTGGTGCCCACGGTGACCGCCCACAGGGCCAGCTGGTCCCACGGGAGCAGGTAGCCGGTGAAGGACAGCAGCAGGGTGAGCATGAGCAGCACCACGCCGATGACCCAGTTGAACTCACGCGGCGGCTTGTAGGCGCCGTGGTAGAAGACACGGGCCATGTGCAGGAACACGCTGAGCACCATGAGGTGGGCACCCCATCGGTGCATGTTTCTGACCAGCAGACCGAACGTGACCGAGGTCTGCAGGTTCGAGATGTCGTTCCACGCCTGCACGTCGGTGGGGCGGTAGAAGAACATCAGGAAGATGCCCGTCACGGTGAGCAGGATGAACAGGAAGAAGCTGAGGCCGCCCAGGCAGAGGGTGTAGCTGACCTTCACCGCATGGCGCTTCACCTTCACCGGGTGCAGGTGGTACAGCACCGAGTTCATGATGACGTAGCTGCGGTTGCGCGGGCTGTCGGTGTAGCCCTTGCGGAAGATGGAGCCGGGCCGGAAGATGGAGCTCCAGGCCTGGCTGCCCTGCACGTCGTCGAGCGTCTTGTTGAGACGGTCTTTGACGGTGGGCTTGGGAGTGTCGTCGAGGATCTTTGCCATTTCTCTTCCTCAGAACCGCATGCCGTAGGCGTAGCCGTGGTTGTTGGTACGGGTGTGTGCGTCGCCGGTGGTGCCCGGAGCGCCGGCCTTGCCGAGGATGATGACCCCGGTCGGGCAGCGGTCCACGCAGAGCTGGCAGCGCGTGCAGATGTCGTCGTCGATGATGAACACGACGTTGTCGCTGGGGTCGAGCCCCGGCTTCTCGGTGCCGTTGGAATCCGCGATGGCGTCAGGGGTCACCATGTGGATGCACTTCCACGGGCAGATGTCGACGCAGCCCTCGCACATGATGCACTCGGTCTGATCGATGTGGATGAACTGCTTGGGCTTCACCGCCTTCGACAGGTAGTCCGCGTCCACCTCGACGAGCAGGTACTCGTCGGTGAACGGCATCATCGGCGGGTTGGCGTCGGTCTTCGCCATTCGTCAGCCCTTCTTCACCAGCGGACGACCGAACGTGCTGGTGGCCACTTCGGTGCCGGGCTTGACGTCGCCGCGCTTCTGCCACTTGGCCCAGAGCACGCACATCAGCACGAAGAAGTAGACGTGGATGACGATGACCACGATGTCGCGAACCGCTTCGTACGACATGGTGATGGGGAACGAGCCACCGAGCGCCTCGGGCTTGAAGATGTCGCCCGGGCCGTAGATGACGTTGTTCTTCGACCACAGCAGCTCTTTGTCGGCGTGCTCGATGAACTGGTGCGGTGCCACACCGAACGCGATGAACATCAGGCCGAACACGTACGTGGCGGCGAGCATCGCCTCACCCCACGACGTGGGGGTGCCCTTCGGACGGCGCTTCATGTACGGGATGACCGCGAGCGCGCCGAAGGTGGCCAGGAAGAACGAGAAGAGGAACGCCACGTTCATCCCGGGCCAATGCAATGGGTTGGTTTCGAATGCGATCAGCAACGCCGCTGCCCTTCCATGTGAACTGCTGCACGAACACTAGCCACGCGACCCCGGGGTTGAGCCAGTCCGTCCGCGGAAACGCGGAACGACCTGTCCCCCGAGGCGGGTGTCACCGTGTTGGTCTACCACGCGGCAGGTCGCCGGACCGTCCCCTCGTGAACTCGTGCACGGCACGTCGATCGCGGCGAGTTCGGTGTCCGGTCCCGTGGATTTCCCGCTCACGACCCTTCTCCGTCTATCGTTCACCCCGTGACCGAGATTCCCGAGCACCTGCTGAAGCGGAGCAAGGCCGCCAAGGCCAAGGCCGATGGCGCCGAAGCGCCTGCCGACGCGCCCGCTGCCCCGTCCTCCGCGCCGGCCACCACCGGCGACACCGCCCCGGCGCCGGCTGCGGCTGCCAAGGCCGTCGAGCCGAAGGCGCCCGCTGCGCCCGAGGTGAAGCCCGACATCCCCGTCGTGGCCGCCTACAAGGCCCGCAAGAAGATCCCGGTGTGGGCGATGATCACGCTCAGCATCCTCCCCGTGTGGGTGTTCATGTACGTGCTGGCCATGAAGCCGGTCGTCACCGAGGCGTCGGGCCCGCTCGGCGACGGTGCGGTCGCGTACGCCACCAACTGCTCCGGTTGCCACGGCGCCGGCGGTGCGGGCGTCGGTTCCGCCTACGGGTTCACCGACGGCTCGGTCATGAAGACGTTCCCCGTCATCGAGGACCAGCTGCGCTGGGTGTACCTCGGCACGAAGAACTACGCCGACGCCGGCGTCACCATCTACGGCGACCCGAACCGCGAAGGCGGCGCGCACGTCACCGGTGCCAGCGGCGGCCAGATGCCCGGCTGGAAGGGCAGCATCACCGATGCCGAGATCCTCGCCGCGGTGTGCGACGAGCGCTACAACCTCGGCGGCGCCGACCAGACGAGCGACGAGTTCCTCCTGTGGTGCTCGCCCGAGAGCGAGATCTACGCCGCCCTCGAGGCCGGCACCGCCACGTTCGAGACGGTGCACGAGGTGTTCGCCGACAAGGGCGTGCTCGAGATCGGCTCCACCCCCATCCCGGGCATCTCCGAGCGTCCGTGACCCGCACGCCCTGACGGGCGTCACACCCACCAATCCTTCGAACCGTGTGGCCGCTTCCATGAGGGAGCGGCCACACTGTTTCCCGTGACCGACCGCGCCGACCTCTCCACCGACGTCCTCGTCATCGGCGGCGGCCCCGCCGGTGCCGCTGCGGGCTACTGGCTCGCCCGCCACGGTGTCGACGTCACCATCGTCGAGCGCAAGACCTTCCCCCGCGACAAGACGTGCGGCGACGGCCTCACGCCGCGAGCCGTGCACCAGTTGGGCGAGATGGGGCTCACCGAGCAGCTGTCGAAGTACCACCGGTACCACGGCCTGCGCGCCACGGGCATGGGCCGCGAGCTCGAGCTGCAGTGGCCGTCGCACTCGGTGTACCCGAGCCACGGCTACGTGGTGCGCCGCCGCGAGCTCGACCAGATGGTGGCCGAGAACGCCGTGGCCGCCGGCGCCACGCTGCTCACCGGTCACGAGGCGCTCGACCCGGTCATCGACCGCGGCTTCGTGCGCGGCGCCACGGTGCAGACCAAGGACGGCACCACCAAGCAGATCACGGCGCGCTACGTCGTCGTCGCCGACGGCGCGAACAGCCGCTTCGGCCGCGCGCTCGGCACGTTCCGGACGCGGGAGTGGCCGTACGGCACCGCCATCCGCACGTACTGGGAGACCCCGCGCCACGCCGATCCGTGGATCGAGTCGGCGCTCGACGTGAAGGACCGCAACGGCAACCCGATGCCGGGTTACGGCTGGATCTTCCCGGTCGGCGACGGCACCGTGAACATCGGTGTCGGTCTGCTCAGCACGTTCCGCGACTTCAAGTCGGTCAACACCACGCACCTCCTCGACGCCTACGCGCACCAGGTGGCCGACCGGTGGGAGATCGACCCCAC
>JBDKJP010000122.1:0-3165 GCA_039796575.1 Actinomycetota bacterium
ACCGGTCGCGGCGGGCCGTGCTGCGCGACGGCGCGGTCGCGCTCGCGGTGCTCTTCGTCGTCGGCGGGTTGGTGATGGTGCCCGCCATCCAACGCGACCTCCAGCACGCGGTGAACGACGCGCTCGAGGCCGAGGGCATCCTCGCGAGCGCCGACTTCCGCGGCCAGGACGGCACGCTGCGATGCGTCGACCAGCTCGACGACCCCGACCGCGCCCGCGAGGTTGCGGCAGCGGTCGACGGGGTGCGCAGCGTGCAGCTCGACAACTCGTGCCTCGTGCCGGCGGAGATCGGCCCCGAGGGACCGGTCGAAGGCCAGCGCACCACCACGACCACGTCGCCCGCCACGTCCACCACGGCAGTGCCCACCACCACGGCCGCAGCCACCACCACCTCGCCGACCTCGACGAGCGTGGCACCCGACGAAGCCGTCGTGTCGGTCACGCTCGACAGCGGGCAGTTCACGCTCGACGGCACGGTGGGCAGCAACGAGCAGCGCGACGCACTCCGCGAGGCCGCTGTTGCGGCGCTCGGCGAGTCGAACGTGCGCGGCACGCTCTCGGTCGACACCGGGCTCGCGCTCGACGACGCCGACGTGTCGAGCATGGTCGTGGTCATCGCCGCGATGCCGGTGCCGTTGGTGACGGGCACCGTGGCGTGGACCGGCACCGAGGTGTCGGTCACCGGCGTGTACACCGACGACGCCTCGTACGAGGCGTTCCGCGACGCCGCGTCGGGCAGCGCCACGCTCACCGAGCTGCGCCTGCGACCCGATGCCACGCCGGCCGAGGCCGCCGCCGTGCAGCAGCAACTCAACGACCTCGTTGCCGCCACCCCCATCGTGTTCGGCAAGGGCGAGACCGCCGTGAGCCCCGAGTCGACCGAGCTGCTGCAGCGCGTCGCCGGCATCGCGAAGCGGTTCGGCGGCACCGTCGTCGAGGTGCAGGGCCACACCGACAGCGAGGGCGATCCGGGTCGCAACCTCACGCTCAGCGAGGAGCGCGCCGCATCCGTCGCCGCCGAGCTCGTCCGTCTGGGCGTACCATCGGACGACGTGACGTCCAAGGGATTCGGCGAGACCGAGCTCGTCCTCGACGAGAACGGTGTCGAGATCCCCGAGCAGAGCCGCCGAGTGGTCTTCGGCGTCACCACGAGCTGAAGGTCGAGGGAGTCGTCGTGTTGTACACACTCAGCACATGGGCGCTGTGGCTGGTGCTCGCCGCGCTCATCGGCGGAGTGGTGGGCTGGCTGCTGCGCTCACTCGGCCGAGGCGGCCGAGGGGCAGGCGCCGACGCCGTGCCGGGTGCGGCCGCTGCGGATGCCGTGGCCGGTGGCGTCGATCCCGCCGAGCTGGCCGCAGCGCGCGACGACGCGGCGCGGGCCAGGGCGCGTGCCGCCGAGCTGCAGGACACCGTCGCGCAGCTCGAGCTGGCGATCGTGCAGAACCAGACGCCGTTGCCGCCCGGTTCGGTGGTGTCGTTCGACCAGCCGCCCGCCGTGCCCGCCGCGCCGCCGACCTTCGAGATGATGGAGCTGAACCGCAAGGTCGCCGAGCAGCAGCACTGGATCAGCGAGCTGCGCGTCCGCCTCTGGAACAGCGAGGCGAAGAACCGCGACCTGCAGGCCGTGGTCGACTCGCACGTGGTGGCGGCCGCGCCGCCCACCCCCGACCTCGCCGCCGCGACGCACGTGCTCGGCGTGCCGGTGCGGATGAACGACTTCACCGTCATCGAGGGGATCGGCCCGGCCATCGCGAACCTGTGCGTGAACCGCGGCATCACCACCTGGTGGAGCATGGCCAACACCGACCTCTCGGTGCTGCGCTCGATGCTCGCCGAGGCGGGCCCGAAGTTCCAGGTGCACGACCCGACCAGCTGGCCGCAGCAGGCGCGGTTGTTGGCCAACGGCGAGTGGGAGAAGTTCCGCCGGTTGGTGGATGCGCTCCGCGTCGGCTACGACACCGAGTGATGTCCACCACGTCGTTCACGCTCAACGGGGCCGAGGTCTCGGTGCCCGCCGACGGTCGCACCCTGCTCGAGGCACTGCGCGGCCTCGGTGTGCACTCGGCCAAGGACGGCTGCAGCCCGCAGGGCCAGTGCGGCTGCTGCACGGTGTGGGTCGACGGCCAGCCGCGGGTCGCGTGCGTCACCCCGTGCGCGCGCGTCGCCGGTCGGTCGGTCACGACGCTCGAGGCGTTGCCCGATGCCGACGAGTGGGGCCGGCGGATGTGCGCCACCGGCGGCAGCCAGTGCGGCTTCTGCACCCCCGGCATCGTGATGCGGCTCGCCGCGATGGTTCCCGAGCAACGCACCGATGCGTCGGTGCGTCAGGCGTTGCTGGCGCACGTGTGTCGCTGCACCGGCTGGAACACCGTCGTGGAGGCCGCGCTGCTGCCGGCCGACGAGGTGCCCACCGGCCAGGGTTGGAGTCGGCACCTCGGCGCTGCCGAGCAGCGCGCCGAGCTGGAAGGTGGCGTGCCGCAGCACGTCTCGCCCGAGGTCGCGCTCGGCCACGGTGGCTTCGCCGCCGACACCGCGCCCGCCGACGCGCTCGTGGCGGTGCGGTCGGCCGACGGCGAGTGGGTGGTGGGCGAGTCGCTCGCCGACGCCCGGCGCGTCAGCGGCAAGGTGCAGGGGCGCCGCACCACCGAGCCGCTGCGGTGGCCGGTCGAGCTGCCCGAGGGCGACTGGGTCCGCACGCTGCAGACCACGTGGGTGGAGCCGGCGGCGCTCGAGCCCGACGCCGCGTGGTGCGCACCCGGCGGCGAGCCGGTGGGCCCCAACGGGAACGGTGGCGCGTTCGGCGGGAAGGCGCACAGCGACATCGGCGCGCACGCACGTCGACTCGCCGACCAGCACGGCCGCGCGGTGCTCGCCGTGCACTCGCGCGAAGACACGGTGCGCCGCGGGGCGAAGCGCCCGCCGATCGCCGCCGGTCTTCGCAGCGACGGCACCGGTGTCGTGCGCGTGGTGCGCACACCCGGCATCGCTGCGGCCATCGAGTCGGTGGCACCCCAGTTGGTGGTGGAGGAGGTCGACGTCGTCGGCCCCGCGACCTCCGCCGACGTGCGCGGCGCGGGATGGGTGGAGGCGCTGGTGCTGACCGCCCCCGACGACGGCTGGGTCGCCGCGCCCAACGGCGCGCGGGCGCACGCCGTGATCGACGAC
>JBDKJP010000123.1:0-3695 GCA_039796575.1 Actinomycetota bacterium
ACCGCGCATCGCCGTGCAGGTCGGTGAGCGGGTGCGTGGATGCACCGTGACCCGGCAGGTCGGGCGCGTACGACGGCACGCCCCGTTCGTCGAGCGCGTGCTGCAGGGCGGCGAAGCACCAACCACCGTGCCACGCGCCGTGCACCAACACCACCGGTCGCGGAGTCCCCATGGCCGCATCGTGTCACACCCGGAAGTGAGGTCCGCGGGTCGCATGCACCAGAATCGCCGCATGTCCACCATCGGCAACCCTCTCGATCTCTTCCGCCTCGACGGTCGCACCGTCATCGTCACCGGCGCGTCGTCGGGCCTCGGCGACCGGTTCGCCCGTGTGCTGCACGCGGTCGGCGCCAACGTGGTGGTGGCGGCACGCCGGGCCGAGCGGCTGTCGGCGCTGGTCGACGACCTGCCGGGTGCGCTGGCCGTGCCCGCCGACCTCTCGGTCGAGGGCGACCGTGAACGCCTCGTGGCTGCATCGCTCGAACGGTTCGGCCGCGTCGACGTGCTGGTGAACAACGCCGGCATCGGCCAGAAGATGTCGATCGAGGACGAGACGCTCGACGTGTTCCGCTCGGCGATGGAGCTCAACGTCACCGCCATCTGGCACCTCAGCAAGCTCGTGTCGCCGTCGATGATCGCCAACGGCGGCGGCAGCATCGTGAACGTGGCCAGCATGCTCGGCCACGTGGCCGCCTCGCCCGTGAAGCAGGCGCACTACTGCGCGTCGAAGGGCGCCGTCGTGAACCTCACCCGCGAGCTCGCTGCGCAGTGGGCACGCAAGGGCATCCGCGTCAATGCGCTGTGCCCCGGCTGGTTCCGCAGCGAGATGACGGCGGGGATGGAGAGCGACGAGGGCAGCCTGAAGTTCATCGCGACGATGTCGCCCATGCCGCGCATGGGCGAGGAGCACGAGCTCGACGCGGCGCTGCTGCTGCTGGCCGGGCCCGGCAGCACGTTCATGACCGGGCAGAGCGTCATCGTCGACGGTGGTTGGACAGCCCGCTGAGGTCGCGGATTAGGTTGTCGCCCCATGGGCCATCTGGACAAGCTCGACCTGTCGCAGCGTCTCGACAAGGAGGAGTACGAGAAGCGAGTCCTCCGCGGGCAGCGACGCTTCCTCCAGTTGCGCCTCACGCTCGGCGGGCACATGGGCTCCGGCAAGATCGGCCCCGGTGTGCTGGTCATCATGGAAGGCCCCGACGCGGCCGGCAAGGGCGGCGCCATCAAGATCATGGTGAACCACCTCGACCCGCGTCACTACCGCGTGGTCAGCTACGGCGCCCCGTCGAAGGTCGAGAAGGACCACCACTTCCTGTGGCGCTTCTACACCGAGCTCCCGGGCCTCGGGCAGATGGGCGTGTTCGACCGCAGCTGGTACGGCCGCGTGCTCGTCGAGCGCATCGAGGGGTTCTGCACCCTTGAGGAATGGCGTCGCGCGTACAAGGCCATCGTCGACTTCGAGGAGTCGCTGTGCCACGAGAGCCTCATCCTCGTGAAGATGTACATGCACATCAGCGACGACGAGCAGCTCAACCGGTTCAACAGCCGCGCCGCCGACCCGCTGAAGCAGTGGAAGCTCACCGACGAGGACTGGCGCAACCGCGAGAAGAACGGCGAGTACCAGAAGGCCGCCGAGGAGATGTTCACCCGCACCAACCACGCGCTCGCGCCGTGGGACATCATCGCCGGCGAACAGAAGCGGTACGCCCGTGTGGCCGCGCTCGAGACGCTCATCAAGCGCGTCGAGGAGGGCATGGTGCGCTGGGGCATCCCGGTGCCCGACGAACAGGACGCGCTGCCCACCAAGTGAGCCGCGCCACCGGTGCGGCCGATCAGATGGCCGGGTGGAGGTGCTCCCACGGCTGCGCCGCTTCGAGCTGGCTGGCCACACGGAACAGCACGTCCTCGCGGCCGTAGGCGGCGGCGAGCTGCACACCGACCGGCAGGCCTTCGGGCGTCCAGTGCAACGGCAGGCTGATGGCGGGCTGGCCGCTGGCGTTGAACGCCGGTGTGAACGCCGCGTACTGCGCGGCGCCCACCATCGGCGCCATCGGCTGGTCGGCCACGTCGTCGAACTCGCCGAGGCGGGTGGGTGGCTCGGCCAGCGTGGGTGACAGCAGCAGGTCCCACCCGTCGGCCCACCACTGCTGCACGGCGCGGCGGTACTCGACGTTCGCGGCCAACGACATCGCGTAGTCGACACCGCTCACGTTGCGGGCGAACTCGGCCTGCGCCCGGTTGTGCAACTGCACCTCGTCGTCGGTGAGGTCGCGGCCGAGCATCGCAGCGATGCGTGCGATGGACGTGGCCATGTTCGTGCTCCACAGCGCGCCGAAGCGGCGGCCGAACTCGGGGTTCGCCATCGCGGGCGGGAATGCGTGCTCGACGTGGTGCCCCAGCGACTCGAGCAGCGCGGCGGTGTTGCGTGCCGCAGCGGCGCACTCGGGGTGCACGGCGTGACCGAACGGGTGGTGGTCGAGCAGACCGATGCGCAACCGGCCGGCGGGTGCGCCGAGCTCGTCGAGGTACGGCCGCGACGGCGGCGGTGCGGTGACGGTGTCGCCGACCCCCGGGCCGTGCACCGCGTCGAGCATCGCCGCGGTGTCGCGGAGGCTGCGGCTGACGCACAGCTCGACGCCGAGGTTGCTCTCGTCGCGGAACGGGCCGAGGGTGATGCGGCCCTGCGACGGCTTGAGGCCGACGAGCCCGCAGCACGACGCGGGGATGCGGATGCTGCCGCCGCCGTCGCTGGCGTGCGCGATGGGCACCATGCCCGACGCGACCGCCGCCGCCGAACCGCCGCTGCTGCCACCGGTGGAGTGCTCGGTGCTCCACGGGTTGCGGGTGCGCCCCCACGCGGTTGGCTCGGTGGTGGGCAGGCTGCCGAACTCGGGGCTGTTGGTGCGGCCGGCGGTGACGAGCCCGGCCGCCTTGAACCGCGACACGAGCGTGGTGTCGGCGGGGGAGACGGGCGCCGCGTCCTTCATCGCCTGGTTGCCGTTGCTGAGCGTCTGCCCGGCGAAGTGCGCCCACAGGTCCTTCAGCAGGAACGGCACCCCTCGGAACGGGCCGTCGGGCAGCGGGCCTGCGGCGACTTCGCGCGCGTGGTCGAACCACCGGATGGTGACTGCGTTGAGCTGCGGGTCGAGTGCCTCGATGCGCTCGATGGCGGCGTCGAGCAGTTCGAGCGGCGTGGCCTCGCCGTCGCGCACGAGTGCGGCCTGAGCAGTGGCGTCGAGCCAGCGGGTGTCGTCGGAGAGTGAACTCATGGGTGTTGTGTAGCAGGTGGGCACTAGCGTGCACTGCCCTGTGCAGTCCGCCGAGCCCGCCTCCGATCTCCCCACCTTCACCACCGGCCAGGTGCTGCGCTACGGCAGTGTGCGGCCGCTGCTCGTCGCCAACGCGGTGCTGTACACCGGCGTGGCCATGCAGGCCGCGGCGCTCGGCAAGCAGGCGTACGACATCACCGGCCGCTCGGCCGACCTCGGATGGATCGGCCTGTGCGAGTTCCTGCCGGCGATGATGCTCGTGCTCGTCACCGGCACCGTCGCCGACCGGTTCAACCGCAAGAAGGTCGCGCTGTTCGCCATCACCGGTGAGGTGCTCACGTCGATCGCACTGCTCGTCTTCGCGCTGAGCGACCCCACCGAGGTGTGGCCGCTGTTCATCATCGCCTTCCTCTACGGCATCGCCCG
>JBDKJP010000124.1:0-18684 GCA_039796575.1 Actinomycetota bacterium
GTCGGCGAACCTGTTGCCTCGGCGGCGTGTGCGGCCGCGGCGATGGCCACCGCGCCGTCGGCTCGGCGCGCCGCACGCGGCACTCGCGATCCGTCGGCCAGCACCTCGGGTGGCGAGACGAACTGCTCGACGGCCGACAGGAACGCAGTGGCCTGCTCGGCCGGCAGTTGCAACGTGATGCGCACCGAACCGTCGTCGCGCACCTCGTGCCACAGGCCACGCCGCTCCCACTGCGCGGCCTCGCGCTCCTGCGACACGGGTGCCGCTCGCCGGTACGAGGCGACGATGCGTTCGACGTGGTTGGTGGTGCCGGCCATGGCCATGTCGACCAGCGCCTCCTCGGTGGCGGGCGATGCGATGCGGGTGATGGCGCGCACCTTGCTGTACGAGAGCCGACCTGCTGCCATGGCGGCCGAGATGCGCGGGAACTCCTCGAGCGCACGGGCCACACGCACCTTCTCTCGGGCGGCACGCAGGTCGAGCCCGACCTGCCAGCTCAACCACTGTGCCGCGCTCTGGCACTCCCACGGTTCCCAGCCACGGCGACGGTCGAACTCCGCCACGTCGAGCAACCAGCCGTGCTCGAACGCGGTGAGGTTCGCGGCGCCCTGCTGGATGCGGGCCTCGAGTTGCTCGAGCGGCGCCGGCGCGAGTGCTGACGGCGCGACGGGGGAGGGTGCGGTGAGGGTGGTGGCCATGTCCTGACGGTACGGAAGGGGTGTGACAGGGTTTCGGCCGCTCGAGCAGTGTCGAACGTCATGACCGGAACCCGCCAGCGCGCAGGGCGTCGAGTCCGTACCGTCGGCGGCATGCGCACCGCCCACCCCGTCGTCGTCGCCCTCGATCCCTCCCGTCTCGCCGCGACGCGCGCCGAAGGAGTGGACCACGGCGGCAACCCGATCGAACCGTTCGTCGATGCCGAGGGCGGTTGGCCGTTGCGCTGCTGCCTCCGCGACTCGCACGTGGGGGAGCATCTCGCCATCGTGGCGTGGCAGCCGTTCACCTGGGCGGGTGCGTTCGCCGAGACCGGCCCTGTGGTGGTGCACGTCGATGCCTGCGAGGGCTACGAGCCGGGCCCGGTGCCGCCGGAGTTCGAGGCGCGGCGTCAGGTGGTGCGCCCGTACACGCACGAGCACCGCATCGCGTACGACCTCGCCCGCATCGTCGACGAGCACGAGTCGCTCGCCGACGCGCTGGCCGACGTGTTCCGCCACGACGAGGTCGAATCGGTGCTGGTGCGCAACGTGGTTGCCGGGTGCTTCAGCTTCCAGGTGGTGCGCGACGCGTAGTTCGTGTCATACTGACTGCCAATTCTTTCCGAGGGGAGCAGGCAGTGGCCGAAGTGGCAGGGCAAGAGGTGCGGTACGGGCAGATCAACCGCGAGTACGGCATGAAGATGTTCACGATGGCGCCCGAGGACGACGGCCCCATCTGGATGGTCAACCTGATGAAGTACCGCGAGAAGGCCGACTACGCCGACGGCCGTGAGAGCGACATCAGCGGCAAGGAGGCCGACGACCTGTACGCGCCGCTCGGGCCGCTGAAGGCCATCGGCGCTCGGCCCGTCTTCCTCGCCGACGTGGAGACGCAGTTCCTCAACGACTCGCCGAAGTGGGACCGCATCGGCATCGTGAAGTACCCGTCGCGCCGTGCGTTCCTCGAGATGCAGAACCGCCCCGACTTCAAGGAGCTGCACCACCACAAGGAAGCCGGCATGGCCGAGACCATCGTGTGCGGCTGCCTGCCCATGCCGGTGCCGGAGCTGCCCGCCGACGCGCCCACCTGGGACGAGGTGCCCCACCCGCCGACGGCCGACGACCCGTACGTGGTGGTGATCCACGTCATCAAGTTCAAGAACCCCGAGAGCCGCAGCGAGATGGCCACCTACAGCGATCACGCCGGCAAGGTGGCCGTGCCGCACGGCGTGCGCCTGGCCGCGTGGACCGAGGTCGAGGGCACCATCCTCGGCGACGGCCGCGAATGGGACCAGATCCGGTTCAACGTGTTCCCCAGCCGTGAGGCCTTCATGACGGTGGTGTTCGACCCCGATCGTCTCGCCGCGCAGGCCGCGCACCGCGAGACCGCCATCGAGGACACGTACACGTTCATCACTCGTCCCTCGATCGATCGGCTCTACGAGTCGATCACGGGTGAACCCGCGCCCTACCCTGCGATCTCATGATCAAGGCAACGGTCCTCTACCCGAACGGCGAAGGCACCACCTTCGACCACGACTACTACAAGGCCACCCACGTGCCGATGTGCGTGGCGGCATGGAACCCGCTGAAGGCGGAGATCGACAAGGGTCTCGACGGTCAGCCCAACGCGGCCGCCGTGCACCTGTACTTCGACTCGATGGAGGCGATGGGTGCCGCCATGGCGTCGCCGAAGACGGCCGACATCATGGCCGACGTGGCGAACTACACGAACATCACCCCGGTGATGCAGATCTCCGAGGTCGTCAGCTGACCACCCGGTGATGGCGCGCTTCACCCGCGCCGAACTGCAGGCGTTCCACGGCGCGCTGGTCGACGACCTGGTCGACCAGCGCTCCGTCTGCTCTTCGTGGGCATCAACCCCGGTCTGTGGACCGCAGCGGTCGGTGCCCACTTCGCCCGTCGCGGCAACCGGTTCTGGCCGGCGCTGCACGCGGCCGGCATCACGCCGCGCCTCGTCGATGCGAGCGACGGCATGCGACCCGACGACACCGAGATGGTGCTCGGGCTGGGCATCGGCATCACCAACATCGTGCCGACCGCGAGTGCCCGCGCCGACGAGCTCACGTTGCCCGAGCTCCGCGCCGGTGCGGAGGGGTTGGAGCGAAAGGTGGGGGAGTTGCGACCGAACGTGGTGGCCGTGTTGGGCCTCACCGCGTACCGGCAGGCGTTCGGTCGCCCGAAGGCGGTGGCCGGCAAGCAGGACGACACGCTGGCCGGTGCCGAGCTGTGGGTGCTGCCGAACCCGAGCGGTCTGAACGCGCACGACACGGTCGACTCGTTGGCCGACGCCTATCGCGCCGCCTACGACGCCGCCCGGCCTCAGCCTCAGCGAACTTGAGTTCGTGGGGTGGGGGCGTCGCGAAGGCGGACCGAGAGGCAGGTGACGCAGCCCTCGAGCTTGATGTACTCGCTGATGTCGACCTTCACGAGGTCGTAGCCGCGGGCCTCGAGCAGCGCCGCGCTCTGCGGGCAGTCGTCGCTGATGAGCAACGTCGACGGCGACAGGATCACCACGTGCGAGCCGCTCTCCTCGGGCATCGGCAGGAAGTTGGGGAACACGCGCGCGTCGTCGACCGCGGGTTCCCAGCCGATGATGGTGCCGTCGGGCAGCGCGGTGACGGCCGACTTGAGGTGCAGCACCTTCGTGATGGGCACGGTGACCACCGTGGCGCCGAGCGGTTCGAACGCCGCGGCGAGCTGGGCGATGCCCTCCACGTTGGTGCGGCCGCCGAGGCCGACGTAGATGGTGTCGCCCACCTTCAGCACGTCGCCGCCGTCGAGCGTGCCCGGCGACTCGATGGGCACCAGTCGGTAGCCGAGCTCTGCGATGGCCGCCGCGGCTGCTTCGGTCTCGGGCTTGCGCTCGTCGGCACCGGGGCGGGCGATGACGGCGACGTCGCGGAACACCACCATGGTGTCCTCCACGAACGCGCTGTCGGGGCAGTCGGCAGCCGGCGCGACGGGGATGGTGTCCCATCCGTTGGCCTGCAGCGCGGCGACGTAGCCCTGCCACTGGCGCACCGCGAGGTCGACGTCGACCGGCGTGCGCTCCATGTGGGTGAGGAGCCCCTCGGCGAGCCGGGGGCTCGGGGTGCGTACGAGCGCGAGCGTGCTCATCAGTCCATTCCCTTCCGTGCACGGCCCATGGCCTTCTGCATCTCCAACTTCGAGTCGCGCTCGGCCAGCGCCTGACGCTTGTCGGCCTTCTTGCGGCCCCGGGCCAGGCCGAGCTCCACCTTCACGCGGCCGTCCTTGAAGTACAGGGCGAGCGGGATGAGCGCGAGGTGCTCGGTGGCGATCTGGTGCTCGAGCTTGGTGATCTCGCGGCGGTGCATGAGCAGCTTGCGGGCGCGGTTCGGGTCGTGCGCGCCGACGCCGTGGCCGTACTGGTACGGCGGGATGTGCATGCCGTCGAGCCACACCTGGCCGCGGATGACACGGGCGAACGCATCGGCGATCTGCGCATGGCCCTCGCGCAACGCCTTGACCTCGCTGCCGGTGAGCACGATGCCGGCCTCGAGCGAGTCGAGGATGTCGTAGTCGTGGCGCGCGCGACGGTTGCTCGCGTTGAGCTTCCGTCCACCTGGGTTCGTGCGGTCGCGGTTCGGGGCCATGGGAACGCACAGGGTACCGGTAGGTTTGCGGCCGATGGAGCTGGTATTCCCTGCGCAGGCCTACGCCGCGATGATCGCCGACGCCTACCGCGGCTATCCGTTGGAGGCGTGCGGGCTGCTCGTGGGGCAGGGCAACCGGGTGCACCGGTTCGTGCCGTGCACCAACGAGGCCGAGTCCGCGCGCATCTACACCATCCCGCCGAAGGAGCTGCTGCGTGCCGAACGCCAGGCGGAGGACGACGGGTTGGCGGTGATCGGCGTGTTCCACAGCCACACGCACAGCGAGCCGTATCCGAGCCCCACCGACGTGGCCCAGGCACCCGACCCGGAGTGGCACTACGTCATCGTCAGCCTGAAGCGCGAGGCACCCGAGGCCAGGTCGTACCGCATCGTCGACGGCGCCATTTCGTCGGTCCCCATCGCCATCCTCTGAGCACCCGGCTAGAATTGCGACCGGCCTGATCGGAATACTCGCCCAAGGGGGTGGGTTGCCCGAGGTGACAACAGGAAGGTGGTGTCCGCGTGGTGATCAACGAGAACGTGCTCGACCTCATCGGCAACACGCCGATGGTCGACGTCAGCCGCCTGTCGCCGAACCCCGACGTGCGCATCATCGCCAAGCTCGAGAGCCAGAACCCGTTCGGTTCGGTGAAGGACCGCATCGCGAAGCAGATGATCGAGCAGGCCGAGAAGGACGGGCGCCTCACGCCGGGGCAGACCATCATCGAGCCGTCGTCGGGCAACACGGGCATCGCACTCGCCGCCATCGCGCAGATGAAGGGCTACCCGATCAAGATCCTCATGCCCACCAGCGTGTCCATCGAGCGTCGGCAGATGCTCGAGGTCTTCGGTGCCGAGCTCATCCTCACCCCTGGTGAGGAGGGCAGCAACGGTGCGGTGAAGCGGGCCATCGAGATGGCCGAGGCGCATCCCGAGTGGTGCTTCCTGTACCAGTACGGCAACGACAACAACCCGCTCGCGCACTACGAGGGCACCGGCCCCGAGATCCTGCGCGACTGCCCGGAGATCACGCACTTCGTGGCGGGCCTCGGCACCAGCGGCACGCTCATGGGCACCGGTCGGTACCTGAAGGAGCAGAACCCCGACATCAAGGTCATCGCCATCGAGCCGCCGCTCGGCGAGCGGGTGGAAGGGCTGCGCAACCTCGACGAGGGCTACATCCCGCCGCTGTTCGACCGCTGGTACGGCTTCGACCTGCTCGATCGCAAGCGCGTCGTGCGGCCGCGCGAGTCGCTGGAGTGGACCCGCGCGCTGGTGCGCGAGGGCGTGTTCGCCGGCATCTCGTCGGGCGCCGCGCTCGCCGGTGCGGTGAAGGTGGCCAGCGAGATCGAGTCGGGCACCATCGTGTTCATCGTGTGCGACGGCGGCTGGAAGTACCTCAGCACCGGTGCCTACACCGACGACCTCGACGCCGCCGAGGCCAAGGCCGAGAGCATCATCTACTTCTAAGTTCGGGCGCGGTCAGCGTCCGAGCACCAGGGTGAGCAGGCCCGCGAACACCACGGCCGCGGCGGTGATGCGCCGTCGGTGGTCGCCCTCGCCGAGGAACTTCCAGCCGGCCAGCGCGGCCAGCACCACGCTGCTCTCGCGCAGCGCGGTGACGTAGCCGACCGGTGCGTGCTGCACCGCGACGAGCACCAGGCCGTAGGTCACCATCGACGCAGCGCCCGTCACGAACGCACGTTGGCGGTTGCGAATGAACATCTCGCGCATGTCGTGCCGCCGGCCCGTGGCGAGCCCGAAGATCGTGTTGCTCACCGCGGTGCCGCAGATGGTGATGAACACGTACCCGATGCTGTCGGTGACGCGGGCGCCCTGTGCGTCGAGCACGGTGTAGGTGCCGATGGTGCACGCCACGGCGAGTGCCATCGCGATGTTCTGCGGCGAGGCACCGTATGCGAGCAGTGCCAGCCCGAGCACCACGATGGCGATGCCGGCGACCTCGAGCGGTGAGAGGTGATCGGACAAGAAGACCACACCTCCGATGGCGGCGAGCGCGGCGCCACCGCCGCGGGCCACCGGGTAGCTGACCGAGAAGTCGCCGTGTGTGTACGCCTTCGCCAACAGCCACGTGTAGGGCAGGTGCGTGCAGCCGCTGATGGCGCCCCAGAAGTAGCCCTGCCACGGCATGCCGACCGTGAGCTGCACGCCGACCATGAACGGGAACGCGATGAGGCCGCCGGCGAAGAACTGCGCCCACAGCACCATGTAGCGGTCGCCCTCGGCGCGCTTGGCGACGAAGTTCCAACCCGCGTGCAGGACGGCCGCGGTGAGCGCGAGGACGGTGGCGAGGAGCACGGAGGAGTCAGGCCGTGGGGGAGGGGGTGCCGGGCGGGGTCGCGGGGCGCGGGGGCTTCACCCAGCGACGGCCGAACAGGTAGATGACGGGCAGCGTGAACAGGATCGGGCCGATGAACGACAGCGGCCGCAACAGCCACCACCCGACGGTGGGCTCGCGGGTCTCGTTGTTCTGTCCGGCCACCAGGTAACGCACTGCCAACCACAGTGCCATGCCGGTGGTGTGGAACAAGAAGAGCGGCATCGAGAAGCGGTTGATGATCTCGCTCGTCCGCTGCCAGCGCGGCCGTTGCAGCACGAGCTCCATCCGCGGGCGCAGGATCTCGGCCACCCCTGCCTGGAACAGCACGAGCGCGACGATCACCAGCGTCGGCGGCGCCATGTTCGAGCGCTCGCCGGGCACGCCCACCATCGAGCCCGGATACAGGCCGCTGAACACCAGCCCAGCCAGCGCAGCCAGACCGGCGTAGAGCATGGTCCAGTCGGTGTGTCGCGGCGCCTTCACGATGCGCTCGTAGAAGAACCCGAGCTGGTGGCACAGGCCCCACACGGCCACCATGTTCACCATGCCCAGCCACTCGTGGCCGTAGCGGAAGCGGAGGATGTCGACCGCGCCGGCGATGGCCGCGAAGAACACGAGCACGATCGACTCCCATCGCTCGTGCAACCACAGGAACACGGGCAGCAGCGCGACGAGGCCGAGGTACACGGCCATGAACCACAGCGGGCTGATCACCAGGAACACGGCGCGGCCGATCCACTGGAAGCCGAACGCCTGGAACAGGCCGATGCCGAACAGCACCCACACGGCGAACAGCGAGAACGCCGGCACGGCCAGGCCCTTGAGGCGCTTGTACACGAAGCGCCAGATGGTCTCGCCGCGCTCCTGCGCGCGTCGCCACGCGGTGAGGTGCGAGTAGCCGCCGACGTAGAAGAACAGCGGCATCACCTGCAGCAGCCACGTGGCGGCCCACATGCCGGTGGTGAAGCCGATCGGATTGGTGGCGTGCGGGCCGTCGTCCTCCCACACGATGATGGTGAACGCCCAGTGCCAGGCCACCACGATCAGCAGGCTGAAGGCGCGCAGGAAGTCGATGTACGCGTTTCGCCCCGACGGTGCCGGTGACCCTGACGGTGTCGGTGACACGGTCACGGTTACCCTCCCTGTCGTGGCGATCGTTGCACGTCCCGAGCGTACGCGCTGGGGCACCTCCGTGGTGGGTGTGCTGCTCGTGCTGGCCGTCGCCAACGTGATGTCGAACCGGGTGATCCCCGGCTGGGCGTACGTGCCGTGGAACCTGACGGTGGCCGCGGTGATCGTGGTCCTGGCCCGCCGCACCGTGTCCGACGAGGACATGGGTTTCACGCAGTGGCGGCGCGGCGCGGCCTGGGGCCTCACCCTGTTCGTGCTCACCGCGGGGGTGCTGCTGATCGGTCTGCTGATGCCGGCGTTCAACGAGATGTTCCACGACCGGCGCGTCGAGGGCGGCGTGTGGACGTGGCTGTACCAGGCGTTCGTGCGCATCCCGCTCGGCACCGCTGTGCTCGAGGAGGTCGCGTTCCGCGCCGTGCTGCCGGCGCTGTTCGCGGTGCGGTGGGGAGTGCTGCGCGGCTGCGTCGCCGCGTCGGCGTGGTTCGGTCTGTGGCACGTGCTGCCGGCGTGGAACCTGAGCGAGGTGAACCCGGTGGCCGACCGGCTGTTCGGCGACGGTGTTGCCGGGCAGGTGGCCGGGCTCACCTTCGCCGTGGTCGGCACGATGGTGGCGGGCCTGTGGTGGTGCTGGATCCGCTACCGGTCGGGCAGCGTGCTCTCGACGGTGATCGGCCACGTCGCCTCGAACTCGGTGGCGTACACGATCGCCTTCCTGGTCAACCGTTAGCCTGCTCGTGATGGATCGCCCGATCGGCATGTTCGACAGCGGCTTCGGAGGCCTCACGGTCGCCCGAGCCGTCATCGACCTCCTGCCGCACGAGCACCTCGTGTACATCGGCGACACCGGCCGCTACCCGTACGGGCCGCGCCCGCAGAGCGAGGTGCGCGAGTTCGCCCGCCAGCTGGCCTGGAGCCTGGTGAAGGACTTCGACGTGAAGGCCGTGGTGGTGGCGTGCAACACGGCGTCGGCCGCGGCCATCGACGACCTGAAGGCCGAGCTGCCCGTGCCGGTGATCGACGTGGTCGAACCGGGGGCCAAGGCGCTCACCGTGGCCACGCGCACCGGTGAGGCGGGTGTGATCGGCACGGTCGGCACCATCGGTTCCGGCGCCTATGACCGTGCGGTCGACGCCGCTGCCGAGGCGGCCGGGCGCACCGTGCACCTCACGTCGGCGGCGTGCCCGGGGTTCGTCGAGTTCGTCGAGCGCGGGCAGACCAGCGGCGAGGAGGTCACCATCCTCGCCGAGCGGTTGCTCGCCCCGGTGAAGGACGCCGGTGTCGACAGCCTGCTGCTCGGCTGTACGCACTACCCGTACCTCGCCCGCGTCATCTCCGACGTGATGGGCCCCGAGGTCACCCTCGTCAGCAGCGCCGACGAGACCGCGTTCGCCACACGGGCAGCGCTCACCGAGGCCGGCCTGCTGCGCCCCGCCGGCGGCGCGCCCGCCGAGCACCGCTTCCTCAGCAGCGGCGACATCTCGTGGTTCGCCGACCTCGGCCGACGACTGCTCGGCCCCGAACTCCGCGACGCCGCCGGTTGGCGTCACGACTGATCCCCCTCACACAGGAGACCCCACATGTCCCGTCCCGATGGCCGCGCCGCCGACGAACTCCGCCCGCTCTCGTTCAAGCGCGACTACACCGAGATGGCGGCCGGCAGCGTGCTCGTCAGCTTCGGCAAGACCCGCGTGCTGTGCACCGCGAGCATCGACGAGGACGTGCCGCGCTGGATGCGCAACAGCGGCAAGGGCTGGGTGACGGCCGAGTACTCGATGCTGCCCGGCGCCTCGCCCGAGCGCATCGACCGTGAAGCCGCGAAGGGCAAGCAGAGCGGCCGCACCGTCGAGATCCAGCGTCTCATCGGCCGCTCGCTGCGCGCCGCGTGCGACATGAAGCTGCTCGGCGAGCGGCAGGTCATCGTCGACTGCGACGTGCTGCAGGCCGACGGCGGCACCCGCACCGCCAGCATCTGCGGCGGCTACCTCGCGCTGCACGACGCACTCACCCGCCTCGTGCAGAACAAGGCCATCAAGCAGCACCCGTTGCACAGCTACTGCGCGGCCATCAGCGTCGGCATCGTGAACGGCGAGCCCGTGCTCGACCTGCCGTACGTGGAGGACTCGACGGCCGAGGTCGACATGAACGTCGTGGTGCTGGGCCAGCCCGGTGCCGAGCCGAAGTTCGTGGAGGTGCAGGGCACCGCCGAGGGTGCGGCGTTCAGTCGCAGCGAGCTCGACCAGCTGCTCGGCCTGGCCACCACCGGCCTCGGCCGCATCATCGATCTGCAGGCGGATCTGGTGGCCACGCCGCCCAGTCAGCGCACGCTGGGGCGATGAGCCTGCCCACGCTGGTCTCGGCGTCGGCCAACCCGCACAAGGTGGCCGAGATCGCGTCCATCCTCGACGGGTTGGTGCACCTCGTGCCGCGTCCCGCGGACGTGCCCGAGGTGGTGGAGGACGCGGGCACGCTCGAGGGCAACGCACGCCTGAAGGCCGCCGCCATCTGCGCGGCCACGGGCATGGCCGCGGTGAGCGACGACACCGGGTTGTTCGTCGACGCGCTCGACGGCGAGCCCGGAGTGGAGACCGCGTACTACGCGGGGCCGAACGCCACGTACGCCGAGAACCGGGCGAAGATGCTCGCCGCGCTCGAAGGTGTCGCCGACCGCCGCTGCCGGTTCCGCACCGTGGTGATGGTGGTGCGCCCCGACGGCAGTGAGCTGCAGGTGGAGGGCGTGTGCGAGGGCCGCATCGCCACCGAGGAACGTGGCGAGCGCGGCTTCGGCTTCGACCCGCTGTTCATCCCCGACGACGGCGACGGTCGCACGTTCAGCGAGATGAGCGAGGCGGAGAAGAACACGATGTCGCACCGCGGCCGTGCGTTCGCCGCGTTGGTCGCCGCGCTCAGTTCGCCCGGGGCGTGAACCCGAGCTCCACCATGAACGCCTCGTGGTCGCTGCCGGTGACCGCGTAGTCGCGCAGCTTCACCGGGGCGATCCCCGTGCCGAACAGCAGGTGGTCGAGGCGCACGAACGTGGGCGGTAGCACGCCTTCGTCGGTGGGCCAGCTGACGCTCCAGCCGTCGCCGAGCGCCTCGTGGGCATCGGTCCAGCCGCGGTCGAGCAGCTCGCGGAACGACGGGTGCCACCGCGACGCGTTGAAATCGCCGGCGATCACCGTGGGCAGGTCGCCGTCGGCGGCGAGGTCGCCGATGTCGCGGAGTTGCTGCACCCAGTACGCGGCATCGTGCGTGGGTGGCGACGGGTGCACGCCGATCACGCGGGCGGCGCGGCCGTCGATGTCGAGCACCACGTCGATCGTGGGGCGCCCCTCGAGGTCGACCACACCACCGGTGCGGATGGGGTAGCGGCTCCACACGGCGATGCCGGCGGGCGAGGGAAGCGGGTGCTCGGCGCGGTACGGGTAGTCGTCGCCCACCAGCGCCTCGAACGCCGCCTGGTAGGTGGGGGTGAACTCGCCGAGCACCAGCACGTCGGCGCCCGTGGCCACGACGTCGGCGGCGGCCTCCTGCGGCGTGCCGTTCTTCGCGAGCAGGTTCGCGAACGTGAGCGTGAACCGAGGTGCCGCATCGTCGATGGCCGGTGGCGACGAGGCCAGCACCAATGGCGCGGCGAGCGCGGCGAACGTGATGATCGGCACCAACGAGATGGCCGCCATCGGGTACTTCCGATACAGCAGTGCCACGGCACCGATGGGCACTGCGCTCAACAGCACGAACGGGGTGAGCGCCTGCAGCACTGCCACGATGCGACGGTCGTCGATGCCGAACAACTGGGTGAACGACACCAGCAGCGTGACGGCCAGCGCCGCCCACGCGAGCACGGTGATCATGCGGCGAGCCCACACGGGCAATCGGTCACGCATCGGCTCACCAGTTCCGCAGATCGATGGGCCAACGGTCGAGCAGCTCGTGGCCACGGGCCAGCCACGCCACCTCGTGCATGGCCATCGTGGGGTCGATGTGCGCGGGTGGCAGCCGCACCCGGTCGCCCACGGCAGCCACGCCGGTGTGCGGCACGAACGTGACGTGCTCGTCGCTCAGGAACCACACGTCGGCGCCGTTGCCGTCGAGCGTCTCGAGCGACGGGTTGCCGTGGTCCATGCCCATGCTCTTCAGGCCGACGTCGGCCACCGCGTACTTCGGTGTGGCCGACACGACCGTGCCGTACACGTGCACCGCCTGCTGGAACGGGTGGCCGAACCGGCCGTAGTGCGTGTCCATCAGTGCGTAGCTGCCGGCCTGCACCTCGGTGACGCGGTCGTGGAGATGGAACGTGCCGGTGCCACCCGCACTGACCACGTCGCCGCCCACCAGCGCATGCGCCGCGAACAGCCGATCCATCGCGTCGTCGACGCGCGTGCGCTGCTCGGCGGGGTCGTCGACCACCATCAGATGTCCCTCGTACCCCATCACGCCGCGCACGGCGATGCCGGCGGCGCGGGCGAGGTCGGCGATGCGCCCGGCCTCCTCGGGCCGGCAACCGCAGCGGGGCAGGCCCACGTTCACGTCGACCAGCACCTCGGCGATGCCGGCAGCCGCCGTCGCGGCCACGGTCTCGGGCGAGTCGACCGCGAGCGTGATGCGTGCCGACTCCTGCGCCGCGGCGAGTGCACGGAGGCGAGCCGGGTCGAGCACCTCGTTGGCGAGCAGCAGGTCGGCGCCGAGCCCGGCGGCCGCCATGCCCAGCACCTCCCGCGGGGTGGCGCAGGTGAACGAGTGGTGGCCGTGGGCGAACTGCGCCGCAGCGAGCGCGGTGCACTTGTGCGCCTTCACGTGCGGGCGCAGCGCGGCGCCGGGTCGGGCCGAGGCCATCGCCGACAGGTTGTGCTCCAGGACATCGGCGTCGATGACCAACGCCGGGGTGGGGAGCTCGAGCACGTTCATGCCCGACCATGTTCGCACGGGTCAGCCGCGAAGGGGCTCCAGGCGGGAGATGATGAGCCGGTCGAGCCCGAGCTCGACGGCCTTCTCCTGACCCGCCGGGTCGTCGTGCGACGCCCAGCCCGAGCAGTCGAACGGCTTCTCGCCGGCGGCGTCGCGTGCCGCGGCGAGGTAGCGGCCGCAGTGCGGGCTCGACAGGCGGATGTTCACACCGTCGGCGTAGGTGCCCGCGATGCGAGCGAGCTGCTCGCTGTTCACGCCCACGAAGATCGGCACACCCGGCGCCCGGTCTCGGAGCACCTCGATCTGGTGCACCACCGCGGCGTGACGGTCGGCCAGATCGGGCAGCAGCGCGATGCCGCGCTCCTTGTGCTCACGCGACCAGGGGGTCTCGGGCGCGGCGCCGGCGCCGATGCCGAGCTGCAGCCGTCCGCCACTGATGCGCTGCACGCTCGAGGCGGCGAGCGCCATCAACTCGGGGTGGCGGTTGGCCACGTTGACGACGAGCGACCCGATGCCGATGGTGGTGGTCGCCTCGGCCAGTGCGCCCATCAACGTGAAAGCCTCGAGCAGTTCACGGTCGCCGGTCTCGAACAGCGTGCCGTCGAAGTGGTCGAGCACCCAGGTGGTGCCGTAGCCCTCGGCCTCGGCCTGCAGCACGGCGTCGCGCAGCTCGGGCCAGTCGTTGTGCGCCGAGCTGAACTGGATGTCGCGGATCATGTGCCCCAGGATGCCCCCGATTCGGGCGGGTTACCATGTCGTGATGGGGACGAACGGCTTCGGCCATCTGTACGTGGAGACGCACGACTGGGCGACGGCGGTCGCGTTCTGGGAGTCGCTCGGGTTCGAGGTGGAGTTCGCCACCGACCACGGGTCGGGCATGCTCCGCCACCCGGGCGGCGGGCCGAGCGTGTTCATCGCCGAACAGGGCTGGGAGGACCCCGTGGCCACCGAGGTGTACCTGTCGGCGCCGGCGGGATACGAACCGCCGCCGGGCATGGTGGTGATCAGCCCGTTCCGGCCGACGCACTGGGGCACGAAGGTGATGACGGTGCAGGACCCCGACGGCCACCGCTTCCGCATCGAGGCCCCCGTCGACTGACCCTGCCGGGCCGGTCGCGTGGGCTGGTGCCGACGGAGAGACTCGAACTCTCACTGACAGCGTCCTAAGCGCTGCGCCTCTGCCGTTGGGCTACGTCGGCCTGCTCGATCGCATTCTGCACCAGGACTCGGTTTGTGCGTGGCAGTTGGGGCACAGCATACGAAGGTTCTCGAGCAGGTTGTTGGTGCGGTCGCCGTCGATGTGGTCGAGCTCGAAGGGGACCGGTTCACCGCACCACTCCGTGATGCCACACCGCTCGCACTGCAGTGTCTTCAACCCGGCGGCGACCAGTCGGCCGCGGAGTTTGCCGATGTTGAAGTAGGGCGATGGCGATGTCAGCGCCTCCTCCAACGGCATGGTGCGCCCGCCCGGCCGGGCGCCGGGTTTGCGCATCCAGGCGTTCTGATCCGGCTGTGCGAGTTCGATGCCGAGCCGGACCATGTGGTGTCGAACGTGTTGGTGGGTGCCCCCGCCCTGGCGGAGCCCAAGTGCCCGAATGACGTCGGCGATCGTCGGTTGGGTGCGGCAAGCGGCAATGAGGTCCTCGTCGGTCCAAGCCCGTGTGCGTCCAGTCATGGAGCGATTCTATCGGATACATCGAACATGCGTTCGATTTGATTTCCCTTCGACGAATGGGTGGTTTCGTGCGGTGCTGTGCCGCACGAAAGCACCCAACGGGGAACCTCTACAGTTCCGGGCATGGGGTTCACGGGGTTCTCACCGGAGGCGGTCGCGTTCTACGAGGGGTTGCAGGCCGACAACTCGCGCACGTACTGGCAGGCGAACAAGGCGGTCTACGAGTCGGCGGTGCGGGGGCCGTTCCTCGCGCTGCTCGACGAGCTGGCCGCCTACGGGCCGTTCCAGGTGTTCCGCCCGTACAAGGACGTGCGCTTCAGCAAGGACAAGACGCCCTACAAGGAGAACATCGGCGGCTACGGCGAGAGCGAGGGCGGCGCGGGCTTCTACGTCGCGTTCAGCGCCACCGGCATGTTCGCCGGCAGCGGTTACTACTCGATGGCGTCCGATCAGCTCGAGCGGTTCCGTGACGCGATCGACAGCGAGCACACCGGCGCCGAGCTGGCACGTCTGGTGGCGGCGGTCGAGAAGGCCGGCCTGCGCCCGGGCGCGATGAGCGAGCTGAAGACGGCACCGCGCGGCTACCCGAAGGACCACCCGCGCATCGAGCTGCTGCGCCGCAAGGGGTTGATGGCCGGCCGCGAGTTCCCGTTGGCGAAGTGGATGTACACGAAGGCCGCGGTGGGCAAGGTGCGCGACACGTGGGAGGCCGCGGGCGAGGTGAACACGTGGCTCGACCTGCACGTCGGGCCGAGCACGCTGCCGCCGGAGGATCTGCGCCGCTGACCTGTCAGGGCACGGGTAGCCACACCAGCGCGCTGTGCAGCACCGATACGTCGGTGCGCTCCAACGGCACCGACACGGTGGAGATGTCGAGCGCCACCGCGTTCCACTTGTCGGTGATGGCCTGCACCTCATCGACGAGCTGCTGTTCGAGATCGGCCAGTTGCTGTTGCAGCCCCTGGATCTTGCTCTCCTGTGCGTCGAGCCGGGCGTTCGCCGCCTGCGTGCTCGACCGGCGGCGCGAGGCTGTCCCGAGCATGCCGCCACGCGAGCGGCGTCCGCCGAGGAACCCGTCGAGGATGGACCCAGCGGCCGACATGAGCTCGTCGTTGCGCTTGCCCTTCGCCTGCGTCTCGAGCACGTCGGCGCGATCCTCGGCCGTGGCCAACTGCGTCTGGATGCTCTTCAGCTTCGTCTCGTACTTCGTGCGCAGCTTCGCCGTCTCCTCGTCGGCCTTCGCGTCGGCCGCCGCCTGGCAGCGCAGCGCGAACGCCTCGGGCGTCTCGCCGGGACGACCGAACACCTTCAGCGCCTTGTGGGCGAGCATGTCGACCGAGCGGCTGCGCACCAGCGAGTCGACCAGGTCGCGCTGCACGCGGGCGTAGAACGTCTTCTGGTGCAGCGGTGCGTCGGGCAGGCGGTACGTGCACTGCGGGGGAGCGATGCTGCGCAGGTCGCGCTCGTCGTAGTCGACGTCGGTGGGGCGGCTCGCGTCGACCTGCTCCGACAGCGGGAACAGCACGGCCTCGAACTCCTGGTCGTGCACGAAGTCGGCCTTGTCGTCGTCGAAGCGCATCGCCACGCGGAACAGCAGCGCCGGCTCCCACGTGGTGCCGGTCGGGTCGGCGCCGACGTCGGCGAGCCACGGCGCGGCCGGATCGACCCACCGCACGGCCACGCCGTCGGCGATGTGCGGCATCACCGGCGACTGGTCGGCGCCGTCGGCTCCTGCGGGCGCGGCCGCCGGCGCGGGCACCGGTGCGGGTGCCGCGGTGCCGGGGGCCGGCGGCGGCAGGGTGGGCGGCGGCAACGGAGCGGGCGCGGCGGCCGGCGCGGCAGCAGGTGCGGGCGCCGCGGCGGGTGCCGCTTTCTGATCGGCCATCAGCACGGCGATCTGGTCGCGGGTGAGCGGGCCGCGCAGGTAGCTCATCGCCCAGCGCGTGGTGAACACCTCGGGCTGGTCCTTGCCGGCGCGGCGCAGCACGAACTCGCGCTTGGCGAGCCCGCTGATGGTGTCGCCGACGGCCTTCACGTCGACCCCGCCGCTGGCCGCGCTCATCCCGTCGAGCAGGCGGGCCTTGTCGCGGTCGGTCTGCAGGCGGCCGATCATCCACGTGCCGGCGTTGGAGAGCGCCTTGTAGTCGACGTCGACCGGGTTCTGCGTGCTGAGCACCACACCCACGCCGAACGCACGCGCCTGCTTCATCAGGGTCATGATCGGCTTCTTCGTCGGCGGTGCCGCGGTGGGCGGCAGGTAGCCCGCCACCTCGTCCATGTAGAGCATGGCTCGGAGGTCGGTGGTGCCGCTCTGCTTGCGCATCCAGGTGACGAGCTTGCCGAGCACCAGGGTGGTGACGAACTGGCGCTCCTGGTCGCCGAGGTGCGCGGTGGTGACGATGGCGCAGCGCGGTCGGCCGTCGGGGGTGTGCAGCAGGCGGTCGATGTCGAGTGCGGTGCCGCTCATCCACGCCGCGAACGACGGTGACGCGAGCAGCCCGTTGAGCCGCATCGCGAACGCGGTGCGGTCCTTGGGCGGGAAGAACTGGTCGAGGTCGAACACGCCGAGCTTGCGCATCGGCGGCTGCTGCACCATGCCGACCAGCGTCGGCAGGTCGAGGTCGCGACCGGCGCCCCACTCGTGCATCACCAGGTTGCTGAGCAGGATGTGCTCGCGGCTCGTCAGCGGGTCGGCGTCGACGCCCACGAGGCCGAGCAGGCCGGAGACGAATCCCTCGATCTCGTCGCCGAGGATCTCGGGGTCGGTCACGCCCGCCGGCGCGGCGAGCGAGCCGACGATGTCGAGGCCCACACCGGCGGTGGAGCCCGGCGTGTAGATGGTGAACTCGGCAGCAGCGCGCAGCGCGGCGACGCGCTCGGCGGTGATGCCCCAGCCGGCGAGGCCCTTGGTCCACGTGTCGGCCTGAGCGGCGGCGAATTCGGCGACGGTCTTCCCGGCCTTCTCGGCGTCGCCCTCGTTCACCCACGGCTCGAAGTCGGTGGGAGCGAGCGCCGGGAACGTGAGGCACAGGTTGGTGAGGTCGCCCTTCGGGTCGATGAGCAACGTGGGCACGCCGGCCGACAGGGCCTCCTCGATGAGCACCACGCCGAGGCCGGTCTTGCCCGAGCCGGTCATGCCGACGATGACGCCGTGGGTGGTGAGGTCGCCGCTCGGCACCGATGTGGTGGCGTCGGTGCGGGTGTGCTGCGCGGGATCGATCTGCCCGCCGAGGAGGAAGTCGGCCATGGGCCGAGAACCTAGCGACCGCGCAGGAAGCGAGCTAGCGCAGCGTGATGCGATAGGCGCAGCGCTGGCCGCCGTCGAGCAGGTGTTGCTCGCGGGCCACGTGCACCTCGGGCCCGAGCGCCTTCTGGAACAGGTCGAGCTCGGCGCTGCACAGGCCGCCGCAGTGGTCGGCGGCGTTCTGGATGGGGCAGTGGTGCTCGACCAGTTCGACGTGGTCGTCGGCCGTGACGGCCTCCGCGAGGTAGCCCTCGGCGCTGCGCAACGTGGCGAGGCGCTGCACCTTCTCCTGCACGCTGCCGGCACCCTGGAGCACGCCCTGGTAGCTCGCCAGCTGGCGCTCGGCGCGGGTGCGCACCACCTTGTCGAGTGCATCGTCGCCGAGGGCGGTGCGGATGGAGGTGAGCAGCTCGACGCTGAGGTCGGCGTGGCGGTCGGCGAACAGGGTGCTGGCCGACGGCGTGAGGCTCCAGTGGGTGGGCGGGCGGCCGCGGCCGCTGTGCGCGCCGGTGGACCGCTGCACGAGCTGTGCCGCCTCGAGCGCCTCGAGGTGCTGGCGGATGGCCGTGTCGGTGAGGCCGAACTCGGCCGCCAGTTCGGGGGCCGTGACCGTGTCGGCACGCTTCAACCGCTCGACGATGCGGCGCTTGGCGCCGGACAGGTCCTGGGTGGTGCCGTCGGTGCGATCGGACATGTGGGTCAGGATAGCGATAACCGAAGCAGATGCTTGGAGAAAGACGTTCGTGCGAAGCGGCCCCGACTTTGACAAAATGTCAAACATGACCCACGCCACGGCCGACCCGATCTCGCACGCGCTCGAGAACCAGTTCGGCCTCGCCGACCGTGTGGTCGACCGCGCCTCGCTCGAGAACAGCGTCGCCCGGTTCCGCGAGCGGGGCATCGTGCTGCCCACGTTCGCCCAGCTGGCCGACCCCTCCACGGTCGATCCCGCCGTCGTCGGCGATGCGCCGAAGGACGGGCCCGACGCCCGCAACCTGTGGCGCGTGCACTGGTACAACGACCTCGCCGGCAACCGCGTCGCCGTGCCCGACCAC
>JBDKJP010000125.1:0-76514 GCA_039796575.1 Actinomycetota bacterium
AAGCGCACCGCGTTCGGGTTCGACGGTTCCAGCACTACCGCATCCGCGCCTTGCTCTACGCCGGCAAGCCGAACTGGTCACTCCTCGACGGACTCACCCCACCCTGAAATCCGAAGAGCCGGTTTCATCATGCGCGCGCTCGACCCCGAACTCATGGATGCAGCGTCGACGCGGTTCGGACGACAGCTTGACGCGTGTCGCACGGTTCAGCGCGCGGTTCTTCGAGTCCTCGCTCGACGGTGAACCTCGTCGTTCGGTGCCGTCCCGCGTCGCATCCTCGCGATCTCGTCCAGAACTCGCTTGTCGTCGCTCGGCGGCCTGTCGATGTGCCAGACAGCCACGCCTTGCTCGTCGAAGAACAATGACAGGTCGTCGTGAGTTGTTCCGTACACCTTGAGCCACGACTCGAGCGCTGGGCGCGGATCCACGGCAGTTGATGAGTCGTCGTTGGGGGGCGCGGGAGACAACACAATGAACGTATGCCGGCTGGGCACTGCCAGTTCAGGCGAGCGGGGATCGAAACGCCAGGTATCGGGCCGGTACGTCGCGGCGAACGTGCTCGCCTGCAGAAAGTAGCCCCTACCCGTGACCTGTGGGCGGGTCGCATCATCGGCGACAACTGTCCAGGAGTTTGCCGGGAACGTCGCTTTGATCTCGAACAGTGCCTTCGCAACAGCGTCGGGCTGCAACCGAACGCCCGCGGGCCCGAGCTGGAGCGGGAAAGAGCCCAGGATCAGCGCGATGGCCGCCACCGACGCGGTCACGAATTCAGCCCACTTCGACGAGCCTGAACGAGTGCGTCGGGGAGGCCGCGATCGGATGACCCGCACCACCTCGTCGAGCGCGAACGCCAGCGTCAGGCCCCCGAGAGGAATCAACACACGAATCACATCGGACGATCGAAACATCGCGGCCATGCCGAATCGCTCAGGAACCGCGACCGCTGCAACGAGGAGGCAGCCCGCTCCGACGAGTCGCTGCGCCACACGCAGGAAGTCGGTTGGGTCGGCAGAGGCAGGCGGGTCGTCGTCAGGCCGACGGCGCAGATGGGCCATCAGGTCCGGAGCGAGTAGCAACGCGATCGCGATGGAGGCGAGCAACACAACCGGCCACGAAGGCGGCGCTGCGACCGGGAACTCACCCGATCCACTTCCGACCTCCGTCAGAATCGAACGAAGCGGTGCCGTGATGTCACCCCGCGCCAGTCCCACCAGCACCAACGGGGCGAGTCCCAGCACCTCGCCCGCCAACAGCCAGAGCGAGAGGCGGACGGATGGAGCTGACTCACGCTGCGACATCGCCCATGACACGACCACACCGAGCACGAGGCAGACGAACACAGCTGTTCCGGCGGCCGGATGCAGAAACACAGCGACGCCGACCGACGCGGCCGCGAGCCGGCGACGCTCGCCCCTGCCGCCGAGCCACTCCGTTCCAGTCGCGATGGCCTGACTAGAAAACACAAAGGCCGGCAATGCCGCAGCGAGGGCCGTTTCGATTCCCAAGAGATCCTCGCCCCCGAGAGGAGGCAACCACGATGCGACACCCGCCAACCCCACAACCACTGCTGCGATCAACACCGACCCATGGGAAACACTCCAATGCCGAAGGCAGACGATCAGCGAAACGCTGACGAATCCCGCCACCACTGCAGGTGCGATTCGCACAAGCATCGTCGGATCAACGGTGACCAGGCGTGCAATTGATCCGAGCAACAAGTCCATGCCGTGAAGGTCATTGCTCGGCATTCTCCGCGCGCCGACGGCCACTACGCCATCAATGCGTTGCAAATAGTTGTTGCCGGCGGCTGGCGATGGATGGGCGAGAATGTCGATCAGACGCAACGCACCCGACCCAAGGACGACGGCTCCATACGAGCCGATCCAGGCAACATCGGGGCCTCGCGGCAACCGTCGCCGCAGCCATCGAACGCCCCGCGACGGAAGTGTACGCACCACGGCTGCAAACGCCTGAAGGTCGTCGAGGAGATCCAGAAAGCGGATCACCATCTGACGCCAGGCCTCGCGGATCAACCGAACAGGGCTGAGACGACGGGCGATCACCGAACGCGAGAGCGCCAGTCCGGCGAATGACACCACCAGCGAGAACAGGTCGAACAGGCCGAGCAGGACGAGCGACCACGTCGTCAACATCAACGCAACCAGCATTCGTACTGCACCCTCGAGCGACCGAGACGCGCGTGCTCCGCCAGGGGCCGGGCGGAAGATCCTTCGCGGCAGGACCACGAGGACGATCACACACCAGACAGCCACCCGGATCGTCGAGAACAAGGTGCTCAGCGAATAGCTCAAGGTCCTTCTTCGTGATGCCTCATCAGTAGGCGGAGTAGTAGTAGTAGTCCAAGTCGTTCAGAACGCGAGCGACATAGCGCGAGGTCAGAACAGCGAAGACGAATGCGCCTGAAGCCATGCCCGCCACGCTCCACCAGTAGTCGAGTGTGCGCGACAACACGAAGCCGACCACGACGCTCGTAATGATTGCTGCGGCGATGGGGCGCAGGACAAAGAATGGGCGCGAAAGCGCAAAGAAAAACACGCCATTCATCAGCCCCACCACCAACAATCCATAGCCGGCGGCGCCCCAGAAGAACACGCAGAAGGTGATCGGACTAGCGAAGAAGTCGCGTATCTGCTCAATGTGATCGAACCGTCTCGTCCAGAGCACGGCCTTGTACACCATTATCCCGCTCGCCAAGGACATCAGAATCAGCGCAATGACCTGGCGCTTGTAGAACTTCTTAAAGTATCGGTTGTGCTCAACTACCTGCGAGGCACGGAAACGCTGTTGAGTAGGGATGATCATCTCGGAGAAGGCGTTGATGGTGTACTCGAGCAAAGCGATGGTGAAGACAAGGCACAGCAGAGCCCAATCAAGACCCAATTCATATGGAGTACGAAACCAGATGAGAAATGGCAGCGCTTCGTCCGCCGTGGACCAGCCCACCATACGGTCGAGGAAGAGAAATCCGAAGTAGCAGATGCCATAAAAGAAGTACGGGGCCACCGTGTATGCGATGATCGAAGCACGAGGCAGCACCGCCAGCAATTTGTCCCCCTTCACTGACTTAGCCCGCCGCGACATGACTCTGTCTCCCCAGTACCACGACATCACGCACGTGACCGTGAGGCCAGCCCAATGCGATGCAAAGATACCGAGCGGTGTGAAATTGAAGACGACGGCGATCACGACGACGCCGACCATTGGCGTAACGATGATCGCCAGTCGCTGGTGTGTCGTGTAGAGCACAGCCATGAAGAGCCAGAGCGCAGAGAGCAGAAGGAAATAGACGAGCGCAATCAGCACCGTCAGGATTGGAAAGTGTCCGCTGAAGAGGTTGAAGCAGAGCCAGGCACTTCCGACAGCCAGCACAGTGAGCATCCCCAACCGGATGAGCCGTTTACAGATGCGGTACGCGAGTCCGTGAGCACCCTGTTCGCCGTAGTAGAGACCGAGACGGCCAATAGCTTGAACGAACCCTCCGGTCACGATGAAGGAGAGCGTCGTCCCGACGGCAACAGTTGTGGCCTGCGCCTCGTCGAATCGTAGATAGGCCCACAACGCATAGCCGAGCACGAGTACTGAAACAATTTGGATCACCATAGGTAGCGCGAAGAACATGCCCTGCAAGTAGAGACGCGCGAATCGTCGGATTTGAACGACTATCGAGTCGGCAGGCGACACTTCGATTTCGGTCGCTTGAGCGCTGAGAGCAGCGCGAACCCGCAAGTAGACGACGTCCGCCATAGCGAAAATGTCATCGAAACCAAAGAGTTCTACTGCGTCGATGTCGCGCAGCCCGCTGCTCTCGAGCGTGGCCGCCACAGCCCATCGATCAATCGGGCTCACGGTCTCCTCGATGACAAAGGCAACGATCTCGACGAGTCGGCGTTCCAGCGCTTCTGGGTCAAGGCGCCGAGAGCCAACCGTTGAGTCGACGACGGTAGAAGCATCCGCCGCGGCAAACGGCTCTGGAGAGTCCCTACTCGGCGCGTTCAGGACGGTGTCGCTCATGGCCGGTCACCGCCGTCGACGGACGCCGGCACGGGTTGCGACGAGAACGACTCGTAGAGTCCGAGCCCCATGCCCGGCGTCGGCCCTCGCGGAATCGTCCCAGCCCGCTTGGATGCCGCCAGTCGGCGATAGAGCTCAAGGTAGGCGTCGACAGACGTGGAGGTCCGGAACTTGGCGAGAATCTCCTGTCGCGCCCGCCGCCCGAGTTCGATCCGAAGATCGTCATCGCTCAGGAGGGCAACTACTCCCCTCCCAAAGGCTTCTGGATCTCTAGGAGGCACGACAACGCCGAAGCCCTCGAGTGCCTCTTTCACGCCACCCACGTCCGTCCCCACGACGGGACGCTCGCACGCCATCGACTCGAGCACGGTGAACGGAAATCCTTCGGAGATCGACGAAAGGACGGAGATGTCGCCTTCGCAGAATGCTTCGTTCGGTTTGCTGTGAAAACCTGCGAACTCGAAGTTCTCCTCGAGTTTGAGCTCCTCGATGAGCGCACGACACTTCGCTACGTAGGGTGGATCTGCGTCCAGAGAGCCATAGACGATGAACCACACGTCCGGAATCGAATCACGAGCGACAGCCGCAGATCGGATCATTGTGAACAGGTCTTTCAGTGGAAACACTCTGGCGACCGCGACTGCTGTGGGTCGATGGGCCGTCCGCTCTGGTTTTGGACGCGACTCAAACCGCGCCGGGTCGATTCCGTTGTAGATCGTTTCGATCTTACGTTCATCTGCGCCGTACGGGATCTCCCAACGTCGATTGAAGTTCGCCACCGGCGACACCACATCGGCATACATGTAGTTGAGCCGGGAGATGAAGCAGCTCATATTGATGAGGAACCGTTTGCAGAAGAACGAGAACGGACCAGCGGAGACGGCGATGTAGCGTTCACGCGCGAATACGCCGTGGTCGGTGACAAGGAAGGCGGAGCCGTACTCATGCTTGGCCACAATGCCTGCGATGCCGGTGAACGCAGCGATGGTCGCGTGGACGACATCGCATTCCGGCACCGGAGCCTGCAGCGGCATGAGGAAGTTGTACATCCACCGCATGCAGGTAGTGAGATCGAAGACCGACGGGAGTTCGTTTGCGAGATAGTTGCTCGGATTCTCTTCGAACACCCTCACCGACTCAGACTTGAATGTCTCCCACGCTGGCTTCGACTTCCAGGTGGTGTTCCAGTCATAACGTTGGAAGTATCGCCAGAGCTTCCAGATCACTGGACCATCGCATGCAACGTCGCCATCCGGCTTGTCCATCGCTCGCAGGAACGTACGCAGCAACGGGAGGAAGTAAATTTCGATTTGGTCGTCGGTCGTGCGCAGTTTGCGCTCGTAAACTTCTGAGAAAGGGACGTCCGCAAGAATGTACTCCGCCGGCTCCTGTGCACCCCAGAGCGGAATGTGGACGATCCTTCTTGCGTTTGGTGGAGGATCGTACTTGAACGTCACCTCGGGCGTTCCGGTAATCGCGAACAAGGTGAAGTCAACTGATGGGAGGTCCTTGCACAGAATCTCACACCACGTGGACACGCCTCCGTGGACATACGGGTATGTTCCCTCGGTGCAGAACAGTACTGAGAGCTCACCCATCGTCGTGCCGCCCCGGCATCAGCTGAACGGAGAGTCTTCCCGGTCGAAATAGAGGGCCGCATCGAGCAGCTCGTACAGACTCTCTGCGTACTTGATGTCGTCGAGCTTCTCGGCGAACTGTAGAGCGTGAGGATCGTTCACACCGAGTGTCTCTTCCAGCGAGCCGGTTTGCACAGTTTCGACCAAATGGCCTGCATCCACCATGATGCCGATCAGGTCGGTGAGGTAGTACTCCCCTTGTGCGTTGTCATTCCGAAGCATGACGAGTGCATCGAGCATTCGACGGTTGTCGAAGCAGTACGCGCCGACGTTCACCTCTCGAATCGCGAGGTCGTCTGCGCAACAGTCCTTGACCTCCACAATCCTTCGGACCGCTCCAGTCTCGTCGCGGACGATTCGACCGAAGTCCGGTGGGTTGTCGAGTTCGATGGTGAGCACGACCGCAGCGGCGTCGACTTCCCTCCGCCGCTGCACCAATCCCCTGAGCGTGTCGCTGCTGAGCAGTGGCATGTCGCCGTACAGCACCAGCACGTCACCTGATCGATCGGCGAGCAGATGTGCAGCGCTCGCCACTGCATGGCCGGTGCCGAGTTGTTCGGCCTGAAAGGCCGTCTCCACGCCGAGAGGATGCAGGGTCTGCTCCAACAACTCGCGCCCGTAGCCGATTACGCAGACGACACGATCGGCCCCCGCGTCGCGCGCGCTGCCGAGGGCGCGTTCGATCATCGATACTCCGTCGACACGGTGGAGTACTTTGGGCAACTCCGATCGCATCCGAGTGCCCTTTCCTGCTCCCAGGATCACAGCTGTCAGGTCAGCCACTTCGACTACCTCTCCTTCGGACGGTGTATTGCGCTTCGCATCCGTGGTGGATGCATGGGTGTTATGAAATCTGGACCGCAGTCAGCGCTGCGTTCGTATAAATCGAGATCAGATCGCCCGCAACCTTCTCCCAGTCGTATCGTTCGAGGACGAGGCGTCGGCATCGCTGCTGGACATCCTCATGAACTTCAGGCTGTCGCAACATTTGCATTGCTGCACCGATGTTCCGGGCCAACTCACTCACGACCAGTTCATCAGAATCGTCGACCCCCATCGCTGCTCCGATGTCTCCAAGCTGACTGGCGACGTCCGCGACGACGGCAGCGAGGCCACCACGATTCAGTGCGACGAACGGGACCCCGCATGCGAGTGCTTCGAGGCACACCAAGGGAAAGCCCTCTCGGACCAAGGAAGGAACGACCACGAGGTCGACCTGCGGTAGCAGCGAACTCAGTTGTTGATGGCTGTGGCGACCATGGAACGTGACATTGGTCTTCAACCGATCCGCCAACATGAGGTATGACTCGCTGTCGACATTCGCCCAAAAGTGCATCAGCGGCCACGTCCACGATGCCCGTTCCTCGCCAGCCAACTTGACGATCGCTCGCAGTGACTGTGCGAGGTCGCCGGCGGCCAACAGGTTCGTGAAGCGTTGAAGTGCATCAGCGTCCTCGCCATCGCCGACGATGTCCACCTCCAAATCAGGAAACTGCGCGAGCAAGAGAGGCACGGCGGCAAGCAGCAGGTGAGCTCCCTTGTCCAGACTGAGGCGACCGACGAACGCCAACCGATGTGCTGACCGCCCGTGCAACGGAATGGGCTGAAATCGGCTCACGTCGACGCCGACCGGCACCATGTGCACCTTTGCTGCGACCGCTGGCTGCACGGCCTCCATCCGGACGCGCAACTCATCGGTGATGGCGATGACCGAGGATGCGCCGTCCAGGCCCTCGACAGCCAACGCGTGATATCGCGCGTCGACCTGTTCGACGTACTCGAGGGTGCTGCCGTGGCCGCACACCACATACGGCACACCCGATCGCTGGGACGCCCTCAATGCGACGGCCGACATGGGCACTTCGTGGTTGGCGTGCAGCACGTCCAGGCCGAATTGAACCGCCAACGCCGTCGCTGCGGCCGCGTGCTGCTCGACGTAACGTTCAAGGCCCTCGTCATCCAGCTCGGTGAACAAGGGGGCACCGGGAGCGTCCGCTCTCGGATACGCCACGGCCGTCAGGTCGGGCGGCATCCGATGCACCCAGAGAGCAGAGCCGAAGGGCTCCCACTGCACTTCGAACTTTGTTCCCGTCCATTGCGTGAGGCCACAATCGGGCGGCAACGTTGTACGACGGCGCTCATGACAGATGAGGTGGACCTCGTGTCCTGCCGCGAGAAATCGCTCACAGACGCGGGACGCGTAGTACCCGCTTCCTGACGAATCCAGTCCGTACTGATGCAGGAATCCGATACGCACAGTTGGTACCCCCCTCTCAAACTGCCAACTCACGGTGGAGCCGGTGGTAGGCGTGGAAATGGGAGGACACGGAGCCCCCTGCTGCTACTCGAGTACGTCCGTTGGCGCCAAGCCTCGCGGCAAGCGCCGGCGAGGAGAGCACCATGTCGATCAAGGCCGCCAACAGATCGGGGCGCCGGGCCGGTGCGAGAAGGCCAGCAGCGTGGTGTCCCGAACCGACGAGGTCTGGGACCCCTCCCACGTGAGTCGCGACGATCGGAATCGATGACGCCATCGCCTCGATGAGTGCGTAAGGCATCGCTTCGGAAATCGAGGTCGAGACCACGAGATCGATGTGAGGCAGCCAGTTCCGCAGGTCCTGTTCACCGACGAATCGCAACCTGCTGTCGAGACCGGCAGATCGCTGCTCGTCGACACATTGCGCAGCGTGCCGTTCGTCGTCGTCGAGGGGTCCGATCACGACGAACTCGACCGTCGGATGTCGCACCATGGCCGCGGCTCGGACGAAGGTCAACACATCTTTCAGCGCAGCGACACGACCGATCAGCGCGACCATCGGAACGCCGGAGTGAGGTCGACGAGCATCGAGAACAGGCAGCGCAACAGTGTTCTCGATGACCTGCGAGTGCACTCCAGCCAGCTCCCACTGAGCTCGGGCGTTGTGCGTGCACACCGTGGTGACTCGATCGGCGGATCGAAGAATGCGCGCCGCGCTGATCCGAGCCGCCAACACCGCCTCGTGTCGGTCGCCACGAACGTTCCGTCCGGACTCCATCTGGCCAGGCCCGGTAGCGACCTCGCGCCACGCCAGTCCGTGTTCGGTGACAAGCAATCGCGCCCCGAGGTTTCGGGAGGCAGCGAGAGCGACAAGGCCCGCCTCACCCGTCGACAGTGCGTGGTAGCACCGAGCGGCCGGAAGGCATGCCGCGAGTTCGTCGGGGGACCCATCCCCAACGTTGATCTCGACGGTGGACACTGCGCCTCCATCTCCTCGCGACCAAGGTGCTCCGTTGGGCCGTTCCGTGAGGCGAGCGATCGTCATGGTGAGATCACCCGCGGTATCGAGCAGGCCTTGGACCCACGTGGCCACGCCACCTGCACGATGCGGGCTGGCGCCTTCCAGGACCAGGCAGACGTCAGGCACCTCGGTGGTCGACATCAGCGCGTCCCGGCGGTTGAGCATGACACCTTGACGAGGACGAGCTCGGTACCACCGCTTGGTCGTGTGCATCGACGAACGTCATCCATCAGGGCGTCGATCAAGAACACTCCGTAACCGTGTTCGTGTGCGTCGTTCAGTTCGACGCCGGGATAGGACTCGGGGTCGAACGGAATTCCTTCGTCGAACACGTGCAGCTCGAGACGACCGTTACCGACGAACGCCTCGATCGCTATCGGTTGACCGCGTCGGCCTTCGTACGAATGTCGGATGACGTTGGCGAGCGCCTCCGTCACCGCCAGTTCGACGTCCCCGACCGCATCCGCGTCGAGCGCCGCACGTACCGCCTGTTGCGCACACCAGTGGCGCACCTCCGCGACGCGTTCGAACTCGCTCGTCACATCAATCCGATCTTCCGGGCGGAGCCCCATGTCACAGTCCGAAGCTCGCTCGGGCCGTGTCGACATCCCCGTGTATCTCGAACACACGGTCGAGCCGGATGAGGGTCAGAACCTTCAGCACCTCGGGTCGGATCGCCGCAAGCTTGACATCTCCATGCCCGATCCGGACCCGCTTGAAGAGGTGCACGATGGAGGAGATCCCGGAGCTGTCGATGAACGTGACACCCGAAAGGTCAATGACAAAGTTCTGTTGGCCGGAGGCGAGCAGTTCGTTCAAGCGCGCCGACATCGCCGGGGCGTTGGATGCGTCGATCTCTCCACGCAGTGCGACCACACAGACTGTTTGAGCCGTAACACTGTGGTGAGCGACATCGATCTCGTACGTCGCGGCCTCCGTCGAGGTTTCTGGGCCCAGGGGAATCGTCATAACGGATGGACCTCCAAGGTCGGTGCGGCCACGGCTGCCGCCGCGTCTGCGAAAATGTGAAGCACGCGGTTCGTACGTGTCAGCTCGAAGACTCTGGTGACGGTTGCGTCGGCGCCACACACGGCGAACCACCCGCTCTCCTTGATCGACGCTCTGTGTGCGGCTACCAGCATGCCAAGGCCCGAGCTGTCGATGAACGGCACTCCGCTCAAATCCACGACCAGGCGGCGTCCCGGGCCGATCTCTGCGAGCACCACGTCGCGGACCTGAAGGGTCTGCGAGACGTCAAGCTCGCCTGTCAGGTGCACAATGGTGCTCGTTGCGTCGGGGTGGCTGACCTTGTGCTGCATCGCGTGCTCCTTACTGGCCGGTCTCAATCGATCTGCGCGAGGCGCCGGGTCATGTCCGGGTGATGTAGACCGGCGCGAGTGGCATCCACGACCTCAGGCGAGAACTGAGACCCGCGTCGCGTCTGGAGTTCGCTGTCGAGACGATCGAGCGACCAGCCGGTGTGCACCGGATCGGTGGTGGTCGACTCGACGATGAACTCGGCGATAGCAAGAATCCGGCCGCCAATGGGAAGCTCCTCGCCGGCCAACCCAGCCGGAAATCCCCATCCATCAAACCACTCGTGATGGGTGAGAACGGCGGCTGCCACGTCACCATGAAGCGGTAGGCGCTCAACGAGCGAGGCTCCCAGACTTGGATGATCGAAGTCCGCCTGGCGACCGTCTCCGAGTTCGATGACACCGGCGAGCCCGATGTCATGGATGTGACCGGCCAGTGTGATGGCTTCGATCTCCTCATGGCTCAGGTTCATCGCGCCGGCCACAGTGGCCGCTACTCCAGCAACTCGAGCGTGATGGCCATCGAGCCATGGTCGACGCAGATCGAGGGTGTCCGCAAGACCCCTCAATGTGGCCAGGTATCGCCTGTGGAACGCCGCAAGCGTCTCCTCGCTCGAGAGCATCAAGTTGGTCTGCTCCGCCAACGTGGCGAGCAGCGAGACCGCTTCCCTCTCGAACCGCATCGAGGAGCGGACGTTCAGCAACGCGACGACACCAATAGGAGTTCGATCGTGCAACATCGGCAGCGCCAGCATTGAACGCACGCCGAGCTCATCGAGGTACTCGACATCACGAACCAGCACTGGACCCTCCTCGACGGCAGTCTCCCAGTCCAACAACTGCGCCGACGGCGAGAGGTCGAGGCCCGCATCGACCGTTGGGTCGAGGCCGATCGCGAGACGTCGGAACGGTGGCCCGAACACATCGAGGATGCCGACCTCGGCCCCGGTGGCCCGTAGCGCGAGTCGCAGGCTGAGGTTGCAGAACTCCATTGTGTCGATGGCCGACTGCTGGAGATGAGTGCCGGCGCCCTTCATCGACTCGGCAACTGCGAGCCGTCGGCTGGACTGCGCATCGTCGAGAATGGCGCATATGGCCGCGGTGAGCGGAACGCGGAGCGCAGCGTCCAATCGATGCAGATCGTGCAGAGTCGGCGGGCCGAGGAGCACCACTCCACGGGCCGCGTTCGTGCCGACCCGGAGAGGCACGACCGACACTTCGCCAGCAGACGTGATCGCCGTTGCACGGGCTGCCACAGCAGTCGGCAACGTCGCTGGCAGCGTCGTCTGCGCCATGTCGGACCCTTCATCCCAGCCGGGACCGTCGACCCAATCGTCGTCGTCAACACTCGCGCGTCGTACGCGCCTCCCGCGTCGTGGTGTGCCGCGACCTCGGGCTTCACCCAGCAGCGGTGGCGAGCCGCTGCGGACGAGGTTGAACGATCGGCCGCCGTCCTGGCAGGCGTAGAGGTGCACGGGCGACTCGGTCACCTCGGCGATCAGGTCGAGCACCAAGTCCAGTCGTTGCTCGCTGTCCAACTCCGAGAAGGCTGCAGCGACCAGGGCCTCGCCGACTTCGGCCAGTTCTCGATCGGCATGCCGACGGATCACGTCGAGACTCGCATGTGCACATCGGCGACGGCACGCAGCCTCGCGGGACTCAGCGGCTTCCCCATGAGTTCATCCGCCCCAGCCGCGATGGCCAGTTCCAGATCAGAGGGACGGGTGCGGGTGCTCAGCATGACCACATGGACCGCGCCGGCAGCGCGGACATCCGGTACGAAATCGAGGCCACTCCCATCGGGCAGGTCGACCTCGCAGAACACCACCGTCGGCACCGAGGCCTGGAGGGAATGCCGCGCTTGGGCCAGATCGCACACCGCGGTCACGTGGAAGCCCGCGTTGACGAGCACGTATTCGAGCAGGCGTCGTGGGGTCGAGTGCGGTTCGACGACCAGGATGCTGCTCATGTCGCTACGACGGCCTTGCGATACAGCACGACGACGGTGATGTCATCGAGCTGGGATGCCCCTTGAGAGAACTCCGAGAGCGCTGCGTAGACGCCGCGAATGACCGCCTCTGCGGCTTGCCCGCGGAGGCGGTGGAGCAGCGCTGCGAACGCATCCTCACCGAAGAACGCCCCATCAGGATCCCTCGCCTCGATGACACCATCGGTGTACAGAACTAGCATGTCGCCGGGCGCCAACACGCGATGCTCATACAGGTAGTCCGCGTCGTCGACGAAGCCGAAGGGGAACCCGTCAGGGTTGAGCCATTCCACGGTTCCGTCGTTGCGGGCGATCACCGCCGGGTTGTGACCACCCGCGGCAAGGTCCAGCGCCCCGCTCCCCGGTTCCAAGGTGCAGGCCTGCACCGTGATGAACAATCCAGCCGCCGAGACATCCCCGCTGGTCATCGAGTTGGCAACGCGCAAGGCTTCCGAGGGGCTCGCGCCCTGCTTCAAGCTCCACCGCACGGCGTTGCGGGCGTGTCCCATCATCATCGCCGAGCCGATGCTGTGTCCGGCCACGTCTGCGATCAAGAGCGCGAGCCGACCGCCCTCGACCATGAGGTAGTCGTAACAGTCGCCGCCGACCGTTGCGGCTGCCACGCATCTTGCCGCAAGGTCGTATCCGTCGATCTCAGGAGGCGAGGTAGGTAGTAATGACTGCTGAATCTCGGCGGCCAGTTCGAGCTCGCGTTCGACCCGCGCTGCGTTCTGGGCTGTCCGCACGAGCCGGCAGTTGTGGATGCTCGTACCGAGGTAGCTGGCGATGGTCGTTGCGAGATTCTCCTCGGATGCGCCGAACTTCCCCCCTGAACGATGCCCGATGAGCGTCAACACGCCGAACGATCGACGCTCACCACTCGTCTGAAACCGGCTGAACGGCACCGCGAGTACTGCCTCACGTTGCGAGGGGACGAGCGCGTCACCCCAGGACTCGTCCTGATAGAGATTGACCAGGTGGCCCCACTGGGCGGCGTAACCCGACACGCCAGAGCCGCGACGGATGACCTCAGTGGAGAACTGTTCGAAACCGCGGTGAGTCACAACCGTGAGGTCAACGCTCCCTGTGCGCTCGATGGCAACGAAGCCACGAACGGCGGAAAGCGCATCGAGGGCCGCCTCCAAGCCGATTTGGCAGATGGACGTCTCGTCGAGCAACGAACTCATCGCCTCACTGAGGTGACTCAGCAAGGCGACCTCCTCAAGCCGTGCCACGAGCTCGGCGGTCATCTCCTCCAACTCCATCTCGCGCTGCACAACATCGCCGAGACATGCAGCGACCGAATGGGCGATGGCACCGATCGTCGCGTCGCTCTCACCATCGACCCGGTTCGAATAACCGACGACAGTGCCGACCATCCGCTCATTCACCTTGATGGGGTGCACCTGCTGCGCGAGCAGATCGTTGCGCGCCTCGTCCGGTACGTCGATCTCGAACAATGGCGCACCATCGCTGTGATACGCGCCGAAGCCAGCACCGAGCTGCCGGACCACGGCGCGCAGTGCCTCTGCTGAGCCGAGGCGTCCCCACACGCAAGGACGCGCGGACGAACCGTGAACGAGTGTGACTGACACACTTGTCTATCGGACATGGTTGTACAGTACTTGAGCACTGGGCGTGAGTCGGGGATGGGACTCAGTCCAGTCGCACGTCCGATCGAGTCGAGCGGCAAGGTCGGGATCGGAAGCAATACGCCACGTCATCCATGCCCGTCGAGGGACCCACCCGGTCGACCATGGCCACCCTCACGGGCGACCACACAACGGAGTCGGCCAACGACGTCGGCAGGCGGTCGAAGACCAGAGGACTCCAACGCCATCGCGGACCACTTGGCTCACTGGACGGTCAGACGCACCTTGACCACCTCAACCTCGCGCTTCGGCCGCTCCGTGATGAGCCGGAGGCTGAACGTGCCGGCGGGCCGGACGTCATGCTCACCCTGAGCGGCGAGACATGCCTACCCATCAAGTGGGTCATCGTCCCTGGCGAGGCTGGCCAGGACACCGACCGAGCCGTCACGGGTGGCCTCGCGTGAACGTTGGCCTCGTCCGGGCGGTGCCGTCACTCCAACGTCGTCGGCGATGACGACGCAGTCTCGGCCCTTCTCCTTCGCCTCATAGAGAGCATCGTCGGCGAGCCGCACAGCTTCCTCCAGGCTCGAACACGCTGCCGCATCGACCACGCCGTAGCTGACCGTGAACCCTGGAAGGTCGCTGGTCGACAGGAGCGCGGCGAGCGTTAGGCGGAGCTGCCCCAGTACCTCGGTGGCTTGCGCGGGAGTCAGTCTTGGCATCGCGAGAGCGAACTCCTCGCCGCCCCATCGACCCATGAAGTCCTCCTGCCGGAGCGAGCGCCGAGCGACGTCGCTGAACGTCTTCAACGCTCGGTCCCCGGTCTCGTGGCCGTACGTGTCGTTCACCCGCTTGAAGTGATCGATGTCGGCCATGACAAGCGCGAAGGGAACCTCCGACCGCCGGAGCGAGCGGGTCCGCGATTGAAAGGTTCGTCGGTTCATGAGCCCGGTCAGTGAATCGGTTGACGCTTGTTCCTGTGTCCGAACCATTGTACGAAGCATGCCGATCCTCGCTCCGGCCTGAGCTGCGAGTGTCGTCAACGCCTCCATCTGGGTAGGGGTCGGCGAGGACCGCTCCTCACCCACCGAGTGAATGACGCCCAATGCTCTGCCCATGAAACTCACGGGGACGCAGACAGCCGAACACGGTTCGACGCCTCGATTTCGCAAGTGGGGGCAAGCATCGACAGCCTCGCTGGTCGAGAACAGCACAGGGGTGCCGCTCCGGACCGCGACACAGGAGAACGGCGAGCCGACCGGACAACCAGGACCTTCGCTGTTTGCCCCCGCCACGACCGCCTGCTCGAGGTTTGACTTGCTGTTGTCAGCGAGTAGGAGCTCGGTGGACCGTTCCGGCAGCGAGTTGTCGAGGGTGAGACCGACCACATCGAGCGCTGCGACTTCGTCGTCTGCCATCTCGAAGGCTCGTTGTACTCGGCTCGCGATCTCCTGGCGATGGTGATCGGCCCGCAGCGCCTCTTCCCGATGCCGAAGTTCGGCGAGCATACGGTTGAAGGCTCCTGCAAGCCGGCCGGTTTCGTCGTTGCTGTCAACGTCGGCCTCGGCATGCAGATCACCGTCTGCTGCCCGTTCAGCCGCGAGTTGGACTCGATGCAGTGGGTCGCGAATGAGTTTGGTCACAGCCCAACTCGCGCTCAGCATCACCACCAGGGCCACAACGCCGAGCATCACGCCGAGAGCGCGCGCGTCCTCGGACGTGGTGTGGAAGCGTTCGATCGCAGCGACCCGGCCATCCTCGGCGATCGAAGCGATGCGCTGGGCATCTTCCGCGATGAGATGGGTCGCAAGCGACTCCGCGCCGAGGGTCAGATTCCTGGCAAGGTTGAGTTCGCCGTTGTCGAGCGCCTGGACGACGAGCTGATCTGACGCCAGAAACGTGCGGTAACTGGTGTCAAGCTTGTCGATCAGTGCATGCGTCCTCGCGTCGCCGCCCGCTGTCCTCAGGGATCGGAGTGCCGCCTCGAACCTGATGACAGCCTTGTCGAACTCCGACCGGTCAATCGGCCAGTCCATCACGTAGGCCGCCTGTTCAGCTCGAAGATCCGCTGCTGCGAAGCGGAGTTCGGCCGCAGCGCTCGCGCGACCGACGGCGACTCGGTCGATCTGATCGTTGGCGGCACCGAGGCGGCTCACGGTGAGCAGTAGTGCGCCGATGACGAGGAACAGAACGAACAGCAGGGCGACGAAGCCGACCCGAAGCTTGCCGCCGACAGAGACATCGGCAATTCGACGCTGGAACCGCTCGAGGCGCGGTTCAGTCGATGTGGCCATCAAACGCGATCCTTTCGCCACGAATGCTCACCGTCACGCTGATGTCGGCGGGACCTGCGATCGGCACGTTGTTCCCATAATGACGGTCTCGACTTCCAATGCTCAGATCTTGCATCTCCGCTGCCGCCACCTCGAAGCGCTGCCCGGTCGACAAGTTGACCACGATCAGGGTCAGGTCGAGACCGGGAACGGGCAGTCCCGATGTCCGGTCGTACACATGGACCTCTACATGGCGGGCATCAACGACGATCGGAGCGCCCTCGCCCGCGATGATGGCTTCACCTTCGATCGGATGCTCGATGCTGCGCGCCTCGTCGGAGTACATGGCCTCAGCTGGAAGAACATTGGCGACCGCAATGAAATGATCCGTCGTTGCGAGACGTGTCCAACCCGCCACAGAGGCGATGGGGCCATCCTGTCGCAAATCCGCCCGGCCAGATCCGGTCGAGACCAGGGTGCAACCGCCCAGCGCCACCAACGCCACTACCAACGACGTGAGGCGCCGCGTCAAACGACGCTCGGACGGTACTGCCCATTTCCTCATCCAGTGTGCTGTCATCGGAATCACCTTCGCTTGCAACGAGTGACACAGTTTTCGGCACCCAGTGGGTTCAACTTGAGAGGACTCGCGCGTGGAGCTCGCAAAGTGTTGACGAGTCGCCCCGGGTGTGATGCGGCGCCTACTCCGCGGAACTGGAGGGCTGGAGGGCTGGAGGGCTGGAGGGCTGGAGGGCTGGAGGGGAAGTAGACCGCAGTGTGACGAAGCCGCCGCTCTGTGGTCGTTCCGTGTATGCACAACCTGAATGACAGCGGAACCGAACGACACCGGTGGATGGACAACCACCACACCCGTGTCGGCGCGCTCTACGTTCGCGGGGATGGGGGAACGGTTCGACGATCGGTACTACCGGCGGTTCTACGGCAAGGGCGGCGCACACGACCGTGACCAGGTCGAGCACCTCGCCACCGGCGTGCACCACCTCGCGGCCTGGTGGGGCGTGAAGGTGCGGTCGGTGCTCGACGTCGGCGCCGGCATGGGCTTCTGGCGCGACTGGTACCGCGAGCAGCACCCCGAGGTGAAGGTGCGGTCGATCGACATCAGCGAGCACGCCTGCGCCACCTGGGGACACGAACGTCGCGACATCGCCACCTGGCGGCCTCGAGGGCAGTTCGATCTCGTCGTGTGCCACAGCGTGCTGCAGTACCTCGACGACGACCAGGTCACCCGCGCCATCGAGCACCTCACCGGCGCGACCCGTCATCTGCTGTACCTGGAACTGCCGACGCGCGACGACCTACGACACCTCGTCGACCGCAGCGCGACCGACATGGAGGTGCACCAGCGCACCGGCAAGTGGTACCGGTCGCACCTCGAGCTCGAGCTGCGTCAGGTCGGCGCCGGTCTGTGGGTGCGCCGCAACGACGTCCCGATGTACGAGTTGGAGGCCGCCGGGCGCTGAGCCGGTCAGGCGAATGCGTCGGGCACGCCAGCGTCGAGCTGCACGCCCGTGCTGTTGAGGAACATCGCGACGAGGTGGTAGTTGCCGACGGTGGCCACGATGTCGAGCAACTGCTCGGTCGACCACCTCGCGCTCAACGCCTGCCACACCGGCGGGTCGATGGTGGACCGGTCGTGCAACTGGTCGGCCGCGCAGATCAGCAGTCGATCGTCGTCGTTCCAGCCGGCGTCGACCCCCTGCTTCACCATCTCGATCTCACGCTCGTCGATGCCGCACCGCAACGCGATGACGACGTGCTGCGAGAACTCGTAGCGGCTCTGGCAGTTCCACCCCGTGCGCAGGATGAGCAGCTCGCGCTCACGCGGCGGCAGCGTGTTCTTCGCCATCACGTGCGCTGCGAACACCATCCACCGGCGGAGCATGTCGGGGTGGTGGCCGAGCGTGCCGAAGATGTTGAGCGGCTTGCCGTCGGGACCGTTCATCCCCTTGGCGAACATCTCCTCCAGACGAGGGTCGTCGACGGCGGACAGAGGGTGCAGACGCGGTTGCTCTCCGGGCATGCGAGGACGGTAGCCCGCGCGGTAGAACAGGAACGGCGCACGGCGCCCGAGGCCATGGGGAGGCATCGCGACAATGGGGACCACGGAACACGTCCGCACGTTCTGCCGGATCTGCGAGCCCAGCTGCGGGCTGGTCGCGCAGGTCGACGACGGCGTGCTGGTGAAGCTCTCGCCCGACCGCGAGCACCCGGTGACGAAGGGGTTCGCGTGCCACAAGGGACTGGCCGCGGTCGACCTGCACCACGACCCCGACCGGCTCGACCACCCGATGCTGCGCGCCGCCGACGGCACCTGGACCACCACCTCGTGGGACGACGCCCTCGGCACCACCGCCCAGCGCCTGCAGGCGGTGATCGACACGCACGGCATCGACGCCGTCGCCGCGTACGTCGGCAACCCGAGCGCGTTCAACGCGCTCGGCCAACTGCACGTCGGCACGCTGCTGCGCACCCTCGGCGTGCGCAAGCACTTCAGCTCCGGCACGCAGGACTGCGCCAACAAGTTCGTCGCCAGCGAAGCCGTGTTCGGCAGCAGCATGGTGCACCCCATCCCCGACCTCACCAACACCGACCTGTGCCTCATCATCGGCGAGAACCCGCGGGCGTCGCAGGCCAGCTTCTACTCGGTGCCCAACGTGCTCGGTGAGATGCGGCGCGCGTCGGCCCGCGGCGCGCGGATGGTGTTCGTCAACCCGCGTCGCATCGAGACCCCCGAACAGGGCGTGGGCGACACGGTGCTCATCCGCCCCGACACCGACGTGTGGTTCCTCGCCTCGCTGCTGCACGAGATCGACGCGCTCGGCGGGTTCGACCAGCGCGTGCTCGCCCAGCACGGTGCACGCGTCACCGAACTGCGCGAGTTCATCGCCCAGTACCCGGCCGACCGCACCGCCGACGTCACCGGCATCCCCGCCGGCACGGTGCGTGAACTGGCGCATGCGTGGGTGGCCACGCCCCGCGCCTCGGTGCACGCCAGCACCGGCATCAACATGGGCCGCCAGGGCACACTCGCCTACTGGCTGGTGCACATGCTGTCGTTCGCCACCGGCCGCCTCGACGTGGAGGGCGGCAACCTGAAGAGCGACGGCTTCTATCCCAACGCCCGCGCCGGGGCCGGGGTGCACGAGCAGAACTACGTCGACACCGAGTTCGGCCGCCTGCGGCGCGGCTCGCTGCCCGGCACCCTGCTGTCGCACAGCATCCTCGACAGCGAACAGCCGGTGCGCGCCCTCATCGTCGTCGCCGGCAACCCGCTGCTCTCCATCGCCGGCGAGGCCGCGCTGCGCAAGGCCTTCGAGCAACTCGAACTGCTCGTGGTCATCGACATCTACCCGAGCGCCACCGCCGAGCTCGCGCACGTGGTGCTGCCGAGCACCGACATGTACGAGCGCGACGACCTGAACATCGTCAACATCGGCACCAGCGCACAACCGTTCGCGCAGTACACGCGGGCCGTGGTGGCGCCGAAGGCCGACCGCATGCCCGAGTGGTGGATCGCCCATCGGCTGCTGCAGGCGATGGGCAAGCCGTCGCTGTTCGACGACCTCGCCGACGGCCAGCAGCCCGACCCGTGGTCGAAGTGGCGGCACATGCTCGAACGCGGCAGCGGCCTGCAGCTCGACGACCTCGCCGACGGCGTGGCCCGCGTGCTGCCCACCCCCACACCCGGCGCGTTCTTCGACCAGCAGGTGCACACACCCGACGGCCGCATCGACTGCTGCCCGCCGGTGTTCGCCGAGGCCATCGAGCGCAGCCACCGATTGTTCGACGAGACCGTCGCCGCAGCCGCCCGCCGGGCCGACGGCGAGCTGCTGCTCATCCACAAGCGCGACCCGTGGATGCACAACTCGTGGTTCTCGAACCTCGAACGGATGAAGCGCCGCGGCCGCACCAACAACCCGCTCGGCATCTCGTCGGCATCGGCCGAACGCCTCGGCCTGCACGACGGCGACACCGTCGCGGTGGCCAGCGCGCACGGCGAGATCGAAGCCGTCATCGAGCTCGACGACGACCTGATGGACGGCGTGGTGTCGATGGTGCACGGGTGGGGCCACCGCGTCAGCCCCCGCCTGCAGGTGGCCGCGGCGAGCCCGGGCAGCAACCCCAACGCGCTGCTGCCCATCGGCCCCGACAGCTACGAACCGCTCTCCAGCCAGGCCCACATGACCGGCATCCCGGTCACCGTCCGCCCCGTCGTAGGTTCCGTGTCATGACCGCTCCGACGATTCCCCGGTACGGCAATGACACGAACGCCGAGACGGTGAGCGCGGCACTGCGCGAGCACGGCGCCGTCATCATCGAACGACTCGTCGACGACGCCACCTGCGACCGCCTGCATGCCGAACTGCAACCGTGGCTCGACGCCACGCCGGTGGGCGCCGACGACTTCAGTGGCCGCAACACGCGCCGCACCGGCGGCCTGCTCACCCGGGCACCGTCGAGCGCCGAGCTCGTGGCCCACCCGCTCGTGCTCGACGTGGTCGACCAGACGCTGTGGCCGAAGAAGACCACGTTCCAGCTGCACCTCACGCAGTCCATCGCCATCGGCCCCGGCTCCCCTGCGCAGTACCTGCACCGCGACCACTGGTGCTTCGACTTCTTCCCGTTCCCCCGCGACGTCGACGTCGAGGTCAGCACCATCTGGGCGCTCACCGACTTCACCGAGGAGCGCGGCGCCACCCGCGTGGTGCCCGACAGCCATCGCACCGACGACGACGTGCGTTACACCTACGACCAGTCGGCGCCCGCCGAGATGCCACGCGGCTCGGTCGTGCTGTACCTCGGCTCCACCGTGCACGGCGGCGGTGAGAACCGCAGCGACGACGTGCGCATCGGCGTCAACATCGACTACGTGCTCGGCTGGCTGCGCCAGGAGGAGAACCAGTACCTCACCTACACGCTCGACGAGGTGCGCACGTTCCCCGAGCGCATCCAGCGCCTCATCGGCTACGAGCCCGGCGCCTACGCACTCGGCTACGTGGAGGGCGGTCGCAGCCCGATGACGTTGCTCTCCGACGCCCCGCTCGCCGACACGCAGAGTTTCCAACCGTGAGCTTCCGCGTCACCGGCCTCGACCACATCGTGTTGAAGTGCCGCAACGTGGAGGCCTCGATCGCGTTCTACTGCGGGCAACTCGGCCTCGAGCCGGAACGAGTCGACGAATGGCGGCGCGGCGAAGCGCTGTTCCCGTCGGTGCGCATCACGCCCACCACCATCATCGACCTGTTCGGCGGCGAGCCCGACGGCAGCAACCTCGACCACCTGTGCCTCGTGTTCGACGGCGACACGCTCGAGGCGCTGCAGGCACGGTTCCCCGACGGCCGCCGCGGCGACCACCTGTTCGGCGCGCAGGGCCTGGCCTCGAGCCTCTACATCCGCGACCCCGACGGCAACACCGTCGAGCTCCGCACCTACCCGCGAACATGAGTTCGCCGGGCCGGCGCGCGAACTTAAGTTCGCGGGGTGGGGCCGGGGGTCAGGGTTGGGAGGCGAGGAAGGCCTGGATCTCGTCGGCGCTGGGGCGACCGCGGTGCGACGTACCGTTGGCCTTCGCCCACTCGCGGAACGCCGCCTGGTCGTACGCCGGCTTCGTGGCGGCGCCGGCCACCTTCGCGTACGCCGAGCCCGGCGTGCGGGCCACTGCGATGAACGGCGCCAGCGCCTCGTCGAGCGCCTGCCGGTTCGCGGCACTCAGGTCGAGCTCGTACGCCTTGCCGGCGAGCGCGAAGCGGACGGTCTCGACACCGTCCTCGGAACCGTCGAGGTCGTCGATGAGCTTGGTGATCTGCGCCATGACCCGGAACGGTATCCGCCCGCAGCGGGTCACGCGCCCGGCGACCCCGACCGCAGCGCGTCGGCCAGACCGGTCATCCGCCGCGCCGGCGTGGCGAGGCAGTCGCTGAACGACACCGGATCGCCCACCACGTGCAACGTGGTCTTGGCACGCGTGGCGCCCGTGTAGACCAGCTCCCGACCCACGAGCGGTGACGTGCGCGGCGGCAGCACCAGCACCACCGTCGGGTACTCGGACCCCTGGCTCTTGTGCACGGTCATGGCGAACGCGGTGCGCACCTCGGAGAGCTGCACCGGGTGGAACGACTGCCGCCCGAGCGCGGTGTGGAACACGGCCATCAACTGACCGCCCTCGCGCACCACCACGCCGGTGTCGCCGTTGGCGAGACCGAGGCGCGGATCATTGCGGGTGGCCAACAGCGGACGCCCGGCGAACCACACCCCACCGCCACCGGCCGGGCCGCACATCCACTGCTCGGCGAGCCGGTTCCAGGTGGACACACCGAACGGCCCCTCCCGGTGCGCGCACAGGATGCGCACCGCAGCCGACGCAGCCAGCGCACCCTCGGCATCGCCGGCCTCCGCCGCGGCCCGCAGCGCGACGAGGTGCGGGCCCACCACCTGCTCGACGGCCGCCACCGCGGCGGGCACGGTGGGATCGAGGCACTCGTGGAACCGCACCGACGAGCCGTCGACCACGACGTCGGCGCGCAGGTGCTGCAACGCCATCGCCGCATCACCACGGCGCACCGCGTCGGCCACCAGCGCGATGGGGGTGTCGCCACCGTACCGGTGGCCGCGAACCAGGCGGCATCCACGACCGGCGAGCACACCCTCCGGCCGGTCGACGGCCACCTGCACGAGGTCGCCGAGCACGGCGCCGAGATCGACGCTCTCGAGCTGGTCGGGGTCGCCGATGAGCACCAGGCGGGCGTCGGGACGCACCGCCTCGAGCAACCGGGCCATCAGCGGCAACGACACCATCGAGGTCTCGTCGATGACCACCACGTCGTGCGGCAACGGGTTCGACGCGTCGTACCGGAACCGCTGCCGCCGGTCGCCGAGCGGGCCGAGCAGACGGTGGATGGTGGTGGGCGTGACCGCCGCGAGCGAGTGACGCACCTCGGCCGAGATGTGCTGCTCGACATCGGGCTGCTGCAACGCTGCCGCGATGGACTCCTGCAACCGCGCCGCCGCCTTGCCGGTGGGCGCCGCGAGGCCGACCCGCAACGACGGCTGCTGCTCGAGCAGCACCGCCAGCATGCGCGCCACCGAGTAGGTCTTGCCGGTGCCCGGGCCGCCGACCACCAGCGCGATGCGGTTCGCCACCACGGCATCGGCGGCGGCACGCTGCAGGTTCGGCTCGCCGTGGTCGAGCGCCGGCAACAGCTGCTCCAGCACCGCGGCGGCAGTGGGGGTGAGGTCGGCCGGCAGGTCGCCCGCCCTGGTGCGCAACGCCGAGGCGATGCCGCACTCGTCGACCCAGTACCGCTGCAGGTACACGCGATCGCCGTGCAGCACCAGCGGGTGCGGACCGAACACCGGCTCCGCATCGACCGTGTCGACCACGCGCACCACGTCGGCGGCTCCGCGGAGCGCCGCCGACCACTCGGCCGGGTCGGGCCAGGCGAGCTCGACGGCGGACTGGTCGTCGTTGCGCACCGCGTGCTCGGCCGCCACGGCCTCGGCCAGCGCCGACAGGTCGGCGCACGCATGCCCGTGCTGCGCCGCCCACGACGCCATGCCCACCGCCAGCATGACCAACGGGTGAGCGTTCCCCGACGCACGCACGACCCAGTCGGCCACGTGCACCTCGGTGGGGCCGAACACGCCGGCCTCCACCCACGGCTCGAGCGACGCGACCGCCGGCGGGACCCGCACCGCGCTCATGCCGCACCGTCCGCGAGGAGGCGATCGAGTGCCACCACGGTGGCGGCCGGCGGACGCCAGCTGAACACGCCGTACGGATGGCCGTCGGCCTGCGGCGTGGCATCGCCGACCATGCCGCGCACGAACAGGTACGCGATGCCGCCGAGGTGGTGCTCGGGCGAGTAGTTCGGGAGCCGCCAGCGCAGGAAGCGGTGCACCGCCACGCTGTAGAGGATGGACTGCAGCGGATAGTCGGAGTGCGCCATCTCGGCGGGCAGCAGCGACGGGTGGTACGCGGCCATCGGGTCGGCGGCGTCTCGCGCGTGGAGCCGGTTGGTCTTGTAGTCGACCACCACGTACCGGTGGCCGTGCTCGGCATCGGGCACGCGGAGCACGGCGTCGATGGAGCCCTGCAGGAACCCCGCGAGCTCGACGGTGAACCGGCCGTCGGCGAGCAACTGCGCGTAGTCGCGCTGCGGGTCGTCGGCCGGCAGCGTGCGCAGCAGCACCTCGCCGATGCTCGCCGCCGTGACCCTGGGCGTACCCGACCACAGCGGCAGGTCGAAGTCGAGCTCGGCCAGCCGGTCGCGGGCCGGGATGTCGGCAAGGCGGAGGCCGTCGAGCAGCGGACCGAGCGGGGTGCGCACGGCGGCCACGAGCCCGTCGGTGAGCAGGTCGGCCGGCACCTCGAGCCGATCACGCCGCAACTGCAGGCGGACCTCGTGCCCCAACGCCGCCGCGAGGTCGGGGGTGGCGTGATCGACGCGTTCGAGCACCGTGTGCACCAGCGTGCCGAACGCCGCCCCGGCGAGCACCCCGGCCAGCGGCATCGTCGGGCCGGTCGACGACGTCGCGGCCGCGGTCTCGTCGGGGTCGGTGGGCGGCTCGTCGGTGCCGCCCGCGACGGCCGGCGCCGCCGACCACTCCTGCTCGAGCGTGCGGGTGATGGACGTGAACGACCACCGCCGCCACGCCCGATCGGCGACGACACGACCCTGTGGCGAGGCGACCGCCAACGCCGGCAGCGAATCGACGTCGACCTGACGCGACCACCGCTCGGGCACCACACCGACCGGGCAGTCGACCACCTCGATGGTGTTGCCCGACGCGACTGCCAACTGCTCGAGCCGCGCCTGCGCGTCGGCGTCGGACGGGTTGTCGACCTCGGCCATCGACGTGTTGACCTTGGTGCGCGGCACCCAGATGGCGGGCTGCGTGTTGAGGGGCACCCCGGCCGCATCGCGATCGAACAGCACCGTGCTGAGCGCCGACTTCTTCGACTGGTCGGTGGGCGCCCACCACACGATGGTGCGGTGCTCGCCCCGGGTGAGCCCAACGTACAGCAACCGCAGCCGGTCGCCTCGGTCACCCACGTTGGCGTGGAACTTGCGGCCGTCCTGGCGCGAATGCATGTCGGGCCCGTCCCACCCCTGGCCCGACGCGATGTCGACCAGACGCTGCCCCGTCTCGGGGTCGTTGTAGACGGTGACACCCTTGCCGTTGGAGTGCGTCCAGCTCAACGGCAGCAGCACCACCGGGTACTCGAGCCCCTTGCTGCCGTGCAACGTGGTGATCTGCACGGCCTGCGTGTCGCTGTCGATGCGGCGCATCTGCGCCTCCGACTCACCGGCGTCGGCCACCGCGTTGCGCAACCGGTCGAGCGTGCGACGCGCGACGGCCGCGGTGACGGCACCACCACCGAGCTCGCCGGCGAGCAGCTCGGCGATGTGGTCGAGATCGGTGAGCCGCCGCTCGCCACCCGGCTCGGCCAACAGCGTGCCCACGAGGTCGCTCTCGGCCCGCACGCGCAGGTACCAGGCGAGGAACGGTGTGGACGCGAGGGCGTCGGCCCACTCGGCGCAGTGGCGCTGCAGCTCGGCCAGGCGTGCCGCGGCCTCGGGCGCGAGCGGGTCGAGCTCGGCCGCGGTGCGGTGCAGGAACACGCTCAACCCGGCGGCACGCACCGTGGGCGCGTGCGACGGACGTTCGAGCGCGGCTAGCAGCAACGCCCACTGATCGGCGGCGGGCGTGACGAGCACCGAGCCCGTGCGCGTGCGCACCGACGGGATGCCCGCACGGTCGAGCGCACGCACCACCTGTTCGGCCGCGCTGTGCGACGGCACGAGCACGGCGATGTCGCCCGGCTCCACCTCGCGGTCGTCGCCACCCACTCCGATGCGGTGGCCCTGCAACAGCTCGACCACCTGCTGCGCCAGGTCGGCCACGATGGCGCGGCGCACCAGCGGCACCGACACCTTGCCCTTCGCGGTGGTGGGTGCCGCTGCCTCCGCCATGCGACGGATCTGCAGCGGCGCACCCGGCGACAACGCCTGCTCGGGCTTCCGCGGGGAGGCGTCGACCGCGGTGCCGACGATGCGCGGGTCGCCCCACTGCACGTCGCGGATGAGCGTGTTGGTGGCGCGCACCAGCGCCGCATCGCTGCGCTGGTTGGTGCCGAGCATCACCTTCGCGCCGTCGGCGGTGGCCGCGAGGTACGCCTGCACGTCGGCGCCGCGGAACCGGTAGATGGCCTGCTTCGGGTCGCCCACCGTGACGAGGTGGCCGGTGAACGCCGTGGAGAAGATCTGCCACTGCACCGGATCGGTGTCCTGGAACTCGTCGACGAGCACCAGCTGGTAGCGCTCGTTCAGCGCCTCGACCACCGAACCGCCCGTGACGGGATGGCACACCGCATCGCGCAGCCCGGTGACCAGGTCGTCGTACCCGAGCTCGCGCGCCGCCCGACGTCGACGCGCCACCTCGTGGACCGCGTCGTTCACCAACGTGACCCAGCGCGCCAACCGCTCGGGCGTGTCGTCCTTGTGCGGCACGGCCGGTGGCACCTGTGGCACGAGCCCAGAACCGGGGTTGCCCAGCACGGCCGTGACCGCGTCGCGCATCGCGGTGAACACCTTCGACGGGCTGAGGTCCTTGCCCGGCCAGTCGAGCGCGCCCGGATGGTGCAACAGCTCGGCCACCACCACGTCGCGGCACACCTCGTCGATGATGCGCGGCGTGCTGTCGCCGAGCTCGGCGTCGAGCCCGGTGCCGGCACGCAGGCCGAGCTGCCGCAACGCCTGCTGGCAGAAGCCGTGGATGGTGGTGATGGTGGCGTCGTCGAACGTCTCGACCGCAGCGCGCAACGCCGCGGTGCGCGACTCGCGCAACGCCAGCGGATCGAGCAGCACCGACATCCACGGCTGGTCGACCGGGATGTCGCCGGAGACCAGCGCGTCGCGCGCCTGCACCAGCACCTTGCGGGTGCGGTCGCGCAGCTCGGCAGCGGCGGCGCGGGTGAACGTGACCACCAGCAGCGACGAGGCGGCCAGCCCGCGCTCGGCCACGTGCCGGGCGACGAGCGCGCTGAGCGAGTAGGTCTTGCCCGTGCCGGCGCTGGCCTCCACGACGAGACGACCAGAGGGCAACGGGCCGGTGAGATCGAGCACGTCGGTCATTCGTCGCCACCTTCGTCGGCCGCGCCCACGGTGCCGAGCAGTTCGACGCACTGGTCGAACACGTCCCACACCCACAACGCCGTCGCATCGCCACGACCGGGCGCGCCGCTGGCGGCCACCGCCTGCGGGTCGAGGGGCAGGACCGGATCGCGCTGCAACGACTCGACCGAGACGTCGGGCCACAGCAGCGCCTGGAACCGGTCGTTCAGGTCGTCGTCGAGGTGGCCGTACGCGGCACCGAGATCGGCGTGCGCGAGGTCGTGCGAGGCACGATCGAAGTACGGCACCGCGTCGCGCCGCGCCCATGCCAGCAGCTGCACCGCCATGGCGAACAACTGGTGCGCGTGACGGGCTCGTTCGAGGCCCTCGCCCCGGATGCTCAGGCGGGTGACCGCCGCCGTGGGCCTCTTGCCCGAGCTCTCGACCCGCGTCACCAGCACACCGCTCCAGTCGAGCCCCGGCTCGTACAGCTGCGCCGCCGCGACTCGGAGGGCGAGCCCCAGCCGGAACGACGGCCGCGGCCGGCTGAAGCGCAGATCCACGACACGCGGGCCCTCGGGCCCGGGCACCACGCCCGTCACCTTGCCGCGGATGTTCAACTCGACCGCGACGCCGTCGATGGTGACCGGACTGACCAGGTCGACCACCAGCTCGTCGCCACCCGTGAGCGGGATGTCCCACTCGGCGGCGGCGTCCTCGAACGCCTGCACCTCGGCGCGCACCGACGACAGCACCGCCGCGCTGAGCTGCCCGGGCGGCAGCGCGCCGTCGAGCCGAGCGGTGGCCTGCCATTCGTCGGCCGCACCACCGCGGCGCAGCACGTCGAGCAACCCTCGACCGAGCGCACTCGATGCGAGCGGCGACACCGAGATGGCCAGCCCGTCGTCGCTCATCGCCGCCTCGTCGGGCACCGCGACGTCGAGCCGTCGCTGCAGGTACGTGCGCGCCGGGTTGCCGACGACCTCCACCAACTCGTCGAGCTCGACGGTGTCGAACGGCACCGGGGTGAGCTGCCAGGACGCTGCCTCGGCGGCCGTGTCGTGCGACCGGGCACGCCGCCGCGCCTGCGCCGCCAGCAGCATGGCCGGGTCGAACGTGAACGGGTGCGGCATCGACGCCGGCAACCGACCGGGCTGCAGGGCGCGCTCGTCGAACCCGTGGCGCGGGTGGCGCACCACCACCTGGTCGGCGAGCCGCTGCTCGGACGCGGCGAACGAACCGACCGCCTCGAGCAGCTCCACCAGCGGCACCACGAACGGCACGTCCTTGTTGGTGGTGAGGTCGGCGCCGTTGCAGGTGACGATGAACCGGTCGTCCGCCGCGAGCAGCGCGTCGAGCAACAGCTGACGGCTCTCGTGACGGGGATGGCGCTCCCCCACGCACGGCCGCACGCCGAGGATGTCGTCACCGTCGAACGTGCCCGCCCGCAGCGCGCCGTCGTCGAGGCCGAGCAGGCACACCACCCGCGCCGGCACGCCGTGCTGCGGCACCAACGAGCTCACCGTGACCGCACCGCTGCGCAACGGCAGGCGCCCCGGTCGCTCGGCGAGCGTGTCGCCGAGCAGCGCCCGCACGTCGGCCAGCGACAGCGGCACGGCGCACGGCGCGGTGGCACCGTCGGCGCCGGCGACCGGCGACGTGGCGGCACGCACCACGTCGGCCAGCTCGCGGTGCACCTGCTGCCGGCGGCCCGGATCGTCGCCGGGGTGGGTGAGCTCGTCGACCGTGCGGTGCAACAGCTCGATCCACACGGCCACCGGCCGGTCGTGCTGCACCGCATCGTGCAGATCGATGAGGCGCACCAGCAGATCGGCCAGCGAACCGGCGAGGACGGCATCGTCGGTGTCGAGGTCGTCGATGGGGGCCACGTCGCCCATCACCAGGCGGGGTGTGGGCGCGGCGAGCGCCACACCCGCGAGCAGTTGGTCGACCACGAGCCGCCACGTGCCGGCGGCCAGCTCGCCCGGCAGCCCCCATGCGGCGCGGTGCTCGGGCAGGAGCCCCCAGCGCGCGCCCAGCTGCTCGCTCCACTCGGCCACCTGCTCGACCTGCTCGATGCTCCAGCCGAAGCGACGACGCACCGGCTCGAGCTGCACCAGCGCGAGCACCTCGGACAACGTGGCCCGACCCGACACCAGTGCGAGCGCCGCCTGCAGCGCCTCGACGATGGGCTCGTCGGTGGTGAGCGAGCGGTCGCCCACCCGCACCGGCACGGGCAGGGCGCCCTGTGCGAACACGGCTTCGACCAACGGACCGAACCGGTCGAGTGCCGGGCACAGCACCAGCACCTCGTGCGGCTGCAACGTGGGGTCGTCGACGAAGGCACGACCGAGCGCGTCGCGCAGCACCTCGAGCTGACGCACCTCGCCATGGCACGCGTGCACCTGCAACGAGCCGTCGGCAGTGAGACCCACCGGCGACGGCGCGGCGTCGACGCGGATGCGGTGCTGCAACGCGCCGAGCAACGTGGGCGCGGCGGGCACGGTGGGCTCGTGCGGCACCTCGACCATGCCCGGGAGGCCGTGCAGCAACGCACGGCTCTCGAGCGCGGGGCGACCCCACGACGCGAGCAACGGGTTGGCGGCGGCGATGGTGACGTCGACGTTGGCGCGCACGTTGAGCCCGCCCGCGAGACGGTGGGGCGACCGGCGCCACGCCTGCATCGACGGATGCCGAAGGAAGACGTGCACCTCGCGCCGGGCGGCGAGCGCGACGAGCACCTGCTGCATGGTGGGCGCGAGTGCGCCGACGCCGAACACGGCGACGCGCTCGGGCAGGTCGGGCACGACGGCGCCGTCGGCGATGGCCTGCAGCAGACCGGGCAGCCGCTCGGGAGGGCTGGGCGTGCCGATGCGCGCGTGCACCGCGCGCCACAACTGCGCCTGCCACAGGTGCGCCGAGTCGAGCGGTGCCGGTGCGCCGTCGTCGCGGTGCGTGCCGTCGGTGTCGATGCCGGCCGCCCAGCACTCGACGAGGCGGGCGCGCTGGTTGGCGTACCGGTCGAACAGGTCGGCGGCGTGACGGGCGAGCGCCCACCGGCTCTCGACGTCGGCACCCGGCACCTCGACGTTGCCGGCCTCGAGCTCCTCGAGCACCGCCCAGGTGAGACGCGGCAGCCGCCACGGGTCGAGCTCGGGCTCGCCGTCGCGGGTGGGGTCGCCGATGGCACGCGCCATGAACCGACCCGGGAACAGGAACTCCACGTTGGCCCAGATGCCGTCGCCCGAACCGGGCGCCGTGGCACCCAGCCGCCGGCCGAGCCCCACCATGGCCGCGTCGCGGATGCCCACCGCCGGTACCGCCACCACATCGGCCGCGAACGGATCGGCCGGAGGCACCGCGAGCAGGTCGGCGAGCGCGTCGAGCAACGGTTCGAGGCGGTCGGCGTGGTGGAGGTGGAGCATCGCAGTGGGAACGTTACGGGAGGGGTGTGACGTGATGCCGGGCCAGGGGGTCAGGGATTCACGTTCAGTGTGGATCCCTTGCCGTCGGGCAGGCGGGTGACGACGATGCCCGGGTGGAGTGCCTGCTTCATGGCCTCCACGTGGGTGATGGCGCCCACCATGCGCCCGGTGGCACGCAGGGTGCCGAGCGCCTCGATGGCGTCGTCGAGCGAGTCGGGGTCGAGCGAGCCGAAGCCCTCGTCGACGAACAGCGCCTCGAACTGCTTGCCGCTGCCGGTGCCGCCATGGCTGACCACGTCGGCCAACCCCAGCGCCAGCGACAGCGACGCCTGGAACTGCTCGCCGCCCGAGAGGGAGGTGGTGGGTCGCGACCGACCGGTGTGCGAGTCGAACACCTCGAGCGTGAGACCGCCCTTCGTGTCGTTGCGCGACAGCCGATAGCGATGGTTGGTCATCACCCCGAGGTGATGGTTGGCGGCCGCGGTGACACGGTCGAGCTCTCCGGCCAGCACCCAGCGCTCGAGCTTCACGCGCATGCCGGCCTCGCCGTTGCAGGTCTTGAACACGATGCGGGCGGTGTCGCGCTGCTGGCGCAGCGGTGCCGAGTCGGCGGCCACCTCCACGGACCGTCGCAGCTCCTGCCCGGCCGCGGTGAAGTCGTTGTCGGCGGTGGTGAACCGCCGGGTGGCCTCGGCGGCGGCCGCCTTCGTGGCATCGGCGTGCGCGCGTGCTGCGGCGGCATCGGGCCGCTCGGCCGGTACGCCCTGCTCCTGCAACAGCGCGAGCCGCTGCGCGGTGGCGCCGAACGCGGTGTCCCATCGCTCGACCAGCGCCCGCGCGTCGCGCTCGTCGCGTTCGGGCACCACGAGCGCGGCGGCGTCGTCGACCGAGGCGTGGCCCGACGTGGCCAGCGCTGCGGCGAGCGCCTCGCGCGCTGTCGCGAGCTGGGTGGTGGCGACGGTGGCCCGTTCGGCGGTGGCCGGCAGCGGGGCCACGGCCTCCTTCAGCTGTTCGCTGATCCAGGTGCCGAGCTCGAGGTGGTCGGCGTCGATGTGCGCGGTGTCGGCGTCGCACTGCTGCGAACGGGCCGCCGCGGTGTCGGCTCGCGTCGCCGCCTCGGTGGCGATGGTGGCGAGCTCGCGTTCCCGAGCGTCGGACGTGTCGAGCGTGGCCGTGCGCTGCAGCACCTCGGCCTTCAGCCCCGACAGCGTGGTGGCCGCCGCGGTGGCGGTGTCGACCTCGGCCTGCGCCGTGGCGACCAACGCCTGCACGTCGGGCGCCGACGCATCGGCCAGTTCGCCGAGCGCCTCGACGAGCCCGCCGACCGTGGTGGCCGCCGACGCAGCGGCCGCCTCGGCCCTGCCCCAGCGCGCCCGTGCCGCATCGACCTCCTCGTGGTCGACGGGCTCGGCGCCGTCGAGCGACGCGGGCTGCGGGTGCTCGCACGAGCCGCACACCGGGCACGGCTGATCGTCGACCAGCGTGGCGGCCAGGCGCGGCGCCTGCGTGTGCACGAAGCGGGCCATCACGGCCTCGTACTCGGCCTTCTGCTCGGCCTCGACCGACATGGCAGTGGCCAGGTCGATGCGGGCCTGCTGCAGCGTCGCGTGCTGACGAGCTCGCGCGCCGGCCGCCTCGAACGCGACCTTCGCCGATGGGAGCAACTCGGCCGTGGGCGTGAGCGACTCGATCTCGCCCTGCAGCCCATCGAGCTCGATGCGCAGGGCCGCCATCTCGGCCACGAACGCGGCGTGCTCGGCGACGGCGGCGGCGCGCTGATCGTGGAGTGCTGCGGCCTCGGTGCGCGCGGTCTGCGCCTCGTACCACTGCGACCGCTGCTGCTGGTACTCGGCGGCAAGGGCGCGCACGGCCTCCCCCAACACCGTGGGCGTGGGTTCGGGCACGTGACGGCCGAGGCGGGTGAACCCCTCTGCGACGCGCGTGACGATGTCGTCGAGCGCCGCCCGCACGTCGGTGACCGCCTGCTCGGCGGCCGACACCTTGTCGCCGAGCTCGACCACCGGTCGGGCAGCGGCCGACGCCGCCACTCGCACGCGTTCGCGTTCGATGCCCTCGCGTTGCCCCTCGAGCTGCGCGAGCTGCTCCGTGGCCGCGGCCGCGTCGTCGAACTGCTTCGCCTGCGCCTCGGCCAGCACCGCTGCCTCGGCGGCGGTGGCGGCCTCGGCCTGCACCGACTGCAGCTCGGCGTGCCGCTGCTCGCGCACCGGGGCGAGCACGGTGATGGCGGCCTCCAGCATCACATCGTCGAGCGCCGCCAGCTCGTCGGGGTCGGGCTCGGTGCCGGTCCATTCGCGCGTGGCCGCGACCAGTGCCGACACCGCGTTGGCGCGGTGGTGCTGCACCGCCACGTCGACGTCGGCCACCTTCGCGTCGAGCTCGAGCATGCGCGCCTTCAACCAGCGCGTGGCCTCCTCGAACAGCTCGCCACCGAACAGCTGCCGCAGCAGCTGCTCGCGGTTCTCGTCGGTGGCGATGAGGAAGTCGGTGAACTTGCCCTGCGGCAGCAGCACCACTCGCTGGAACTGGCGGGCGTCGAGCCCGACGAGCTCCTCGCACTTGCGGGTGCACTTCGTGGCCTGGGTCTCGACGGGCTCGGTGGCGTCGCCCACCAACCGCACCACGGTGGCCGTGGGGCTCTGCACCGTGACGCCCTCACCACGCTGCTTCGGCCGCTCCTGCCGGGGGGTGCGCCGCACCCGGTACCGCTGCCCCTCGGCCTCGAAGTCGAGCTGCACGAACGTGTCGACACCGGGCTCGGCGAAGTGGGAACGCGGCTCGTCGCCGGCTCGACCACCGGGCAGGGTGCCGAACAACGCGTAGACCATGGCGTCGAACACCGTGGTCTTGCCGGCACCGGTGGGGCCGGTGACCACGAACAGCCCACGCTGGGCCAGGACGCCGAAGTCGACGACCTCGTTGCCCGGGTAGGAGCCGAACGCCTGGAACTCGAGTCGCAGCGGTCGCATCAGGCCACCTTCTCCTCGGCGGCGGCGATGGCGGCGTGCAGCAGCTGCGCCTGCTCGGGCGTGGGCGGGCCGGCGGTGGACGCCTGCCAGAACGCGTCGGCGGCCTCCGTGGCGGTGACGGTGCGACGGTCGACCACGACCTGCCCGTCGGGGCCGACGGGTGCCGGCGGACGCAGCTCGATCTCGACCACGTACGGGTACACCTTCGACAGGCGCGGCTTGGCGTCGAGCACCACGCCCGGATCGGTGATGCGGGCCCGCACCAGCGAGGCGCGCTCGGCGGCGGTGGGCTCGTGCCGCAACAGTTCGTCGATGGTGCCCTCCACGGTGAGCACCGCCCGACCGATGGGCACGTCGATCTCGGTGACGGTGCAGGCGCCGTCGGCCCCGAGGTCGACCACGGTGACGCTCTTCCGGTGCGCCTCGGAGAACGAGTACGCGAGCGGCGTACCCGAGTAGCGCACGGTGGGCGTGATGGTCTGCGGGCGGTGGAGGTGGCCGAGGGCCGCATACGAGAACGACGAGAACACCTCGACGTCGACCGTGGCGGCACCACCGACCGACAGCTGCCGCTCGGACTCGCTGGGCTCGCCGTTGGTGACGAACGCGTGCGACACCGCCACGGACCGCACGCCGCGCCGCTGCGCGGTGGTGGCCTGCACGGCTGCCGCCAGCACCGACTGGTGGGTGCGGCGCAACCGGCGCTCGTACGCGTCGTCGCCTGCTTCGTCGCCCGGGGCGGCCGCGAGCGAGTCGGGCGCCGCCTGCGGGTCGAGGAACGGCAGCAGCACCAGGTCGAGCGGGCCGTCGGCGAACTCGAGCGCGAGCACCTCGCCCACCTTCGAGTAGCCGCCCCGCACGTACACCCCGCTCGCGTCGATGAGCTCGTCGTAGGCGGCCACGCGGTCGGCGCCGTCGTGGTTGCCGGTGATGGCGGCCACCGTGTGACCGGCGCGCTGCAGCCGCAGCAGCGCGTCACGGAACAGGACCACCGCCTCGTTGGGCGGGATGGCACGGTCGTACACGTCGCCCGCGATCACCACCAGGTCGATGTGTTCCTGCGCGCACACCTGCACGAGCCAGTCGACGAACGCCGCCTGGTCGGCCAGCAGCGAGACCGGACCGAAGTTGCGACCGAGGTGCCAGTCGCTGGTGTGAAGGATGCGCATGGGGGTCTCCGAGTGCTCCGAGGGACGGCGTGGTGACCGCCACCCCTCTGGAACGAAATCACACCACACGGGTGTGACGCGGATGCCCATGCATGCGAACCGCGGCCGCGGCCGTTGCTCAGGCGGTGTGCATGCGCGCCATGTCGGTGCCCGACAGCGACGCCACGAAACGGTCACCCCACAACGACACCACCGCCGGCGCCGCGTACACGACGGGGCGACGACGACGCTGCAGGAAGGTGACCTCCCGCTCGGCCACCTCCGTCTCGTCGTCGAGGATCTCGGGTTCCGATCGGTCGAAGCTCGAGTTGGTGATCATCGGGGGCCTCCCACGCCGTCCGGCCGCTCCCTCTGCGGCATTCGCCCATGCTCCGCCGCGACGCGTGGCCCGTCTGTCGGCCACCCGACGCCGGACATGAATCCGCCGTCAGCATTCTGACGATCGTCGCCGGACACTGAGATGCCGCGCTCCTGGACGTGACGAATCCACCACGAGGAGTAGTATTCCCGGATGCGGCGCCACCATTTCCGTGCACGACCTCTGCTGCTCGTGCCGATCCTGGCGCTCGCGCTCGGCATCGGCACCGCCGTGGCGCCCCGCGCGCAGGCCGGGTTCCGCCCCGCGCCGATGGCCGTCACCAACCCGCCGGTGGTGGAGGCGTGCGGCCTCGACCTCACCCTCGTGCTCGACGCGAGTGGATCGATCCAGAACTCGAACGCCGTCGACGACGTGCGCGATGCCGCCGACGCATTCCTCACCGCGCTGAAGGACACCAACTCCACCGCGCGGGTCATCGACTTCGGCACCGTCGCCCGCGAGACCGCGCCCACCGGTTCGCTCGTCACCACGGCCTCGCTCGCCTCCGGCGGCGTACACCGCGTCGCGATCAACAAGTACTACAACCCGAAGCCGCCCATCCAGAGCGGGGTCACGCCGTACGAGTTCCGCAGCGGCAACGTGAACAGCACCAGCAGCTACCGCGTCGGCAGCACCTCGAACACCCAGTACACGAACTGGGACCAAGCCCTCGACCAGGCCGGCCGCGGCCCCGCCGACCTCATCGTGTTCATCACCGACGGCGACCCCACTGCGGTCGACAGCGATCAGCCCGGCGACCCGTTCTACGTGAGCGGCCGGCAGCCGCCGAACGTGCGGTACAACATGAGCAACGGCGCCGCACAGAACCTGGCGCTCGACCGAGCCGTGGAGGAGGCCGACGCCGCCAAGACGAACGGCAGCCGCATCCTCGCCGTCGGCGTCGGCAGCGCCATCACCAGCACCCCGAGCGTGAACCGCCTGCGCGCCGTGGCCGGCCCGAACGTGGCCAGGACCATCGCCGACTTCGACATCACCACCACCGACGTCACGATCGTGGAGGACTTCGAGCAACTCGGTGCCGCACTGCGCGGCGTGGTGACCGAACTCTGCGCCCCGTCGTTCACCATCCGCAAGCTCGCCCAGTCCCCCGCCTCCGCCGACTACGAGCCGATCGCCGGCTGGGACGTCACCGTCGAGCCCACCGTCGTCGGTGGCGGCGTCCCGCCCTACGAGTGGATCCTCCCGCAGGCCGGCCTGCCCGTCGGCCCGGTCACGCGCCCGACCGACGCGAACGGCTTCGTGCAGTTCCAGTGGGAACCGAACCCTCCCGAGGCCACCTCGCTCGTCGACATCACCGAGGCGACCGGGGCGCCGTACACACCCGTCGACTACCGGTGCGAGGTGCGCGACATCGACGGCAACGTCACCATCGTCGAGAACACGTTCAACGGCTCGTTCTCGCTGTCGGTCGACTCGCAGGACATCGTCACCTGCACGCTCCGCAACGCGTTCGACTACGCGCCGGCCATCGCGATCACGAAGTCCGACAGCCCCACCGTCGTTCGTGGCGACCTCGACCCGCCCGCGCAGGTGGTGTCGACGTTCGTCGTCACCAACACCGGCAACGCCGACCTCAGCAGCGTCAGCGTGCACGACGACACGTGCGCGCCGGTCACGTACTCGAGTGGCGACACGAACGCCGACGGCGTGCTGCAGACCACCGAGACGTGGACCTTCACGTGCACGCGCGACATCGTGGTCGGTCTCGACGACGCGCCGGTCGACATCACGAACACCGCCACCGTCGACGCCATCGCACCCAACCAGTTGGAGGTCTCCGACACCGACGACGACACCATCACCGCCGTCGTGCCGGTGATCGACATCCAGAAGACGGTGCGCCCCGCGGGCAGCGGCGGCTTCGCCGACAGCACACAGCTCGTCGGCAGCAGCGGCGACGTCGACTACCGCATGGTGGTGACGAACCCGAGCAACGTGCCGCTCGGCTCCGTCACGGTGACCGACCCCCTGTGCGATCCGATCACCGGGCCCACGGGCGACACCGACAGCGACACGCTGCTCGACACGACGGAGACGTGGACCTACACGTGCACCACGACCGTCACCGGCGACACCGTCAACGTCGCCACGGTGGAGGGCACCCCGGTGCTCGCCGGTCTCGGCACGCCCAACCCGCCGGTGTCGGCCTCCGACGACGCGACGGTGTCGTTCGTGGAGGCAGGTCTCGACCTGTCGAAGACGGTCGACATCGACGTCGCGCTGCCCGGCGACACGGCCACCTACACCTATACGGTCACCAACACCGGTGCCGTCGATCTGGTGCCTCTCGCACCGAGCACCCGCGCCGATCTCGTCGTCGACGACCTCTCGCCGCAGGCCACGTGCACCAGCCCCGCGTACGTGAGCGGCGACACCGGCAACGACTCCGTGCTCTCGCCCGCCGAGGCGTGGACCTACACGTGCTCGGCCGTCATCGATGCCGACAACCACGGCATCAACGTGGCACGCGCCTCGATGCTCGTCGACGGCACGTCCACCGAGCTCAACCGGCTCGCGGTCGCGAAGGTCGACCTCGAGACCGCCGCCATCACCGTCGTGAAGGACTCGCTGCGACCAGTGGTGCTCGACCTCGACGCGACCGCGATCGCCGGGCCCGACGTGCCCCTGCGCGCGCCGGCCGTGTATCAGTACTCGGTGCGCAACCACGGCACGTTGCCGCTCGACGACGTCACCCTCACCGACGACGTGTGCGCCTCACCCACGTTCGAGTCGGGCGACAGCAACGGTGACACGCTGCTCGACGTCGACGAGGTGTGGATCTACGTGTGCGTGCAGACCGACCGCCTCACCAAGGCCGACGGCGTGCCCGCGAGCGACCCGGTCCGGCCGTCCGTGGTCACCAACACCGGCACGGCAACCGGCACCCCGGTGCTGTCCGGCACGCCCCGACCCGACGCGGCCGTCAGCGACACCGACACGGCCACCACCACCGTCATCGCTCCCGCGGTGTCGATCACCAAGACGCCGTCCGCTGCCCTCGTACGCGAAGGCGACGACGTCACCTACACGTATCGCGTGCGCGCCTCGGGCGACACCCCTGTCGCGCCCATCGGTGTCGTCGACGACCTGTGTTCCCCCGTCGAGTTCGTCAGCGGCGACACCAACAGCAACGACATCGTCGAGCTGAGCGAGGTGTGGACCTACACGTGCACCGCACAGCTGTTCGGCCCCTCGCCCGTCACCAACACCGCGGCCGTGCTCGCCGCCGGCGGCCTCGGCAACCTCTACTTCGACGAGACCACCGCCACCGTCGAGGTGTTCGGCACGGACATCGCGCTCGACAAGTCGGTCAGCGACGAGCTCGTCCTGCGCGGCAGCACCGTGACGTACACGTTCGAGGTGTCGAACGCGGGCACCGACCCGGTGAACGACGTGCTCGACCAGATCGTGCTCGCCGACGTGAGCTCGCCCGCGAACGCGTCGTGCAACTCGCCCACCTACGTCAGCGGCGACACCGACAACGACGACACGCTCGCCGTCGACGAGGTGTGGACCTACACGTGCACCGGTGTGATCGACGAGCTCACCGTCGACCTGGCCGGCGTGCAGGGCACCGACGTGCTCGGCGGCGTGGTGGTCGACTTCGACACCGCGGTCGTCGCACCGTTCGACGCCGGCATCTCCGTGGTGAAGACCGCGAACGTCGACGAGGTGCCACAGGGCGGCGGCCCGGTGACGTACACCTACGAGGTGCGCAACACCGGCAACGTGCCACTCAGAGGCGTGATGCAGCGGGTGACCGACGACAAGTGCGCGGATGTGCAGTACGTGACCGGCGACGACGGCAACGCGCTCCTCACCGGTGAGGGCGACATCTTCGAGACCGGCGGCCCCGAGGTGTGGATCTTCGAATGCACCACCACGGTGACGGTCGACACCGTGAACACGGTGACGGCCGTCGGCACGCCCGTCGACCCCGCCACCGACACCGTGCTCACCGCCGACGTCAGCGACACCGATCAGGCGACGGTGATCGTCACCACCGGCGGCTCGCGACCTCCGACCACGCTGCCCGAGACCGGCTTCGACGCGACGCGCATCCTCTGGATCGTGCTCGCGATCCTCGGCCTCGGCGCTGCAATGACCCGTACCGCCCGCCGTCACCCACTCCGCTGATCGAGCGGCTTCGCCACCTGGAGTAGGTTGCCGCCATCGGGCATCGCCGAGGGATCCGGCGAACTTCGAGAACGGGAACCACATGACGCGCATCCGTCGGATGGCAGCACTTGCTGCTGTCGCTCTTGTCCTACCCCTCGTCACCATCGGCGCGTCGACGTCGACGGCGGCGGCGCTCGACCCCACGGGTTCGATCAGCGGCACCGTCACGCTCGGCGCCGACGGGGTGGAGGGGTTGACCATGACCCTCACCAACCTCGACACCAACAGTTCGTTCAGCGGGCCGACCACCGGCCCGAACGGCGAGTACACCTTTGCGGCGCTCGAGCCGGGCAACTACCTGGTGTCCGCCGAAGGCGGCGCCGATGCCTACCCGACGCGGTACCACCCGACCGCCAAGGGAATCCTCGAGGCGACCACCATCGTCGTCGGCGCCGATGCGGTCACCGATGTGGACATCGTCTATCCGCCGGGCACCATCAGCGGCACGGTGTACTGGCGTGGCGGCCCCCTCGAGGGTGCGAATGTGTCGGCGACCGCCACGGACGACGGCATGAACTCGAGCGGGGCGGTCACAGGACCGAACGGCGAGTACACGATCCGGTTCCTCGATCCCGGCACGTTCCTCGTCGGCGCGAACGAGCCGACGGCGGGCGCGGTGATCCACGGCATCGAGTCGTCGGCCGACTTCGTCACACTGTCGCCCGCGGCGCTGCACGTCGCGAACATCGACATGACCATCGGGCCGGGCATCATCAGCGGTGTCGTCGTCGACACCAATGGCAACCCGGTCGACCTGGCGAGCGTGATGGCGCAACAACTCATGCCCGACGTCCTCGGCAATACCCACGGCTTCGGCACGCCGCTGTCGCTGAGCGGCGACGGCACCTTCGTCATCCGCGGACTCGCGGAGAACACGTACCGGCTCACCGGAACTCGGTACACCAGCCCGCTCAGAACGACGCCGATCGCCGAGATCGTCATCGGTCCGGGCAACGTCGACGTCAACGGCCTCGTGCTGCAGTTCCCGCAGCCGTCGTCCATCAGCGGCCACGTGCTGCAGAACGGGACCGGCGTCGAAGGCGTCACGGTGTACGCATTGGCCGCCGACGGCAACACGGTCACGTCGACCACCACCGGCCCGGGCGGCGCCTACACCCTCGCCGACCTGAACGCCGGCAACCTCAAGGTGTTCATGAGCAACCCCGACGGCAGCGGCCCCTGGTACCACCCTGGCGTCGGCGACTCGATGTCGGCCGGCACCATCCCGCTCGGCACCGGGCAGGACGTCACCGACATCGACATCACGCTGCCCAGCAGCGGCACCATCAGCGGCGTCGTCACCGACGGCACGCACGGCATCGAGGGCGTGACCGTGCAGGTGTGGAGGCCGTCGATCTGGTGGATGGCGGCGGCCAGCACGGTCACCGGACCCGACGGCTCGTACTCGATCGCCGGGCTGCCGTCCGGCGAGGCACTGCAGGTGCAGTTCTCACCCCCGACCGGGAGCGGGTACCTGCCCGAATGGTACGACGACGCAGCCGACCGCAACGCTGCCGCCACGGTCACGCTCTCGAGCGGTGAGACCCGTACCGACGTCTCGGCCGTGCTCACCCAGGCCGCGTCGTTGAGCGGTCGCGTGGTCGCGGCCGACACCGGCCTGGGAGTGCATTCACAGGTCGTCCTGTACCGACCCGACCTCGGCTCGTACGTCAACATCTCCAACCTCGACGGCACGTTCACCCTCTCCGACGTCGTGGCCGACGACTACGTGCTCTACGCGATCCCCGGCCCGTTCGGGCCGAGCGACTACGCACCCGAGTACTGGCGGGGCGCCATCGACCTGGCCTCGGCCACACCCATCACGTTGCAGGGCGGCGACGCCCTCACCGATTTCGTCATCACCGTCGATGTCGGCCTCACGGTGTCCGGACGAGTCACCGACCCGCTCGACAACGCCGTCGCGGGCGTCACCGTCTACGCCGACACCGCGGGCTATCCGCCGGGCTTCAGCGTCGGCAACGTGCAGGCGCAGACCGCCGCGGACGGCACCTACACCTTGCGCGGACTGAACCCCGGCTCGTACCCGATCCGCTTCGAGGCACCGCTCCTGAGCGGCCTCCTCTCCGAGTACCACCCCGGCGCGTACGACGCGAGCGGCCAGGTGCCGCTCACCGTGACGACGTCGCTGACGGGGGTGAACGCACAACTCGAACGCGGCATCTTCGGCACTGCGGTGCTGCGCGACTCGAACGGTCTGCTCGACTCCACGACGGTGTTCGCAGCCGGCCCGGCGACCTGCGTCTCACCATTCGTCTTCGACATCGGGACCATCTCGTGCGGGCCCGGCGGCACCTTCCAGTCGTTCGCACCCGATGGGGCCGGACCTGGTTGGCGGGTCGGGCCGATGGCGCCGGGTACGTACACCACCCGAGCGGCGCGCCTCGGCAGCACGTCGGGCGACGTGGTCGTGTTCACCGTGGGCATCGGCGAGTCGTTCGCCTGTGACCTCGCGTTCCCCGGCGCCGGCACCTCGTCGTGCACCAGCACGACGCCACAACCGACGGGCCTCATCTCCGGTCGCGTGACCGGACCCGACGGCCTCGGTGTCGGTGGCGTCGTCGTGACCGCGTACCTCACCAACGACGCGGCGATCCCCACCCAGGTCACCACCGACGAGTTCGGCTACTACGAGATGGGGGGCGTCGCTGCCGGCTCGTACCGCATCAGGTTCGAACCCCCGATCGGCCGCACCGACGTGATCGGTGAGTACTGGTCGGCCGCGGGCGGCGCTCCCGGCTTCGCCGGGGCCGACGACGTGACCGTCACCGCGAACGCCACCACCACCGGCATCAGCGCGCGACTCGACCCGGCATCGGGTGGCATCGCCGTCATCACCGACGGCGGTGTGCCGCGACCACTGGCCTCCGGCCGAGCGGTGGTGGCGTGCCCGGCCTCCACCACGTACGACCTGTCGCAGGGCTTCTTCTCCTGTGCGGATGGGACTCCCGTCGTGTTCGGTCAGCCGAACGGCAGTGTCGGCAACATCCAGTCCGCGTTCGCCACGCTCGGCGCCGGCAGCTGGAAGCTGCGCGCGGTCGAGTTGGTCTTCTTCCCGACCCGCCTCGGGCCGGAGGCGACCATCACCATCGCGGCCGGCGACTCGTTCGACTGCACGCTGCCGCTCGACGCCGCCACGCCGTCGTGCACCGTCGCTCCCGGCGGCCCCAGCGACGGCGACGGCATCACCCCCGAGGTGGAGGGCGATGCTCCCAACGCCGGCGACGGCAACAACGACGGCACCCCCGACGCCGTGCAACCCGAGGTGACGTCGCTCGCGGACCCCGACTCGGGCTACATCACGCTCGCCGTCGACCAGCCGGTCGGCGCCACGACACCGGAGTACACCTTGGCCAACGTCGAGCTCTTCGACCCCGCCACGCCGCCGCCGTCGAACGTGACCCCGCAGACCGGCGTGGTCGGCTTCGACGTCGTCGGTCTGCCGGTCGCGGCCACGGCGACCGTCGACGTGTACCTGCCCGCCGAGGCGAACCAGTACTGGAAGTACGACCCGGCCACGAACACGTGGGACGAGGCCACCGAGCTCGTCGAGTTCGACCCGGCCAATCCGCTCGTCATCGGCGGCGTGGAACGCTGGCATGCGACCATCACCCTCACCGACGGTGGCGCCGGCGACCAGGACGGTGTTGCCAACGGGGTGATCGTCGACCCGGGCCTGTGGGCGCTCGGCGCATCGGACGTGACGCCGCCGACCATCAGTTGCCCGGCCGCCCCGTCGATCGTGCTCAACGCGAGCGGTGCCACCCTCACCGCCACGGTCTCCGACGACACCGATGCGACACGCACCATCTCGGTTGCACTGCCGAGCGGCGCGCTCGGCGGGAACACCGTGACGGTGGCCACCACCGACGCGGCCGGCAACCCGGCGAGCGTCAACTGCGGCTACCAGGTCGGCGTGGTGGTGCAGGGCTTCCACTCACCGATCAACACCGCGGCCATCAACTCGGTGAAGGGCGGCCAGACGGTCCCGGTGAAGTGGCGCACGGTCGACGCCAACGGCGCCCCCGTCGCCGATCCCGCCACCTTCGTGCGGCTTCGGTCCGCCGCCGTCACGCAAGCGTGTGAGCCAGGTGTCTCCATCGTGAGCGTCGGCGACGAGGTCAGCACCGTGGGCAACGGGCTGAAGTACCTCGGCAACGGCGAATGGCAGCTGAACTGGAAGACGTCGTCGACCATGAAGGGCTGCCGGGTGCTGGTGCTCGACACCGTCGGCGGTGGCACCACCGGAGCCACCTTCCTCGTCCGCTGATCGGGTTGCGGCGGGGGATACGGTTCGCTCATGAGCGACCTCCCCCCGCCGCAGTTCCCGCCGCCCGAGCCGCCGGTCAGCGGCACCGGCTCCACGTCGATCAACGAGGTGGTCCAGCGCACCGCCGTCGTCGAGGGCAACGAGCCGTGGTTCAAGAAGAAGATCGCGAAGGTGCCCGCATGGGGCTGGCTGATCGCGGTGGTCGTGCTGGTCGGTGCCGGCATCGGCATCGCGGGCGGCGGCAAGGACGACGAGGGCACGACCGAGGTGGTCACCAGCTCGACCGCGGAGTCGGTCGACGAGACCGACGCAGTGACGGAGGAGACCGACGCCACCGAGACGTCGGCCACCGAGCCGGAGGAGACCGCGCCGGAGGCCACCGATCCCCCCGCGCCGAGCGCCGACGAGGTCGACGGCGCACCCCCCGGTGAGCGCGGCACGGTCGACAGCCCCGTCGCCCCCGGCGCGTTCGCCGACATCGGTGGCGGCTGGCGGCTGCAGGTGCTCGAGGTGGTGGCCGACGGCGCTGCACTCGTGGCCGCCGAGAACGAGTTCAACGAGCCCCCGCCGGCCGGGAAGACGTTCAGCCTCGTGAAGGTGTCGCTCGGCTACTACGGCCTCGAGGAGCCGAAGTTCGGGTTCGAGCCCACCATCCAGGCCATCGGTGCCGGCAAGGTGGAGCTCGACGAGGACTGCGGTGTCGTCCCCGACGAGCTCGAGCGCTTCGGCGACTACTTCGCCGGCGGCGTGCTGACCGGCAACCTGTGCTTCGTCACCACGCCCGCCGACGCGCCGGAACTGATGCTCTACGCCAACGGCGACTTCTTCGGCGGCGACGACGTGTTCCTCACCGCCACCAGTGCGACAGCGCCCGCTGCGATGCCCGTCCTCGCCGGCCCGCAGCCGCGTGCGTCGGCCACCGACTCACGCACGTCGCCCATCGCGATGAACACGCCCACCGACGTCGGCAGTGGCTGGCAGCTCGCCGTCACCGGCGCCGCACGCGACATCACCGACGCCGTGCTCGCTGAGAACCAGTTCAACGAACCGCCGCCCGCCGGGTTCCGGTTCGTCGGCATCGACGTCGCCTACACCTACCACGGTGAGGGCAGCGACATCGCCCTCACCGCCACCACGAGCGCGGTGAGCATCAGCAACGTGTCGCTGGCGAAGGAGTGCGGCGTCATCCCCGGCGAGGTCGACGTGTTCAGCGACGTCTTCAAGGGCGGCACCGTGGCCGGCACGATCTGCTTCGTGGTGCCCGACGGCGGCATCGACGGACTGGTGCTCTACACCACGAGCTTCGACGCCGACACCCAGTACTTCGGCACCCGCTGACGCCGAGCCCAGCGTTCTCGAGGCTTCGGTGTCACCCCGGGGTGACACCGAAGCCTCGATGTCGTCGTACCTGAAGGCTCGCTGAAGGCGCGGGACGCGCGCAGGGGAACCCGTGTCACGGTGTCGGTCGTCCGACCCTGCGATCACTTCGATGTCCCCCGTTCCGTTCTCCCCCTCCCCCCGGGTGCCGTGATGCGCATCCTCGTCGTCGAGGACGAGCTCGATCTCGCCTCCGCCATCGCCATCGGTCTGCGCCGCGACGGGTACGCCGTCGACGTCGCGGCCGACGGCACCACCGCACTCGACCGCGTGGTCGTCACCCCGTACGACCTCGTGTGCCTCGACCTCAACCTGCCCGACACCGACGGCCTCGACCTGTGCCGGCAGATCGTCACGATGCCCACCGTCGACGGCACCGCGGTGCCGCGCATCATCATGCTCACGGCGCGCGGCAGCATCGACGACCGCATCCTCGGTCTCGACCACGGCGCCGACGACTACCTCGTGAAGCCGTTCGCACTCGGGGAACTGGCCGCACGGGTGCGTGCGCTGCTGCGCCGCGACACCACGGTGTCGAGCGCCGTCGTGGAACGCAACGGCATCGAGCTCGACACCGGTCGGCACGAGGTGCGCGTCCACGGCGCCACCACCGACCTCACCGCGAAGGAGTTCGCGCTGCTGCGCTGGTTCCTGCTGCACCCGCACGACGTGCACAGCGCCGAGCGTCTGCTCGAGCACGTGTGGGACGAGCACGCCGACCCGTTCACCAACACCGTGCGCGTCACGCTCAGCAACCTGCGCCGCAAGCTCGCCGACGCGGGTGCGCCCGACGCGATCGAGACCCTGCCCGGCCGCGGCTACCGCTGGCGCGAGCTGCAACCCGCATGAGCACCGCACGCCACCGTGCGCTGCGCACCCGCCTCGCGGTGGGCATCGCGCTGTCGACCATCGTCGTCGTGCTCGTGGCCGGCGGCGTCACGGCCGCGCTCACCGAGTGGCGCGCCGACGACTCCGTCGCCGAACCGCAGATCGGTGCCGCGCAGGTCAACGGCGTGCCCGTGGTGGTGGTCACCGAGGCCGGTGACCACCACGGGGCGGGCGACGCTCGACGTGCGGCACTCGGCTGGATGCTGGTCGCGCTCGCCGCGTCGGTGGTGCCCGGTGTCGCCGTCGGCTGGTTCGTGTCGGGTCGGCTGATGCGGCCGCTCGACGACGCGATGGCCCGCGCCGAGGCCGACGAACGCGATCGCAAGCGTCGGCTCGACGAGGTGATCCACGAGCTGCGCACCCCGCTCGCGGTCGCGGGCACCAACCTCGAGCTCGCCGCCGACGACCACACGCTCGACGACGACACGCGGCACCTCATCGACGCGGCCCGCCGCGCCGCCGATCGGATGCGACGCACCGTCGACGACCTCGCCGAGCACGGCAGCCTGCAGGTGTCGACCAAGGACGGCCTCGACCTCGCGGCCGAGTGCCGTGCCGTCGTGGCCGAGCACACCGGCCCGGCCCGCGCCCGAGCCATCCATCTCCTCGCCGTCGGTGCGCATCGCCTGCCCGTGCCGGAGGGCGATCGGGCAGCGGTGCGCACGGCGCTCGGCAACCTCACGTCGAACGCGGTGCGCCTCGCCCCCGGCGGCAGCACCATCACCGTCAGCTGCGGCGCCACCAACGAGTGGGCGTGGGCCGCCGTCAGCGACGAAGGGCCGGGCATCGTCGCCCGTCACCACGCCCACGTGTTCGAACGCGGCTGGCGCGGCCGCCACGACCGCGACCGTGATCGCGGCGAGCAGCAACGCGGCCTCGGCCTCACCATCACCCGTCAGTTGGTGGAGGCCCACGGTGGCGTGGTCACGGTCGAGAGCGAGGAAGGTCTCGGCTCGACGTTCGCGCTGTGGCTGCCGCTGTCACCCACCGCCGCCGACCACGACGTGATCGCCGCCGACCGGGTGCACCCCGCGATCCGGCCGTGGGCCGCACGCGTCGACACGCCCGTCGGCGTTTGACGCCCGCTTTACACGCGCTCGCGCATCATCTCCCCCGACCCCCGTTCCACGAGGAAACGCACATGACCCTGCTCGACGACCGTCCGACTCCGCAGATCCCCCGCCGCAGCTGGCGCGACCTGCCCGCCGCGCCGCCCGTGGCCGACCTGCTGCCGCCGCCCGACCCGAGCACGTACGTGCCGCCGATCGCCACCGCCACCCCGTACGACGCGATGGCCGACGTGACCGACGCGATGCCGCGCACCACCGACGAGACCACGCAGTACGCACTGCCGACGACCGGCGAGGTCGACCAGCAGCGCCGCGGCCGCAAGTGGCTGGCCGCGACCGTCGTGGCCGTGCTCGCCGCCACCGGTGTGGCGTGGGCGTTGAACGGCGACGACAGCGCGAGCAGCACAACCCCCACGGTGCAGCCGTCGTCGAACGGTGCCGCCGACCCGGCCGCGGTCGCCCGCGCGCTCGGCCCGGCCGTCGTGCAGATCAACGTCAGCATGGGCCTCGGCTCCGGCGTCATCTACGACGCGAGCGGCCTCATCCTCACCGCCCACCACGTGGTCGCGAACGACGACGTGGTGAGTGTGAAGCTGGCCGACGGCCGCGAACTGCCCGGCCGCGTGGTCGCACGTGCACCCGAGAAGGACCTCGCGATCGTCAGCCTCGACAACGCCGAGAACCTCGACGCGGCACCCATCGCCGAGCCGAACAGCGTCGAGGTCGGCGAGCCGGCCATCGCGCTCGGCAGCCCCTTCGGCTACACGGCCAGCGTGACCGCCGGCATCATCAGCGGCCTCGACCGTGAGCTCGAGACCGAGAACGGTGTGCTCACCGGCCTCATCCAGACCGACGCCCCCATCAACCCGGGCAACTCGGGCGGCCCGCTGGCCGACGCCGAGGGCAAGGTGATCGGCATCAACACCGCCATCGCCAGCATGAGCGGCGGCAACGACGGCGTCGGCTTCGCCGTGCCGGTGCCCGACTTCCAGAGCCTGTTCGACGAGGTGCAGGCGAACGGCGGGGCCGATGCACCCACCGTGCCCGCCCCCGAGGGCAACGGCGGCGGTCTCGGCAGCATCCCCGGCCTCGGCGACATCCCGGGCCTCGACGAGCTGCCCGGCCTCGACGAGATGCTCGACGAACTGCTCGACGGCGCCGAGGTGCCCCAGGAGCTGCAGAACATGCTCGACGAGCTGTTCGGCGAGCTGCCCGGCGGCACCGACCCGAACCAGAACCCCGACTCCAGCGAGGACCAGAACCCGTGACCGTCATCGACACCACCGCTCCCCACTCGTCGACCGCGGTCGACGGCATCGACTGGACGCTCGCGGGTGACCAGCTCCAGCAGCTGCTCGCCGAGCTGCGCCGTGTGATCGTGGGCCAGGACCGCGTGCTCGAGCGTGTGCTCGTGGCGCTGCTGGCCGGCGGCCACTGCCTGCTCGAGGGCGTCCCCGGGCTGGGCAAGACGCTCACCGTGAGCACGCTCGCGAAGACGCTCGGCGGCACGTTCACCCGCATCCAGTTCACACCCGACCTGTTGCCGTCCGACGTCGTCGGCACCCGCGTGTACCGCCCCTCGACCGAACGGTTCGACGTGGAGTTCGGCCCGGTGTTCGCGAACTTCGTGCTCGCCGACGAGATCAACCGCGCGCCCGCGAAGGTGCAGAGCGCGCTGCTCGAGGTGATGGCCGAACGTCAGGTCAGCCTCGGCGGCACCACGTACCCGCTGCCGAAGCCGTTCCTCGTGCTCGCCACGCAGAACCCGATCGAGAGCGAAGGCGTGTACCCGCTGCCCGAGGCGCAGCGCGACCGCTTCCTGCTGCGCATCCCCGTCGACTACCCGACCGGTGCCGAGGAGCACGAGATCGTCAACCGTGCCCGCCGCACCGCGGTGGAGCCGCAGACGGTGCTGAGCATCGACGACGTGCTGCGCCTCCAGGCCGCGGCACGCGCGGTCGACGTCGACCCGGCCGTGCAGGACTACGCGGTGCGCCTCGTGCTCGCCACCCGCGACCCGAAGGCCCACGGCCTGCCGCTCGAGGGCCTGCTCGCCTACGGCGCCAGCCCGCGCGCCAGCATCGGCCTCATCCACGCCGGCCGTGCGATCGCGCTGCTGCGCGGCCGCGACCACCTCCTCCCCCAGGACATCTACGACGTCGCCTACGACGTGTTGAACCACCGCCTCGTGCTGTCGTTCGACGCGGTTGCCGACGACGTGACGGTCGACGACGTGCTGGTGACGCTGCTCACCCACGTGGTCGCGCCGCGGATGTCGTCGACGGAGCTCGCCGCCCGCGCGGCGGTCCGTCGACTGCGCTCATGATCCGGGTCGTCCGATGACGATCGACACGGATCACCCGGCGTCGCCCAGCGGCCTCCCGTACCGCAGGGCGCGCCTCGCATCACCGTCGACTGCGCCGCTCGATCGGCTGCAGCTCACGGTGATGCGCAGGATCGACGGGCTGCTCGCCGGCGACCACGCCGGCCTGCTGCCCGGCCACGGCACCGAGCGCGGCGAAGCCCGCCCGTACGTGCCCGGCGACGACCCCCGCCACATCGACTGGGCCGTCACCGCGCGCACCAACGACCCGCACGTGCGCGACACCATCAGCGACCACGAGCTCGAGCTGTGGATCGTGTTCGACGCGTCGGCCAGCACCGCGTTCGGCACCGGCCGCAGCACGAAGCACGAGCTCGGCTGGTGCGCTGCCGGTGCGTTCGCGCTGCTCGCCGGTCGCGGCGGCAACCGCGTCGGCGCCGTGCGTTCGTCGAGCAGCCACGGTCACTTCACGCCCGCCCGATCGGGCCGCAACCACGTGGCCGCGCTGCTGGCCGGGCTGCGGCCCGAGCCGGAGGACGGGGACGACGCCGATCTCGGTCAGGCGCTCGAACGGCTCCGCCGCACCGCACACGGTCGCGGCATGGTGGTGGTCGTCAGCGACTTCCACGGCGAGCCCACCTGGGAGCGTCCGCTGCGCGCCGTCGCCGCACGGCACGAGGTGATCGCCGTCCAGGTCGCCGACCTCCGCGAGTTCGAACTCCCCGACGTCGGCCTCATCGCCGTGGTCGACCCCGAGACCGGCCGGCGGCGCATGGTCGACACCGCCGACGCCACGATGCGCGACCGCTACGCGCGGCTCGCCGCCCGACGCCAGGACGCACTGACGACCCGACTGGGTCAGGTGGGCGCCGACCATCTGCTGCTGCGCACCGACCGCGACTGGGTGTTCGACCTCGTCCGCTTCGTCTCGTCGCGCCGCACCCGCCGTGCCGCCGCACGTCCCCGCAACGCCGCCCCCACAAGGACCTGACCCATGCGCGACTTCGCCTTCCTCGCCCCCGCCCGCCTGCTGCTGCTCGTCGTCCCGATCGCGCTCGGCATCGCCTACCTGCTGCTGCAGGCCCGGCGCCGCCGCTACGCGCTGCGCTTCACCACGCTCGACCTGCTCGACGAGGTGGCGCCCGACCGGCCGGGTTGGCGTCGTCACCTCCCGGCCGTCGTGCTGCTCGTCGGTGTCGTGGTGGCCGCCCTCGCAGTCGCCAAACCGGCCGTGGCGAAGGAGACCGAGGAGCCGCAACGCATCGTCGTCCTCGCCATCGACACCTCGCTGTCGATGCAGGCGACCGACGTCGCACCGTCGCGCGTCGACGCCGCGAAGGCGTCGGCGATGGAGTTCCTGAAGACGGTGCCCGACGGCGTGGCCGTCGGCGTCGTCGGCTTCGATTCACGCGCCCGCCAACTGATCGCCCCCACCACCAACCTCGCCGCAGTGCAGCGCACGATCGAGAAGGCGAAGCTCGGCCAGGGGACGGCCATCGGCGAGGCCGTGTTCCTCGCGCTGGACAGCATCGAGACCGCTGCCGACCAGCTCCAGACCGCCGGCGGGGTCGCGACGGAGGGGGCCGATCCCGCCGGCACCATCGTGCTGCTGAGCGATGGTGAGACCACCGACGGCCGCCCGAACGACGAGGCCGCTGCTGCCGCGAAGGAGCAGGGCATCGCGGTGAACACCATCGCGTTCGGCACCAACGGCGGCTACGTGGAGGACCCGAGCACCGGCGAGAAGGTGAACGTGCCGGTCAACGAGCAGGCCCTCGCCGAGGTGGCCCGCAGCACCGGCGGGCAGGCCCTGCGCGCCGAGACCGCCGACGAGCTCGCGTCGATCTACGAACGGCTCGGCCGCAGCGTGGTGGTGGAGGTGCAGCGCGAGGAGGTCACCGACTGGTTCGCCGCGATCGCCGTGCTGCTGCTCGCCGCCGCGGCCACCGGCAGCCTCCTCTGGTTCGGCCGCCTCCCCTGAGCTGGTGAGCTTCTGGGCGTGTTTCGTCCCAGCGCGGCTTCTGGTCGGTCTCCGTCCCGGAAACCGGGACGGAGACCGACCAGAAGCCCTCGCTCAGTCGTCGGTGGGGCGGCTGATGGCCGCGCCGACGTCGAAGCCGGCGAACCCCTCGGGCGCCGCGACCTCCACGATCGGCTCGTCGCGGTCGTCGAACTCCAGCCGCAACGCACGCGTCATGGTGGCGTGCATCTCGTACATCGCCGTGATGTAGGTGAGCTCGAGGATCTCCTCGTCGGACAGGTGTGCCTTCAACGCGTCGAACACCGCGTCGGGCACCCGCCCACCGTCGTACACGAGGCAGTCGGTGTAGGCGAGCACCGCGCGCTGCACCGGTGAGAACACCTCGCTCGTCGACCATGCGGGGATTGCCGCGATCATCTCCTCGCTCATCCCGAGCGCGCGGCAGCTCTTGCAGTGCTGCGAGAACACGAACTGGCTGCCGCGCGCCCAGCCGGCGCGGGTCTGGCCCAGTTCGCGGAGCACCGGGTCGAGCAGACGGCTCGGGCTGCGGTAGAGCCCGAACCCCTGCACCGAGTGCCGCAGCACGTCGGGCACCAGCGCGAACACCGTCCACCAGTCGCCGGGCGTGCCGGTCTCGGTGCCGGGCTCGTCGACCGGGTCGCGGTCACCGAAGAGGTGGTCGTACATCTGCAGCGTCAGCGGATCGGTGGTCTCGCTGCGGCGGACCTCACGCAACCTGGGCATCGTCACTCCTTCGGAAAACGGGTTCTGGGCGTGTTGCGTCCCGGAAACCGGGACGCAACACGCCCAGAAGCGAATTCGGGACGAATCACGCCCAGAAAGTCTGGCTGACCGGGGCTCAGTCGTCCGAGCCGTGGCCGCCGTGGTCGTCCGAGCCGCTGTCGTCGCCGCCGCGGCCGCGACCACGGCCGTGACCGCCGTCGTCGTCGCTGTCGTCGTCGATGGTGTTCGACGTGGCGGTGTTGCCGGTGCTGACCTCGGTGGCGTCGTCGGCGCCGTGACCGCCGTGGCGACGGCCGTGGTCGTCGATCGAGTTGGCGGTGCTGTTCGACGTCTCGGTGCTGTTCGAGGTCTCGGTGCTGTTGGCCGTGCTGTTCGAGGTCTCGGTGCTGTTCGACGTGGCGGTCGTGTTCGACGTGGCAGTCGAGTTGGGGGTCTCGGTCGAGTTCGACACCGAGGCGACCGTGGCGGGCACGATCTCCGGGCGGGAGGAACCGGCACCGGCGGCGGCGAAGCCGGCGGCGCCGAAGAGGACAATGCCGGTGATGGTGCTGACGATGACGGTGCGGCGGCTGGTCTTGCTGTTCATGGTGGGCTCCTGTGTGGTGGTTGCGATCGGGGAACACCGAGGACACGACCACCGCGGACGAAACGTTTTGTCCCTTCCCGTTCTTGGAAAACCCCTCTCGTCGTCTTGGAAAACCTTGCCGACCCGTGCACGTCCGCGTGACGCCCGTAGGGTGGAACGGTGACGCAGACGGCCCCCGACACCCGCCCGGATCGACCCGCGCGGGTGCCCGGTGAGGCCAGCGGCCGCGAGTTCATCGCCCTCGTCACGGCGCTGATGGCGATGACCGCGCTGGGCATCGACCTGATGCTCCCGGCGTTCCCCGACATCCGCGCCGAGTTCGGCATGTCGGCCGACTCCACGCAGGTGACGTGGATCATCACCGCCTACTTCCTCGGCATGGCCATCGGTCCGTGGCTGTTCGGCCCGGCATCCGATCGCTACGGGCGGCGACGCCTGGTGTTCCTCGGACTCGCCCTGTACGTCGTCGGCTCGTCGGCGGCTGCACTGTCGACCAGTTGGGAGCTGCTCATCGTCGCCCGCTTCGTGTGGGGCGTGGGAGCCAGCGGCCCGCGATCGCTGGCGGTCACCATCATCCGCGACCGCCACGAGGGCAGCACCATGGCCCGCCTGATGTCGATGATCATGGCCGTGTTCATGCTGGTGCCGATCATCGCCCCCGCACTCGGTGCCGGGCTCATCGCCTTCCTGCCCTGGCGGGTGGTGTTCTGGTTCCCGGCTGTGATGGCGCTGGTGCTGATGGTGTGGACCCGCCGTCTGCCCGAGACGCTCAGCGACCACAACCGCCGACCGTTCACGTTGCGGTCGGTGGCCGGCGCGAGCCGCGAGGTGGCGCGCCACCGCCAGACCGTGGCGCTCACCATCGCGATGACGTTCCTGTACTCGATGATGACCTCGTACCTCGCCGGCTCCGAGGTCATCCTCGGCGACGTGTACGGCTACGGCGACTGGTTCCCGCTGTTCTTCGGCGTCATCGCCGTCCTGCTCGCCGCGAACTCGCTGTCGAACGCCCGCCTGGTGCAACGGTTGGGTGTGGTGCGGTTGCTGCGCACGCAGTCGCTGCTCGGTGTGGCGGCGTGCGTGTTCCTGTTCGCCGTCTCGATGTTGAACGCCGGCGTGCCGAACTTCTGGCTGTTCTCGTTCGGCGTGTGCCTGGTGATGCCGATGGTGCAGGGCCTCAGCCCCAGCAGCAACACGGCCGCGATGACCCCGCTCCCCCACGTGGCGGGCACGGCGTCGGCCATCATCGCCACCGTCACCACCGCCGGCGGCGCGGTGCTCGGCGGCATCGCCAGCAACGCGTTCGACGGCACGGTGCGGCCGTTCGCCGGCTACTTCCTGGCGTTCATGGGGTGCACCGCGGCGTGCATCTGGTGGGGCACCGCCGTGGCGCGACGGACAGTCCCGCACACGCCGACTGCGTGACCCATCCCGCTCGTCGTCGGCGACGAACCGATGCCATGGTCTCTTCTCGCCGGCGACGTCCGCTCATCCTGGCCGCGACGCTCGCGATCCTCGCAGTCATGGTGGTCGCATTCGGCTACTTCGAGGTGCACACGCTGGTCGTCGACGACCGTGTCGACGAGTCCGTACCCGCCGCCGCAGGGTCGACGTGGCAAGGGTCGTTCGCCGGGCTCGACCACGAGACGTCGGGTGACGCCACGGTGCTCGACACCCCCGATGGCCAGTTCGTGCGCTTCGACGACTTCCGCACCTCGAACGGCCCCGACCTCCACGTGTTCCTCGTCCCAGCGGGCGCCACCGATGTGTCAGACGCGATCGACCTCGGGCAGTTGAAGGGCAACGTCGGGGCGCAGAACTACGAGCTGCCGTCAACGGTCGACCTCACCCGGTACCCGCAGGTGCTCGTGTGGTGCGTCCGCTTCGGCAGCGCCTTCGGTTCGGCGGCCCTGACCCCCGCCTGATCACATCGGGAAGACGTTGCGGGCGGCGACGGCCGCACCGCGCGCACCGGCCATGTCGAGGTCGGGCACGAGTGCGATCTCGGCCACCTCGCGCTGCTCGTCGCGCAGGTGGATGTGCTCGGTGACCGCGGCGAGGAACCAGTCGCGGAACTCGGGCGCCGCCTCCACCGCACCGCCCCCAACGAAGTAGGCGTGCGGGTCGGTGAAGTTGGCGGCGATGGTGAACAACCGACCGAGCGCCATCGCCTGCTGTGCGAACACCTTGCGCGCCATCTCGTCGCCGCGCTCCGCGAAGTCGCGCAGCGCCTTCGCCGCGTCGGCGATCGGCAGCGACGCCAGCTCGTGGTCGGGGTAGCGGGTCAGCCAGTACGGCAGCAGGTTGAGGCGGATGCCGGTGAGCGACGCCACGCTCTCGGCGTCGCCGCGGAACCCGCAGTTGCACTGCGGCATCGGCTGGTCGGGCTCGAGCAACCCGTCCATCGGGATGTGCACGTGCCCGAGCTCACCCGCCATGCCGACGGCACCGCCCACCACGTTGCCCGCCTCGATGACACCCCCGCCGAGCCCGGTGCCGACGATGGCCGACACCGACGACCGGTGCGCGGCGGTGAACCCGAAGTGCGCGTAGTGCGCGTACATCGCTGCCGCGTTGCCGTCGTTCGTGTAGACGACCGGCAGGCCGAGCCGCGCCTCGAGCGCGCCACGGATGTCGAACCCCCACCACTCGGGCATGGAGAAGTTCGTGGCACCCTTCGACGAGATCACGCCGTCGGCCGATGCCGGCCCCGGCGTGTCGAGGCCCACGGCCAACACCTGTGCACGGTCGACGCCGGTGACCTCGAGACCGTGATCGAACACGGCGGCCAACGCCTCCACCGCAGGGCCGGGGCCCTCGGTGACGGCGCTCGGCAGCTCGATCATGTGGTCGATGAGGAACCGGCCCTCGGTGTCGAGCACCGTGACGTTGTTCTTCGTCCCCCCGTTGTCGATGCCCACGATCACGGACGGTGCAGCAGCCATGACGGCGATGCTAGGCGTCGTCCGGATCAGTCGGCGACGAAGCGGAACGTGCCGGCCAGGTACTCGACGAACGACGGCGACACACCCTCCGCGGCCAACACGGCGCGCGGCACCGGTGCACGGCGCGGCTCGAACGCCGCATCCGCCCGCAGCTGCGCCGGGTAGTCGTGATGGAGGATCGCGACCCGGCCGAGGACCGGCACGTCGACACCGGCGTCGAGCACCATCTGCACATCGGCGGGCGTGTGGATCTTCCCCGCCACACCGAGGCGCACGTCGCCACGCGGCAGCGCGGCGAACACGTCGAGCAGCGGCCGGTCGTCGAAGCCGGGCTGGTCGGTCACCCGGCGCACGTCCCACAGGCTCATGTCGATGAGGTCGACGTCACCGGTGGCCACGAGCCGTTCGTACACCTCGACGATCTCGCCGGTCTGCATGCCGAACCGTTCGGGCGACAGGCGCACCGCGATCGCGAGGTCGGGCCCGCACTCGCGGCGGATGCCGTCGATGATCTCGAACAGCAGACGGCTGCGGTTCTCGAGCGAGCCGCCGTACTCGTCGGTGCGGTGGTTGATCTCCGACGACAGGAACTGGCAGATCAGGTAGCCGTGTGCACCGTGCAGCTCCACGCCGTGGAACCCGGCCTGCTGCGCACGGCGCGCGCCGGCCACGAAGTCGGCGATCACCTGCTGCACCTCGTCGGCGGTGAGGGCGCGGGCGCCCGTCTCGGCGTCGTCCGACGGGCACACCGGCTGCACGCCGATGACGTCGCGCGGTGAACGGTTGCCGGCGTGGTGCAACTGCACGTAGCTCACCGTGCCGGTGGCGTTCAGGTCGGCCGCCAGGCGGGTGAGGCCGGGCAGGTGCTCGTCACCGAAGACGCCGAGCTGGCCCGGGAACCCCTGCCCCACGGCCTGCACGTGCGCCGCGCACGTCATCGTCAGCCCGAAGCCGCCCTGCGCCCGCATCGTGAGCCAACGGTGCTCGTCGTCGGACAGCGTGCCATCGGTGTGGCTCTGCTGGTTGGTGAGCGGAGCGAGCATCAACCGGTTCGGCATCGCCGGACCGTGGAGGAAGGTGACGGGGTCGAACGCAGACGACATGTCCGCCACTGTGGCACGGCGAGCGTGCCGGGCCCGGTGTCAGGGCTCGAGGTGGTGGCGCAGCACCCGCACCGAGGCGAAGTGCTCGTAGTAGTCGAGCAGCCGGCTCGGGTCGGCGACCGGCACGTCGATGCACCAGTCACGATCGGTGAACGGGGTCAGCTCGTCGGGGCGGGCCGGGTTCGGGGTGTCGATCGTTGCGTTCATGGATGTCACTCTGCGCTCGTCGGCGACGCCCGTCTGTCGGCCAGCCGATTCACCGGCACAACTCGTTCCCGGACGCGACGGAGGGGCGGCCGTGGCGGCCGCCCCTCCGTTCGGGCTCAGGACGTGGCGTCGATCAGACGACGCGCACGTTGAACGAGGTGCTGCTGCTCAGCACGGTGGTGGAACCGCCGTAGCTGACCGTGATGCGGTGGATGCCCTTGGTGGTGCCGGCCGGCACGAGCACCTTGAGCTCCATCTCACCCTTGCGCGGCGCCCAGATGCCGGTGCGCAGCGGCACACCGTCGAGCGACACGGTGATGTCGCCGGTGATGGCGATGGGGCCACGCACCTTCACGTCGATCTCCAGTGCACGGCCGGCCTTCACCTTGGCGTCGGCCTCGGTGCGAACCGAGCTCGGCGCCTTCAGGAACACCTGCTGCGTGACGGTGGAACCGGTGGACGGCACGGTGACCGTGAAGGGCTGCCAGCCGTAGATGGTGCCCGGCACGAGCGTGCTGAACGTGGCGCGACCGGCCTCGTCGTTCACGCCGGTGAGGGCGGGATCGACGGTGGCGGCCGGGAACGCAGCGCCGCCGATGGTGGCGTTGGCTGTACCCGACTTCGGCTCGTTGGCGTTCGTCCAGTCGAGCGACGACACGTTCACCACGAGCGGCTCACCGACGGCGTTCGGCGTGACGGCGCGGATGCCGTACGAGCGCTGCGCGTAGTCGGGCGAGACGGTCTTGAACGCTGCCAGGTAGTCGACCTGCGACTGCAGGTCGATCTTGCCGGTGTCGGCGCGGTTGGTGCCCTTGGCGAGCTCGAAGAAGTTGTCGCCGCCCGAGGCGAGGAACGAGTTCACGACCACGCGGTAGGTGGCGGCGGGGTCGATGGCGACACCGCTCAGCCAGATGCCGGTGATGCGATCACCCGCGGCGCGGGTGGCGTCGAACGTGAACTTCAGCTCCTTGTTCACACCGAGATGCAGGATCGGGCGCGTTGCGCCGGCAGGCTGCCACTGCTGCTCGAGCACCGTCCTCACCTGTGCACCGGTAAGGTCCATGGTGATGAGCGTGTTCGCGAACGGCTGCACACCCGCTGCCTCGGCGTAGGTGACCACACCGTCGGGAGCGAACAGGATGTCGGCGCGGAGACCGCCCGGGTTCATGAACGCGATGTCGGCGCCACCGATCTGGTTGGCCGACCACAGCTGCACGTCGGCCACGAAGTTGCCGAGCGTCGACTCGGCCGCACGGTTGGTGGCACCGGCGCCGCGCAGGATGTCGGCGGTGGTGGTGCCGAGCGGCACCGAGCCGAGCGTCGTGGCGTTCGCGACCGCAGCGGCCACGATGGGCACGACCACCGGGTCGTCGGCGTACTTCACCGCACCGGCGTTGGTGGCGTCGATGACGACGTTGTTCATCGAGATGATCTGCTTCGTGGTCGCGTCGACCTCGATGGTCATGTTGCTGAACTTCTCGCCGTACTGACCGCTGGAGATGACCGGACGGTTGTTGATGACGTGGTTGTACGCGAGGTGCGTGTGACCCGAGACGATGGCGTCGATGTTGCTGTTCGCGCCGAGCACGATCTTGCCGAACCGCGAGTTCGGGTCGATGGCCGACGAGACGTCGGTGGTGGCTGCACCTTCGTGGACGAGCATCACGATGATGTCGGCCTCACCGTTGGCGGGGTTGCCGTCGCTGAGCTGGTTGGCGACGCGGTTCGCCGCCACCACGGGCTCCTCGACGACGAGGTTGGCGATGCCCGCCGGGCTGACCAACGACGAGAGCTCGTCGGTGACCGCACCCACGAAGCCGATGGTGACGCCCTCGAAGGTCTGCGTCCAGTACTCGGGCAGGTTGGCCGAGCCGTCGGTGGTCTTCACGTTGGCACCGAGGTACTCCCAGTTGGCCAGTGGCAGCACTCGCTCCATCAGGTCCTTGTAGCCCTGGTCGAACTCGTGGTTGCCGACCGCGCTGACCTCGAGGCCCGCCGCGTTGAGCGAGTCGATGGTGGGCACGTCGTTCGCGATGAACGAGGTGAAGGTGGACGCGCCGATGAGGTCGCCCGCCGCAGCGAAGACCGTGTTCGGGTTGGTGGCGCGGATCTGCTTCACCGCGGTGGAGAGCGCTGCGGCACCGGCCGCGACACCATCGCGTGCGATGCGGCCGTGGAAGTCGTTGACGGTGACCAGGTTGATGGTCACCGTCGTGCCGACGGCGCTGGCGGTGGGAGCGGGCGACGGCGCAACGGCGACGGCGCCGGCGGCCACGGCGAGCGCGGCCGCGCCGAAGCGGAGCCGACGTCGCCGAGGCGCGACGGTTGAGTGATGCATGGCGGGGATCTCCTTGTGGTTCGTCGACGCCAGGGGCAGGCGACTCGACGTCCCACCCTCCCTGCACCCAGCGCTACGACGACCTTAGCCATCCGCGAGAGGGCTCAAAAACGCGGCACCGAGCCGGCCGCGATCACCGCGAAGGGCGACCGGATTCGAGGAGAAAGACCAGGTCAGCCCATCTGCGTGGTGCGCACGGGAAGCACCTTCACCACGACGCGCTGGTCGCCGGGCTGGTGCCACGGGTACACGTCCTGGTCGATGTACTTCTTGGCCATCGAGTTGATGAACGCGTTGTCCGGATCGTCGACGATGTCGACCACGGTGCCGCGGATCTCGAGGTAGCGGTAGGCGTTCGCCTCGTCGACGATCGACAGCGCCACGGCCGGGTTGGCCTTCACGTTGCGGTACTTCTGGCGGGCCGTCGTCTGGCTGAACAGCACGTGCGTGCCGTCCCAGCCGAACCACACCGGGTTGTTCTGCGGAAGGCCGTCGGGGCCGATGGTGGCCACGTGGGCCAGGGCGGTGGAATCGAGGAGGTCGGCGTGCGATGCAGGGATGGTCATGCCCTCCAGAATACTTGCGAGGTGGAGTTTCATTCCCGGGGTGGCCGGATTCCTCAGGCCGCCGGATTCCTCAGGCCGCCGCACTCTCCATCGCATCGCTGAGGCCTGCCCGCTGACGGAGCGGCTTCTCGGGCAATACGAGCGCCAGCACCACGCCCACCACCATCACGGCGGCACAGATCCAGTAGATGCGGCTCACACCGAGCGCCACGCCGTCCACGACCGCCTGGCGTGCCTCGTCGGGCAGCGCAGCGATCTCCGCCGGCGAACGGATGAGACCCGCGGCCTCGTCGGGTGCCACACCCAGCCGGGCCGGCAGCTCGGTGCGGATGGTGGCGTTGAGCACCGTGCCGAAGATCGCGAGACCGAACGAACCACCGAGCGAGCGGAAGAACATCACGGTCGCGGTGGCCACGCCGAGGTCGCGGAACTCCACCGCGTTCTGGCTGGCGATCGACGTCGTGGTGAACACCGACGACGCGCCGAAGCCCATCAGCACCATCGGCAGCACGAGGGACGCGTAGGTGGTGGACCCGTCGATCTGCGCGACCGCCAACAGGCCCACGACGGCGAGCGACGTGCCGATCACCGGGTACCGCTTGTACTTGCCGGTGCGTGCGATGAGCCGGCCGATGCCGAACGTGCCGATGGTGACACCCACCATCTGCGGCAGCACGCGCAACCCCGACTCGGTGGGCGACACGAACAACGCGTCCTGGAAGTAGAGCGGCAGGAACGGACCGGCGCCGAACACGTACACGCCGGCGCACATGCCGAGCAGCACGCTGGTGCGCACCACCGGGTTCGAGAACAGGTGCAGCGGGATCATCGGCTCCGAGGCGCGGCGCTCCACGGACAGGAACGCCACCACGGTCACCACCGCCACACCGAACAGCGACAGCACCAGTGGCTCGGTCCACCCGTCGGAGCCCTCCTCGAGCCCGATCATCAGCGCGGCGATCGACAGCGACAGCAGCGCCGCACCCCAGTAGTCGAGATTCGCGTCGCGCCGCGGGAACGGCAGCCGCAACGCCACGTGGCACACGCCGGCGGCGAGGAGCGCGAACGGCACGTTGACGTAGAAGATCCACGGCCACGAGAAGTGCTCGACGATGAAGCCACCGGCGAGCGGCCCGAGCAACGCCGAACCGACGAACGCGAGCGTGAAGAACCCGATGTACCGGCCACGGTCGCGCGGCGGGAGGATGTCGCCGAGGATGGCGAACGCGAGCGCCTGGATGGCGCCGCCACCGAGGCCCTGCACGGCACGCGCCGCGATGAGCTGCCCCATCGACTGCGACATCCCGCAGAGGATGGAGCCCACCACGAAGATGCCCATCGTGGTCTGGAAGATCAGCCGCCGCCCGTAGAGGTCCGACATCTTGCCGAGCAGTGGCGTGGCGATCGTGGACGTCACGATGTACGCGGTTCCCACCCAGGCGAAGCTCTCGAACGCGTTGAACTCGCCGGTGATCGTGGGCAGTGCGGTGGCGATGATCGACGTCTCGATCGACGACATGAACACGGCCAGCATCAAGGCGCCGAGCACCATCATCAACCGGCGGTGGGTGAACCCGGGCACGGCGTCGACGACGGTCACGGAGTCACCGTACGTATCCCGCCGCGTCACGCCGAAGGCGGAGGGTGCGGACCAAGTTCTCTGCCGCACTCGGCCCGTCCGGTCGTACCGTGGAGGCATGGAAGGCGGCGGCATGTCCACATCGACCCGGCTGTGGCGCTTCGGCGCGGTGTCGGTGATGAACGTCGTCATCACCCAGGCGCTGCTGCAGGGATGCCTGCGCTTCACGTCGCTGTCCCCCGTGTGGGCCAACATCGTCGCCGTCGGTGTGTCGTCGGCGCCCGCCTACGTGGTGAACCGTCGATGGGTGTGGGGCCGCCAGGGCGACCACAGCGTCACCCGCGAGATCATCCCGTTCTGGACGTACTCCTTCGTCGGCCTCGCGGTGAGCACCGCGGCCGTGGCCGCCATCGACCACCGGTTCACGTCGGACCTCGCGGTGTCCATCGCCAACATCGGCGCGTTCGCCGGGCTGTGGGTGGCGAAGTACTTCGTCCTCGACCAGTGGCTGTTCGGCGCACACGCGCGCCAGGCCGACGACGACACCAGCGACACGGCGACCGTGTCGGGCCGCTGACCCGCGGCGGGCTCAGCGCTCGACGGTGCGCCACCCGCGCCGGCGCAGCTCGGCGGCGAGCCGTTCGTCGCTGACGCCACGCAACGCCGCGTCGGCCGCCAGTCGCCGCTGCGCCACGGTCGGCGGCGGGGCAGCAGCCGGGGACGCGGCCGGCGCCTCGGTCTCGTAGGCCGCCTGCTCGAGCTCGTCGATGAACGCCTGCGCCTCGTCGCGAGTGAACTTGCCACCCGCCTGCCGTTGGGTGAACCCCATCGGCCCGCGCGCGTCGCGGAAGTCGGCGTGGCCGGCGGCCTCGAGCAACGTGAGCAGCTCACGGATCTGCTTCGCGGAGGCGGGCGGCCCCGACGCTTGACCGAACGACATGCCCCGACCTTCGCACATCGCCGAGGTGCGCCGTTACCCTCGACGCCCGTGGACGCCGAGACCCCGCGAACCGGGCACTGGAAGGTGCTGCGCACCTTCGCGCTCGTCGCGCTCGGCATCGGCGTGCTCGTCCCGGTCGCGCTGCAGCTGCGGCCCGACACCGCCGGCGGGTCGACGGCCGCGGCCACCACCGCGCCGACCGACTTCACCATGGCCGGCAGCACCACCACCGTGGCCGGCAACACCACCGTCGCGCCGACCACGTCGACCCTCCCGCCGCCGTCCACCGCGATCGACGACGGTCGCAGCAGCGCCGAGCGCCGGCTGCAGAACGAGTTCGTGGTCAGCGACGACGACCTCCAACCGAAGAGCATCGTCGCGTCGGGCACCGGGCTGTTCGTGGCGCAGAACATGATGTACCGCCACAACGTGACGGTGCTCGACGGCGCGGGCAACGTGGTGGCCCGCATCCCCGACACGGTCGACCTCGCCGCGTTCGGCGTGCCCGGCGGCGTCACCGCACAGGGCTCGCCCGTCGAGGCCGTGTTCACACCCGACGCGAAGCACGTGTACGTCTCGAACTACAAGATGTACGGCCCCGGGTTCGACCCCGTGGCCGACGACAACTGCAACCGCGGCAACTGGGACGACAGCTACGTCTACAAGATCGACACCACCACGTGGACGATCGAGAAGGTCATCGCCACCGGCTCCGTGCCGAAGTTCATGTCGATCACACCCGACGGCACCCGGCTGCTCGTCTCGAACTGGTGCGGCTTCGACGTGTCGGTCATCGACCTCGCGACCGACACCGAGATCACCCGCGTCGACGTCGGCCGCCACCCGCGCGGCATCGCCATCACGAAGGACTCGCGGTACGCGTACGTGGCCATCATGGGCGAGGCGAAGATCCTCCAGCTCGACCTGCAGAGCAACCAGGTGGTCGGCCAGGCCGGCGACGCCGGCCAGACCCCGCGACACCTGCTGCTGTCGCCCGACGACCGCTACCTGTACGTGTCGAACAACCACGAGAACCTCGTGCGCAAGATCGACCTGCAGAGCGGCGTCGCCGTCGGCAAGGCGCGCACCGGCGTGGAGACGCGGTCGATGGCGATGGCCGAGGACGGCGAGAGCCTCTACGTCGTCAACTACGAGGACGGCACGGTGAGCAAGGTGCGCACCGCCGACATGGAGATCCTCCAGACCGAGCCGTCGGGCGTGCACCCGGTGGGCATCACGTACGACCCGACCACGCGTGAGGTGTGGGTGGCCAACTACGCGGGCACGTTGCGCGTGTTCGTCGACCGGTAGACCGACGGGCAGGTCACGCCGTCTTTCCCGGTCGGGCTCAGGCCGGGTTCGCGGGGATGCCGGCGAGCACCATGCCCACCAGCGCCGGCGGTTCGATGGCGCCGGGGTCGTAGCCGCGCCGGTAGGTGGCGAGGAACCGGCGACGGTCCTTCTTCAGCCACGACGGCAGGCGCAGCCGGCGCGGTTGCCCGTTTGCCGCGAGCAGCACCCGTTCGAGCCGGGCGACGCACAGCCCGTAGTGCACCTGGGCGCGCACCGAGCCGATCACGCGGCGCACGTAGCCGCCGTACAGGTGGTCGTACACCCCGAACGCGACCGTGCGGTGCTCGATCTCCTCGGCCGCGTGCCACGCCCACAGCTGCTGCCACGGACCGAAGCGTGAGAAGCCGTCGCCGTTCGACGCGCGCTCCATCATCGACACGGCCATCGCGCACGTCATCGCCTCGAAACCCTCGGCGTACAGCGCGTTGAAGCGGTGCGACTTCTTCGCGTTGTAGCGGCGGTAGTCGCGGTCGAGGCGATCCTCGAGCGCCTGCAGCTCGGCGGCCACCTCCGACCCGAGCCGCTCGTGGATGATGGCGTTCACCCGCGCATGGTTCTTGTGGTGCTGCGCCTCCTGCTGGATGAAGTGCTGCACGTCGCGGGCGAGCTCGGGATCGGTGATCTGATCGGCGAGCGCGCGATAGGTGCGGATGAGGTACGGCTCGAGCACCGGCATCGTGAGCGAGAACGCGGCGAGGTAGCACTCGCCCTCGATGTCGTCGCCGGGGAAGATGTCGTCGAGCTCGTCGGGGAACTGGAACGAGACCCTGCGGACGGTGAGATCGGCCATGCGCCGAGGCTAGTGGCAGGCTCCCGGCCGGTTCGGCGGCGGTGACACACTGGAGGGATGAGCACGCCCCGCACCTGGAGCCCCGACGTCCTCGACGGCTACGAGCAGACCACCCTGCAACTGCCCGACGCACCCGACGGCCCGGTCGAGGTGGTCGTGGTCCGCAAGGCCGGTGGCGTGGCCGGCACGCAGGCCGTGCTGTACGTCCACGGGTTCGGCGACTACTTCTTCCAGACCCACCTCGCCGACTTCTTCGAGGAGCGCGGCGTGCGGTTCTACGCGGTCGACCTGCGCCGCCACGGTCGTTCGCTGCGCGCCCATCAGCACCCGAACACCACCGACGACATCGACGAGTACCTGGCCGACACCGCTGCCGCGGTCGACCTGTTGCGCGACGAGGAAGGGGTGGAGTGGTTGCTGATGAACGGCCACTCGACGGGCGGGCTGGTGGCCGTCGTGTTCGCCGACCGCGGCCGCAACCGCATGAAGGTCGACGCGGTGCTGTTGAACAGCCCGTTCCTCGACATGAACCTGCCGGCGTGGCAGGAGCGTGCGCTCGAGCCGGTGCTCGCCGGTGTCGGCCGGTTCCTGAAGGACGTGAAGCTCCCGGGCCTCTCCACGTTGTACGGCGACAGCATCCACTCGTCGCGCAACGGCGACTGGGACTTCGATCTCGCGTGGAAGCCGCTCGAGGGGTTCCCCGCTCGCGCCGGCTGGTTCCGCGCCATCCATCGCGCACAGGGCGAGGTGGCGCGCGGGCTGCACATCCAGCAGCCCGTGATGCTGCTGCACTCCGACCACAGCATTCGGCCCACCGAGTGGAGTGACGAGCTGCTGCGGGCCGACATCGTGCTCGACGTCGACGACATGCGCCGGCTCGGTCCCGGCCTCGGTCGTCAGGTGGAGTTGGCCGAGGTGCCCGACGGCATGCACGACCTCGTGCTGTCGTCGCCGGCGCCGCGGGCGCTCACGTTCGCGCTGATCGACGAGTGGTTGCAGCGCGTGCGACCTGCGGGCTGATCGCCGCGACGGTTCACGACAGGTCGGCGATCGGCGGCAACAGGTCGTCGGGGTGGTCGCGCACGTACGCATCGGCCGCGACGGGCACGTCGGACGAGTAACCCACCGGCAACCGCACGGTGCCCGCCGACGAGCCGTAGAGCACCTGCCATCCGTGGTAGCCGAGGTAGGCGCGCTCGTCGTCGATCATGTTCTGCGCGTACGCGGTGACCGCGCCCACGTAGCCGGCGTTCGGGTTGTAGCCGTTCAGCGCGGCCTGCATGTCGGCCGGCGCGCCACGGTCCACCAGGTACACGGCCGCGCCCATGATGGCGTCGCGGGCGACGGTGGGATCACCCTCACAGCACTCGGCCCAGGTGCTCGGCAGGAACTGCATCGGCCCGACGGCCCCGGCCGACGACACGCCGACGATGCGACCCATGCGCGTCTCCTGGAAGTGGACGGCGGCGAGGTACTGCCACGGCACGCCGGTGGCCGCCTCGGCTTCGCGGTAGTAGCCGAGCAGTTCGTCGGCCGGGAGCGGGTCGACGATGGTCCAGGCCGGCAGCTCGGTCGGCGGGTCGGCCGGCGGCTTGTCGGCCGCGTGGTCGACCTGTGCCTGCCGTGCATCGAGATGGTGCTGCAGCGGCACGACCGCCACCGGGTCGACCGCCGCCAGGAGCGCTGTGTGCCATTCGGGACGACGGTTCACCATGCGGTAGGCCAGCTGCTGTCGACGGCCGAGCGCGTCGAGCGCCTCCGCCGTGGCGCCAGGGTCGCGGATGCCGGCCTCCACGACCGAGAGCTCGGCGGCGAGCGCGTCGACGTCGTCGAGCGACGGCAGCGTCGACGTGGTGGAGGGCGCGAAGGTCGAGGCGACCACGGTGGTCACCGGCGCAGCGGTGGTCGGCGCCTCGGTCGTGAGCGTGGCCTCACCCGACGAGTCGGTCGACGTGCACGCCGCCGCGCTGAGGCACACCGCGGCCAGCAGCGTCGGCACGTGTCGTCCTCGCATCCCGTGAAGGATGGCACCTCACTCGAACACGGGCTCGCATTCGGCGCCGTCAAACTCGGCCCCGGTCTCCTCCGCCGGCGAGCGGTTCGACAGCACGGTGGCCATGCTCGCCGCGATGACCACGCCCATCCCGGTGACCTGCATCGCGGTGAGCCGTTCGTCGAGCAGCACGAACCCGCTGAGCGTGGCCACCACCGGGCTCATGCTCATCAGCACGCCGAACACGCGTGGCGGCACCGACCGCAGCGCGACCAGCTCCACGGAGAACGGCACCAGTGCCGCCAGCACGGCCACCACGAGGCCGATCCACAGCACGTGCGGGTCGAGCAGTGCGCTCCCGGCGCGGAGGCCGAGCGGCGCCGCGATGAGTGCGGCGATCGACATCGCGAGCGCCAGGGAGTCGGCCCCACTCGACTGCTGGCCGGCCCGCCGGCTGACCATGATGTACGCCGCCCAGCACGCCGCGGCGATCAGCACGAACACGATGCCGAGCGGGTCGAGGCTGCCCTCGCCCTCGCCGAGCATCACCACCCCGACCACGGCCACGCCCACCCACACGAACTCGACGGCTCGCCTCGACAGCGCGGCGGCGAGACCGAGCGGCCCGAGCAGTTCGATGGTGACCGCCACCCCGAGCGGCAGCCGTTCGACCGCCGCGTAGAACGTGAGGTTCATCACCGCGAGGATCACGCCGAACGCCACGATGGTGCGCCACTGCGCACGGCTGCGGCCGCGCAGGCGGGGCCGGGTGACGGCCAGCAGCACGAGCGCGGCGAGCCCCTGCCGCAGCACCACCACGCCGGCAGGACCGACGTCGTCCATCAGCCGGCCCGCGTAACCGGCGCCGATCTGGACGGAGATGATCGACACCGCGAGCAGCCACGTGCGATTCGGTGTTCCGTTCGACTCCTCGCCCACCCCGCCAGCGTGCACCGCGTCACCGTGCCAGGGAAATGCCGATCCGTGCACGGTTATGCTCAGCACGCATGACCGTGGAGATCCGCCACCTCCGGGCGTTCCTCGCCATCGCCGAGGAACGGAACCTCACGCGAGCGGCGCGGCACCTGCACATCACCCAGCCGGCGCTGTCGCGCACCCTCGCCCAGCTCGAACGTGAGCTCGGCACCACCCTCGTCGACCGATCGACGCACCATGCCGAGCTCACCGAGGCGGGGCGACGGTTCGAGGAGCAGGCGTTCGACGCCGTGCGTGCGTTCGAGTCGGCGCTCGTCAGCCTGGACGGGCAACGACCGCCGCTGCGCCTCGGGCACAACTGGTCGGCGGCCACCTACCTGTCCACGCTGGCGCGCGAGTGGAACGCCGGCGGGCACGACCGTCGGCTGGTGCTCAGCCGCCACGAGGACCGCAGCGCCGGCCTCACGTCGGGCAAGGTCGACGTGGCGCTCACCCGTGGCCCGGTCGACCTCGCCCGGTTCCGCACCGCGGTGATCGACGAGGAGTCGCGCGTCGCGGTGCTGCACCGCGGGAGCCCGCTGAGCCGACGCCGGTCGCTCACGCTCGCCGACCTCGCCGGCGGCACGCTCGTCACCACCCAGGTCGGCACCACCACGCCCGAGCTGTGGCCATTCGACGCCCGTCCGACCGTGGCCGCGGCCGAGGTGTCGACCGTCGACGACTGGCTCGTCGCCATCGCGTCCGGAGAGGGCTTCGGCGTGAGCGTCGCCTCCACCGCGGTGCTGCACCGCCACCCCGACGTCCGGTACGTGCCACTCACCGACACCGCCCCGGTCCCGCTGTTCCTGGCCTGGCCGCGACGGGGCGCCCACCCGGCGGTGAAGGACCTGGTGCAGCTCGCCCAGCAGATCGAGTGGTCGTCGCCGCGGCACTAGCGTGACGCCATGAACAGCTTCGTGCTCACGGTGCTGGGCGACGATCGCCCGGGTCTGGTCGACCAACTGTCGGGTGTCATCACGGCGCACGGCGGCAACTGGGAGCGCAGCCAGATGGCGCGCCTCGGCGGCAAGTTCGCCGGCATCGTGCAGGTCAGCGTGACGGCCGAGGCGTCCGCCTCGCTGCAGACCGCACTGCGCGAGCTCAGCGACGAGGGTGCGCTGCACGTCCGCATCGACCTCGCCGGCGCCGAGCCGCGGGTCACCGGTGCCCGGTTCGTGCTGTCGCTGGTCGGCACCGATCGTCCGGGGCTGGTGCACTCCGTCGCCGCGGCGCTCGCCGAGGTGGGCGCCAGCATCGAGGAGCTCGACACGTGCACGAGCGAGGCCCCCATGTCGGGCGGCCCGCTGTTCGAGGCCACCGCCGCGGTGGTGCTGCCGGCCGGCCTCACCATCGACCTGGTCCGCGACCGCCTCGAGGCGCTCGCCGACCGCCTCATGGTCGACATCGACCTCGTCGACTGACCGACGTCGCGGCCCCTCCACCGGAACGGTGGATTCCGCGCGACCTCGGGCGCGCTGCAGCCCACCCCTCTGACGTCGCGGCCCCTCCACCGGAACGGTGGAATCCGCGCGACCTCGGGCGGAATCGGGGGCACGGTGAGGTCGTAGGGTCGGCGGCGTGAACATGTCGCTGATCGAACTGCGCCGCACCCTGCACGCCCATCCCGAGCTGTCGCACCACGAGCACCGCACGGCCGCCACCGTGCTCGAGTTCCTGCGGCCGCTCGCGCCGGACGCCGTGCTCACCGGGGTGGGCGGCACGGGCATCATCGCGACGTTCGACAGCGGCGTGCCGGGACCGACCCTGCTGTTCCGCTCGGAGCTGGACGCGCTGCCGATCGTGGAGATCTCCGATGCACCCCACTCCTCCACCGTCGAGGGCGTGTCGCACAAGTGCGGCCACGATGGGCACACCACCATGGTGTGCGGGCTGGCGATGTCGCTCGCCGAACGCCGGCCCGCGCGGGGCAAGGTGCACCTGCTGTTCCAGCCCGCCGAGGAGACCGGCACCGGCGCCGCCGCCGTGCTGGCCGATCCGGCGTTCGCCGACATCCGCCCCGACCACGGCATCGCCATCCACAACATGCCGGGGTTCCCGCTGCACTCGATGGTCATCAAGCCGGGCGCCATCACCGCGGCCGTGCGCAGCATCGTGTTCCGCTTCACCGGTCGCACCGCCCACGCGTCGGAGCCGGAGAAGGGCGAGAACCCGTCGCTCGCGTGCGCCGACCTGCTGCGTGCATGCGACGCGCTCAGCCGCAACGATCCCGAGTCGCCCGGCTTCCGTCTGGTCACGCCGGTGCACGTGCGCGTCGGTTCGGTGGCGTACGGCGTGTCGGCCGGTGACGGTGAGGTGCACTTCACCATCCGCAGCTGGGACAACCGGAGCATGGACGCGTTGCAGGAGGAGATGGTGGCCCTCGCCGAAGGGTTCGCCGCGCGCGACGGCCTGTCGCTCGACGTGGCGACGCTCGAGGACTTCTACGCGAACATCAACGACGACGCCGTCACCGCGCTCGTCCGCGGCGCGGCCGAGGAGTGCGGCTTCGACGTGGTCACGCCCGACTGGCCGCTGCGTGGCGGCGAGGACTTCGGGCTGTTCACCGAACGGTTCCCGTGCTGCATGGTGTTGCTCGGGGCCGGCACCGATGCGCACCCCGTGCACAACCCGAGTTACGATTTCCCGGACGAGCTGATCGAGACCGGCGTGCGCCTGTACGAGACCGTCGTCCGACACGCCTGCGGCTGACCGTGGGCGGCGCCGCCCGCCGAGCGCGATGATGGGGACGAGCCACGTTCGGCTCGGTCAGCAGCAGGAGGCGGCCATGGGCCTGTTCAACAGAGGCAACGACGACAGCGAGCACATCCGCTTCAAGATGAAGGAGAAGATGTTCTCGATCGGCGACGACTACTGGATCGAGGACCACGACGGCAACCGCGCCTACAAGGTCGACGGCAAGGCGATGCGCGTGCGCGACCGGTGGAACCTGCTCGACGCCGAGGGCCGCGAGGTGGCCACCATCCACGAGAAGATGGTGTCCGTCCGCGACACGATGGTCATCGAGTTCGGCGGCAAGACCGCCACGTTGAAGAAGGCGCTCATCGGCATCCGCGAGCGCTACGTGGTGGAGGTCGACGGCGGCGACGAGTTCAAGGTGCACGGCAACATCGTCGACCACGAGTACGAGATCGAGCACGACGACCGCACCATCGCCGATGTGTCGAAGAAGTGGTTCCGCCTGCGCGACACCTACGGCGTGGAGGTGCGCGCACCGCAGTACACGGTGCTGATCCTCGCCATCACCGTGGCCGTCGACGCGATGTCGCACGACCTCCCCGGCTGACCCCGCTCAGCGAGCGGCGCGGGCCGAGGCGATCTGTTCGTAGATCTCGTCCGCGAACCAACCGTCGGCCTCGACCGTGGCCATGATGACCAGCGGCGGCATCACGTCGGTGATCATCACCGTCACCGTCGAGCCTGGCTCGCCCTCGGGCGGACCACCCGCGGCGCGCGGGTTCGTGTCGCGTGCCTCCTCGCTGTCGCCTCGTGCCACGAGCCCCATCGGTCCTCCTCGATCGTTCGCCGACCAGTCTGCCGGGCCGGTCCGCTCCCGTCACGACGCGTCCGCTCCTCTACGGTGACGCCATGGAACTGAATGATCGTGTGGTCGTCATCACCGGGGGCGGGTCGGGCATCGGCGAGGCGTTGGCCGTCGCGGCGCACCAGGCCGGCGCACGCCATGTCGTGGTGGCCGACCTCGACGGCGCGCAGGCGGCCCGCGTGGCGGCCGCTGTGGGCGGCACCGGCGTGGCGGTCGACGTGCGCGACGAGTCGGCGGTGCAGGGACTGGTGCGCGACACCGAGGATGCACACGGCCCGATCGACCTGTTCGTCTCCAACGCCGGCTACGTCACCACGGCCGGCCTCGAGGACCCGAACGACTCCATCCAGCGGATGTGGGAGGTGCACTGCATGGCCCACATCTACGCGGCCCGTGCGGTGCTGCCGTCGATGATCGCCCGCGGCGAGGGGTACCTGCTCAACACGGCGTCGGCCGCTGGCCTGCTCACGCAGATCGGTTCGATGTCGTACTCCATCACCAAGGCGGCCGCCGTGTCACTGGCCGAGTGGTTGTCGGTGACGCACCACCATCAGGGCATCCGCGTGTCGGTGCTGTGCCCGCAGGCGGTGCGCACGAACATCATCCGCAACAGCCCCGACTTCGAGGGCGTGGAGGACGGCGATTCCATCATCGACGGCGGCGTGGCCGGTGGCGACGGTGTGCTCGAGCCGGCCGACGTGGCGGCCATCTGCCTCGACGCGATCCGCGAGGAGCGGTTCCTGGTGCTGCCGCATCCGGAGGTGGCCACGTACGTGCAGCGCAAGGCCACCGATCGCGATCGCTGGTTGGCCGGCATGCGCCGCTTCCAGAGTGCACTGCACCCGGACGGCAACCTGCCGGGCGACGTCATCGCGCCGACGCGCTGACGCACGCTCGCGTCACACGAGCTCGGCGGCCACCTTCAGCGCCGCGCTGCGCAGGTCGTCGGGCAGTGCCGCCACGACGTCGGGGTCGATGTCGTCGCCGAAGTGGAGGCGCTGCACCGCGGGTGCGGGGCGGGCCTCGGCCATCCAGATGCTGTGCAGCATGAACGGCACGCGCTCATGGTTCGGTCCGGCGAGCACACCGACCGGTCCGTTGCCGACGTGTGCCGCGTCGAAGCACTCGATGCGGAAGCCGTCGTCGTGCAGCACCGGCACCACCACCCAGCCGTCGCCCCCACCGGCGACGCCACCGGGCCGCGGGACGAAGATGGGCGACGACGGGAAGTCGGCCTCGGACGGGAACTCCCAGCGCTCGTGGAGGCGCACCTCGCCGCGGGTGAACGTGGCGAGGCTGGCGCGCTGCTCCGGGGCAGCCACTTCGTCGGCGTCGATGCGGCCGGCGTAGACGTCGAGCACGCGCTGCGCCATCGCGCCGGGCCGTCGCCCCTGGAACACGACGTGGTGGTGCGTCGGGGCGCGGCGACCTTCGGTGCTCCAGTCCATGGCCGAGAGCTGGAGGTTCCAGGTCCAGTCGTCGCGGAAGCTGGTCTCGGTGCGGCCACGGTCGTCCACGCCGGGACGGAACACCACCTCACTCACGGTCTGCGCGCTCATCGCCATCTGGTACATGCCGGCGTATGCGGGGTTGAGGCGGTTGCCGTGGGCGTCGACGTCGTCGGCGTACAGCCGGTAGGCGAGGTCGGTGCGGTCCATGTGCTCGAACAGCACGCGCACGCCATCGGTGTCGTCCCAGTTCGCGTAGTAGTGGCCGGTGGTCGGGCCGAACACGGCTCGCTCGTACGGCACCTCGCCCCCGTTCGGCGTGCGCTCCAGTGTGTCCTTGCGCACGAAGTAGACGGGCACCTCGTCGTCGATCTGCGACGTGCGCGGGCCACCCATGATCTCGCCGAAGTCGGCCTTGAAGTTGCCCGAGTCGGCGAGCACCAACCAGTTCGCGGTCTGGCTGATGGTGTGCATGCTGCCGAGCACCGCGGCACCGGGGAGGCGCCACGTGCGCACCTCCGTGCCGTCGCCGTCGTACCGCACCACCGTGGGCTCGAGGCCCTTCGCACCGAGGCCGAGCTTCACGGTCCAGATGCACTGTCGCTCCGGGTCGACGATCGGGTGCGCGGTGCTGAACACCTGTGGCAGCAGGTTGCGATGACCGAACGAGTCGCCGCCCCACGACGCCGCACTGCCGACCTCGCCGAGGAAGCCGAGCGTGACCGGATCGACCTCGACCGGCCGACCGACGTCCCACGTCGCGAACAGGCGACCGCCCCACGTCATCGGTGCGGTGTTGACCATGTTCGAGTGACCGAACGGCGACTCGAGCCCGAGCAGCGCGCCGTGGAACGCGTCGGGCACGAGGTCGTGCAGGCGCTGCACCGGGGTGTCGATGGTGCGCACGCGAAGGGCGAACCGGTCGCCGGGTGCGCCGTGCGTGCCGGGACTCAGCGACACCCGCGCCATGGCGCCGAAGCCGAACAGCTGGAACGTGAGGCGTGGGTCGACCACGGGCGCGCTGATGAACAGCTCACCGTGCACACCTTCGGGCCAGGCACCTGCGACCACCTTCAGGTCGAGGTCGCTCCACTGGGCACGCAGAATGGATTCGGGCAACGGCATCGCCCGATCGTAGGACGGGTCGCGAGGGTCAGTCGGCGGCGTGCAGCGACACGATGGTGCCCTCGTTCGGCGGCACCGTGCCGGCGTACACGGCCGCCCACGCGGCGGCGGCCTCGTCGGTGCCGAGGTGCTCGGCGACCTGCAGCCAGTCGCGGCTGCCCGCGATGAACGCGCCAAGCGCGTCGACCACTCGCGAGCGGTAGCCCTCGGGCCCCCACTCCTTCAGCCGGGTCTGGATCTCGCCCGGTGCGAAGAACATCTCCGGGTTCGGGCCGGCGGGCACCGCGACCGGCGGCGCGTCGTGATGGCTCTTGCCCACCACCATCGAGTGACCGATGCGGTCGCCGAGACGTTCGTGCAGTGCGGCCACCACGGCGCCGGCGCCGGCCATGTCGACGATGGTCGACGGCGCGAGCGCCACCTGGTCGACGTCGTCGTAGGTGAGCACGTCGTCGTAGCAGCCGAGGCCGCGCACGAAGTCGACGTTGCCGGACGACGTGAGGCCGACGACGCGCACGGCGCCGCGGCGGTGCGCGCAGTCCGCGTAGGCGATGGCGGTCTTGCTGCTGGCCGACAGCACGAGTGTCTGGTCGGCGCCGAACTGCTCGCGGCTGTCGAAGAACGCCTCCGCGAGGAACCCGGTGAGGAACAGGCCGCGCAGCAGCGAGTGGCGCGGCTCGTCGTCGGCCGAGGTGTACATCGGGTCGCGGTCGGTGCGCTGGAACGCGCGGTACGCCGGCGCGTGCGGCGAACGGTGGTCGCCGTCGTCGCGGAAGCCCTCACCGGTCGGCGTGGCGGCGATGTCGACCGAGGTGGCCATCGGCCACCAGCCGTAGTAGCGCTCGCCGGCCGCGATGGCGTCGACGTTCGACTCGGTGATGCGACCCCAGCCCATGCACGGCACGTGGCCCCACGTCGGGCGGTCGTCGCCGAACACCGGGTAGAAGTCCCAGTACGCCAGCATGTCGCCGAACTGCGCGTACGTGATGTTGTTCGCGGTGAGCGCGTACCGCTCGATGTCGACGCGCACGTGACCGGGCGCGAGCGGGGCGAGCGGCGACGTGACCAGGCGAGTCTCGCCGAAGGATCGGCGGTTCACGTGGAGTTCGGTGCGGGCATCGGCGGAGGGCATCCGCAGAGTCTGGCCGCCGTCGACATCACCGACCAACACAAAGGTATTGACCTCAGTGTCGTGACGACGTAGGGTCGCCGCCGTGCCCACCGCCGCCCCCGCACTCGACGAGGTCTTCAAGGCCCTCTCCGACCCCACCCGGCTCGCCGTGGTGGAGCGGCTCGGCGCCGGCCCGGCCTCCACCACCGAGCTCGCCCGCCCGTTCGCCATGGCGCTGCCCTCGTTCACCCAGCACCTCGACGTGCTGGAACGGACCGGGCTCGTCTCGTCGACGAAGCAGGGACGCATCCGCGTCTATCGACTCACGCCGGCTCCGTTGGAGCAGGCCGTGGGATGGCTCGCCACCCAGCGCGAGCACTGGACCCGACGGCTCGACCAACTCGACCACTACCTCACCCGCATGGAGGAACCCCGATGACCACGCCCACCTTCGACCCCACCCTCGACCTCGTGCTCGAGCGCGTGGTGCCCGTCACCCCCGCACAGGTGTGGGCCGCGTGGACGCAGCCCGAGCACCTCACGAAGTGGTTCACGCCGGCGCCGTACACCACCCCCGAGGCGGAGGTCGACTTGCGCCCCGGCGGCATCTTCCGCACCGTCATCTGCTCGCCCGAGGGCGACGTCGTCAACGAGGGCAGCGGCTGCGTGCTCGTGGTCGAGCCCGAGCGGAGGTTCACCTGGACCGGCGCGCTCGGCCCCGGCTACCGCCCGAACGACTTCTCGCAGGGCGGCTTCCCGTTCACCGCCGAGATCACCATGGAGCCCGTCGACGGCGGCACGAAGTACACCGCCCGCGTCAGCCACGCGATCGCCGAGCACAACACGCAGCACGCCGAGATGGGTTTCCTCGACGGCTGGGGCGCCGCGCTCGACCAGCTCGTCGCGTACATGCAGTCCCTCTGAGCCGGTTGTCGCCGATGGCGTAGGCTCCGGCGGGTGATCACCGACCTCACCCGCCGAGCCACCATCCACGACGCCTCGCTGGCCTGGGACCGGTGGGGCGGCGACGCCGGCGTGCCGTTCTGGCTGTGCCACGGCTACTCCGGTTCGTCGCACGACTTCGCACTCGCGATCGAGCACTTCGCGGAGAGTCGGCCGGTCATCGCGCTCGACCATCGCGGGCACGGCCGTTCGCAGAAGTTCGGCACCGTCGACGCGTACTCGGTCGACCAGTTGGCTGCCGATCTCATCGCGGCCATCGACGCCCACGCCGGCGACCAGATCGACCTGCTCGGCCACTCCATGGGCGGCGCCATCTCGCTGCGCGTCACGCTCACCCGACCCGATCTCGTGCGGTCGCTCGTCCTGATGGACACCAGCGCGTGGTCGTTCGTGCCCGAGGACCCGGCGATGGCCGACATGATGCGCGCGTTCCTCGGCGCATTCGACCCCGCCGGCGGCCTGCCCGACCTCACCATGCTCGACGGGCCCGAGACCGCGATGATCGCCGCCGCCACGCCGGCCGAGTGGCAGGCCATCGCGAACGACCTGTCGGCCGGCTTCGACCCGTACGCGATGAAGGCGCTCGGTGGCGACCTGTTCGGCGACTCGATCTCGGTGCGCGACCGGCTCGGCGAGATCCGCTGCCCCGTGAGCGTCGTCGTCGGTGAGCTCGACGCCCCGTTCATCGGCCAGGCGGCCGACCTCGCCGCGTCGTTCGCCGACGGCGCGCTCACGGTGATCCCGGGCGCGTACCACTCACCGCAGCTCACCCACCCCGCCGAGTGGACCGCCGCCATCGACGCACACCTCGCCCGAGTCTGACCCGTCGGGCTTCTGGGGGTCGTCCGTCCCACTTCGGCTTCTGGGTGCGAT
>JBDKJP010000126.1:0-4730 GCA_039796575.1 Actinomycetota bacterium
CAACGCGAACGAGGCGTCCGGCACCGAGCCGGGCGCCTCGTTCGCGTCTCGCGCACTCCCTGGGGAGTGTGCGCGAGGCGCTCAGCCCTCGTCGTCGGAGTCGAGCTCGCGACGACGCCTCCCCGACGAACCTGATGAACGTGCCGTTGAGTTCGACGAACTCCAGCTCATCCGCCGAGGCGCTGCGCACTTCGCCGACCTTCACCTGGTCCAGTGGGCCGGCAGCGGGCGACTTCCACGATCGATCGTCGTACCGCAGCACCCACGAGACGTCGCAGCGAGCGTCCCAGTTCGTTCTGATGGTGACCGTCGACGCGACGACCGCGGCTGATGCCCCGGTGTCGGCCGACGACGTGGTCTGCTCGACGTCGGTACAACCCATGAGCGCGCTCAGGCAGAGGACTCCGCAGAACGCGACGACGGTGGCACGGCGTCGCATCCTTGGCCCCGAGTTCAGCCTTCGTCGTCGGAGTCGTCGGTGAGGTCTTCGACGTGGAGGTCGATGCCGAGCTCGCCGGTGAGGGCGGTGATGGCGTCGAGTGCCGCGTCGAGATCGACGCTGACCGGGATGACGAGGTGCGTGGTGATCTCGAACTGGGCCGTCTCGCCCGACGTGTCGATCACGGTGCCGAGGCGCGAGATGCTGATGCCGAACTCGTTGATGGTGGACGAGATCTGGTGCACCACGCCGGGGCGGTCGTCGCCGGTGAACCGCAGCCGCACGTGCTGGGCGTCGGGCGTCTCGGCCGGCGGCTCGATCTGCTCGGCGGTGATGTGCAGGCCACGCTTGCGGAGGATGGCCAGGTCGGCAAGGAGCTCGTCGGCCAGGTCGTCGTCGACGTCGACCACGATGACGCCGGCGAACGTGCCGGAGATCTCGGCGAGCTCGCTGTGCTTCCAGTTCGCCTCGTGGAACCGGACGACGTCGGCCAACTCGGCCACCACGCCTGCCCGGTCACGTCCGATGATGGTCAGCACCAGCTCGATCATCTCGCCACTATGGCACGCGCCCCGCTCCCCCGCTGCAGCCCGCTCGTCGCACACTCCCTGGGGAGTGTGCGCGTGCCTACAGTGCGGACATGGGCACGGCCGATGCCGACGGTGGCACACGCGATCGCATCCTCGATCCGGTGGACCGCATCTCGGAGATCATGTTCGGGCTCATCATGGCGCTCACGTTCACCGGCCTGATCGGCGCCTCGCTCCCCGACGACGAGATCAATGCCCTGTTGCTCGGCGCGATCGGCTGCAACCTGGCCTGGGGGTTGGTCGACGGCGTGATGTTCGTGCTGATGGGGCTCATCGGGCGCGGCCACGGGCTGCGCATCCTGCGCTCGGCGCAAGCGAGCGATCCCGTCGCTGCGCGCGCCGCCATCCGCGACTCGTTGGACCCGCTCGTCGGCGAGCACCTCGACGACGACACCGTCGAGGGCCTCCGCCGTTCGCTCGCCCGACTCGACGCACCCGATCGCCCGCTGCTCCGCGGCGACGACCTCCGCGGCGCGCTGGGCGTGGCGCTGCTGGTGTTCCTGTCGACGTTGCCCGTCGTGGTGCCGTTCGCGTTCATGGATGACGTCACCATCGCGTTGCGCATCTCGAACGGCATCGCGATCGCGATGCTCTTCGCGTGCGGGTTCCAGCTCGGCGCCCATGCGGGCGTCCGACGTTGGCGCGCCGGGGCCGCGGTGGCGCTGCTCGGCACGGCGCTGGTGCCCATCACCATCGCCCTCGGCGGTTGATCGGCCAGCACTAGCCTCGGCCCATGAGTGATCGGGCGCCGAGGTGAACGTCGGGTTGCTGCTCCTCGGCCTCGTCGCCGGCGCGGCCATCGGGTTCGGGCTCGAGGCCCAGGCGCGATCGACCCACGGCCGACGTACGAGGTTGCAACGAGAGGGCGAACGCCGCACCGGTTCCATCACCGCCATCGACGCCGTCGGCAAGTACGAGTCGCACCGACGCATCACCGTCGCGGTCGACGGCTCGTCATTCGTGGAGACCGTGCCGTTCCTCGAGGCCGAACAGGCCGACTGGCAGGTCGGCGGCACCGTACCCGTACGGGTGCTGCCGTCGGAGCCGACGTCGAGTGGCATCGATCGTGGAGAGACCACGCCGGCGGCCCCGAGCCACGCCGGCCGATGGGTGGGCGTGTTCATCGTGGTGCTGGGCCTGGTTGCGGCGCTGATCGTATGAGCACACCCGACCGACCCACCCTGCGACGCATCCTGCTCGGGCTCGAAGGCCCCTACGCCGATCCGCGCGTGGCCACCGACGCGCTCGACAACCTCGCCGAACTGACGGGAGGACTCTCCACCGCCGAGCGAACCACGCTGGCCGGCGATCTCGCTGCGCTGGTGCACGACCCCGATGCGATCGTGGCCACCGGTGCGGTGCTCGGGCTCCGCCAGGTCGCCGGCGAGCTCGACGCTGTGAGCGTGCAGCAGGTGGTCGCCGACCTCGCGCGGCCCGCATCCGAGGCCACCGGCCTCGACCGGCGTCCCGTCGGATTCAGCGCCGCCGACCGATCGACGCTGCGCGAGACGTTGGCGCTGGTCGCGATGCCCGTGATTGCACTGACCGACGCGATGGCCGCTCGCCGATTGCTCGACACACCACCACACGGGGTGACGCGCAGCGACCTCGCGATGGCGGCCGCACCACACGTACCCGACCTGCTGCTCGAGCATGCGTCCGAGTGGTGCACCCCCGAGAACACCGGTGTGCTGCTGCGCCTCCCCTCCCACTGGCACCGCATCGCGATGGCCGGCGCGATTGCACCATGGTCAACAGCTGCGCATGCCGTCGTCGATCAGGTCGCCGGCTGGCAGCAGTGGGCGGAAGGCGACACCGACGCGCTGCACCGTGCGATGACCGGCGACGACCCTCACCTCAATCGTCCGGAGGGCATCGACGAGCTCGACGGCGACGATCACGGCCGGTGGCGCATCATCGCCGGCACCCCGTACGGCTGGACCCTCTGGCGGGCCGACGACGGCACGATGGCCCGCGAGGTGCTCGACGACGGGCCGGCCTGGACCTCCACCACCCGGCTGCTCACCGCCGACGAGGTCGCAGCGGTCACCGTCCACGGTGCGTCGGTGGCCGCCGAATGGTGATCGGTACCATCCGGGCGTGCAACTGGCGCAGTTCAACATCGCCCGGCTCCACCATCCGATCGACCATCCGGCGTCGGCAGGGTTCATCGAGCTGATCGACGAGACGAACGCGCGGGCGGAGGCGAGCCCCGGGTTCGTGTGGCGGCACGGCATCGACACCCGCGACGCCGACGACGCTCCCTACGACGACAAGCTCATCACCGTCAACGCCTCGGTGTGGGCGTCGATCGACGACCTGCGCCACTTCGCCTACCGCGGCTGGCACCGCGATGTGTTCCGCCGTCGGCAGGAATGGTTCCAGGACTCGGCGGCCGTGATGTGGTGGGTGCACGACGGCACCATCCCGACGATGCACGACTGCCTGGTGCGCCTCGCGTTCCACGACGAGTTCGGCAGCACGCCGTACGCGTTCGGCATGGGCGAGCGTGTGCCGGTGCTGCTGATCCAGCACCACGAACACGGCGACACGCGCCGGGTGACGGCCACGCTCGACGGCGCATCGGTCGGTGTGTGCGAGTGGAGCCTCGACGACGACGGCGCACGGGTGCAACGGCTCGCGTCCGACGGCAACGACGCGGAACTGCTGGCCGCGGTGGAGACCGTCGCCTTCGACGCCGGTGCCGGCGCGATCACCGTCGCGGCCGACTGCGACCACGACGTCGCACGACGACTCGGCTACGACCTCGACGGATCGACGATCTCGAAGGCGCTGGGACCGATCCGCCGACGCGGCGGGCTCGGCTCGCGACCGTCAGCGTGAGGCAGCAGCCAGCTCGGCCTCCAACCGCACCACCATGGGGAACAGCACGTTGTTCTCCATGTGGATGTGCAGGTGCGTGTCGGCCTCGAGCTGCTCGAGCGCGATGAACGCAGCCCGGTAGGTGGCGCAGCCGTCGTCCGGCGGGCGGTACCCGCTCGTGAGCTGCCGCATGCGAGCCAGCAGGTCGCCGACCGTGTCGTGCTCGCGGAGCATCACGCCGATCGGGTTGCGCAGCGTGCCGCAGTGGAACGCGGGCGAGGACGCACCCTGCGCCGACGCGGCAGCGAGCTCCTTCACCATCGGGAACAGCACGCGCTCCTCCTTCACGAGGTGCGGTTCGAGGTCGGCGTGGATGGCCGACCAGCACGACGCGATGTCGGCCAGCTCGGGATGGCGGGTGCCGTGCACGTCGAGGATCTTCGCGACCAGCGCGTCGATGCGCGGCATCTCGTCCCAGAGATAGACGTGGTGCACGTCGTAGAGGTGGTCGACGAGCGACGCCGCGTCCATCGCAGACCATTCGGCCGGCGCTGCATCGGCCGATGCCGCCTCCAGCGCCGTCACCAGACCGTCGACGTCGAGGCCACGGGCGAGCGACGCGTCGCGCAACGTGCGGCCACCGCCGCAGCAGTAGTCGAGCTCCATCCGCTCGAACTCGCGCGCCAACGAGGGGCGGGCGTCGACCAGTTCCGACAACGTCATCCCGGGATCGATCTTCATCATGTTCTCCTTCCGGCGAGCACTGCGCTCACCACGTCCACACGCCGACGGCGGTGAGCAGCACCAGGCCGAAGCCCAATGCCATCTGCCGCAGGCCCAACTGCTTCGCTGCGATCGGCGGCCGGCGCACGGCCACC
>JBDKJP010000127.1:0-10442 GCA_039796575.1 Actinomycetota bacterium
CAGAAATTTCGAGGTCGTGTTGTCGGCGAGCACCTTGCCGCCCGTCTGGCAGGTGGGGCAGTAGGCCACGGTGTAGCCGCTGTAGCTGACCGAGCGGATGGTGTCGTCGCACACCGGACACGGCTGGCCGACCCGATGGTGCACGTTGCCCGGCCGGTCGGCCGACGAGCTCATGTCGCTGCGGGTGCGTTCGTACGCGAGCCCCTCGTCGATGCAGTCGTGGATGGCCTGCCACAACCGCTGCACCTCGTCGGCGGTGAGCTTGCCGGTCATCGCGAACGGCGACAGCTTCGCCCGGTGGCACACCTCGTTGGCGAGCATGCGGCCGACACCGGCGATGTGGTGCTGATCGCGCAGGAACCCGTGGATGCGCATGTTGGTCTCGGCGAACGCGGCGGTGAGGTCGGCCGGGCTCATCGCCAGCGCGTCGGGGCCCAGTCGGTGCAGCGGCGGGCCGTCGAGCTGATCGCTGGCCACGCACCACACCCCGGCCCGACGTTCCTTGCCGGCCTCGGTGAGCAGCAGCGCCGGACCGTCGTCGAACACGAACCGTGCCTGACCGTTGCGTGGCTTGGCCGACTTCCCCTCGTCGACCAACAGGCGGCCGCCCTGCATCAGGTGCACCACGAAGTGCACGGCGCCGAAGTCGAGCAACAGGTACTTGCCGCGCCGCCCGACCTGTCGCAGCGGCTGACCGTACGCGTCGTCGGGGCGCGGCACCGCGGTCTTCAACGCGGTGAAGTTGAACGGCACGAACTGCCGCAGCACGGCACCGCGGAACTGCTCGGTGAGCCGCTCGGCATGCGCCTGCACCTCGGGGAGCTCGGGCACCGCGGACCTCGCCTACGCGTACTCGGTGCGCTCGCGGACCGTGCGGAACACCGTGTCGAGCGCGGCGAACACGGGTTGGCTCTCCATCAGCTTCTGCTGGCTGCCGGTGAGCAGGATGCGGCCCTTGATGAACGCCTCCTGCGCGTTCAGCGCACCCGTTGCGACCGCGGTGGCGGTCTCCCAGGTCTGCTCCATCCGCACGTCCTCGGGGAACGCCGAGCCTGCACCGAACGTGGCCGTGCCGTCGCCCACCTGCAGGTGGTACACCACGGTGCCCTCGGGCCCGTCGGTCACCACCTGGGTGACACCGATGGTGTGGCGGGTCGCCAGTTCCTGCAGATCGGCGTTGGCCGCCACTTCGGTGGTGAGTGCGTCGAGCCACTCGAGGCTGAGATAACGGATCACCCGCATAGTCTGGCGCGTGTGTTCACCAATGCCGACGAACTTCGACATGCCGATGTCGCGGTCGAGGCGTGGTGGTGGTGGGCCTGGACATCCGACGCCGACGTCGGCCTGTTCGTCGGGTTCGAGGTGCGTGGCCGCACGTTCGACTACTGGGCCGGCCTCGTGCGTGCCGGTGAGCCGTACCTCTACGTCGAGGAGCTGAACGGCACCGGGCTGCGCACTGGCCTGGAGATCAAGCCGCCCGAGATGTGGGCGGGCCACACGTGCGACGACCCGTTCCGCCAGTGGAGCCTCGGCAACGAGGCCCACGGGGTGCTCATCGATCCGCCGCTCGACACGCTGCGGCAGCCCTACGGCGAGCTCGCGCCCGTCACGTTCGACGTGGAGTGGTACGCCGACGGCCCGGCGCAGCCCATCGCCCACGGCTACCAGCAGGCCGGCGAGGTGGATGCCGAGATCGAGCTGAGCGACGGCGTGCTCGAGCTCGAGGGCCTGGCCCACCGGGTGCACGTGTGGGGTGCGCCGTACGTGCCGGGCACGTTCGCGATGCCTGCGGGCGACGACCTGCTGTGGGCGCCCTACCGGCGTTCCGACGGCCGGGGCGTGCAGCAGGTGCTCACCCGCGACGGGTGGTTGGCGCGTACTGTCGACACCCGATGACGCGCGACATCCTCGACGAGTTCGAACAGCAGAAGCGGGGCCCTGCGTACCCCTCGGTGCCCGCCACGCCCGGCCTCCTCGTGGAGGACCGCGCCAGCGGCTTCTTCGGCGACGTGGTGGCGGTCGACGCCCGTGCGGTCACCCTGCGCGACCGCAAGGGGAACCGCCGCGAGTTCGTGTTCAAGCCGGGCGGGTTCCTCATCGAGGGCAAGCCGGTCACGCTCGTGCGGCCGAAGGTGGCACCCGCCGCCACGGCCGGCCGTACCGCGAGCGGCTCGGTGAAGTCGGCCGCGCCGGTGCGTGCGCGCGTCGCCGCCGCCAGCCGCATCTGGGTGGAGGGCCGGCACGACGCCGAACTGGTCGAGCACGTGTGGGGCGACGACCTGCGCGAGCTCGGCATCGTGGTCGAGCCGATGCACGGCCTCGACGACGTGGTGGCGTTGGTCCGCGAGTTCGGTCCGGGGCCGACGCGCCGGCTCGGCATCCTCGTCGACCACCTCGTCACCGGTTCGAAGGAGGCCCGCCTCGCCGCGCAGGTGGAGGGCCCCGACGTGCTGGTCACCGGGCACCCGTTCGTCGACGTGTGGGCCGGCGTGTGGCCGCGCGTGATGGGGCTCGACGCGTGGCCCGACGTGCCGCGTGGCGTGGAGTGGAAGGCCGGGATGTGCGCGGCCCTCGGCACCGACCTCCAGGGCTTCTGGCCGCGGCTCAGGAACCAGGTACGGACATTTGCCGATCTTCGTCCGGAACTGGTGGGTGCAGTGGAGCGGCTGATCGATTTCGTCGCGCCACCCGGCGGCTGACCCGCCAGGCCACGAGCGCGCCCACGGCGAGCAGCAGCAGGAACGGCAGGGTGTAGCCGATGAACCGCACCACGCCACCGACGAACGCGACGAACCCGTCCCAACCCTTGCGGAACGAGTCGCCGATGCCGTCGGACCCGGTGGCCTCGGCCTCCGGCGGCGCGGCGCTCAGGTGCACGGTCACGGTCGACATCGCGACGCGCCCGTCGAGGTAGGTCTGCTGTGCCAGCAACTGCTCGAGCGTGGTCTGCCGTTCGGTGAGCTCGCTCTCCAACGCGATCACCTCGCCGAGGTCCTTCGCCTCGGCGAGCAGCGCCTGGACGCGGTCGAGGCTGGCCCGTGCCGACTCGATGCGCACCGCCAGGTCGGTCACCTGCAGCGTCACGTCCTCGGTGGACGTCTGCAGCTGGGTGCGCCGGCCGATGCCCGGGTCGAGCGACGAGATGAACGCGTCGGTCTCCTCGGGCGGCAGGCGGAACACCATGTCGCCGCCGGCGAACTCCGGGTCCGACAGGTCGACCGAGCTCGCACTCAGCTCGCCGCCGTGGGTGCGGGCGAGCCCGATCACCTCGTTCACCGCATGGGCCACGTCGTCGACCTCCAACCCGACCGTGACCTCGATGATGAGGCTGCGCTCGTCGTCGGGTGGGGTGACACCCGGTGTGGTGGTGGCGGTGGCACCTGCGTCGCCGCCCTCGCTCGCCGCGGTGTCGCCGAGGCTCTGGCCGCCACCGTCGGACGGGGCCTCCGCGGGCACCTCCGCCGACGACGAGTCGCTGTCGGAGGCGGAGCACGCCACCGCAGCCAGTGGGAGCAGCGCGAGCGCCGCCATGGACACGGTGCGGGTGAATGGGCGCATGGTCATGCGCCTCTGACTGCCGTCGTGCGGGTTCGGTTCCCGACGATGTCGGGCGGGTGCTCAGCCCTCGGTGGAGGGCGAGTCGCCGACCGCGGCGTTCATCTCCGCGATGCGCGCCTTGCGGTGCTTGAAGAACTCGATCGCGATGGGCGTCACGGAGATGAGCACGATGACGATGGCGGCGATCTCGATGTTGTTCTTCACCGCGTCGATCTCGCCGAGGAAGTAGCCGAGCGTGGTGAACCCGCACGCCCACAGCACGCCACCGATGACGTTGTAGGTGACGAACGTGCGGTAGTGCATGCTGCTGACGCCGGCCACGGTGGGCACGAACGTGCGCACGATGGGCACGAACCGGGCGAGCACGATGGTCTTCGAGCCGTGCTTCTCGAAGAACACCTCGGCCTTGCGCACGTTCTTCGGATCGAACAGGCGGCTCTTCGGCTTGTCGAAGATGCGCGGCCCGAACTTCGCGCCGATCATGTAGCCGACCTGGTCGCCGAGGATGGCGGCGATGGACGTGACCAGCATGACCACCCACAAGGACGGCATGTAGTGCTCACCGAACTGCTCGTAGGCGGCACCGGAGGCGAGGAAGCCGGCGAAGAACAGCAGCGAGTCGCCCGGCAGGAAGAAGCCGATGAGCAGGCCCGTCTCGGCGAAGATGATGACTGCCAGCGCGATGATGCCGCCGGTCTTGATCCATTCGTTGGCGAAGTCGAGCAGTGCGAGCACGGTCGGACACGCTACCGGTCAAAAGCAGAAGGGCCCGGGCATGCGCCCGGGCCCTTCCGACGTGTGAACGCCTCAGACGGCAGCGGTGATGCTGCTCTTCTTGCGGCTGCTGAAGACGACCGCACCGATCAGCACCACCAGGGCGGCGGCGGAGATCGCATAGCGGGCGCCGTCGTTGTCCTGGAGGCTGATGATGGCCGGCAGCACGAGGAGGCTGACGAGGTTCATCACCTTGATGAGCGGGTTGAGGGCCGGGCCGGCGGTGTCCTTGAACGGGTCGCCGACGGTGTCGCCGATGACGGCGGCCTTGTGGGCGTCGCTGCCCTTGCCGCCGTGGTTGCCGTCCTCGATGTACTTCTTGGCGTTGTCCCAGGCGCCACCGGCGTTGCTGAGGTAGTTCGCCATGAGCTGACCGACGAGGATGACCGCGGCCAGGAACGCGCCGAGCGCCTTCCAGTCGATGCCGAAGCCGACGATGACCGGGGTGAGCACGGCGAGCAGGGCCGGGGTGGCCAGCTCACGCAGCGATGCCTCGGTGCAGATGTCGATGACCGGGCCGTACTCCGGCTCCTTCTCGCCCTTCATGATCTTGCCGTCGGCGAACTGCTTGCGCACTTCCTGCACCACCACGCCGGCGGTGCGACCCACGGCGCGGATGGCGAGGGCGGAGAACAGGAACGGCACGGCGCCACCGATGAGCAGACCGATGAAGATCTTCGGATCGGCCACGTTGATCTGCAGGTCGATCTGATCGAAGATGCCACGCGGGGTCTGCAGCAGCTTGTCGATGGTCTCGCGGTCGAGCAGCTCGCCGCCCGCGGTCTCGATGAAGCTGGCGAACAGGGCCACGGCCGCGATGACGGCCGAACCGATGGCGAAGCCCTTGGTGACGGCCTTCGTGGTGTTGCCCACGGCGTCGAGGCTGACCATGATGCGCTCGGGCTCGCCGTGGAACTCGCCGCTCATCTCGGCGATGCCGGCGGCGTTGTCGCTGACGGGGCCGAAGGTGTCCTCCGACACGATGACGCCGGTCGTGGCGAGCATGCCCATGCCGGTGAGGGCCACGAGGTAGAGGCTGAACTGCAGGTTGCCGCCGCCGAGGGCGAGCGCCACGCCGATGGCGATGGCGATGGCGATGACGGCGTACACCGAGCTCTCGAGGCCGCTCGAGGTGCCCGAGAGCACCACGGTGGCCGGGCCGGTCTCGGCGCTCTCGGCGATCTCCTTCACCGGGCTGAAGTGCGTGCCCGTGTAGTACTCGGTGAGGCGGCTGATCAGCTGCGCCAGCACGAGGCCGATGGCCACGGCGCCGAACACCTTCCAACCGGCGTTCGCCTTGTCGTTGCCGACGTACACGAGCGACAGGATGAGCGTGCCGATGAGCGTGAGCGAACCGGCGACGAGGAAGCCCTTGTTGATGGGCTTGAGGGCGTTGGTCTCGCCCTCCTTCGCCTTCACGGCGAACACGCCGGCGATGGAGGCGATGACGCCGATGGCACGGGCGGCCAGCGGGAACACCAGGCCGAGCGCCGGGTTCGCGCCGATCGAGTTGAACGCGGCGACGCCGAGGATGATCGAGGCGACGAGGGTGACCTCGTAGCTCTCGAACAGGTCGGCGGCCATGCCGGCGCAGTCGCCCACGTTGTCGCCCACGTTGTCGGCGATGGTGGCGGGGTTGCGCGGGTCGTCCTCGGGGATGCCGGCTTCCACCTTGCCCACGAGGTCGGCGCCGACGTCGGCGGCCTTCGTGAAGATGCCGCCACCCACGCGGAGGAACAGCGCCAGCAGCGAGCCACCGAAGCCGAAGCCGACGAGGATGACCGAGCTGGTGTTCTGGAAGATCATGATGATGCCGGTGGCACCGAGCAGGCCGAGGCCCACCGTGAACATGCCGGCCACGCCACCGGTGCGGAACGCGACCGTGAGGGCCTTCGGCATGCTGTTCGTGAGCGCCGCGGCAGCGGTGCGCACGTTGCCACGAGTGGCCAGGGTCATGCCGATGTAACCGGTGAGACCCGACGCGAGGCAGCCGAGGATGAACGCAACGGTGCGCCACAGGCCCGCCTGACCGAACGACAACGCTTCCGTGCCGTCGGGCTTCTTGATGGCCGTGCTCGTGAGGAACACGATGATGGCGAGCGGGACCAGGATGACGGCGATCGTCTTGAACTGGCGCTTCAGGTAGGCGAGCGCGCCCTCCTGGATGGCCTTCGCGATCTCCTGCATCTTGGGCGAACCGGCATCGGCCGCCATGACGCTCTTCACGAGGAAGAAGCCGACGGCGATGGCCAGGATGGCGGCAGCGGCCGACAACCACAGGACGAGCCACTCTCCTCCCAGCAGTTCGAAGTCTTGGTAACCGCCTTCGGCGGCGAACAAAGCAGGCACCGGTGATCTCCCGGGTGTCTCGGGCGCGACGGTGAAGCCGCGCAGGGTTTGGGCAAACGTGGAGAGTGTATTCATGCCCACCGCGGCCGACGAACTCTGGTGTGCCCTCCGACACGTCGTGCCAGGTCGCCCTGCATGCCCGATGGAGTTCGCTCGGACAGGTGCCGAGGGCTACCGTTCGCATTCGTACAACCCAACCGTCGAGGAAAGGCCGTCACGCGATGGCACAGGCAATCCAGTCACGGGGTCCGGTCACCGGCACCGCCGTGAAGGCGAAGAAGCGTCGCCGCTCGTTCCTGCTCGATCTGTACGGCACCGCCGTTGGCAAGAAGTACGCCATGGCGATCACCGGCATCATGCTGCTGGGGTTCGTGCTCGTGCACATGATCGGCAACCTGAAGATGTACCTCGGGCCCGAGGACTTCAACCACTACGCCGAGTTCCTCCGTGAACTGCTGGTGCCCATCATGCCGCGCACCGTCGTGCTGTGGCTGTTGCGCTTCGGCCTCATCGGCGCCGTGCTGCTGCACATCCACGCGGCGTACAGCCTCACGGTGATGAACCGCAAGGCCCGCTCCGTGAAGTACCAGAGCCCTCGCGACTACCAGATCGCCAGCTTCGCCAGCCGCACGATGCGCATGACCGGCATCATCGTGGCGCTGTTCGTGATCTGGCACCTGGCCGACCTCACGTGGGGCACGGCCAACGCCATCGGCGGCGACGGCGAGTTCGTGCGTGGCGACGCCTACGGCAACGTGGTGCGCAGCCTCGAGCGCGTGCCGGTCGCGGCCCTCTACATCGTGGCCAACATCGCCCTCGGCATCCACCTCTTCCACGGCGTGTGGAGCCTGTTCCAGAGCATGGGGTGGAACAACCCCCGCTTCAACAAGTGGCGGCGCGGCATCGCCACCGCCTTCGCCACCATCATCGTGGTGGGCAACGTCTCGTTCCCGATCGCCGTGCTGGCCGGGATCGTCGGGAGCTGAACAATGATCGATCTCAACGCCAAGATCCCCGCCGGCCCCATCGCCGACAAGTGGGACACGTACAAGTCCGACATGAAGTTGGTGAACCCCAACAACAAGCGGAAGTTCAAGGTCATCGTCGTCGGCTCCGGCCTCGCCGGTGCGTCGGCCGCCGCCACGCTCGCCGAGCTGGGCTACCAGGTCGACGTGTTCACGTTCCACGACTCGCCGCGCCGTGCGCACTCCATCGCGGCGCAGGGCGGCATCAACGCCGCGAAGAACTACCACGGCGACGGCGACAGCATCCACCGTCTGTTCTACGACACCATCAAGGGCGGCGACTTCCGCGCCCGTGAGGGCAACGTGCACCGCCTCGCGCAGGTGAGCGTCGACATCATCGACCAGATGGTGGCCCAGGGTGTGCCGTTCGCCCGCGAGTACGGCGGCCTGCTCGACAACCGTTCGTTCGGTGGCGCACAGGTGAGCCGCACGTTCTACGCCCGTGGCCAGACGGGGCAGCAGCTGCTGCTCGGCGCCTACCAGCAGCTGGCGCGCCAGATCGGCCTCGGCAACGTGCGTCTGTTCAACCGCACCGAACTGGTCGACACCGTGGTGGTCGACGGCCGTTGCGCCGGCATCGTCGTGCGCGACCTGATGACCGGCGAGATCTCGTCGCACGCTGCGCACGCCACCGTGCTGTGCACCGGCGGCTACGGCAACGTGTTCTTCCTCTCCACCAACGCGATGCAGTGCAACGTCACGGCGGCGTGGCGTGCGCACCGTCGTGGTGCGGCGTTCGCGAACCCGTGCTACACGCAGATCCACCCCACGTGCATCCCGCAGGCCGACGAGACGCAGTCGAAGCTCACGCTGATGAGCGAGTCGTTGCGCAACGACGGCCGCGTGTGGGTGCCGAAGGAGGCCGGCGACAACCGCCCGCCGGACCAGATCCCGGAAGAGGAGCGCGACTACTACCTCGAGCGCCTCTACCCGAGCTTCGGCAACCTGGCCCCGCGCGACATCTCGTCGCGCGCCGCCAAGCGTGCGGTCGACAGCGGCCGCGGCGTCGGCCCGCTGAAGAACGGCGTGTACCTCGACTTCTCGGCGGCCATCAACCGTCTCGGCAAGGACGTCGTGGCCGAGCGCTACGGCAACCTGTTCGAGATGTACGAGCGCATCGCCGGCGAGAACCCGTACGACGTGCCGATGCGCATCTACCCGGCCAGCCACTACACGATGGGTGGCCTGTGGGTCGACTACGAGCTGATGACCACCGTCCCCGGCCTGTACGCCGCGGGTGAGGCCAACTTCTCCGACCACGGCGCCAACCGCCTCGGCGCCTCGGCGCTGATGCAGGGCCTCGCGGACGGCTACTTCGTGCTGCCCTACACCATCGGCAACTACCTCGCGCCGATGCTCAACAAGCCCATCCCCGGCACCGATCACGAGGCGTTCAAGGCCGCCGAGACCGAGGCCCGAAACCGCTACCAGCAGTACCTCGACATCAAGGGCACGCGGTCGCCCGACTGGTTCCACCGCGAGCTCGGCAAGATCATCTGGGACTACTGCGGCATGGAGCGCACCGAGCAGGGCCTCGAGAAGGCCCTCAGCGAACTGCCCCCGCTGTACGAGGAGTTCCAGAAGGACCTGCGCGTCACGGGCGACGGTGCGAGCACCAACCAGACGCTCGAGAAGGCCGGTCGCGTCGACGACTTCTTCCAGCTCGGCATGCTCATGTGCAAGGACGCCCTCGAGCGTCGTGAGAGCTGCGGCGGTCACTTCCGTGCGGAGTACCAGGACGAGGAAGGCGAGGCCCAGCGCGACGACGAGCACTTCGCGCACGTCGCCGCGTGGGAGTGGACCGGCGATCCGATGAACGCCACCCGCCACGTCGAAGAACTCGAGTTCGAGACCATCCATCTCGCGAAGCGGAGCTACAAGTGAGCAACCACCTGACCAACCTCACGCTGAAGATCTGGCGCCAGACCGGTCCGAACGACGCCGGCCACTTCGAGAGCTATCGCATCGACAGCATCAGCGACGAGGCCTCGTTCCTCGAGATGCTCGACGTGCTCAACGAGAAGCTCATCGACGAGGGCAAGGAAGCCGTCGTGTTCGACCACGACTGCCGTGAAGGCATCTGCGGCACCTGCTCGCTGATGATCGACGGCCAGGCGCACGGTCCGCAGCGTGGCACCGCCACGTGTCAGCTGCACATGCGCAAGTTCCAGAGCAACCAGGAGATCGTCATCGAGCCCTGGCGTGCGACGGCGTTCCCCATCATCAAGGACCTCATGGTCGACCGGTCGGCGTTCGACCGCATCGTCGAGGCGGGCGGCTTCATCACCGCCCCCACCGGCGGTGCTCCCGACGCCAACCTCATCCCGGTCGCGAAGCCGGTGGCCGACGCCGCCATGGACGCCGCCGAGTGCATCGGCTGCGGCGCCTGCGTCGCAGCGTGCCCCAACGGCGCGGCGAACCTGTTCACCTCGGCGAAGATCAATCACCTCAACCTGCTGCCCCAGGGCCAGGCCGAGCGGTGGAGCCGTGTCGAGGCGATGGTCGAGACCATGGACGAGCACTTCGGTTCGTGCACGAACCACGGCGAGTGCGAGGCCGCGTGCCCGAAGAACATCAGCATCGACTTCATCGCGCTGATGAACAAGGACTACCGCAAGGCCAAGTTCAAGAACCGCAAGCTCATCGCCCAGATCTGATCGGGGCTTCTGGGCGTCGTTCGTCCCAGATCTGCTTCTGGGCTTGAGTCGTCCCGGTTTCCGGGACGGAAACCACCCA
>JBDKJP010000128.1:0-11574 GCA_039796575.1 Actinomycetota bacterium
GGGTGTTTCCGGGCGGCCTTCGGCCGCACGGAAACACCCGACCGGGAACGGGGGAGGGTGCGGACGCGCGAGGATCGGAGGAGCACATCCCCCACTCGGAGGCGTCATGGCATCCATCCACGAAGGGCGTTGGACCGCGGAGATCGAGGGCGACTTCGTCGTGTTCATCATCGGCGCCCGGCCCACGTTGCGGCACCCGATCAAGGCCATCAAGGACTACGGCGGCAAGAAGGGCATGGGCCACATGCTGCAGTACCTGATGGAGCACCCTGAGAAGGGCATGCTCGGCTTCCAGTCGTTCGGCCTCACCAACGTGCAGTACTGGCGGTCGTTCGAGCACCTCGAGGCGTTCGCCAAGGACCAGGACGACCCGCATCTCGACGCATGGCGCAACTACTGGAAGCGCGTGGGGAAGGACCCGCGGTCGGGCATCTGGCACGAGACGTTCCTGGTGCGGGCGGGGGAGTACGAGGCCATCTACGGCAACATGCCGCCCACCGGCCTCGGCAAGGCGACGCGCCTCGTGCCGGTGGCCGACTCCACGATGGCCCGTCAGCGGTTGAAGACGGCGTCCCGGCAGGCCTGACGCTCCGGGTCGTTCGCCGCATCGTGGGGTTGCCACACTCGCGGCCATGACCGAGTTCACCGAGATCACGTCCGGCCTCCGCTTCCCGGAGGGTCCCATCGCGATGCCCGACGGCACCGTGATCCTCGTCGAGATGTTCGGGCCGCGCATCACGCGCGTGCACCCCGACGGCACGAAGGAGACGGTCGCCGAGATCGTCGGCGGTCCGAACGGTGCGGCCATCGGTCCCGACGGCGCGCTGTACCTGTGCAACAACGGTGGCTGCTTCACACCGGTCGATCTGGGTGGCCTGCTGCTGCCGGGCGCGTTCGACCCCGAGCAGTACATCGGTGGCCGCATCCAGCGCGTCGACCTCGCCACCGGCGCGGTGACCGACCTGTACACCGAGTGCGACGGCCGTCCCCTGCGCGCCCCGAACGACATCGTGTTCGACTCCCACGGCGGGTTCTGGTTCACCGACCACGGCATCCGCGACCACCACGCGCGCACCAGCGACCTCACGGCCATTTACTACGCGAAGGCCGACGGCAGCCACATCAGCGAGCAGGTGTTCCCCGTGGAGGGCCCCAACGGCATCGGCCTGTCGCCCGACGGTGGCACCGTGTACTGGGCCGAGACCACCACGGGCCGCGTGTTCCGCCGCACCATCAGCGAGCCGGGCGTGGTGGTGCCGCCCGCACCGCTCGACATGAGCGTCATCGTGGCCGGCCTGCCCGGCTACCAGCTGTTCGACTCGCTCGCCGTCGACGGCGACGGCAACGTGTGCGTGGCCACGCTCATCAACGGCGGCATCTCGGTGATCTCGCCGGTCGACGGCAGCGTCACCCACGTGGCCACCGACGACCTGCTCACCACCAACATCTGCTTCGGCGACCGCGACGGCAGCGGCGAGTACCGCGACGCGTACATCACCTGCTCTGGCACCGGTCGCCTGTTGCACATGCGCTGGCCGAACAAGGGTCTGCGGCTCAACTACCTGTAGGCGGCGCACCGGTAGCCTGGCCGCACCATGGCGCAGCGCTTCTACGTCGAGACCTTGGGGTGCCCCAAGAACCAGGTCGACAGCGACAAGCTCGTCGGCACCCTGTTGGCCGACGGCATGTCGCCCACCGACGACCCGTCGGCCGCCGATCTGGTGGTGGTCAACACCTGCGCGTTCATCGACGAGGCGCGCCGCGAGAGCATCGACACCATCCTGGCGCTCGAGGAGCAGCGCAAGGACGGGGCGCGCATCGTGGTCACCGGCTGCATGGCCGAGCGCTACGGCGCCGAGCTGGCCGAGGCGCTGCCCGAGGTCGACCAGGTGGCCGGGTTCGGCGTGCCGGTCAACGTGCCGGCACCGCCGTCGGGTCGCAAGCTCATCCCGGTGTCCGCCGCGCCGATCCCGACGCTCGACCTGCTCAACCTGCCGCGGCCGAAGAGCGTGTCGCCGTGGGCGTACGTGAAGATCGCCGAGGGCTGCGACAGGTCGTGCGGCTTCTGTGCCATCCCGTCGTTCCGTGGCCCGCAGCGCAGTCGCGACATCGCCGCCATCCTCACCGAGGTCGAGCAGCTCGAGGCGAAGGAGATCGTGCTCGTCGCGCAGGACCTGGCCAGCTACGGCAAGGACCGCCCCGACGAGCTCGGCGCCGGTTCCATCGTGCCGCTGGTGCAGGCCGTCAGTGCGATGGTGCCCTGGACCCGGTTGCTGTACCTGTACCCGAGCGACCTCACCGACGAGCTGGTCGACGCCATCCTCGATTCGCGGGTGCCGTACTTCGACCTGTCGCTGCAGCACGTCAGCAAGCCGCTGCTGCGCCGCATGCGCCGCTGGGGCGACGGCGAGCGGTTCCTGCGCCGCATCGCCGACATCCGCGAGCGCGACCCGCAGGCGGCCTTCCGCAGCAACTTCATCGTCGGCTACCCGGGCGAGACCGAGGAAGATCACGACCAGCTGCTCGCGTTCGTGGAGGAGGCCCAGCTCGACTGGTGCGGCTTCTTCGCCTACAGCCCCGAGGACGGCACCTACGCGATGGAGCTCGACGGGGCGGTGCCGGTGGGCCTGATGAACGAGCGCCTCGCCGAGCTGCGCGAGATGCAGGACGAGATCACGGCGTCGCGCAGCGACAGCACCATCGGCACCACCATCTCGGTGCTCGTCGATGAGCCCGGTGTGGCCCGCAGCACGCGGGAAGCACCGGAGATCGACGGCGTCGTCGAAGTGCCCGAGCACCTCGCGGTGGGGGAGTTCCACGACGTGCGAGTGATCGACGCCATGGGTCCCGACCGCGTGGCAGACTCGCTCTGATGCCCGTCGATCCGTCTGCCGTCAAGACCTGGGCGAACCTCGTCACCGTCGCGCGCATCCTCATCGCGCCGTTCATGTTCCTGCTCATCCCCGATGAGCCGGGCGGCACGTGGCCGGCGTTCCTGCTGTGGTTCCTGCTGTGCGCCACCGACGGCGTCGACGGCTACCTGGCCCGCCGCCACGGGGCCACCAACCTCGGCGCGTTCCTCGACCCGCTCGCCGACAAGGTGCTCGTGCTGGGTGCGATGTTCTTCCTGGTCAGCAACGGCACGTTCTCCATCATCCCGGTGGCCATCATCGCCGGGCGCGAACTGGCCATCAGCCTGTACCGCACGTTCGTCGGCGCGAAGGGTGTCAGCGTGCCGGCCAGCAAGATCGCGAAGTGGAAGACCTTCGTGCAGCAACTGGCCGTCGGCTTCGCCATCCTCCCGCTCACCGACGAGACGAAGTGGCTGTGGAACGGCCTGCTGTGGATCTCGGTGGCGCTCGCCCTCATCAGCTTCGGGCAGTACGTGTACCGGGCTCGGCGTCACACCACGCCGGCCGGCGTGGCAACCTGACCGGCATGCGTTGCGACGTCCTCGCGGTGGGCACCGAGCTGTTGCTCGGGCAGATCACCGACACCAACAGCCAGTGGATGGGTGAGCAGCTCGCCGCCGCCGGCATCGACTCGTTGTTCCAGGCGAAGGTGGGCGACAACCTCGGCCGGGTGGAGACCACGCTGCGGCGGATGCTCGCCGAGGCCGATGCGGTCATCATGTGCGGCGGCCTCGGCCCCACGCACGACGACCTCACCCGCGACGCCATCGCCGCGGTGATGGGGGTGCCGCTGCACCACGACGAGGCCGTGGCCGACGTGATCCGTGAGCTGTTCGCGTCGCGTGGGCGGCGGATGGCCGAGAACAACCTCCGCCAGGCGCAGGTGCCCGACGGCGCCGAGGTCATCCCGCAGACCCGCGGCACCGCGCCGGGCCTCATCTGCCCGCTCGTGCTCGACGGCGTGCCGAAGGTGGTCTACGCGGTGCCGGGCGTGCCGCACGAGATGAAGGACATGATCCAGCGTGCGGTGCTGCCCGACCTGCTGCGCCGCAGCGGCGAGGCGAGCGTCATCGTCAGCCGCACGCTGCGCACGTGGGGCGAGAGCGAGAGCGGGCTCAACGAACGGCTCGACCCGGTGATCGAGCGGCTCGAGACCGAGGGCAACCCGACGCTCGCGTTCCTCGCCAGCGGGTGGGAGGGCATCAAGGTGCGCCTCACTGCGAAGGCGCCGTCGGTGGCGGAGGCCACGGCGGTCATCGACCGGTGGGACACCGAGGTGCGCGCACTGGTCGACGACATCGTGTTCGGTGTCGACGACGACACGATGGAGTCCGTGGTGCTGCAGCTGCTGCGTGAGCGTGGCCACACCCTGGGTCTCGCCGAGTCGGTCACCGGTGGCCTCGTCGCCGGGCGCATCACCAACGTCGCGGGCGCCAGCGAGGTGTTCCGCGGCAGCATCGTCAGCTACGCCAGCGAGGTGAAGTTCGACGTGCTCGGCGTGCCCGAGGGCCCGGTGGTCAGCGAGGCCGCTGCCGCTGCGATGGCCGTCGGCGCGCAACGGGTGCTCGGCGCGTCGGTGGGGCTCGCGCTCACCGGAGTGGCCGGACCGGCGGAACAGGACGGCATGCCGGTCGGCACGCTGTGCGTCGGCATCGCCATCGGCGACGCCGTCACCACCCGCACGCTGCGGCTTCCCGGCCTGCGCGACCAGATGCGGCAGATGAGCGTCATCTCCTCGCTCGACCTCCTCCGCCGCACGCTGCTGGCGTCGTAGGCTTTCCGCATTGCCTCGGTAGCTCAATGGAGAGAGCAGCGGGTTTCTACCCCGTCGGTTGTGGGTTCGAGTCCTACCCGAGGCGCGTGCGGGAGGCCCGGCCGCGGACGTGATGGGTAGGGTGGTCCCATGACCCCGCCGCCCGACGATCGGCGGGCCCTCACGAAGGGCCAGCGGACCCGCCAGCGACTGCTGCGCGCCGCGATCACGCGCTTCGGGGAGCAGGGGTACCGGCGCACCTCGGTGAGCCAGCTCAGCCGCGACGCCGGGCTCACGCCGGCGGCCGCGTACGCGTACTTCGCCGACAAGGAGACCATCTGGGCGGCGGCCATCGAGGCCGACCTCGACGCGATCGAGCACGCGGTCCGTCAGCGGGCGCTCGGCTCCGATCGGCCGGTGTACGAGCTGATGACCGGTGTGTTCACGCAGCTCGACCGCCATCCGCTCACCCGGCGGGTGATGGCCGACGGGTCCCACGCCGACCTGCAGTTGGTGCTCAACCACCACCTGTTCGCGGGCACCACGCTCCTCGTCGCCGATGCACTCACGGCGCGGCGCGCGGCCGGGCAGTTGCATGGCGACCTCGACCCGCAGGTCATGGCCAAAGGGTTGGAGACGCTGATCTTCGCGATGATGCTCTCGTCGGTCCGGGCGGGCATGTCGGAGGACCGCGACCGCATCTGGGCGGCGTTCGAACTGCTGCGTGCCTCCCTCGGTGGCGCGGCGCGGCGCGACGAGATCCCGCCCGCGTGACCGCCGTCGCCTCCGGGGGTCGGAAAAGGCGCCGCGATGGCCTACCCTTGCAGGGTCCCGCTGGGCGCTGACTCCCCCGATACGTGAGGTCGTAGTGAAGTTCAAGAAGGGCGACACCGTCATCTATCCGCAGCACGGTGCCTGCATCGTGCAGGGCACCAAGAAGATGGAAGCGTTCGGCTCGATGCAGGACTACCTCATCTTGAAGACGGTCATCAACGAGATGACCCTCTCGGTGCCCGTGCTGAAGGCCGAGGAAGTGGGTGTGCGCCCGCCGGTCAGTGCCGACGAGCTCGAGGACCTCGTGGCCGTGCTGTCGAAGCCCGACCCGCGCGTGCCGTCGAACTGGAGCCGTCGCTTCAAGAACCACCAGGAGAAGCTGAAGAGCGGCGACGTGTACCAGGTTGCCGAAGTCGTGCGAAACCTCGCCGCCCGCAACCGCGACGCGTCGCTGTCGGCCGCCGAGCGCACCATGTACGACCGGGCGCGCATCAACCTCATCAGCGAGATCGCACCGGCGCTGAAGGTCAGCGCCGAGGAAGCCGAGAAGTACCTCGACGACGCGTTGGCCAAGGGCGTGCTCAAGCCGGCCAAGGAGCCCGCGAAGAAGAAAGCGTGAGTCGCCAGGCCGGTTAGTCTCCGGCTCCATGACTGGTCACATCTCTCGCGACGATCTCGAAGCGCTCATCCGCAGCGGCGAGGTCGACACCGTCCTCATGGTGTTCCCCGATCTGCAGGGGCGCCTCGTCGGCAAGCGCACCACGGGTCGGTTCTTCCTGCAGAGCGTCGCCGACGCCGGCACCGAGAACTGCGACTACCTCATCGCGTGCGACATGGACAACAACCCGGTTCCCGGGTATCGGTTCACGAGCTACGAGCAGGGCTACGGCGACATGCTCGCGAAGGCCGACTGGAACACGGTGCGGCTCATCCCGTGGGTGGAGAAGACGGCGCTCATCATGTGCGACCTGCTCGACGTGGAGTCGCACGAGCTCATCCCGGTCGCGCCCCGCAGCATCCTGCAGCACCAGGTCGACGCCGCAGCGGCGATGGGATTCCTGCCGATGGTGGCCAGTGAGATCGAGTTCTTCCTCTTCAAGGAAACCTACGACGAGGCGTACGAGAAGGGCTACCGCGACCTGAAGCCGCACTCGCCGTGGCTCGAGGACTACCACATCCTCCAGACCACGAAGGACGAGTACGTGCTCGGCGCCATCCGTCGCGGCCTCGAGGCCGCGGGCATCCCGGTCGAGTTCAGCAAGGGCGAGGCCGGCCGCGGCCAGCACGAGATCAACCTCGACTACACGACAGCCGTCGAGATGGCCGACCGCAACAGCGTGTACAAGCTGGCTGCGAAGGAGATCGCCCACTTCGCCGGTCGCTCGGTGAGCTTCATGGCGAAGTACGACTTCAACGACACCGGCTCGTCGTGCCACATCCACTCCAGCCTGTGGTCGCTCGACGGGCAGACCGCGGTGTTCGACGACCACCACGGCCCGCACGGCATGAGCGAGACGTTCCAGCACTACCTCGCCGGGCAGATCGCCACCGCGCGCGAGTTCAGCCTGCTGTGGGCACCCACCATCAACAGCTACAAGCGATTCCAACTCGGTTCGTGGGCACCCACCGGTGTGGGTTGGGGCATCGACAACCGCACGCTCGGCTTCCGCAAGGTCGGCCACGGCAAGGGCACCCGTGTCGAGTGCCGCATTCCCGGTGCCGACGCGAACAGCTACTTCGCGTTCGCCGGTGCGCTGGCCGGTGGCCTGCACGGCATCCGCAACAAGATGGAGCTCGGCGCTCCGTTCGTCGGCAACGGCTACGAGGCGGCCGACATCCCGCGCATCCCGTGGAGCATCGTCGAGGCCATCGAGCTGTGGGAGCGCAGCGAGGTCGCACGCGAGTGCTTCGGTGACGAGGTGCATCACCACATCCTCACGATGGCGAAGGCCGAGTGGATGGCGTTCAACCAGACCGTCACCGACTGGGAGCTGCGCCGCTACTGGGAGCGCATCTAGCGCTCAGGCGGCGCGGTTCGACCAGCGCTGCACGGCGGCCGCGTAGAACTGCCGGTCCCCCCGGCTGCGTTCGTGGATGAGCTCGCGCGCCTCGTCGGCGATCGGCGCCGGCTCGGTGGTGTTCGCACGCGGGAACTCGACGGGCGGACCAGGCAGGTGCACGGTGCGGTGGATCTCGAGGTACAGCTCGGCGGCGCGCTCGGTCGGGGCGAGCAGATGGATCCGTTCGAGCGCGTGGGGAAGGAAGTCGGCGATCATCGCCTCGGTGCGACGTTCGTCGACCGGGTCGTGGTCGCGCGGGTCACCGCGGTTGCCGTCGAGGAGGTGCAGCAGGAACTGGCGCGACTGGATGTTCGGCTTGGCCCGCTCGCGCAGCCACTGCTCGAGCGACATCCCGGGCGGTAGCAGCCCGAGCTTGGTGTGGTACCGCCACATCGAGGCGTACATGTCGACCGGTTCGCGCGCCATGCTCACCACGAGCGGGTCGCGGTCGCGCAGCAGGTCGGCGCCGGTGAAGCCGTGATGGCCGGCCAGGTAGCGGAGGCCCATCAGTCGGGCGACCGGCATCGTCAGCAGATGCTCGAACGGCCGGCTGTGCACGGCCTCGTTCGGCCCGAGGTGGGAGCTGATCGCGAGGTTCAACGACGTGCCCGCCGTCTTCGGGATGTGCACGTGTGCCACCGGGCGCGTGGCCGGGTCGATGCGGTCGAGGCGATCCACGCCCTGTACCGCCCGGAACATCGGGTTGATCGGCCATCGGTAGGTGAACTCGTCGGAGGCGGTCCACGACAGCACCACCTCCACGAGCGCGTTCGGTGAGACGGCGGCGTGGCGCAGTTCGGCCTCGCTCTGCGCGGCCTCGGCATCGGGATCGCCCGCATCGTCTGCGGTCCGCCCGAGGACGGCGTGCCGGAGGCGGGTGAGCTGGTCGGCGTCGAGCGGGAGCTGCACGCCGTCGGTCACGCGTCGAACTCCACGTGCACCGGCAGATGGTCGCTGATGGCGGCCCAGGTGTCGCCACCGTCGGGGGTGTGCCGGTCGACCACGGTGGCGTGCTCGGGCAGCAGCACCATGTCGAGCCGACGCAACGGCACGATGGACGGGTTGGTGCTGTCGCCGCCGATGTCGCGCAGACCCGCGGCGTGGAACTCGCGCACGATCTCGAGCAGGTCGTGCGGGTGCGTGTTCAGGTCGCCCGCCACCACCGCCACCGGTGCGGCGTCCTGCACGACGTGCTCGGCCACCCGGCGCGCCTGCACGATGCGCTCGTCGGTGCTGGTGCTCGACAGGTGGGTGTCGTAGACGCGGACCGCGGCGTCGGGTCGGGTGACGGTGGCGGCGAGGAGCACGCGATGACGGTACGTCCAGGTGCTGACACCGTGCGAGACCGTGGTGCGCACGACGTGCGAGAGCGGCCAGGGGGAGAGCACCGCCACACCCTCCGTGCGCCACCACACGAACGGGGTGTACGGGTGGTGCTTGCGCACCCAGCGGTGCTGCCACCCGAGACGCTTGGCGAGGTGCCGTGCCTGGCGTCGGCGCACCTCCTGCAGCGCCACGACGTCGGGGCCGTACCCCTCGACCACTTCGGCCACCACCTCGAGGTTCGGGTGGTGTGAGCCGCGCAGGTTCCAGGTGAGCACCCGCCACCTCGTGGTCACGCGTCCGGTCATTGAACGTCAGTCTGTCGCGTCCACTACGTTGGCGCGTCATGAGTCGTCTGTCGGGCAAGGTCGCCCTCATCACTGGTGCATCGTCGGGTCTCGGTCGCGTGGGCGCCGAGCGGTTCGCGGCGGAGGGCGCGCACGTCGTCATCGCCGACATCGTCGATGGCGACGAGGCCGTCGAGGCCATCGCAGAGGCGGGTGGCGAGGCGAGCTTCGTGCGTTGCGACGTCACCGACGAGGCCTCGGTGAAGAACGCCATCGACTTCGCGGTCGAGACCTACGGCGGCCTGCACGTGCTCTACAACAACGCCGGTGTCATGCTCGGCGACGACGACAACCCCGTCACCACCAGCGTCGAGACGTACCAGAAGACGATGGACATCAACGTGCTCGGCACGCTGCTCGGTTGCAAGTACGCGATCCCCGCGATGCAGCAGTCCGGCGGCGGGAGCATCGTCAACGTCGCCTCCTTTGTGGCGCACATGGGTGCCGCGACGCCGCAGGTCGCGTACACCGCCTCGAAGGGCGCCGTGCTGGCGATGACCCGTGAGATCGCCGTCATCTACGCCCGCCAGGGCATCCGCTGCAACGCGCTGTGCCCCGGGCCCATCATGACCCCGCTGCTCGCCAAGTTCCTCAGCGACGACGCGAAGCGCAACCGGCGCCTCGTGCACATCCCGATGGGCCGCTTCGGTGAGCCCGTCGAGATCGCCAACGGCGCGCTCTTCCTCGCCAGCGACGAGTCCAGCTGGATGACCGGGCAGTCGCTCATCATCGACGGCGGCATCACCGCCGCCTACGTCACCCCCGAGTGATGTCGGCGCCGCGCCCGCTCCACGGGCCCGACGCCTTCCCGCGCGAGCTCAGTCAGCAGGTGGCCGACTGGATCGACGACCGCCTCGCCGCAGCACCGCTCGGCCACACCGTCGCGCCACGCGACATGTACCCCTTGCTCGACGGCGCCATCACCGCCGACGGGTTCGGCGCAGAGGCAGCGTGGTCGTTGTTCACCGATCGCGTCGCTCCCAACACGGTGGCACTCGACAGCGAGCGGTACCTCGCGTTCATCCCCGTGTCGCCCTCGGCAGCGGGCGTGTGGATGGAGGCCGCGGTGGGGGCGGCCACGTTCAGCGCCGAGAGCTGGCTGGAGGCGGCCGGGGCGGTGGCCGCCGAGAACCAGACGCTGCGGTGGCTGGCCGACCTGATGGGCCTGCCCGAAGGTGCCGGCGGCTGCTTCATGAGCGGCGGCTCGATCGGCAACCTGTCGGCGCTCACGGTGGCGCGCGACCAGTGCCCGCCCGATCGCCGCGTGGTGGCGTGTGCCGACACCGCGCACGCCTCGGTGTTCAACTCGATGCACATGCTCGGCCTCACCGAGGTGGTGGTCGTGCCGACGGGCGACGACGGCCGCTTCACGGGAGCGGCGCTCGCTGCCGCGCTGGGCGACCGCACCGACGTGGGCGTCGTGGTGGCCGCCGGCGGCTCCACGAACGCCGGTGTCGTCGACGACCTGGCCGGCCTCGCCGACGTGGCCGATCGCCTGGGTGCGTGGCTGCACGTCGACGCGGCCTACGGCGGTGCGGCCCTGCTGCTGCCCGAACGCCGACACCTGTTCGACGGCATCGAGCGCGCGAGCTCGGTCATCGTCGATCCGCACAAGTGGCTGTTCGCCCCCGAGGGGTCGTGCGCGCTGCTGTACCGCGAGCCCGACCTCGCCCGGCAGGTGCACACCCAGCACGGCCCGTACATCGACGTGCTGCACGGTGACGAGCCGCTGTGGAACCCGAGCGACTTCGGCTACCAGCTCACCCGGCGCGCCACGGGCCTGCCGTTGTGGTTCGCCCTCGTTGCCCACGGTGTCGACGCGTACACCGAGGCGGTCAGGGCGTCGCTGCACCTCACGGCGACTGCGGTCGAGCGGTTGTCGGCCGCCCCAGGCGTGTCGATGGTGATGCCGCCGATGCTCGGTGTGGTGCTGTTCCGCCGCGAGGGTTGGGGTCGCGACGAGTGGAAGGCGTGGGGAGAGCGCGTGCTGCGCGACGGCATCGCGTTCGTCGCGGCATCGACGTGGAAGGGCGAGCCCGTGGGCCGCCTGGTGTTCATGCACCCGCGCACGCCGGTCGAGGTCATCGACCAGATCGTCGCGACGCTCAGCGACTGACGCCCAACGTTCGTCGTCCGTTCGGCGTGTCGATCGTCGCAGCGAGTGAGGTCTCGCCGGCGACGACTTCGATGCGGTCGTCGGGGCCGATCTCGGCGAGCACGGCGCGCAGCACATCGGCGTCGGGATGGTGCAACTGCAACGACACCAGCCGGCACCCGTGCGGCAGCGACTCGGCCGGATGTGGCGATGCCAGCCAGTCGAGCAGGAACGGGGCCGTGCCGTCGTGCGGATGGCCCAGCAGCGGCATCGTGAGGCGCCACTCCAGCAGCACACCGTCGGGACGGGC
>JBDKJP010000129.1:0-25001 GCA_039796575.1 Actinomycetota bacterium
GTGGTGCCGGCCGGGTCGACCGTGGTGGAGGTGGCGCCACCGGCGCTGCCGCCGTCACTGTCGCTGTTGCCGACCTGCCGGAGGATGAGGAAGCCGAGGATGACCGCAACGGCGGTGACCACGATGGCCACCGTGGAACCCATGGGTGCGCCGCCCGAGGTGGAACGAGGCGTGCGTCCCGCGGAATCGTTGCTCATGTGGGTCCCCTTGGAGGTGTCGGTGGGTCAGGCCTGTTCGCCTGCAGCCGTGCCGTCGAGCAGTGCCCGGCGGCGACGCTCGCGGTGACGGCGCAGGCGGCGAACCACCAGCGGGTCGGCGACCAGCGCTGCCGGGTGATCGATGACCCGGTTGAGTTCGAGATTGTACTCCTCGACCGAACACGCAAACCGCGCGCGGATGGCGTCGTGGCGGTCCTCGTCGAGCGTGAACCAGGAGGCCTCGAACTCGATGATGGCGAGTTCGCGCTCGGAGAGGGAGTCGTGGGTCTCGTGCTCGACAGTCATGGTGACCACAGTCTGACCGCTCCGCACCCCTCCGTACCAGCACTACGAACTGGTGTTCGGAACGCTCGACACCGCGGCGGATGAGTAGCGTGCCGAGCCATGTCGATGCATCCGCGTCCGTTCCTCATCGGTGTCGCCGGCGGCACCTGCTCGGGCAAGACCACGCTCTCCGAGAAGCTGGCCGTGCTGGCCGGCGGCGAGCACCTCGCGCTCATCAAGCTCGACTCGTACTACGTGTCGTCGCACGACACACCGATGGTCGACCGCGAGCGCATGAACTACGACCACCCCGACGCGTTCGACTGGCAGCTCCTCAACGACCATCTCGCCGCGCTCGCCGCGGGCGCGACGGTGCCGGTGCCCGTGTACGACTTCACCATCCACGACCGCAGCACCGAGGTGCGGTTGGTGAAGCCGGCGTCGATCGTGGTGGTCGAGGGCATCCTCGTGCTCTGGGAGCCGCAGCTGCGCGAGCGGTTCGACCTGAAGGTGTACGTCGACACCGACGCCGACCTGCGCTTCATCCGTCGCCTGCGGCGCGACGTGGCCGAGCGCGGTCGCACACCCGAGAGCATCATGCAGCAGTACCTCGAGACGGTGCGCCCGTCGCACGAGCAGTTCATCGAGCCCAGCAAGCGGCACGCCGACGTGATCTTCCCCGAGGGTGGGATGAACGAGCCGGCCATCAACATGCTGCTCGCACGGGTGAAGGAGCTCGCCGAGCCGCAGCGCTGAGCGTCGCACCTGCACAGAAGTTGAGCGGGTTGCATTCAACTTCTCTGCCGGTAGGTTCCTCACATGACCGACATCGCATCGCTCAGCACCGTCACGCTCCCCGTCCTCCCGCTGCCCGCCGTGGTGCTCCCCGGCACCGTGGTCACCCTCACCCTCGACCACGAGGCCGTGCGGCTCGCCGTGCAGGCGGCCACCGCGGGCGACGGGCGCGTGCTGCTCACCGGCCCCGCCGACGGGGCGGGCCCGCAGGTGCTCGGCGTGGTGGCCCGGGTGCCCAACACCGCCCTGCTGCCCACGGGCGAGCAGGCCGCCATCCTCCAGGCCGAGCAGCGTGGCCGCATCGTGGCCACCCACACCGCCGCACAGGGTGCCGACCACGCCGAGGTCGAGCTGCTCACCGATCCCCGCCCGTCACCGCGGGTCGAGGCCGCCGCACGCGAGCTGCGGGTGGTGCTCGAGGAGGTCGCCAAGCTCCGTCAGAGCCGTCGCCTCCCCGAGATCCTGCGCACCGTCGCCGAGCCCGGCGCCATGGCCGACGCGGTCACCGCGTGGAGCGAGGCACCGAACGATCGGCGCACCGAGGTGCTGCACGCCGTCGACGTGCACGACCGCGTGCTGCTGGTGAACGAATGGGCGAAGGCCCACCTGGCCGAGTTGCAGGTCACCGCGCAGATCCGCGCCGACGTCACCGAGGGCGTCGACAAGCAGCAACGCGAGTACCTGTTGCGGCAGCAGATGGCCGCCATCCGCAAGGAGCTCGGCGAGGGCGACGACGACGTGGTCGGCGAGTACCGCACGAAGGTAGCGGGCCTCGAGCTGCCGCAGAAGGCGCGCACGTTCGTGGAGAAGGAAATCGACCGGCTCGAGCGGATGAGCAGCCAGTCGCCCGAGCACTCGTGGGTGCGCACCTGGCTCGACCGTGTGCTCGAGCTGCCGTGGAACGTGCGCACCGACGACCACCTCGACCTCACCGCGGCACGCGAACAGCTCGACGCCGACCACCACGGCCTCGACGACGTGAAGGATCGCATCGTCGAGTTCCTCGCGGTGAAGAAGCTGCGGGTCCAGCGCGGCATCGCCGACGGCGAGGGCCGCGGCGCGGGTTCGGTGCTCACACTCGTCGGCCCTCCCGGCGTGGGCAAGACCAGCCTCGGCGAATCGGTGGCCCGCGCGATGGGCCGCAACTTCGTGCGCGTCGCGCTGGGCGGCGTGCGCGACGAGGCCGAGATCCGCGGTCACCGCCGCACGTACGTCGGCAGCCAGCCGGGCCGCATCGCCCGAGCCATCATCGAGGCCGGGTCGATGAACCCGATCGTGCTGCTCGACGAGGTCGACAAGCTCAGCGCCGGCGGCTGGGGCGGCGACCCCACGGCCGCACTGCTCGAGGTGCTCGACCCGGCGCAGAACCACACGTTCCGCGACCACTACCTCGAGATCGAGCTCGACCTCAGCCAGGTCGTGTTCATCGCCACGGCGAACGTGGCCGACACCATCCCTGCGCCGCTGCTCGACCGCATGGACCTCATCCGCCTCGATGGCTACACCGAGGACGAGAAGGTGTTCATCGCCCAGCGCTACCTGTTGCCGCGGCAGCTCGAGCGCGCCGGCCTCGGTGCCGACGAGGTCGACGTGCACGAGGCCGCATTGCGCGCCACCATCGGCGGCTACACGCGTGAGGCCGGCGTGCGTGGGCTCGAACGTCAGCTCGGCATGCTCGCCCGAAAGGTGGCGGCGAAGGTGGCCACCGGCACACAGCAGCCGCCCGTGGTGGTGGGCGAGGGCGACGTGCGCGAGTGGCTCGGCCGGCCCAAGGTCGACGACGCGGTGCCCGAGCGCACCGACGTGCCCGGCATCGCCACCGGCCTCGCCGTCACCGGCATGGGCGGCGACGTGCTGTTCATCGAGACCACCGCGTTCCCGCTCACGCAGGAGGGCGAGCCCACACTCACGCTCACCGGTCAGCTCGGCGACGTGATGAAGGAGAGCGCGCACATCGCGCTCAGCTTCGTTCGGTCGCACGCCGAGGAACTCGGCGTCGATCCGACGGCCATGGGTCGACGGGTGCACGTGCACGTGCCGGCGGGCGCGGTGCCCAAGGACGGCCCGTCGGCCGGCATCACCATGACCACCGCGCTGGTGAGCCTGCTCACCGGCAAGGTGGTGAAGCCCACCGTCGGCATGACCGGCGAGATCACGCTGCAGGGCAAGGTGCTGCCCATCGGCGGCGTGAAGCAGAAGGTGCTCGCTGCGCACCGCGCAGGGCTCACCGAGGTGGTGCTGCCGAAGCGCAACGGCCCCGATCTCGACGACGTGCCCGAGCGCGTGCGCGAGGCCATGACCTTCCATCTGGCCGACACGTACGCCGACGTGCTCGCGGTGGCGTTCGACCACGACTGACCCGCGACGCGAACGCGGCCCACAGCGGCGAGACTGGTGACGATGCGTCTCCGGGTCGCGGTCGTGGCGTTCGTCGCACTGGCACTCGCCGGTTGTGGCGCGCCCGGCCGCGGCTCGCTGCAGCCCGAGGCCGATCCGGTGGACGACGCCGCGGTGGCCTCGGCGCAGGCGTCGCGCCTGGCGTTCGCGGCCGAGCGCTACCGCACGCCGGTGTTCCCCACCACGGCGCCGTACGCGGCGGCCACGTACGCCACGCGACCCGACCTCGTCACCGGTGCGCCGGTGGCGTTGCAGATGACCGTGTACACACCGCTCGACGACCCGGCCGCCACACGCCCGCTCATCGTGTGGGTGCACGGCGGCGGCTTCGTGGGCGGCACCCGCGGCGAGTTCGCCACCACGGCCCGGCAGTGGGCGCAGCTCGGCTACGTGACGGCCACCATCGACTACCGCCTCGACCCGGGCAGCAAGTGCGTGCAGGTGCAGCTCGGCCTGTACACGGGTGCCACCCTCGTCACCGAGCGGGCGCGCTGCGAACGCGCCATCCTCGCGGCGCGCGACGACGCGGCCGCCGCGGTGAGCTGGTTGCGCACCAACGCGTTCCGCTACAAGGTCGACCCCACCCGCATCGCCATCGGCGGCGGCAGCGCGGGTGCCATCACCGCGGTGCACGTCGGCCAGACGCTCAACACGCCGGGCAGCCCGCCGCCGGCCGAGTCGAAGGTGTCGGCCGTGCTGGCGATGTCGGGCTGCAACTACGTCACCGGTTCCATCGACGCCGCCGACGCGCCCGTGGCGATGTTGGCGAGTGGTGGCGACTGGCTGGTGCCGTACTCGTGCAGCACCGCCACGGTCGACAGCGCCACGAAGCTCGGCACGCCGACGTGGCGCAACCTGTACCCGAACGAGTCGGCGCACGCGCAGGACCTGTACCGGCAGCACCAGGCCGAGGTCGACCGCGGCTGGCGCCTGTTCCTCATCGACCAACTCGACCTCCCCTGACTTTGTCGGTTGGGTGCTTTCGTGCGCCCCAGGGGCGCACGAAAGCACCCAACGAGGATCCCCGGGCGGGGGGTTGCGAGGGGGTTCTAAGCTGGAGCACATGACAGCGTCGTCACCGTCCTCCTCGCACCTCTCCAACGTCTGGTTCTCCGTCACGCCTCTGCAGGTGTCGCACGGCAAGGGCTGTTGGGTCACCACCACGTCGGGCGAGGAGTACCTCGACTTCGCCGCCGGCATCGCGGTGAACTCCACCGGCCACGCCCACCCGAAGGTGGCCGAGGCCATCGCCACGCAGGCGAACCGGTTCATCCACGCACAGGTCAACGTGTTCAAGCACGACCTGCTCGAACCGCTCGCCGCGAAGCTCGCCGACCTCACCCCCGGCGCCATCGACACGTTCTTCTTCGCCAACTCCGGTGCCGAGATCACCGAGGGCGCGGTGAAGCTGGCGAAGCAGGCCACGAAGCGCCCGCACACCATCGTGTTCAGCGGCAGCTTCCACGGCCGCACGCACATGGCCATGGCCATGACCACGTCGAAGACCGGCTACCGCGCCGGCCACGCTCCCCTGCCGTCCGGTGTGTTCGTGGCGCCGTACCCCGACCCGCTGGCCGACGACCAGGACGCGGCGGTGGCCGACGCGCTGTGGGGCTTCGACCATCTGCTCAAGTCGATGACCGCGCCGGAGGAGACCGCGTGCGTCATCCTCGAGCCGGTGCTCGGGGAGGGCGGTTACATCGCCGCGCCGCCGGCGTTCATCCACGGCATCGTCGAGCGCTGCCGCCAGCACGGCATCCTGTTCATCGCCGACGAGGTGCAGAGCGGCTTCGGCCGCACCGGCAAGATGTTCGCCGTCGAGCACTACGGCATCGAGCCCGACATCATCTGCATGGCGAAGGGCATCGCGAGCGGCTTCCCGTTCGCAGCGCTCGGCACCCGCCGTGAGCTCGACGACAAGTGGCCGACGGGCAGCCACGGCGGCACCTACGGCGGCAACGCCATGGGTTGCGCGGCGGCGCTCGCCACCATCGAGATCATGGAAGACCCCGCGTTCCTCGAGAACGTCAACGCCCGCGGCGCGCAGCTGCAGGCCGGCATCCGCGAGCTGCAGCAGGAGCACCCGGTCATCACCCAGGTGCGCGGCCGCGGTCTCATGGTGGGCACCGAGTTCAGCGACGCCGCACGCGTCAGCGCCATCACCAAGCACTGCCTCGAGGAGGGTCACCTCATCCTCATGAACGCCGGCACGTACGGCAAGGTGCTGCGCTGGATGCCGCCGCTGGTGGTGAACGAGCGCGAGATCGACCTCGCCCTCGCCGCCTTCGGCGCTGCGCTCAAAGCCACCGCCTGACATGCCCCGCCTCGACGCCGAGCGCATCGGGCTGTGGCGTCAGTGGTGCCAGTCGTCGGTCGCGCTCCAGCGCAAGGTCGACGCACAGCTCACCGAGGAACACTTCATCTCGCTCGCCTGGTTCGAGTGCCTCGCCGCCATCCGCGACGCGGGCGGCACGATGCGCGTGCACGAGCTGTCGGAGGTGCTCGGAGAGCTGCCGAGCAGCCTGTCGCGGCGGCTCGACCGCTTGGAGGACGAGGGCTACGTGCGCCGCAAGCACACGCCGCTCCCCGACGACCGTCGCGCGGTGTCGGTGAGCCTCACCGCCGCGGGTCGGGCCGCCTGGCGCGACGCGAACATCACCTACCGGCGGATGGTGCAGGCGCACTTCGCGCAGCACCTCACCGAGACCGACCTCGCGGCGCTGCAGCGCATCTTCGGCAAGCTCGCCTGAGCTCACACTGTTTTCCGCGGTGTCCCGCTCCGATTTCGGTGCATTCCGCCCGCGCGGGCAGACTTTCGGCGGCGGAGCACCCTCCACCCGATGCAAGGAGTCCCCATGTCCACTGCTGTCATCGTCGATGCCGTTCGCACCCCTCTCGGTCGCCGCAACGGCAAGCTGAAGGACTGGCACCCGGTCGACCTCGCGGCCGAGACGCTGAAGGCGCTGCAGCAGCGCACCGGCATCAACCCCGAGCTCATCGACGACGTGGTGATGGGCTGTGTGATGCAGGTCGGCGAGCAGGCGTTCAACGTCGGCCGCAACGCGGTGCTCGCCGCCGGGTGGCCGTCGTCGGTGCCCGGCACCACCATCGACCGCCAGTGCGGCAGCAGCCAGCAGGCCGCGCACTTCGCGGCGCAGGGCGTGATGGCCGGCGCGTACGACATCGTGGTCGCCGCCGGTGTGGAAGTGATGACCCGCGTGCCGATGGGCTCGGCGATGGCCGACGGCAAGTACGGCTTCCCCTTCGGCCCCGGCGTGAGCGCCCGCTACGCACCCGAGGGTGGTCTCGTGCCGCAGGGCATCTCGGCCGAGTTGATCGCCGACCAGTGGGGCATCACCCGCGACGACATGGACCAGTTCGGCGCACGCTCGCAGCAGCTGGCCCGTCAGGCCACCGACGAAGGTCGCTTCGCCACGCAGATCGTGCCGGTGATGGGCGCCGACGGTCAGCTGATGACCACCGACGAAGGCCTGCGCGACACCACGATGGAGACGCTCGGCGCGCTGCAGCCGGCGTTCCGCAAGCAGGAGGAAGGCGGCCGTGTCACGGCCGGCAACTCGTCGCAGATCACCGACGGCGCCTCGGCCCTGCTCATCATGAGCGAGGAGAAGGCCCGTCAGCTCGGGCTGAAGCCCCGCGCCCGGTTCGTGAGCTTCGCGCTCGCCGGCGACGACCCGCGCCTGATGCTCACCGCACCGATCCCGGCGACGGTGAAGGCACTCGCCAAGGCGGGGCTCACGATGGACGACATCGACCTGGTCGAGATCAACGAGGCGTTCGCGTCGGTGGTGCTGGCCTGGGAGAAGGAGCTGCACCCCGACATGAGCAAGGTGAACGTGAACGGCGGCGCCATCGCCCTCGGTCACCCGCTCGGTGCGTCGGGTGCGCGTCTGATGACCACGCTGCTCAACGAGCTCGAGCGCACCGGCGGCCGCTACGGCCTGCAGACGATGTGCGAGGGCGGCGGCATGGCCAACGCCACGATCATCGAGCGGCTGTAAGGCGTCAACGCCCGGCACTCGTTAGCCTGGGCTCGTGCCCGAGTTCTCCACCATCATCTGGGTCGGCTTCGGCATCCTCATCGGCTACGTCCTGTGGAAAACCGGGATCGGCTTCCTGCGCAGCATGACCACGCCGCTGCCCCCGCCGCCGCCGGCCGGTGAGCTGCGCAAGATCAACGTCCGCTACCGCTGTGGCGTGTGTGGCTTGGAGTTGCGCGTGCAAATGGCGCCCGACGAGGACCCGCCGCCGCCCCGTCACTGCCTCGAGGACATGGACATCGTGGCGCCCCTGTACGACTGAACCGACGTCGACGGTTGCCCACAGCCTGTGGACAACCTTGGGTGCAAACTACAGCGATGTAAGTCGGTGAGCGGTGCCCCTGTGGACGACCGCTATCGCCACTTCGTGGCCGTGAACAGGCCCGCGAGCAGGAAGCCGAGGCCGACGAGCACCGGCATGTTGGTGTTCTCGAACGCCGGCACCACGTACCGCGACAGGATGCACAGCACGCCGATGGCGATGAACACCAGCATCAGGATGGGCACCCACTTCGGGCTCTCGTAGAGCTCCTTCTTCGCCGGCGGCGTGTACCGCGACGACTGCGAGATGCTGCTCTCGTGGTGGTGTGCTTCCTTCGCCATCGCCCCCGCCTGGCCGGGCTTGGTGCCCTTGGGGGTGACTCGGCCGGATGTCGTTCGCTTCGGGGGTGCCACGGCTCGCCAGTGTACGCGCACGAACCCATTCGACAACGAACGTCTCGACCGGGCAGGCTGTGCGGGTGCCCCGCGTGCTCGTGATCGACAGCTACGACAGCTTCGTCTACAACCTCGTCCAGTACCTCGGTGAGCTCGGCGCCGAGCCCGTCGTGGTGCGCAACGACCAGCTCACCGTCGCCGAGGCGCAGGCGTTGCAGCCCGACCTCGTGCTGCTCTCCCCCGGCCCCGGCCGGCCCGAGGACGCCGGCATCATCTGCGACGCCATCACCGCGTTCGCCGAGTCGGGCGTGCCGGTGTTCGGTGTGTGCCTCGGCCATCAGGCCATCGGCCACGTGTTCGGCGGTTCCGTCGTGCGGGCCCCGTCGCTGATGCACGGCAAGACCTCACCGATCGACCATCAGGGCAAGGGCGTGTTCGAAGGGTTGCCCACCCCGCTCATCGCCACCCGCTACCACAGCCTGGTGATCGATCCCGCGACGATGCCCGACTGCCTCGAGGTCACCGCCACGTGCGACGGCATCGTGATGGGTGTGCGCCACCGCACGTTGCCCATCGAGGGCGTGCAGTTCCACCCGGAGAGCATCCTCACCGCGGCAGGGCACGACCTGCTGCGCAACTTCCTCCAGCGCGCCGCCTGAGCGACGCGATCCCGATCAGGGACCGGTGACCGGCGGCGTCGTCGGTGGCGCGGTGGTCGGCGGCACCGTCGTCGGCGGCGTGGTCGTCGTGGTCGGCGCCGGCAGCGGCTGGGCGATGCGCAGCTTCACCGTCGAACCGGGATCGACCTGCACACCCTGACTCGGGGTCTGGCTGATCACTCGGCCACTGCTCGGGTCGCCGAACGGCACCGACTGGTACGAGATGTCGGCCACCAGGCCGAGCTCGTTCAGCTTCGCCTCGGCCTGCGCCTGCGTGGTGCCCACCAACGGCGGCACCTTCACCTTCTCCGGACCGGTGGAGATGAACAGCACGATGGCCGCACCCTTGTCGGCCAGCGTGCCGCTCGCCGGGTCGGTGCGGATGGCACTGCCGACGGGCAGCGACGGATGGGCCTCCTGCTGCACGCTCACCACGAACCCGTACGCGTCGCTCTTCAGCAACGCCTCGGCGTTGGTCTGCGACAGCCCCTCGACCGGCGGCACCGACACCTGGTTCGGGCCGGCCGACACGATGAGCTTGACGATGTCGCCCTGCTGCACGGTGGTGCCGGCAGCCGGGTCGGTGCGGATGACCTTGCCGGCCTCCACGTCGGGGTTGTTCTCGGTGATGATGGTCGGGTCGACCGACAGGCCCACCAACGCGAGCGCGTCGATGGCCTCCTGCTGGGTCTTGCCCGCCATGTCCTCGAGCGGGAACGGCGTGACGGCCGGGTTGAAGAAGACGTCGACCGTCTGGTCGCGACGAACGATGGTGTCGGCCACCGGCTCGGTGCGGCCGATGGTGCCCGGCGGCACGGCCGGATCGACCTCCTGCACCGGGTTCGGTGTGAGTCCGGCGTCCTGCAACGCGGTGATGCCCTCCTCGAGGGTCATCCCCACCACGTTGGGCATCGGGAACTCGGACGGCTTGTCGTCGGCGAGCACGTTGAACAGCACGATGGCGCCGGCCACGAGCGCGATGAGCGCCAGGAACCCGACCACGGCGTACATGCCGGTGCGGTCCTTGCGCTGCGGTGGGCGCGCCTGCTGCGGCTGCATGGTGGTGCGGGCCATGGTGGACGTGGCACCCATGGCGGGCGGCTGCGCGGTGCGCGGCATCGCGGTGGTGGCGGCCACACCGACGGCCGCGGCCGCGGGTGCAGTGCCGAGCACGGCGGCCAGCGCCTGCACGGGCTCGCCGTTGCGGAAGCGGCGCAGCTCGTCGCGCACGGCCTCGGCGTTCTGGTAGCGCACCTCTGGCTTCTTCGCGAGCAGCTTGGCGACGATGGCCTCGAACGGCTTCGGCACGTCGGCGACGAGCTGGTTCAGCGGCTGCGGGTTCTCGTGCACCTGCTTGTAGGCGATGCTGACCGGGTTCTCGCCGTTGAACGGCGGACGGCCGGCCACCATCTCGTAGAGCACGATGCCGAGCGAGTACAGGTCGCTGCGCGGATCGGGCTGCGCGCCCTGCGCCTGCTCGGGCGAGAAGTAGGTGGCGGTACCCATCACCGAACCGGCCTGCGTGAGGCTGTTCTCGGTGGGCGAGTTGAGCGCACGGGCGATGCCGAAGTCGGCCACCTTCACCTGGCCGTTGGCGCCGATGAGGATGTTGGCCGGCTTGATGTCGCGGTGCACCACGTTGTTGCGGTGGGCGAAGCCGAGCGCCGCCGCGACCTCGCTCGCGATCTCTGCCGCCTGTTGCGAGGTGACGTGGCCGTTGGCCTTCAGGATGTCGGCGAGCGTGCGACCCTGCACGTACTCCATGGCCATGAAGTAGGTGTTGGCGTACTTGCCCCAGTCGTACACGCCGACGATGTTGGGGTGGTTGAGGTTCGCGGCCGACTGCGCCTCACGACGGAAGCGCTCGACGAAGTTGGGGTCGACGGCGAACTCGGGGAACAGCACCTTGATGGCGACGGGTCGGTCGAGCAACAGGTCGCGCGCGAGGAACACGTCGGCCATGCCGCCGCGCCCGATGCGCTGTTGGAGTTCGTAGCGGTCGTTCAGCACGGTCCGCTCGGGTTGTCCGCTCACTGCTGCCTTTCTCGGCGAAATCGCCACGCGAGGATACCGAAGGTGATGTGCGTCCTGGCGTCGGGGGTCATCAGGGCGCCTCGGTGGAGAACAGGTAGTCGAGTACGGTCTTCGCGATGGGGCCGGCGAGACGGCCGCCGGTGGAGGCGCTGATCTCGTCGTTCGTGCCCTTCAGCACCACCGAGATCGCGTACCGCGGCGCCTCGGCCGGGGCGAAGCCGGTGATCCAGGCGTGCGACCGCTGCGGCTCGCCGGTGGCGTTGAGCTGGGCGGTGCCGGTCTTCGCGGCGGCCTGGATGCCGTTGGCCAACTGCATCGGCTTGCCGGTGCCCTTGTTGACGACGTCGATCATCAGCTGCGTGAGCGTGAGCGCCGTCGACGCCTTGATGGGCGTCTTGTAGACCTTCGGGCTGGTGCGTTCGAGCACCGTGCCGTCGTGCCCCAGCGTGGCGTCGACCACGTACGGGGTCATCATCTTCCCGCCGGCCGCGACGGTGCTGGCGATCATGCACATCTGCAGCGGCACGATCTTGTCGTTCGCCTGGCCGAAGCCACCGATGGCCAGCAGCGGCAGGTTGTTCGCGAAGTCGATCGGCTCGCCGTTCGCGTACTCGAAGTTGCCCGCCACCGCGCCCGGCAGGTCGACCGGCACCTTCTCGTCGATGCCCCACGCACGAGTGCCGGCGACCATCTTCTCCGGCCCGAGCATCACGGCCATCTGCGCGAACGGGATGTTGCAGCTGCGGTAGAAGACCTCGGCCATCGTGCCGCCGCACGGCTTGCCGCCGTAGTTCTGGATGGGGTCGTTCGTCTGCGGCGGCACCCACTCGGTCTCCACCGGGAACGTGCTGTCGAGGCTGACGATGCCGTTCTCGAGCGCGATGGCCTCGGTGACGATCTTGAACGCCGACCCGGGCATGTAGTTCTCCTGGTACGCGTTCGCCAGGAGCGGCTTGCCGGGGTAGTTGTTGTAGAAGTTGAAGACGTCCTCCGCCTTCTGCGAGTCGTGCGTGGCGACGAGGTTGCCGTCGAACCGCGGGTAGCTCACCATCGCGATGATGGCGCCCGTGTTCGGGTCCATCACGGTGACCGAGCCCTCCCGCTCCCCGAGTGCTTCGGCCGCGACGCGCTGCACGTCCTCGCGCATCGTGAGCTGCACGCTGCCCGTGTTGTCGACGCCACCGAACACGCCGTTCACCTTCTGCGCGAGCGTGTCGCCCATCAGCACGTCGTTCTTCGTCTTCTCCAACGACGTGCTGCCGAAGCTGTACGTGTAGTAGCCCGACACGTTGGTGAACAGGTCGCCCGTCGGGTACTCGCGCTGGTACTTGAACTGGCCGCCGTCGGTGGTGGGCACGCTGCGCGCCACCACCACACCGTCGGCGGTGACGATGGGGCCGCGCGGCCGGTTGAAGTCGCGGATGGTCTGGCGGTTGTTCTGCGGATGCGAGTCGAGCGCCTCCTTCTTGCCGACCTGCAACACGTTGAGCTGCACGAACAGCACCACGTAGAGCACGAGCAGCGCGGCGGCCAGCTTCTGGATCTGCTTGTTCACGCGTGCGCCGCCTTGCGTTCGGCGCGGCGAGCGCGACGTGCCTCCATGCGCTCGCCCAACGTGAGCACGTCGGGCACCTCACCGCTGCGACGCGCCTGCGTGTCGCTGAGGCGGATGAGCAACGCGAGCAGCACCCAGTTGGCCAGCAGGCTGGAACCGCCGTAGCTGACGAACGGCAACGTGATGCCGGTGAGCGGCACCACCCGCAGCACACCACCGATGATGATGAACGCCTGCATGCCGATGATGGTGGTGAGACCGGTGGCGAGCAGCTTCTCGAACGGGCGCTCGGCGCGCACCGCGATGCGCAGGCCGGCGCCGATGAGCAACAGGAACGCGATGAGCACCGCGGTGGCGCCGACGAGACCCATCTCCTCGCCGATGGCGGCGAAGATGTAGTCGGTCTTCGCCGCGGGGATCTTCGTCGGGCTGCCGAGGCCCAACCCGGTGCCGCCGGTGCCGCCGTTCGCGAGCGCGAACATCGCCTGCGCGATCTGGTAGCCCTTGCCCTCGTACTGCGACCACGGGTCGAGCCACACCGACACGCGGGTCTGCACCACACCGAACAGTTGGTACGCGGTGAACGCCGCGACGGCGAACAGCAGCAGACCGATGATGAGGTACACGGCTCGTTCGGTGGCCACCCACATCATCACCGTGAACAGCGTGAAGAACAGCAGCGCCGAGCCGAGGTCCTTCTCGGCCACCATCACCGCGACGGCGAAGCCCCACGCGAGCGTGATGGGCAGCAGGTAGCGCAGCTCGGGGATGTGCAGCGGGCCGATGCGGCGCGTGCTGGCCGAGATGAGCTCGCGGTTGTCGGCCAGGTAGGCGGCGAAGAACAACGCGAGCGCCAGCTTGGCGAACTCGCCCGGCTGGAAGTTGATGGGGCCGATGCTCACCCAGATGCGTGCGCCACCGACGCTCGTGCCGATGCCGGGCACCAGCGGCAGCATCAGCAGGCCCGCGCCGACGAACAGGAACGTCCACTTGTAGCGCGCCAGGTCGGAGGGCCGACGCACGAAGAACAACGTGAGCACGAACGCGGTGACACCGATGAACGTCCACGTGGTCTGCAACGCGGCGAGCCGATCGCTGAGGCGGGCGATGACCACGTAGCCGATGCCGTTGAGCAGCACCGCCAACGGCAGCAACGTGCCGTCGGCACCGGGCGCGAGCATGCGCGTGGCCACGTGCGCGGACAGCAGCAGGCCGAGCAGCGCGACGAGGAAGGGGATGATGCGCGCCGGCAGCTCGGCGTTCTTCCCCAACGCGGCCAGCGTGTACGCCACGGCCGTGATGCCGGCAGCCATGACCACCAGGCCCAACTCGGAGTTGCGGCGCGCAGCGGCGATGGGCGAGTTCGCCATGGTCAGGGACCCGAGTTCGACGTCGTCGAGCGAGGCGTCGTGGTGCTGGTGGAACTGGTGCTCGACGTGCTCGACGAGGTGGTGGTCGACGTGCTGGTGGTGGCCGGCGTGTCGGACGAGTTGTGGCGCACCACGAGCACGAGCGTGATGGTGAGCACGAGGATGACCGCGAAGCCGAGCACGAACAGCAGCACGCCGAGGCCCTTGCGCCGCGCGGGCGGGTCGTCGGGTGCCACGTCGGCCGACGGCATCACCATCGGGATCATCTGCGTGATGTCGGTGACGGCACCCGCGTCGGCGTCGATGAGCCGGTCGCGCTGCTCGTCGGCCCAGGTGGCCTCGAGATCGATGTCGGCGGTGTCGGCGGTGGGCTCCTCGCCCTCGAGCACGTCGACCACGAGCACCGTGGTGTTGTCGCGGCCGCCGTTGTCGTTGGCGGCGTTGACGAGCGCCTCGGCGGCGGCCTGCGGCTGCGCGTGCTCGGCCAGGATCTGCGCGATGACGGAGTCCTCGACCTCGTCGACCAGGCCGTCGCTGCACAGCACGTACCGGTCGCCCTTCACGAGCGGCAGCACCCACGTGTCGACCTTCACCGTCGGCTCGATGCCGAGCGCACGAGTGACGATGTTGCGGCGCGGGTGGTTGCGCGCCTCGAGCTCGGTGATGTGCCCGGTGGACACGAGCTCCTGCACGTAGCTGTGGTCGATGGACACTCGACGCAACCGGCCGCTGCGCATCACGTAGGTGCGGCTGTCGCCGACGTTGAGCAGCGCGAACCGCGGCGACGCTCCCTCGGTGGTGAGCACGGCGAGCGCGGTGAGCGTGGTGCCCATGCCGCGCTGCTCGGCGTTGTTGTGCGCGCCCTGGAAGATGGCCGCGTTGGCCTCGACCACGGCGGCCACGGCCACGTCGACGGTGTTCGCGCCACCGGACAGGCGGTCGCGCAACGTGCTGGCGGCGATGGCGCTGGCCACCTCGCCGGCCTGATGGCCACCCATGCCGTCGGCGACGCCGAAGATCATCGCCTCGGCGACGAAGGCGTCTTCGTTGCCACTGCGCACGCGACCGGCATCGGTGGCGGCGCCCCAGGCGAGCAGCGGAGGACGAACGGGCTCGGTCACGGATTCCTCACTGCGCCTCGAAGATGGTGCTGCCCACCTGCACGCGGTCGCCGATGCTGAGCTGGACGGGCGCGGTGAGCTTCTCGCCGTTCAGATGGGTGCCGTTGGTGCTGCCCAGGTCTTCCAACCAGGTGGCGCCCTCGCGCACGAAGACACGGGCGTGGAGTTGCGATGCGAACGTGTCGTCGGGCAGGCCGATGGCGCACGACGCGGCACGACCGAGCGTGATCTCGTTCCCGATGGCGTAGCCGGCGCCCTTGCGCACCTTTGGTTCGAGCACCACCAGCTTGGTGGGGATCCCGCGCCGCTTGCGGCTGTTGCCCGCAGGGGCGGCCGGCCGGTTGGCGGGCGCGGTGGCGTCGCCGGCCGCGCGAGTGGCGGGCTGCACGCCGAGGCGCGGGCCGCGCACCTCCGACCACACCGCCCACAGGACGCGCGCGAAGAACAGGTAGATGAGCGCGAGGAACGCGTAGTTGAGGATGTTGAGCTGGGCTTCGCTCACGATGCCTCGAAGCGCAGGTGTGTGCTGCCCACGCTCACGATGTCGCCGTCGGCAAGGGCCTGTTCGCCCTGGATGCGCAGGCCGTTGACCTTCGTGCCGTTGGTGCTGCCGAGGTCGGCGACCACGTAGCCACGGCTCGAGGGGCGCACTTCGCAGTGACGACGGCTGACGTTGCCGTCGGTGAGCGGGATGGTGCAGTCGTCGAGGCGGCCGATGGACACGACCTCCTTGCCGAGCGTGATGCGCTCGCCGCTGGGCAGGACCAGCGAACCGACGCCGGCGACGCCGCCGGTCTCCTTCATGCGGCTGGCGACGGTGAACCGGCCGGCCTTCAGCGAGTTGTCGACGATGAGCTCGACCGACACCGCACCCATGAAGTGGTAGCCCTCGGAGCGGGCGTACTCGCGGGCGGTCTCGGCCAGCTCGGCCACCAGGGCGTCGTCGATGTCGGCGAACCCGGCGTGATCCTTCGGGCTGAGCGCGATGGTGAAGGCGTTGGGGACGATGCGCCGACCCTTCACGTCGACGCTGCGGTGGTCGTCGATCTCCCTCAGGAGGCGACGACCGAGCTCGACGGGACGGATGGAGGAACGAGAGCCGCGTGAGAACACGCCCTCGACCATACGCTCCAGACCGTGCTCGAATGACTGCAAACCCATGACGGACGTCAGGTTAGTGGTGGGGGTGCGCGCGAGGGGGCGCGCCCCGCACGAGGCAGATGACCGCGCGGACCTGCGGTTTCAGGGTTGGGCGAACCGGGCGACCTTGCTAGCGTGTGAATTCCACTCGGGCGAGTGGCGGAATGGCAGACGCGCTGGCTTCAGGTGCCAGTATTCGAAAGGATGTGGGGGTTCAAGTCCCCCCTCGCCCACCAAGGCCCCGCTCCGGCGGGGCCTTTTTGCTGTTCCAGGCCCGCTCCTGGTCGGGTCCGTTTCACGCCATTTCCGGCTCACTACGGACCCACGGGTGGGTTTCGCGCCATCCCTGGCACGTTGCGGACCCGTGGGTCCGAAACGGGTCACCGTCGCGCCCGATCAGGGGTCGGGCAGCGCGGGCTCGAGTACGTCGCTCGCGCTCATCTTCTGGTCGCCGAAGCACCCGTCGTTGCCGACCGAGATCTCGGGTGCGAACGTGGGTGTGGGGCCGAAGAACGCGAGATCGGTGTAGAGCGTCTCGACGTCGCTCTCCACGTCCGGCAACGTGTTGAACAACGCGGTGCCCTGCCAGGTGCCGTCGGACTGATGGCGCATCGTCACCGTGGTGGCGTACTCGTGGCGCATGTTCCAGAAGTTCTTCACCGTCGCCGTGCACACGAACGACGGGTCGAGCCCGGGCGTGGACGGCACCGCCACGACAGTGACCACCATCGGGTTCCAACGGCCGGCCGGGTGGGCGGCGATCTCGAACCCGGGGATGGGCACCGACTGGCCGGGGCCGCCGAGCGCAGTGGACACCTGTGCGTTGAACGACGCCTGCGCGGCGTCGACGAACTCGTCGAACAACGCACGGGCGAGCTCACGGCACAGGTCGACCTTGCCGTCCTCACCCACCTCCGGCTTCTGGATGGTCACGCCGAGCTTCGACGCGGCCTTCTGCGCGTTCGCGTAGTCGTCGGGGTCCTGCGCGTAGTCGTCGCACGGCACACCGATCGACTGCATCCACTCGGCGGCGAACAACGACAGGTCGGCCTCCAGGCCGGCGCGCGCACTCTCGATGAGCTGACTGCTCGTGGGCAACGTGGGCGGCAGACCGAGGAACGTCATCGCGGCCTTGATGGCCACCGCTGCCATCGCCTTCGTCGCGTCGCGACACGACTGGGCGGCGCTGCCGCCGAGCGCCTCACAGATCGGGTTCCAGTCGGCGATGGCCTGCGCCGCATAGGCGACGAGGGAGTTGTACGCCGCCGCGGCTGCGTCGTAGAACCCGACGAACTGCTGGCCGGACGCCTTCAGCAGCGCCCACAGCTCTTCGTCCCACGACATGTTCTGCGGCGGCGGGTCCTGACGGCAGTACTCGCCGTCGACGTAGTACACGGCCTGCAGCGCGGAGAGCTCCGCGGCCGGCACGTTCGCGGGGGCGGTCCACGACGGGTCGTCCCACGGCACGTCGACCACGGCACACCGCTGCCACGCCGGGTTCGGCACGCGGCCCGAGTCGAGCGTGACCGACTGGAACGAGAGGTCGCCGACACCGGGCTGCTCGGGCAGCACGACGGCCACCGTGGGCGAGGCGATGCCGGTGACCTGTGTGCCGACCATCGGGATGCCGCGCACGTACACCACTACGCCCGCCGCGGTGTCGACGCTGCCGAACATCTCCTCCACGCTCAGCGGTGACGACGGGTTCGGATCGAGCACGAAGTCATCGGGGTAGGGCGTCGCGTAGTTCGCGACGCCGCCGGTGTCGGGCAGCGAGGGCGGCTGCACCGGCATCCCGCCGAGCGACGCGGCCACACCGGCCGGCAGCCCACCGCTGCCGCCACTGCTGCCACCGTTGCCGGCGGGCTCGGGCGGTGCGGTGCGCGGGATCTTGCCCGTGTCGAACGAGAAGTAGCCGAAGCCGAAGTGCGGCGCAGGTGTGTCGGACACACCCACGGCGAGCAGGCCGGGCGGGGTGAGCGACACGTTGGTGCGCGGCAGCGGTTTCGCGAGCACCTGCCACACGACGTGGTTCACGCCGTAGTCGGCCTCCCACGCGAACTGCTGCGTGGTGTTCTTCGTGAGCACGACGCTGCGCTCGCCGCCCTGGGTGGTGAGGTCGAACGTGAGACCCCAGCCGAGGATGTCGTCGACCGTGAACCCGGCCGGCACGGTGAACGTGGCGTCACCCACCTTCACCGCGGTGGTGCCGTCGGTGCGCCACAGCTCCGCCGTCCACGAAGGGATGTTGTAGAAGTTCGGCAGCACGTGGGTGATGTCGACCGACGTCGACGACGCGTTGATGACGGCGCGGTCGTCCTCGGGGATGCGCTGCCAGCTCGAGCCCTTGGCCGTGCCCGACGGACCGAGGTAGACGAAGTAGCCGTTGCCCGGCTCGGGCACCGTGAGCACACCGTTGATGATGCGGAAGTCGCCCGACCAGCCGGACGCGTCGGCGCACGACGCGGGGATGACCACCATCTTCGGACTGCTCTGCGCCGTGTCGTCCTCCGACGCAGCGACGTACGTGTAGATGCCCGGCATCAACGGGCCGTCGACGAACTCCGACTCGCCCTTCGAGAGACCACCGGCGTTGATGTACCACGGGTGCGCCGCATCGGTGCGGTGCAGGAACAGCAACGTGTCGAGCGGTTCGGTGCGGGTGAGGCGCACGGAGCAACCGTCGGCGGCGATGGTGATGACCGGGTCGGCGGGCGGCAGCGGGTAGAGCGTGAAGTATTGCGTGGCCGGGACCACCGTGAGCGCACCGAGCAGCAACGGCTGGTCGTCGGGCGGCACCGTGGTGGTGGTCACGGGCGTGGTGGTCGTCGTGACCGGTGTGGTCGTCGTGGTGACGGGTGTCGTGGTGGTCGTCGTCACCGGCGTGGTGGTCGTGGTGCTGACCGGCGTCGTGTCGGGCACGGTCGTGGTGGTCGTGGTGGTCGTGGTGGTCGTGCTGGTCGTGGTCGTGGTGGTCGTCGTGGTGGTCGTGGTCGTGGTCGTGGTGGTCGTGCCGAGGCCGTCGACCTTCACCACCTCCGCGTCGTCACCGCCCTCCACGGGCGGCGGCAGCACCTCCACCGCGGGGCCCACCGGCGCATCGGGCTCGTCGGCCGCCGACGCACCGCCCGGCACCACCAACGAGGCCGGGTCGACGCCGAGCTGCTCCGCCGTCGCCGCGGCGGTGAGGCCTGCCTCCGCCGGCACGACGACCGCACCGCCGGTGGCGGCCTCGCGACTGAGCCCCACCGTCACGCCGATGCTGCGCGACCAACTGCGCGTGCCGTCGGCGGCCACGGCGCGTGCGGCGAGCAGGTGCGCACCCGGCGACACCGCGGTCCACGCGAACTCGGCGTGCAGCGAAGTGGCGCCGGCGGGGTCGGCGGTGACGTTGGCCGCGACCAACCGGTCGCCGTCCCACAGCTCGATCCGGGTGACGGGCGTGGGCGACGCGACATCGGCGGTGAGGCCGACACGGGTGCCGAAGTCGAGCTCCGTGCGATCGGGGGTGGCGCCGAGTGCCACCGTGAACGGCGCCAACGTCGGGGCCATGCCCGTCTCGTCGGGCGACGGTTGTGCCGCTGCAGGCGCGTCGTCGTCGGGTCGGAGTGCGACCCACCACCCTCCTGCACCGAGCGCGAGTGCGAGCACCACGCCAGTGGCCACCTTCCACGACGGCCGTCCCATGCGGCGGTATGGTACGGCATACGCGTCCTGACGAAGGGGAACGACGGGTTCGGCAATGGTCTGGTGGAAGGTGGCGCTGCCGGTGGCGATCGCCGGGTCGGGCATCGCTGCCGCGACCCTCGCCGTCGTGCGCTCCGACGACACGGTCGACGCCACCACCGCGGTGTGGATCGACACGCCCGCCGATCTCGCGTCGGTGCACCCCGGGGTCGTCGTCGTGCAGGCGCACGTCGACGTGTCGAGCGGCATCGAGTCGCTCACGCTCACCGTCGACGGCGACGACGTGATCACCGACGAACAACTCGAGGTGAACGCCGACCTCGCCTACGCCGAGCTCGAGTGGACGGCCACGGCCGGCACGCACGAGCTGCGTGTGGTGGCCGACGACGGCAGCCGCTCGGGTGTGCGCACCGTGTTCGTGGTGGCACCGGGCGGCGAGGCCACCACCACGTCCACCACCATCGCCGCGACCACCACCACGGTGCCCGAGACCACCACCACGTCGACCACCACCACCGTGCCGCCCACCACGGCGGCCCCCACCACCGCTCCGCCCGTCACCATCGCGAAGCCGACCATCGGCTCGATCGCCGTGACACCCGGCGACTGCTCGGTCACCGTGAACGTGAACATCGCCAACGCCACCAGCGCCAGCGTGCGGGTCACCGGCGGCGGCAACGACACCACCGTTGCCCTCACCCCGGTGCCAGGAGCTGCGAGTGCGATCGTGCCGCTGGTCGGCAGCGACGTCGACTACACCCTCACCGTCGCGGTCTCGGCAACGGGGCCCGGCGGCGTCTCGACATCGACCACCAACGCGAACGTGTCGTTCTGCAAGCCCTGACGGTCAGCGGGCGCGGGCCACGGCGGCACGCGCGGCCGTGACCGCGGTCGCGAACGTGGCCTGCAGCAGGAAGCCGCCGGTCGGTGCCTCCCAGTCGAGCATCTCCCCCACCACGTACGTGTTCGGTCGACGGTGGAGCATGAACGTGTCGTCCACCTCGTGCATCGCCACGCCACCGGCCGATGAGATGGCACGGTCGAGCGGCACCAGCGCCTGCACGTGCACCGGCACCTCCTTCACCAGCGCCGCGAGCTCGACGGGCTCCGACGGCAACGGCCCGGACACCACCTCGCGCAGCCACGCGACCGTGGTGGCCGAGAAGCCCATCGTGCGCTTCAACGTGCTCGACAACGAGTCCTTCGGCCGGGCCCGCCGCAACCGCGCCGCCACCTGTGCCTCGTCGAGATCGGGCTGCAGGTCGACGGCGAGCACCGCCATGCCGCGGTCGAGCGCGTCGCGGATGGGCGCCGACAGCGAGTAGATCGGCCCGGCCTCCATGCCGGTCGCGGTGATCACCGCGTCGCCGCGCGCGGTGACCCCACCGATCGACAGCTCGACGTTCTTCAGCGGCTGGCCGGCGTGACGGTCGGCGAACGTGGTCGACCAGCCGAGCTCGATGCCGCAGTTCGCCGGGCGCAGGTCGTGCACCTCCACACCTTCGGCCCGGAGCACCGGCACCCACCCGCCGTCGGAGCCGACGCGCGGCCAGCTCGCGCCGCCGAGCGCGAGCACCGTCACATCGGCCGGCAGCGCGCGCCGTTCACCGTTGCGTTCGACGACGAGCGCGTCGACGTCCCACCCGATCCACCGCGTCCGTGTCTCGAACGCGACACCGAGGTCGCCGAGGCGACGCAACCACGCGCGCAGCAGCGACGTGGCCCGCAGCGACTGCGGGAACACGCGCCCGCTGGTGCCGACGAACGTCGGCTCGCCCAGCCCGGCCGACCATTCGCGCAGCGCCGCCGCGTCGAATGCGCGGAGCGCAGGTTCGAGCCGGCCGGCCTGCGCGCCGTACCGGGCCACCATCTGCTCCATCGGTTCGCTGTGGGTGAGGTTCAACCCGCTCCGGCCCGCGAGCAGGAACTTGCGGCCCACCGACGGCATGTGGTCGACCACCGTCACACCGAGCCCGCCCGCCGCGAGCACCTCGGCCGCCATCAGGCCGCCGGGTCCGCCGCCCACCACCACGGCGTGCTGCAACGGTGCCGGTGTCATCACGCCCGATCGTAGGCATCCGGGGGCATCGTCGGCTCCACGGGCCAGACTGGACGCACCATGGCCTCGCTGCGCGACCTGCTCCCTGCGCCCGGCGCCGACCCGATGGACGTGGTCGACGCGTTCGGCACGTGGGCCGCCGAGTCGGGACGGCCGCTGTACCCGCACCAGGAGGAGGCCGTGCTGGCGTTGGCCACCGGCGACCACGTGGTGCTGGCCACCCCCACCGGTTCGGGCAAGAGCCTCGTCGCCGTCGCGGGAGTGGCGCTCGCCCTCAACGCCGGGCGTCGTGCCGTGTGGACCGCGCCGATCAAGGCGTTGGTGGCCGAGAAGTTCTTCGACCTCGTCGACCTCCTCGGTGCCGAACAGGTCGGGCTCGCCACCGGCGACGCGTCGATCAACCCCGACGCGCCGGTGCTGGTGTGCACCGCCGAGGTGCTCGCCAACCACGCGCTCGCCACCGGCCCGGCCAGCGAGTACGCGTTCGCCTGCCTCGACGAGTTCCACTACTACGCCGAACGCGACCGCGGCTGGGCGTGGCAGGTGCCGTTGCTGGAGCTGACGGGCTGCCAGATGCTGCTCGCGTCCGCCACCCTCGGCGACATGACGGCCATCACCACCGACCTCGAGGAACGCAGCGGCCGACCGGTCGCGTCGGTCACGTCGGTGGAGCGGCCCACGCCGCTGTACCACCAGTGGCGCACCACGCACGTCAGCGACAGCGTGCTCGACGCGGTGCGCGAGGGCATCACGCCGGTGTACATCGTGCACGCCACCCAGGCGAACGCCATCGAGCGCGCACAGAGCCTGGTGAGCCTCGCGGTCACCACGCGTGCGCAGCGCGAGGCCATCGCCGCGGCGTTGAAGAGCGAGCGCACGACGCGCGGGTTCGGCGAGACGCTGGAGCGACTGCTGCGCAACGGCGTCGGCGTGCACCACGCGGGCATGCTCCCCCGCCATCGCCGGCTGGTGGAACGCCTCGCCGCGGCCGGGTTGCTGCCGGTGATCTGCGGCACCGACACGTTGGGCGTCGGCGTCAACATCCCCATCCGCACCGTGCTGATGACCGCGCTCACCAAGTTCGACGGCACGAAGGTGCGGGTGTTCACCGTGCGCGAGTTCCGTCAGCTCGCCGGTCGCGCCGGCCGCCCCGGGTTCGACCCCGACGGGCACGTGTGGGTGCAGGCACCCGAGCACGTCATCGAGAACACCAAGGCGCTGTCCCGCGCCGGTGACGATCCGAAGGCGCGACGCAAGGCCACCAAGGCGAAGGCACCCGACGGCTTCGTGCACTACGACGAGGCCACGATGCAGCGGCTGATGACCGCGCAGCCGGAGGCGCTCACGTCGCGCTTCAAGGTCACCGCCGACATGGTGGCCAACGTGCTCGGCCGGCCCGACGGGCCATCGGCGCTGAAGCGTCTGCTGAACACCAACCACGACGCGCCGGCGCGGCGGCGACAGCACAAGCGTCGCGCCATCGCGCTGTACCGCAGCCTCGAAGCCGCCGACGTGGCAGAGCGACGACGCGACGAGCACGGTCGGTGCGCCGGCGTGCGCGTCGGCTCGTTGGTCGAAGGCACCGACGAGCGCGCCGCGCTGCGGTTCTCCGCACCGTTGATGCCGTTCGCGATCGAAGTGGTGAGCACGTTCGACCACGACGACCCGGCGTACGTGCTCGACGTGGTGAGCGTGGTGGAGTCGGTGCTCGACGATCCGCGGCAGATTCTCTACGCGCAGCAGAACGCAGCGAAGGGTGCCGAGGTCGCCCGCCTCAAGGCCGAGGGCGTCGAGTACGAGGAGCGCATGGAACGCCTCGAGTCGATCACCTGGCCGATGCCGCTGAAGGAGCTGCTCGACGAGTGCATCCAGCCGTATCGCGCACGCCATCCGTGGGTGGCGGAGGGCCCGTCACCCAAGTCGATCCTGCGCGAGATGCTGGAGAGCGGCGACACGTTCGCGTCGTTCATCCGCCGCTACCGGCTCGACCGTAGCGAGGGCCTGCTGCTGCGTTACCTCACCGATGCGTGGCGCACGCTCGACCGCTCACTGCCCGACGACGTCTACGTCGACGCGCTCGAGGACGTGATCGAGTGGCTCGGCGCGCTCATCCGCGCCACCGACGCCACGCTGCTCGACGAGTGGTCGCTGCTGGCCGGCAAGCCCCTGCACGACCACCAGGCGCCCGAGGCGCTCACGTCGGTGGCCACCGGTCCCCCGCCCGCATGGCGCACCGCGGTGCGCACCGCGATGTTCGGCTGGGTGGAGCTGCTGGCCCGCCGCGCGTACGACGCACTGGCCGAGCGCAGCGGCTGGGAGTCGTGGCGCATCCGCGACGCAATGGCGCCCTACTGGGCCGAGTACGACGCCATCGGCATCGACGGCGACGCACGTTCGTCGTCGTACTTCGAGCTCGCCGAGTCGCCCGGCCGGTGGACGGTGACGCAGACGCTGGCCGATCCCGCCGGCGATCGCGAGTGGCGTGTCACGGCGTCGGTCGACCTGGCCGTCGCCGAGGCCGACGGCGCGCCCACCCTGGTGCTCGAGGCGCTCGGTCCGCTCGCCTGAGCGAGCCGACCGTCAGGCCAGCAGATCGACGGCGATGTCGCCCCAGAGCTGCTCCATGAGCGCCAGCGAGTGCACGTCACAGCGCTCGTTGGCGGCGTGGAACATGGCCACGTAGTCGTCGTACGGCAGCTCGTTGGAGAACAGGCCGTAGCCGTACGACGTGGCGCCGCGCTGACGGTAGAACCGTGCGTCGGTGCCGCCGGGCGTGATGGCCGGCACGCAGCGCGCGTCGGGGTACACCGCGGCCGACGCCTTCTCGATGGACCGCCACAGCGGCGAGTCGATGGGTGACGCGGTGGCGTGCCACTCCTCGTGCATGAACTCGATGTCGACGCTCTCGATGAGGTCGGCACCGATGAGGTCGTGCAGCAGCCGGGTGACGTCGTCGTTGGTCTGCCCGGGCAGGGTGCGGATGT
>JBDKJP010000130.1:0-4542 GCA_039796575.1 Actinomycetota bacterium
CCGGTGCCGTCGTGGAGTTCGACCGTGCGGTCGGTCTCGGTCGCGTCGTCACCGACGACGGTGCCGTGTACCCGTTCCACTGCATCGAGATCGCCGACGGCACCCGCGACATCGCGGTCGGCACGGCCGTCACGTTCGAACTGCTCGGCAAGCTCGGTCGCTACGAGGCCGCCCGCATCACGCCGTCATGACCGATCCGGCGCGCGACCGACGGATCCTCGACGTGATCCGGTCGCTGCGCCCCGGCGAAGTGGTCACCTACGGCGACATCGCCGCCGATGCCGGCTACCCGAAGCTGAGTCGCCTCGTCGGCCGCCTGCTCGCCATCACCGACGACGACCTGCCCTGGTGGCGGGTGGTCAACAGCGCCGGCCGCCTCGTGCCCGGGCACGAGCGCGAACAGGCACAGTTGCTCCGCGGCGAGGACGTGACGGTGACCGAGGGGCGCGTGCGGCGCGCCCCAGTGGGCCGGTTCAGCCGCCCGTCGCGCCCTTGATCTGCACGAACGCGAACTGGATGTTCTGCAGGGCGTCGCGCATCGTGGGCTCGTCGTCGCCGAGGCGTCCCTCGAGGGTGTGCACCACGGCCGACATCGCGTCGATGGCCATCGCGGCCTCGGGCAGGTTCGGCGGGCTGGCGCTCAGGTGGATGGCGGCCAACTCGTAGAACCCCACGACGTGCGTGGCGATGATCTGCTCGACCGGGGTGCCCGCGATGCGGTCCTTCGCCTCACGGATCGCGGCTTCGGCGTCGCCCAGCTCGTCGTCGGTGAACTCGGTCGGGGTGTCATCGCTGGTCACGTCTGGTACCCTACCGGGCTGACAACTGAGGCGAAGTGGGGCGCCGCGTGCGGCGTCCCCACCCGGCCACCGGCCCTTCGGGGTCCGCCGTCCAGGCGGGCGCTGTTTCGGCAGAGGGTGCGCTCCGGGTCATCGAGGATTGCGTAGCATGCCGCCTGAAGCGGTGTGTCTCCGTCGTGTTCGGCGACTTCGCATCGCCACCACAGGAGGGGACCACCCATTGCACAGGAGTGAGCAGCCATAGCACCGCCGCAGCAACCAGAACACCGGTACAACGAGCGCATCCGTGCCCGTGAGGTCCGCCTCATCGGCGCCGACGGCAACCAGTTGGGCATCAAGCCCCTGCCCGAAGCACTCCAGTTGGCCCGTCAGCTCGACCTCGACCTCGTCGAAGTCGCGCCCATGGCCACTCCGCCCGTGTGCCGGATCATGGACTACGGCAAGTTCCGCTACGAGGAGAGCCAGAAGGCCAAGGAGTCGCGCAAGAAGACCGTCCAGGTGTCGATCAAGGAAGTGAAGTTCCGTCCGAAGATCGGCAAGGGCGATTTCGACACCAAGGTCCGCCACATGCAGGAGTTCCTGTCCGAAGGCCACAAGGTCAAGGTCACGCTCCAGTTCCGTGGTCGCGAGATGGCTCACCCCGAACTCGGGTCGAAGATCCTCGACCAGGTGCTCGAACAGGTCGGCGCTGCCGGCAAGGTCGAGACCCAGGCCCGGCTCGAAGGTCGCAACATGACCATGGTCATCGCACCCGAGAAGAAGGCCATCCCCAAGAAGCACGAGGCGAAGGCAGCCCACGACGAGACGGCCCCGGCCGACGAGTCACCCGCCGCCGAGCCCGACCCCGCCTGAGCGATCTCATCGCGACACGGGGTCGCACCAGTGCGATCCCGTTGAACACCCCCGGTGGGGCCGCGTCCCCGCCACCGTCACAGGAAACACCACCATGCCCAAGATGAAGACCAGCAAGACCGCGGCCAAGCGGTTCTCCAAGACCGGCAGCGGCAAGCTCCGTCGTCTCCAGCAGAACCGCCAGCACCTGTTCGAGAAGAAGCCGTCCACGCGTACCCGCCGTCTCGACGGCATGGTCGACGTCCACCCCGGCGACGCGAAGAAGATCAAGCGCCTCCTCGGCGAGCGCTGACCCGACGGCCCCGAACACGAAGAACGAAGAAGGAGAACCACCATGGCCCGCGTGAAGCGTGCAGTGAATGCGAAGAAGAGTCGGCGTCAGGTGCTCGAGCGCGCCAAGGGCTACTACGGCAACAAGAGCCGTTCGGTCCGGGCTGCGAACGAGCAGGTCATGAAGAGCGGCCAGTACGCCTTCCGTGACCGTCGCGCCAAGAAGGGCGAGTTCCGTCGCCTGTGGATCCAGCGCATCAACGCTGCGTGCCGCCTCAACGACATCAGCTACAGCCGGTTCATCGCCGGTCTCAACGCTGCCGGCATCGAGGTCGACCGCAAGATGCTGTCCGACCTGGCCATCACCGACGCGGCCGCGTTCAGCGCCCTCGTCGAGCAGGCGAAGGCCGCGCTCTGAGCGCATCCCATCCTGCGGGGCTCACCTACTCGAGCCCGAAGGTACAGCGACTGCGGCGCCTCTTGGGGCGCCGCAGTGCGCGTTCCGAGGAAGGTGTGTTCGTGGTCGAGGGTGGCGGTCTGCTCGCGCAGGCCGTCGCCGCCGGCTGGGAGGTGGAGGCGCAGTTCGTGGCACCGCACGGCGACTCGGTGCGGTGCGATGCGCCGCTGTACGAGTTCGCGCCGAACGTGCTCGAACGGGTCGCCACCACCGAGCATCCGCAGCCGGTCATCGCCATCGTGCACCAGCGGCCGCAGACGCTGCCGGCCGGTGCCACCTTCGTGATGGTGGCCGACCGCCTCGCCGACCCCGGCAACGCAGGCACCATCATCCGTTCGGCCGAAGCGGCCGGTGCCGACGCCGTGGTGTTCACGGCCGGCTCGGTCGACCCGTACAACCCGAAGGTCGTGCGCGCCACGGCCGGCTCGCTGTTCCGCGTGCCGGTGGTGTCGGCCGAACTGGCCGACGTGCGGGCCGCCGGGCTGCAGCTCCTTGCCACCTCGTCGCACCGCGGTGTCGCCTACACCGACGCACCGCTCGCCACGCCCGTCGCGGTGGTGGTGGGCAACGAGGCCCATGGCGTCCCCGACGACGCGCCCGTCGACGGCTGGATCACCATCCCGCACCAGGGTGCTACCGAGAGCCTCAACGTGGCGATGGCCGCCACGGTGCTCGCTTTCGAAGTCGCCCGCCAACGGCGGGCCGGGTAACCTTGCGCCGATGGCCGTGCAGCGACGCTCCCTGCGATTTCGGTGCCCCCGGGTGCACCGGGGTTGCGCGCCGACGCACTGACGCGTCACGCCGCCACGTCGCTCGGGGGATCCACCGACACCCCGTTCCTTCCGACCTGTGGAGATGAAGATGATCGACGACGTACGCGCGGCAGCCGATGCCGCAGTGGCGCGTCTCGCCGAAGTGGCCTCGTTGGCCGAGGCGCAGGCGCTCGAGACCGAACTGCTCGGCAAGAAAGGCCCCTTCGCCGAGTTCAAGACGCGCCTCGGTGGCCTTGCCACCGTCGAGGAGAAGAAGGCGGTCGGGCAGGCCGTCAACGAGGCCACCCAACGCGTGTCCGCAGCGGTGCAGGCCCGCCTCGCCGAGCTCAAGCGCGCCGAGCGCGCGGTGCAGCTCGAGGCCGAACGCATCGACCTCACCGAGGTGCTCGATCGGCCGTCGCGTGGCCACGCGCACATCGTCACGCAGGCGTGGCAGCGGCTCGAGGACGTCTTCGTCGGCCTCGGCTTCCAGGTGGCCGAAGGACCCGAGGTCGAGACCGACTGGTACAACTTCGAGGCGCTCAACATGCCGCCCGACCATCCGGCGCGCAGCATGCACGACACGTTCTACGTCGACCACGGCACCCCGGGCAGCACGGTGCTGCGCACGCACACGTCGCCGGTCCAGATCCGCGTGATGCAGCACATCGCGCCGCCGATCTACATGATCATGCCGGGCAAGGTGTTCCGCAACGAAACCGCCGATGCCACGCATGTCGCAGTCTTCCACCAGATCGAGGGGCTCGTCATCGACCGCGGCATCACCCTCGCCGACCTCGCTGGTACGGTCGAGTCGTTCACGAAGGCGTTCTTCGGCGATGGCTTCTCGAGTCGTCTCCGGCCGAGCTACTTCCCGTTCACCGAGCCCTCGGCCGAGTTCGACATCCGCACACCGCAGGGCGACTGGCTCGAGCTCGGGGGCTGCGGCATGGTGCACCCCAACGTGCTGCGTGCCGGCGGCCTCGACCCGGAGGAGTGGAGCGGCTTCGCGTTCGGCTTCGGTCTCGACCGCATGGCCAAGGAGCGGCACGCCGTGGGCGACGTCCGCGAGATGTACACCAACGACATCCGTTTCGTGGAGCAGTTCTGATGAAGATCGTCCATTCCTGGCTCAACGACCTCGTCCCGGTCGGCGACGACATCGACGCCATCGCCGACGCCATCACCCACCTCGGTCTCGCGGTCGAGGACGTCGCCCGCGTCGGTGCCACCGTGCCCGGCGTGGTCACGGCTCGTGTGCTGAAGACCGAACGTCATCCCGACGCGGCGAAGGTGCACCGCGTGTTCGTCGACGCCGGCGACGGCGTCGAACGGCACGTCTGGTGCGGCGCGTTCAACATGCAGGCCGGTGACGTCATCCCGTTGGCCACGCCCGGCACCGTCATGCCCG
>JBDKJP010000131.1:0-4630 GCA_039796575.1 Actinomycetota bacterium
CCGAACTGAGAGACCGAGGGCTAATCGCCAACGACGGCACCGGCCGCAGCGCGAGCTGGCACCGCGTGGGTCACTGAACGGCTCTGCACGACTCGCGAGCATCAGCGCAGAAGCCCCAGGCAGCCTCACTCGATTACCGGAATATCAACAGCTATGCACGGTCAGCCGGTGCTGCTGTTGATGATGGACTGTGCGGTGGCCTGCTCCTGTGCGAGCTCTGCGTTGACTTCGTCGACCTGTGTCCGGTGGTCGTCGATCCATGCCGCGATGTTCTCGTCGGACCGATCCGAGTCGGTCGGAAGGTCACCGAGCATCTGGTTGAGTAGGTTGGCCATCTTCGAGTAGGCCTCCTCGCCCGGCCCGTGAACCGTGTGGAACGCCTCGAGTTGGCAGCCGCCCGATTGTTGATCAGGCGCACCGAGCAATGTGCGCTCGAATGCCGGATCGGCGGCTACCTGCTCGTTGAACCAGGCGTCCCACTCCGCCTGTGTCGTTGTCGAGTTGGAGCCGAACGGTCGGGGCTTGTACTCGTAGCCGAAGGTTGCCATGCACTTGCCGATGACGATTTCACGGGCTGGCCACACGGCTGCCCAGTAGGCCGGGCTCGGTTCAAGTTCGCTGGGTAAAGAGCCGGCCACCGCGACGGTCGTCGCAGTCGGTTGCTGGTCGGGCTCGTTGCCGCGATGTCGGATGAACATGGTCGCTGCGATCGCTGCGCAGATCAGCACGAGGGCAGCGGCCACCGCGAACCAGCGGCGTGGTGTCGCGGAGTGCGTGGTGACCGGCTTGAGCGCCAGCAGTTCCCCAGCTACCTCGTCGGTGTCGAGCGTTGACGCCTGCGATGGCGTGTCGCCGAAGAGCCGGGCACGCATGGCTGTCCGCTCGACGGTGTCCAAGGGTCGCACCTGCGGGCGCGCCGCTTCCAGCATCGTGAGTCCGTTCACTCTGTAGTTCCTTCCACTCGACGCAGTTCGGCGCGGATCCGTTGGAGACGTCGGCGGATCGTCGAGGGCGGGAGCCCGAGCGCACCAGCAGCCTCTGCGCTCGTGCACCGCTCCCAAGCCACCAGAAACAGGAGGTCGCGGTCTACCGGCTCAAGACGCTCGATCGCAGCGACGATCGGGTCGAACCGTCGCCCGGCGTCAACGCGGTCATCCACGGCCAGCAGAGGGTCGATGGCTTCTCGACGGCTCAACGCTTCATGGCGCGCATAGGCGCGCAGGCGGCGCTCCTCCACGCGCCAATGGCGACGGAGCAGGTTCGATGCGATGCCGTACAACCATGCCCGCTCCCCGCCGATCTGCGAGTCGTACCTGTCGAAGAACTCGAGCGCCGTGCGGAACGTCTCCGCAGTGACCTCGCTCGCCACCTCACGGCCGACACGCCGGGCGGCGTAGGCATGGACCGCGTCGACGTGGCGATCGAACCAGACAGCCACGACCGCTGCCGCACCATCACCTGATCTCGTCGTCTCGGCAGCGCTTTCGGACATCACAACGATTGTTGCCCGGAACAGCAACCCCTGTTCACAGAAACCATCGGGCCGACGCCGGAGCCCGCCCAGATCGGCAGATCTGCGCTTCTACACAGGTACAGGAGCCTGGGCGGCGGTCATGGTTCGCGGATTCAGTCGTGCCACCACAGCCAGCGCCCGTGGGGATGCACGTGTGCGAGGACACGCGCCGAGGCTTCGCGGCCCTCGCTGAACCCCAAGACTCCGAGCACCGAGGCAGAGATACCCTCGACCGGCGGTGCTTCCACGGGTGGCAGCGACTCGACCACCCCGATGCCTTCGGCACTCACCCAGAACACCGGTCGAGAGGTGCTGGCATCGGCGAGACATTGTGCGAACTCGATACGTCGCTCGGGAGCCAGGTACGCCATCACCCAGGTAGTAGTGATCACGATCGCTCCGCTGGCTTCGCGCAGCAGTGCTGGCAGATCATCAACGGCGTCTCCTGCCCGCAGAGCGTTTGGGTGCGCTATCGCAAGTTCGAGGGCAGCGCGGGTGCGCTTAAGCCTCCCGGTATCGGGCCACGTGCATGCGAGCAGCCACCGGAAGTCCTCTGCCACCATGGGATCAAGTGGGTTGTGGTCAAGTCCGATCCGTTCCCCGACTGCCACCGGCCCGATGGGTGGGTTGCCGTGCAGCACGTCGCACTGGACGCGCACAGGGCTGTCGGATGGTCCGAGCGTGCCGTGAGGGCCATAGTCGATGAGGCAGTGCTCCAGAGTGAGCGTCAGCCCGGCACTGGTGCCCACGTCAACCAGTGTCGGCGGCTGCGTGAGGTCGAGCGCGGCGAGGGCAGGCCCGATGAATGCAATGCGCCCGATCTCGTTCGTCTGGGTGCGCCGTGCGGTTAAGACCAGTGCGAGGGGTGCCTTGTTCCGATGGACTACGTCGACGAATGCGCGACCCACATCACCCGTACCGAGCCCGTCGTAGTGGCGCGCCAGTTCAGGTTCGAGTCCAAGTAGTACGCGGTCATGGACCGCTGCCAGGAGCATGTTGGGCTGCAGAGCGTGGGATGGCAGCGAGAGCAGGAAATCAAGCGTCTCGGCTGACTGCGCGACCGTCATCGTGATGCGCTCGTACAGGCTCGAGTACCCGCGACACTCAGTCTCACTGAAGTAGCGCCACCAGGCCGCCAGCTCGTCCCTTGTCACCTGCGAACCTGCCATTTCCGGCGGCGCAACTGCAAGGCCGAGACAGCCGAGTAGCGCCGGATGGCTCGGCTCGGACAACCTTGACAGCCACTTTCACCCCGAGCGCCTACACGAGGACCCACCGGCGAATAGTGCCCGATATGGCGCTGGGTGTCCAGTAGTCCACCAATGCTGTGAACGCCCCGTAAGCTGCGGCCGATGGCCGAGCCGGGCACCGCACGAGATCGCGAAGTCAGGTCGATCGTGCTGGACGCGCTGGCCGCCGGCCGGCCCATCGACGACATCGCCGATGCCGTCCGGCCGTATCACGGACCGTCGTCGACCTATCCCGCTGCGGTGTTGCTCGATCTCGCCGCAGACGCGTACGTCGCATGTGGATCAAGCCGTGCCGACCCACTCGCGCTCGACGGTCTGGCGGAGCGAATGATTCACGAAGACCCTGCGCGCGGCAACGTCGGCCACTCGAAGCGTCGCCACTGCGTGCATGGCGCAGTCTTGATCGCGGCGGGCGCTGAGCCGGAGGACACCGGCTGGTGGTCAGTCGATGATGTCTGGCGGCATGCGCTTGACGCCGTCGTGGTGTTCGTTCGTGCCGCCGCTCAACGTCGAGGGATCTCCATCGAGGCCGTGTGCTCGTCACTCCGTGATGCGTGACGACGTCCTCTCGTGACTTGCCAACTCGCTCCATAACGGGCACTATGCGCCGCGTGGCAGACACCGCAGTGACACCCGCCGACAGGGGACGGCGGATCACAATCGGCGCGGCGTTGGTCTTCTGGGGGTTGATCAGTGTCGGCTTGATTTGCTTCGGTGTCATCGTCGCGTCATGGGGCGGATTGCAGGTTGAGGCGCTACTTCTCATGCTGACCGGCTCCGTGATGACGGCGATCTGCGTCGCTGGCTGGTCCGTCAATCGCTCTGGCAGAACACCGTGGGGCTTGATCGCCGCGCTCCCCATCTCCTTTGGGGTACTGGTCGGGCTGCTGGCCATCATCCAGTAGCCCGCGTGCCTATCTGCCGATATGCCCGGCCTCTACAGGTCGATTTCGATGCCGGCTTCGATTGTTCTGTGCGGTTCGATGGGCGGCCGGGTGAGCTCGACGCCGTGCTGTTCGGCCCATTGGTGGATGACGTTGGCGAGTTGGCGTGTGCCGTTGTCGGGTTCGTGTGCGGCGATCTCGTGCAGGGTGGTGACGGCCTCGGCGAGCCTTTCCTGTGTGACTGGTTTGCCGGTGGCCCAGTCGTGCCAGGTGTCGAGCGCGTCGACGCGGGCTTCGGCGGTTGAGAGGTGTTCGGGGAGGAAATGCCATTTGGCGTACATGTCGTGACTCCGCAGCGCGTCGCGGGCTGCCTCGATCTGTGTGCGGGCGATGTTGCGTAGCGCGTAGGGCTCGCGAGCCTGCTCTCGCGCGACAGCGAGCATCTCGCGCGTTCCGGTGACGGTCTCATCGGCGGCGGCGAGTTCGGCGCGTGCTTGGCGTCGACCGCGGAGCCCGGATTGGTCGAGTCGTTGTTGCGCAGCCCGCTGCGCCCCCTCGGCCTGTTTCACTGCGCCGTTGGCCGCATCGAGTTCGGCATCAAAGGGGTCGCACATCGTGTTCGCATCCGCGATCCGTCGTGTTGCGATGTCGACGACCTCGACGAGTCGCCCTCTCGCCGCGGTCGAGTCGTCGAGCGCTTTTCGTGACTGCCGGTAGTTGTCGGCGGCGTCGGCGCGCAGATCGTGGAACCAGTCCGGGACCTCGCAGCGAGGTTGGGGGCGTGGCGGCAGACGGTCCTGTTGGGCGAGCTGCCGGCGCTGGACGACGGCGGGGATGTCGGCGCGATCCGATGCGACGATCCCTTCGAGCACGTCACGTGCTTCGCTCATCTCGTGGGTGTCGGTGACGACGTAGACGCGGTTGTCGTCGCGGCCGCGGGTCATCCCTACATACAGCCCGCGACCGGTGGTCGCCGGCCCGGC
>JBDKJP010000132.1:0-3572 GCA_039796575.1 Actinomycetota bacterium
TTGCGGTTTTCTTGAAGCTCAGAGATTCCTCAAGATTTGACGGGTTCTTGCCGATCGTACGTCGTATGACGAGCAACGGGCGAGGGAACCTCTGGCGCTTCGGCGCCTATGCGGTGCTGACCATGCTGCCCGTGCTGTGGTTGGGTGTGCTCCTCACCCGCACGACCACGGCGGAAGCGGAGGCGTCGGCCCTCGAGCAGGCCACGTTGCAGGCCAAGGCGATGGCCGCCAGCGCGCTCGAACCGTTCCTCGATCCGGTGCCGCTGCGACTCCCTCCCGTCGACGACAAGTGGAGGGGCATGCGCAACGCCACCCGCGGTCTGCTCGACACCGGGGCCGTGCTGGAGATGCGGGTCCGCACGGTGGAGGGTCGCGTGGTGTTCCAGGCGAGCGACCCCAACTACAAGGACAAGGCGGGCACCGTCGATGCCGAGGTGCAGGCCGCTGCGCTGGGCGGGCCGATCATCGACCGCACCACCGTCGGCGCCGACGAGAACGACGGCGCGCTCACCGGCGGCGAGGAGGCCATCGAGGCCTACATCCCGCTCCGCTCGCTGGAGGACCGCACCAAGGTGGTGGCGGTCGCCGAGATCTACCTGCCGTACCAGCCCATCGAGGACGCCCGCCAGGCCACCGTGCACCGCGTCGTGTGGACCATCGCCGTCGGCCTCACCGTGCTGTGGATCGTGCTCGCCGGCATCGTCGTGTCGCTCGCCGTGCGTGAGCGCCGCCACCGCGAGCTGGCCGAGCAGCGATCCCTGCACGACCGCCTCACCGGGCTTCCCGGGCGCGTGCTCTACGCCGACCGTCTCGCCGCGGCACTGGCCGCGGGCGGCCGCACCGCCAGCGACGTCGCGCTTGCCGTCATCGACGTCGACCGCTTCAAGGAGGTCAACGACACGCTCGGCCACCAGAACGGCGACGCGATGCTGCGCATCGTCGCCGACCGCCTGCGCGCCTCGCTGCGCCCCGGCGACACCATCGCCCGCCTCGGCGGCGACGAGTTCGCCGTCGTGCTACCCGGCGCCCGCGCCGACACCATCGAGCACATCCTCCGCCGCCTCCAGGACACGCTGGCGCAGGAGGCCGAGCTCGGCGGCGTGGCCGTGTCGGTCGAGACCAGCATCGGCTACGCGCTGTGGCCCAACGACGCCGACACCGCCGAGGTGCTGCAGCAGCGCGCCGACCTCGCGCTCCACACCGCCAAGGGTGTGCGCGCCGCCATCGTCCGCTACGACGAGGGCATCGACGAGTTCGACCCGCAACGGCTGGGTCTGCTGGCCGAGCTGCGCCGCGCCATCACCAACGACGAGCTCGTGCTGCACTACCAGCCGAAGGTCGACGCCATCACGCAGCGCGTCGTGGCGTTCGAGGCGCTCGTGCGGTGGCAGCACCCCACACGCGGCCTCGTCTACCCCGACGAGTTCATCCCCATCGCGGAGAGCACCGGTCTCATCGGTCCGCTCACCCACTGGGTGGTCGACCATGCGCTCGTGCAGCTGGCCAACTGGTCACCGATGCATCCCGACCTGTCGATGGCCGTCAACATCTCGGCCCGCAACCTGCGCGACGACCTGCCCGGGTGGGTGCTCAACCGTCTCGCGGCGCACGGCGTGCACGCCCGTCGGCTCGTGCTCGAGATCACCGAGACCTCGTTCGCGATGGACACGGTGCGCGCCACCGCATTGCTCGAGGAGCTCAGCGCTGCCGGGGTGCGCGTCAGCCTCGACGACTTCGGCCAGGGCTACACCTCCCTCGGCTCCCTCGGTCACCTGCCCGTGAGCGAGCTGAAGATCGACCGCGGCTTCGTGCTCGCGATGGGCGCCAGCCAGGAGGACCGGGCCATCGTGGCGTCGGTCATCGAGCTCGGGCACCGGCTGGGCCTCGCCGTCGTGGCCGAGGGCGTGGAGACCGTCGACGTGCGCGACGACCTGCGCGGACTGGGCTGCGACCTGATGCAGGGCTACCTGTTCTCGCGCCCCGTGCCCGCGTCGTCGGTGCTCGACCTTCTCGCCCGCATGGCCGAGCAGGGGCTCGCCGGTCAGGTCTGACGGGCGAGCACGATCGGCGCGGCCTCCTCGAGGTGCGCCACCAACTCGTCGGGTGTCGCCGGCTCGGTGAGCGGCAGGATGACGAACTTGGTCGTGCCCACGGCCACGAACCGGTCGATGGTGGCCATCAACGCGTCCCACCCCTGCGGCACCAGCACCGACGGATCGTCGAGGTCGGGCCGACGCGCTGCCAGCCCCTGCAGCAACCGCTCGGGCACCGGTCCGTTCGCGTACGGGATGAGCGCGCCGTAGTGGTCGTCGTCGATGGTGCGGCCGTGCTCGGCGAGCGTGGCCTCGATGACCTCGCGGCCGCGAGCCGCGTCGTCGGGGGTGACGAAGCTGGGCAGCCACCCGTCGGCCAGACGGCCGACACGCTTCAGCTCCGACGGCGCGATGCCACCCAGCCAGATGTCGACGTGGTGCTGGCGCGGCTTGGGCAGCACGGTGAGGTCGTCGTAGTGGAAGTGCTCGCCGTGGTGCGTGAGCGACCCGTCGGCCCAGCAGCCGCGCAGCACGCGGATCGCCTCGTCGAACAACTTCGCCCGCGCCCCGCGCTCCACCCCGAACGCCTGCTGCTCGTGCGGGTCGGCCACACCCAGACCGAACGCCGGCAGCAGCCGACCCTGCGACATGCGGTCGAGCGTGGCGAGCTCCTTCGCCAGCACCACCGGGTTGCGGCCCGGCAGCACCATCACGCTCATGCCGAACTTCAGCTTCGTGGTGCGGCCTGCGGCGAACGCCATGGCCACCAGCGGGTCGGGCGCCTCGCCACCGATGCGTTCGCTCAACCACAGGCTGTCGAACCGCAGCCGTTCGAGCGCGTCGACCACGGTGGCGAAGCCGTCGTCGTTCAACTTCGTGCGCACCCCGAACCCGAACCCGATGCGCACCTTCACGAGTGGTCCTCCGTGGCCAGGCGGTGCAGCAGCGCCGCGACGTCGTCGACCCGCGACAGGAACGGCGAGTGGTCGCAGTCGAGTGTCACCTCGTGCGTGCACCGCGCCGCCATCGCTCGCTGATGGTTCGGGTGCACCGCCCGGTCGCGGGTGCACACGACGTAGGTCGACGGGATGCGACCCAGCGGCGAACCGGTGACCTGCTGGCTCATCGCCGCGTGCGGCTGTGGCGACCATCGCGGCACGGCGGCCGCGATGACCGCAGGTGAGCAGTCGCCGTACAACGCAGGCGGACCGAGCTCGGGGTGCAGCACCGTGGTGCCGTCGTCGCGGGGCACCATCGCCGCAGCGAGCGCGATCTCCTCGGGCGGGAAGTTGCGCAGCGAGCCGCGGATGCTCTCGCCCTCGAGCAGCGCGAAGGCCGCGAGGTACACGAGGTGGGTCACATCGGCATGCCACTCGGCCGCCTGGGTGATGACGCCACCGCCGTAGCTGTGCCCCACCAGCACGGCCGGACGATCGAGCTGCCCCAGCAGTGCCGTGATCGACCGCGCATCGCCGTGCAGGTCGGTGAGCGGGTGCGTGGATGCACCGTGACCCGGCAGGTCGGGCGCGTACGACGGCA
>JBDKJP010000133.1:0-9787 GCA_039796575.1 Actinomycetota bacterium
TCGTCCTGGATGTCGCGCAGCACGATGACCGCGCCGACCACCTCGTCGCCGATGCGGATGACCTGGGCGCGCATCGCCATCCAGCGCGCGTCGCCACCGACCGTCAGGTACCGGCACTCGACGGCATCGCTCGGCTCGGCGTCCAGAGATCCGAACACCCGCTTGCGCAGCGCGAGCACGCGGGGCACGTCGTCGGGCAGCACGACCTCCCGCGGGCGGTGGCCGATCCAGGCCGCGGGCTGCAGGCCGAGCACTCGTTCGATGGAGGGCGACACCCACGTGATAAGCCCGTCGTCGTCGGTCTCGTAGACGATGTCGGTGGTGTGCTGCGCGAGCACCATGCGACGGCGTTCCGACTCGACGAGCGCCGCCGCCTGGCGGTGCCGTTGCGAGCTGTCGTGCCACGACACCACGACGTCGCCACCCATCGGCACGACGTGCACGTCGAAGCGGTTGTAGGGAAGGTGACGGCCGTAGCTCTCGAACGTGTGGTCGGCCACGTCGACCGGCACCCCGGTCGCCACCGCCCGCCGGCACAGCGCCAACTCCTGCTCCCCCACCGGGCCGCCCAGCAGTGCGCTCATCGGCACCCCGACGAACTGGTCGTGGCGCAGGTCGACGTACTCGCAGGCGGCGCGGTTGGCGTCGGCGATGACGAGGTCGACCACCTCGCCGCCCTCGTACACGGGGCGCAGCACGGCGCACGCGGTGACCAGGCTGTCGAGCGCCACACGGGCCAGGCCGTCGGTTCCTGCTGCCTCCATGTCGCGACCTCACCTCCGTCCCGCCGACCGCTGTGACTGATCTGTGATGCCAATTGTGATGATGTGGTCAGGTCCTCGACAGGGTCTTCCGACCCCGCCCGACGGGACTGCGGGCTTGCGACCCCGGGGCCGCCCTCGCGATCAGACCGCCATGGTGCGCGACATGGTGCCGGCCAGGTCGGCACGGGCACGCGCCACACGCGAGCGCACGGTGCCGATGGGGCATCCCATCACCTCGGCCGCCTCCTCGTACGACAGCCCCATCACCTGGGTGAGCACGAAGGCGTCGCGACGGTCGGGTGCCAGCTCGTCGAGCAGGTGGTCGACCGACTCGTGATCGAGGCTGACGCCGTCGCCGGCGTACTGGTCGAGGCGGTCGGCGAGCCGGCGTGCGCGGGTGCGACGGCGAACGTCGTCGGCGCACACCCGGCGGGCAATGGACAGCAGCCACGCCTGGAACGGCACCTCGAAGCGGAACGAGGCGAGCGACTTGATGGCACTGAGGTAGGTCTCCTGCACCAGGTCCTCCTCCACGCCGCTCGACCCGAGGGCCGTGCACAGCCGCCACACGGCGGGCTGCGTGGCGCTCACCAGGTACGCGAAGGCGACGTCGTCGCCTTCGACGGCCGCTTCCACGTGGCGGCGGAGGGGATCTCCCGTACCCATTCCGAGCAGTGTGCTCAGTGCACTTGCCGTGGTCAACCATTTCCGCTGAACTTGACCCAGAATAGGTCTTTTGGCCCGGGAACCTTTCCCCTACTTCGAACGACTGGACAACCGTGACGTGTGAGCCCTGGCAACAGGCCATCTCCGCCCGCATCGACGGCGAGGACCTCGGGGTCGAGCCGCGGCTGCTCGAGGCCCACCTCGCGGGGTGTGCCGAGTGCCGCCGGTTCGAGGCCGTGGCCGACCTGGGCCGTCGCGGCGCGCGCATGCAGGTGGCTGCGCCGATGCCCGACCTCTCGAAGTCGATGACCAAGCTCAACGCCGCGGCCGACCGTGCGGCAGCCTGGAGCATCCCCCGCATCCTGCTCGCGGTCATCGCCGCCGACGTGTTCTGGTTCGCCGTGCGCGACCTGCTCAGCGCTGCCGACAGCGGCTCCACCGCGCACGATGCGCGCCACCTCGGCGCGTTCAGCATCGCCTACGCGGTCGGGCTCGTCGTGGTCGTGGTGCGCCCGGCGCGCGCACGCACGATGCTGCCGGTGGCGGCCGTGCTGGCCGGCGCGCTGCTCATCACCGCAGTGATCGACCTGCTCAACGGCAACGTGCCGCTGCTCGGCGAGGCGACGCACCTCCCCGAGCTCATCAGCGTGTTCCTGATCTGGCTGCTCGCCGTGCCGTCGCGGCGACGGGCCGACAAGCAGCAGCAACCGTCAGACCGGCGCCTCCACGCGGCGTAGCGGCTGGTGCATCGCCGGCTGGTGATCCCACAGGTCGGCCACCAGGTCGTCGCGGACCGCCGCGTACGCCGGGTCGTCCCACAGGTTGACGCGCTGCAGCGGATCGTCGGTGAGCGAGTACAGCTCACCCTCGGTGCCGTCGTGGCTGTGCCCCTTCTGGTAGGTGGTGCACACCCAGCCGTCGCGAGTGATGGTGCGCAGGTGCACGGCCACCCCGAACAGCACGCTGTCCCACTCGGTGAGTGAGCGCTCGAACCCGCGGGCGTCGGCGTCGGTGTCGCTCGACGGCAGCGGCTTGCCCTCCATCCACTCCGGCACCGGCAGCCCTGCGATGGCGCAGAACGTGGGGGCGAGGTCCACGAGGCCGACGGGGCGGGTGACCGCCGCGGGAGCCGGCGCACTGGACGGCGCCGGACGCCACACGAGTGGGAGTCGCATCAGCGCATCGACGTGGTACGGGCCCTTGAACAGCAGGCCGAAGTCGCCCTGGAACTCGCCGTGGTCGGTGGTGAACACGATGTCGACGTCGTCGCCCCAGCCCTTCGCCTCGATGGCCGCCAGCACGCGGCCGAGTGCCTCGTCGATGAGCTCGCACTCGATGGCGTTGCGCTGGTTCACCTCACGCACGTGGTCGGCCGTCATCGTGGCCGGCACCCAGTCGGCGGGCGCCTCGTAGTTGCTGACCAGGGTGCCCTCGTACCACGCCTTCCAGTGGCGCGGCTTGCGGTCGAGGATGGCCTCGCGCTCGGCGGCGGTCTGCGGGTAACCCTCCGGCAGCGGCACGTCGCGCCAGTCGATGCGCCCGAGCTCGCTCTTCGGCGGGTCCCACGGGTGGTGCGGGTCGGGGAAGCTCATCCAGCAGAACCAGTCGTCGTCGGCGTCGAGACCGTCGAGCCAGTCGATGGTGCGGTCGGCCACCCAATCGGTGTGGTACCACTCCTTCGGGATGGCGTTCTCCCACACCTGCGGTGCGCCGGTCTCGCCGCCGCCGAGGGCGTTTACCTCCAGCGACCCGTCGAGCACCGGGTAGAACATCCCGATCACCTCGGGGTGGTTCGCGGCGAGCCACCGCGCGTAGTGCAGCATGCCCTGGCCGCCGTGGGTGGCGGCCTCGAAGTGCTCGAAGCCGCGGTGCGTGCCGGTGAGCGGCTCACGCGAGAAGCGGTTCTCGGCGAAGCGCATGAACGGGTCGAGGAACGGCTCGAAGTGCGGCTTGCCGATGAGGGCGGTGCGGTAGCCGGCGGCGTGCAGCACCTCGGCCACCGACGGCGCGTCGGCTGGCAGGGGCACGCCGTTCATCCACACGCCGTGCGTGCTGACGTGCTGCCCGGTGAGCATCGTGCTGCGCGACGGCATGCACACCACGCTCTGGGGCTGGGCGCGCTCGTAGCGGTAGCCCTGTGCGGCGAGCGCGTCGATGACCGGCGTGCGGGCCACCATGCCGCCGTTGCAGCCGATGGCGTCGTAGCGCTGCTGGTCGGTGGTGACGAACAGGATCTTGCGGCCCATCAGTGGTGCTCCTCCATCTGGCGCTTCAACTCGTCGAGCGCACCGGCCGTGCCGCCGCCGATGGTGAGTGCCATCGTGCGCGGGTCGGCCTCGGTGCTGTACACCACCATGCACTCGTCGGCACCGAGCTCGATGACGTCGATGGTGCCGCGGTGGTGGCGGAAGATCGGTGCGGTGATGCGGTACTGGAACCGCCGCTGCACGTCGTCGTTCACCAGGATCTCCTCGGGCATGGCCATGCCCGATCCGAGGAAGATCACACGGTTGTTCCCGTCGACCTGGCAATCGGTGAGACCCGGGAACCAGGTGTGCAGACCGGCGACGTCGCGCACTCGCGCCCACACGTCGTCGGCGCTGCGCCCGATGCGGATCTGGTGGCGGATGCTCCCCAGCGTCATGTCCGGCAACCTAACACGGACGCCGGCAAGATGTGGCAGTCAGGCTGACACGAGTTTGCGCGCGTACGCCACGGCGTGCCGCACCGAGTCGGTGAACGCGACGCCCTGCCACGCGATGTCGAACGCCGTGCCGTGGTCGACCGAGGTGCGCACGATGGGCAGGCCGAGCGTGACGTTCACCCCGGTGTCGAACGCGAGCAGCTTCATCGGGCCGTGGCCCTGGTCGTGGTACATGCACACGATGGCGTCGTGCCGGCCGCGGTGCACGGCCTGGAAGAACACGGTGTCGGCGGGGTGCGGCCCGGTGGCGTCGATGCCCTCGGCACGGGCGAGATCGATGGCCGGGACGATCTGTTCGATGTCCTCCGTGCCGAACAGGCCGTGCTCCCCCGCGTGCGGGTTCAGCCCGCACACCGCGATGCGCGGCGACGTCAGGAAGCGGCGCAGCACGTCGTCGGTGAGACGCACGACGTCGAGCACGCGATCGGTGCGGGTGCGGCGGATGGCCTCGGCGAGCGAGCAGTGCGTGCTCACATGGGTCACCGCGAGCGACCCCGACGGCGTGTCGGCGGTGAGCATCATCGTCACCTTCTCGGCGCCGCACAGCCCGGCGATGAACTCGGTGTGCCCCACGAACGACGGGTCGCTGCGCTGGGTGGCCTCCTTGTTCATCGGCATCGTGACGATGCCCGACACGGCGCCGGCCAACGCGTCGCGCGTGGCCCGTTCGACGTACGCCCGCGCTGCCGCACCGGAGGCCGCGTCGAGCTCGCCGGGCCGGTGGTCCGCCGCGCTGAGCAGACCGAGGTCGACCATCGGGAACACGTCCCAGTCGACGTCGAGGCCGAGCAGGGTGGCGCCGTGACGCAGGATGGCCGCGTCGCCGTACACCACCACGTCGTCGCCGAGCGTGCCGTCGCACCAGCTGCGCAGCACGATCTCGGGGCCGATGCCCGAGGCGTCGCCCATGCTGATGGCAAGCGGACCCGTCATGGGCGTCACGGTATCGTCCGACGCGATGTCGCCCGCTGCTCCGCACCCCTTCGCCCCCGTGCTCGACGATGCCGCTCGCGGCGTGTTCCCTCCCACCGACGGGAAGGTCGACGTGCTGCCGGGGCTGCGCGGTGACATCGTGGCCGTCACCGAGTTCACCGCGCACACGGTGCTGTGCGCGCCGATCGACCCCGACGAGGCCGCGGCCCGCGGGTTGCACGGCTACGGCGGGTGCACGCATCCCGACCTGCTGCTGTGGTTGGCCGGGCCGCACCGCTCGATCGGTTCGCTCGACGTGCTGCTCGTCCGGCCGGGCACGGGCGACGCGCTGGCCGACGGCGACGGGCACGCGCCCGACCACTCCCGCGTCGAGCGGGCGCATCGCTACCGCCGCGACGTGCGCACGTTCGGCGACGAGGCCGGCGTGGTGCTGCTCGGCCGGGGCGTGGCCGATCGACTGGAGCTCGCCGTCGAGTTGTTCGACCACACCCCGCACGGCGAGGGCCACGGCCGTCGCCTGGTCGACCTCGGCCTGCGCGCCGCGCCGCGCACCGAGTTCGTGTGGGCGCAGGTCGCCCCGGGCAACGCCGCCTCGCTCCGCGTGTTCCTGGCCGCCGGCTTCACCCCCGTCGGTGCCGAGGTGCTCCTCAACCCCAACTGAGGCCGCATGGCTTCTGGGCGTCGTTCGTCCCAGATCGGCTTCTGGTCGATTTCCGTCCCGGAAACCGGGACGGAAACCGACCAGTTGCGCGGCGCAGCGGTCGTCAGTGTGGGCCGAGGAGGCGCACCAACGTGTCGGCGTCGCCGAATCCGCCGGCTTTGGTGACCACCACCGGGCCGGTGTCGTGCTCGTCGAGGCTCCACGGCAGGCCGGGCAGCACCGTGCCGTGCACACGTCGGGGCGCGTCGCCGAGTGCCGCCGCCGCGGTGTCGCCGCCGATGAGCACCACCGTCGCCATGTCGGCCATCCGATCGCGGGCTGCCTGCCCCAACTGCTGCGCCACGTCGGGACGGAGCTCGCCATCGGCGGGCGGGGCGAGCAGCACCTCCACGTCGGGCCGAGCCGCACGCAACCGGGTGACCTGTTCGCGGGACACGGCCGCCGCACTGCCGCACACCACCAGCGCTGGCCCGTGGAGCAGCGGTGCGGATGCCCGCTCGCCGTCGCCGAACGCCGCAGCGAACAGCGCGCCGATGGCACCGGCCGGGCCGGCGAGCAACAGGTCGCGCCCCACCACGGCCGAGGCGACCGCGATGAGGGCAGCGTCGTCGGCCACGTCGACCGCCGCCACCGAGCCCTCGCCCTGCAGCCAGTCGTCGAGCGCCGCCACGCCGGGCAGCAGGGCGGCCTCCGGCAGTGCGGCGTGCACCGACGCGAACGGTTCGCCGTGCACGTGCACCACCCCGTCGACGCAGGTACGTCCCATCGCCGGCCAGGCCGGCACCACCAGCGCCCGTCGGCCGCGGACCGCCTGTCGGGCGCGCACCTCCACCGCCCAGTGACCACGCAGCGTGGAATCGATCTTGTGGGCCTGCCATCCGGCGACGGGCAGGTCACGCACACGGGCGACCGCCTCGTCGAACCCGCGCGCTCGCGTACCGAGGTCGACCACGCCGGTCGCCGTGCCCGGCCCCACCGCGACGATGACGGGTCTGCCGGCCCTGGCCAGTTCGGCAGCAGTCTCGAGCGCACCCGTTCGGTCGTCGGCCGCGACCAGCCAGTTCTCGGACACCAGGCCACTGTACTGAGCCACAAATGTGTCACTGGTCCCTACTTCAGGTGGCCAACCTGCCGCAGCATGATGTGAGAGGCATGGAGGTGCCGACAGCGGATGAGGCAGACCCTCGCCACACGGTGGTCGGGGCCAGGCAGCCGACGGGTATCGCCCGCAGCGGTGGTCCTGGCCGGCGGCGTCGCGCTCTCCGGCTTCCTCGCCTGGGCGATCCGGCCGAGCGACGAGGCGCACGTGCACGACGCCGCGGCGGCATGGGCGACGCTGGTGCTCGGCCTCGCCGGCACCGGACTGGCGGTGGCGTTGCTGCTGTCGTGGAAGTCGGCCGAAGTACGGGCAGAGCGCATCGCCGACGACCTGGTGGCCGACCTGCGTGCGAAGGACATCGCACTGCGCAGCTCGGAAGCACGGTGGCAGTTCGCCGTCGACGGCTCGGGCGACGGGCTCTGGGACTGGGACGTCACGGGTGGCACCGTGTGGTTCTCGCGGCGGTGGAAGACGATGCTCGGCTTCGACGAGACCGAGATCGGCCACTCGCTCGACGAGTGGTCGCGTCGTGTGCACCCCGACGACCTCGATGAGGTGATGGCCTGCATCGACGCCTACCTGCGCGGTGAATCCGACCACTACGAGTGCGTCCACCGCGTGGAACGAAAGGACGGCACGTACCTATGGGTGCTCGACCGGGGCATGGCCGTCGAGCGCGACGGCGATGGGCGACCCACCCGGATGATCGGCACGCACAAGGACGTCTCCGAGCAACAACGGCTCGAGGCAGATCTCCGCGGTCGCACCTCCGACCTCGAACAGGCGCAGCGGCTCGCCAAGATGGGCAGCTGGGTGCTCGACGTCACCACCGGTGGGGTGGAGTGGTCGGCACCGCTGTACGACATGTTCGCGCTGCCGGCCGACCAGCCGCCGCCCGACTACGACCATCAGCGTTCACTGTTCACGCTCGAGAGCTGGGACCGGCTCAATGCGGCGGTGATCGCATGCGTGCAGCGCGGCGCGCCGTACGAGTTGGAGCTCGAGGCCATCACGTTCACCGGTGTGCCGCGCTGGATGCTCGCACGTGGCATCCCGGTCCGCGACGACGACGGGCGAGTCGTGCAGGTGCGGGGCATTGCCATGGACGTGACCGACCGGCACTGGGCGGCCGGCCGCATCGCGCACCTCACCCAGCTCTACAAGGCACTCAGCCAGTGCAACGCGGCCCAGGTGCACGCCGCCGACGAGGCAGATCTGTTCCAACGGGTGTGCGACGTGATGGTGCGCCACAACGGTGTGCAGCTCGCGTGGCTCGGGGTGGTGGAGACGTCCTCGGGCCGCATCGTGCCCGCGGCAGTGGCAGGTGACGGCGTGGAGTACGTCGCGGGCATCGACATCCGTGTCGACCCCGACGATCCTCGCGGGCAGGGACCGGCCGGCACCTCGGCCCGAACCGGTCGGCCGGTGTGGATCGACGACTTCGATCACGACCCGCGCATGCAGCCGTGGCGCGAGCGCGGCACCACGTTCGGCTGGGAGGCGGTCGGCTCGCTGCCCATCCGCCATCACGGCGTCACGGTCGCCGTGCTCAACCTGTACTTCACCGACAGCGACCTGCTCGACGGCGAGACCCGCGGGTTGCTCTCCTCCATGGCCGACGACATCAGTTTCTCGGTCGAGCGGCTGCGCACCGCTGCGCAACTGGAGGAGTCGGAGCAGCGGTTCCGCAGCCTCGTCGAGCAGTCGATCGCCGGCGCGTACATCGTGCAGGATCGCCGCCTGGCCTATGTGAACCCGAGGTTCAAGGAGATCCTCGGCTACGACCCCGACGACGACCTGGTGGGGGTCGACGTCGAGACCCTGTTCGCCGCCGACGAGGTCGAGCCCGCGATCGAGCGTGAGCGCCGAGTGCTCGCCGGTGAGGTGCCGTCGGTCGAAAGTGTCTTCAGGGCCCGACGGAAGGACGGCAGCCTGGCGAACGTCGGCACGCACAGCAGCCTCGCGATGTACCACCAGCGACCCGCGATGATCGGGCTGATGCAGGATCTCAGCGATCGAAGGGTGGCCGAGGCGCAGATCGAGCGCTACGTCGACCAACTGGAGTCCGTGCTGTTCCAGACGGTCGGCGTCATCACCGACCTCAGCTCGATGCGCGACCCGTACACCTCGAACCACGAACGCAACGTCGCGTCGCTGGCCGTGGAGATCGGCCGTCGTCTGGACCTCGACGCCGATCGGCTGGAGGGCCTGCGCGTGGGCGGCCTGTTGCACGACGTCGGCAAGATCGCGATCCCCACCGAGATCCTCGTCAAGCCCACCCGGCTCTCCAGCCTCGAACTGTCGCTCGTTCGCGAACATCCGCGCATCGGTTACGAACTGCTGCGCGGCATCGACTTCCCGTGGCCGGTCGCCCGCGTGGCGCACGAGCACCACGAACGGGTCGACGGAACGGGCTACCCGCGTGGCTTGATCGGCGATCAGATCTGCCTCGAGGCGCGCATCGTGGCCGTTGCCGACGTGGTCGACTCGATGTCGTCGCACCGCCCCTACCGGGCGTCGCTCGGCACCGACGCCGCGCTCGACGAGATCGAGCGCAACGCCGGCACGTTCTACGACGCCGAGGTGGTGGCCGCGTGTGCCGGGCTCATCCGCGACGGCGGCTACCGCCCGGGCAACGACGGCTGACGGCGCTCAGTTCACCTTGCGGTCGTGGCCTTCCCAGTACGGCTCGCGCAGGTCCTTCTTCAGCACCTTCATCGCGCCCGACAGCGGCAGCGGATCGGTGCGGAACTCCACGCTCTTGGGCACCTTGTAGCCGGCGATCCACTCACGGCAGTGGTCGATGATCTCCTGCTCGGTGGCCGATGCGTCGGGCTTCAGCACCACGATGGCGTGCACCGCCTCACCCCACTTCTCGCTGGGGATGCCGATGACCGCGACCTGTGCGACGGCGGGATGGCTGGCGACGGCGTTCTCGACCTCGGTGGAGTACACGTTCT
>JBDKJP010000134.1:0-28215 GCA_039796575.1 Actinomycetota bacterium
AAGCGCACCGCGTTCGGGTTCGACGGTTCCAGCACTACCGCATCCGCGCCTTGCTCTACGCCGGCAAGCCGAACTGGTCACTCCTCGACGGACTCACCCCACCCTGAAATCCGAAGAGCCGCGAATCTGTACTTCGGCATCGGCTCGACGATCGTTGCTCACGCTGTTGCTGACGTTGGTGAGCAACCGGCTCGTCGAGCCGAGGCTCGGCACCTACGACGTTGCGGTGGCGCCGACCGGTGCTGAGTTGCGCGATCAGCGCAACACCTTCGATGGCATCACTCCTGAGCAGGACGCCAGGGGGTTGCGCTGGGCGCTCATCGGGTTCCTGGCCGCGGTCGGGCTCGTCGTGCTGCTCACGGCACCGTCGGGGGCCCCCTTGCGAGACCCGGTGACGGGCGGCATCATCGGCACCTCGCCGTTCATGGACAGCCTCATCGTGATCATCGCGCCGCTGTTCCTGGCGGCCGGTGTCGGGTACGGCCGGGGGCCGGCACGTTGAGGACGAACACGGATCTCGTCAACGCCATCACGAAGTCGTGGGCGGGCATGGCAGGGCTGCTGTTCTTGTTCCTGCTGATTGCGCAGTTCATCGCCTACTTCAACTACTCGAGGGTCCCGCAGATCGCCGCGGTGAAATTGGGCGGCCCCCTCGGAGGTTCGAACATCAATGAGATCTGGCTGCTGCTGGCGGCCATCGCCATCACCCCGGTGATCGGCATCATCATGCCCCAGGCCACCGCCACGTGGGCCCTCTTGGCACCGATCTTCATCCCACTGTTCCTCAAGCTCGGTGTCGCTCCCGAATCGGTGCTGGCGGCCTGCCGGGTGGCCGATTCGCCGATGAACATCGTCACCCCGATCATGGCCTACTTCCCCCTCCTCGCGGTGTTCGCCAAACGTTACGACAAACGGTCCGGCATCGGCACGGTGATCACGCTGATGATCCCGTTCTTCGTCGCGCTGGTGGTGGCGTGGACCCTGTTCTTCGTGGCCTGGTACGCACTGGGGATCCCGTTCGGGCCCGGAACGTGACCATGCGCGGTCGGAGCGCTGCCGGAAGGGTCGTCTCTAGTGCGGCTGGGCGGCGGCGTGGAGGACGGACGCGACCGCGGCGGTGATCTTGCGAGCCGTGGGGAGGTCGATGAACTCGTTCGGCCCATGAGCGTTGCTCTCCGGGCCGAGCACACCAGTGACCAGGAACTGCGTCCCCGGGAACCGCTGGCCCAACATCGCCATGAACGGGATGGTGCCGCCCTCGCCGAACTGCAGCGACGGGGCGCCGAAGAATCTGTGCGACGCCGACTGCAGCGTGGCCTCCAGCCACGGCGCTGTCGGCGGGGCGGCCCAGCCCCACGCGCCGCTGCCGGCGCTGAAGGTGACTTGCGCGCCATGGGGTGGATCGGTGGTGAGGGTGCCCTCGAGCGCCAGGAGCACCACCTCCGGGTCCACGTGCGGAGGAATGCGCAACGAGATGCCGAGCGTGGTTTCGGGACGCAGGACGTTGCCGGCCCGAGCAGTGGGCGGCAGGCCATCCTGGCCGACCACGGTGAGCTGTGGTCGCCAGGTGGTGGCGAGCATCGCTTCGACTGGGTCGTCGCCGGTGACCGGCTCGACGCCTGGGCTCAGCGGTGCCTCACCTACGCGCCCGGCCCCGACCCGTTCCGCGACCCGCGCCAGTGCAGCTTCCAGCTCGGGCGGCACCTCCACCCACGCCTCCGGGAGCAGCACCCGGCCATCTTCGCTGTCCTCGATGCGCTCGAGCAGGCGCCGCAGGATCCGGAATCCGTCGGGCACGAAACCGCCGTAGCCGCCGGAGTGCAGGCCCTCCTCGACGACGCGCACCGTGAGGTTGCCGGCGGCCATACCTCGCAGCGACGTGGTGATCCACAGGTGCTCGTAGTCGGCGGCGCCGGAGTCGAGGCACACGATGAGCTGTGGCGTACCGATGACATCGGCGAGCGCCTCCATGTACGCCGGGAGGTCGGGGCTACCGGACTCCTCGCTCCCCTCGATGAGGACTACGCACCGCGGATGCGCCCCGCCGGCGGCTTGCGCCGCCTCGATGGCGCCGAGCGCAGCAAACGGGGAGTAACCGTCATCGGCCCCACCACGGCCGTACAACCGGTCGCCCTCCAGCACCGGCTTCCACGGACCGAGGCCGTTGCGCCAACCGTCCATCTCGGGCTGCTTGTCGAAGTGGCCGTACAGCAGCACGGGCGCCGCGTCTTCGGCACCTGCCGTGGCCGGGATCTCGCAGATGACCACGGGGGTGCGGCCCTCGAGCCGGTGGACCGATACCGTCATCCCGGGGATCGGCCGATCGCGGCACCACAACACGATGAGGTCGACAGCTCGTTCCAGGTGGCCGTTGGCAGCCCAGTCCGCGTCGAAGCCTGGCGACAACGCCGGAATGGCGATGTACTCGGAGAGCACTGGTACGAGACCGGCCCAGAGCTCGGCGGTCTGCCGGTCGACGATCGAGAGGTCGATATCGCTCATCGGGGGCTCGTTCTGCACATGACGGCACCGTATCGCGTTACTTCGAAGCGGCGTCCGCTCCAAAGGGAAGCTCAACGAAGTGTTGCGCCGATCTCGGTTGATTTCTCATCTGTGGGGATCTGGTCCGCACTGGAGGAAACCATCATGCCCAACGCGTCTCCTCTGGAGTTCCCTCACGACGCTGGTGAGGTGGCTCGCGCCGGCGGGGCGCAGCTGCTCCCGATGGTGAACGCAAGGAGCGCCATCAGGAGTGAACTGAATCGCCCTGGGATGGTTGGAGGCTCCTGACCTTGGAAACGAGGATGGAGTCATGCCACATGAGATGTCACCTGGGAAGCCGACGACGCGTCGGTACAGCGAGGCTGAGTAGGAGCGAGCGGTTCGTGCGGTGCGTCAGCTCCGGAAGGAGCTCGGCATTGATCACGGGACGATCAAGCGGGTCGCTGATCAGCTCGATATCGGTGTCGAGACGTTGCGCGGTTGGGTGAAGCAGGCCGAGATCGACGCCGGTGTGAAGCCCGGTGTGACGACTGCCGAGGCCGAACGGTTGAAGCAGTTGGAGCAGGAGAACCGGGAACTACGGCGGGCGAACGCGATGGCCGATCCTGCGAAGGGCTTCGGCTTTCTTCGCGGCGGAGCTCGACCGCCCATCGAAGTGATCGTCGCGTTTGTCGACGCGAATCGCGATGAGCTCGGGGTCGAGCCGATCTGCAAGGTGTTGCGGATCGCTCCGAGCACCTACTACGCGGCGGAGCGCCGTGAGATGGTTCCGTCGGCGCGGGCGATCCGGGACGCGGTGATGATGCAGGTGTTGATGGTGTTGTGGGTCACGAACCGCACGGTCTACGGCGCGCACAAGCTGTGGAAGGCAGCCAGTCGTGCCCGGCACGACATCGGCCGTGACCAGGTCGCCCGATTGATGCGAACCATGCAGATCGAGGGCGTGTCGCGTCAGCACCGCAAGGTGTTCACCACCCGCCAGGACCCCGACGCCGTGCGTGCGCCGGATCTGGTGAAACGGAACTTCCGAGCGGACCGACCGGACATGTTGTGGGTCACCGATCTGACCTACGTGCCAACCAGGTCCGGGATGGGCTACGTGTGCTTCATCGTCGACGCGTTCAGCCGGCGCATCGTCGGCTGGCGAGTCGCGTCGAACATGCGCACCGACATGGACCTCGACGCGCTCGAGATGGCCCGCCGCTCACGCGGCAACCGGCGCCTGATCGGGTTGGTCACACACTCGGATGCCGGGTCGCAGTTCAACAGCGTGCGGTTCACCGAACGCCTCGACGAGATCGGGGCCCGACCATCGATCGGGACCGTCGCCGACAGCTGCGACAACGCACTCGCCGAGACGATCAACGGGCTCTACAAGACCGAATGCGTCCACGGGCCCGACGCCCCCAGACCATGGGACGACGTCGACGAACTCGAGTTGGCGACCCTGTCAGGTGTGCACTGGTTCAACGAGGACCGCCTCCACAGCCACTGCGGCGACGTCCCGCCAGCAGAGTTCGAAGCAGCCTTCTACGCTGCCCAACAAGCCACCCCCATCGGGGTTGGAAACCAATCGCCCGAGCCTCCACCAGACCCAGGGCGATTCAGGTCATGGGTGGTCGCAGGTGAATGCGACGTGCTCGAGCGCGTTTCGGTCTGCACGATTCTGCACGGGACTCCTTGCCCGGGCGGGAACTGGATGGGTTGGGCGGTCACCGTCGGTGACTGAGTGAGCACTAAGCTGACGCGCGCCTGCCGCGGTCGGCCGCCTCGGAGGCCGACGATCGCGAGCGGCCGGCGAGGAGGACGCGGTCCCGATGGGCGCGATTACGATGGTGCGGCGACTGCCGTGGTGGGTCGGTTCGCTGCTGGGCGCCGGTTGCGCGGTGCTTGGCGTGGTGTTGATCTTCCGACCGTTCGATTCGTTGGCGGTGTTGGTCGCTGTGGTGGCTGCCGGTGCGTTCTTGATGGGTGCGTCGAGCGTCTCGGCGGCTCGCCGTTCAGCGGCTGGTTGGCCGAGTGTCGCCGCAGGCTTGGTGTGGGTGGCGGTGGGCGTCGCCGTGCTGGCGTGGCCGGACCTCACGACCAGAGGGCTGGCCGTGGTGGTTGGCTTGGCCTTGATCGCAGGCGGGTTGCTGGACGTGGCGGCCGGCGTTCGAGGCTCGACCGATGAACGATTGGCGTCGATCGTCGGCGGCGCGTCCAGCGTCGTGTTCGGTGCGCTGGCATTGAGTTGGCCGAGCGTCACGCTGTTGGTGATCGCAGTGGTGTTCGGGTTCCGGCTCGTGATGTTCGGCCTCCGGCTGGCCTGGTCGTCGTTCCGTGATCGCCATGGAGACGTTCCGGCGGAGGAGGACCGACCCAAAGGCAAGGTGCGCAAGTTCGCCCACTTCGTCGGGACCGTCGTCGCGCTGGCTGTCGCGCTCTCGCTTGCAGGGGTGAGTGCGAAATTACACGAGGGTGAGCCGGTCGTGGATGCGTTCTACGATGCTCCGTCGGATGTCCCGAACGAACCCGGCGTCCTGCTGCGGTCGGAGGAGTTCACCCGCACGATCCCCGACGACGCCCAGGCGTGGCGGATCCTGTACACGACCACCCGAGCCGATGGTGTCCCGGCGCTGGCCAGTGCACTCGTGGTCGTTCCCGTCGATCGGCCGAGCGGACCGATGCCCGTGATCGCGCTCGCCCACGGCACCACAGGAGTCGACCGGACCTGCGCTCCGTCCGTGCTGAAGGATCCCTTCGCGGCGGGCGCGTTCTTCGCGCTCGGCGACGTGATCGCGCACGGGTGGGCGCTCGTCGCGACCGACTACGTCGGACTCGGGACGGAAGGCGGTCACCCGTATCTGGTTGGCGAGCCCGAAGGGCGCAGCGTGCTGGACTCGGTCCGCGCTGCTCGACAGCTCACTGGCATCGACCTCACAGACAAGACCGTTGTGTGGGGCCACTCGCAAGGGGGCGGGGCGGCGCTGTGGACGGGAGGGCTGGCCCCGACCTATGCGCCCGACACGAACGTGATCGGCGTCGCCGCCCTTGCACCTGCGAGCGATCTCGTCGGGCTCGCCAACAACCTGTCCAAGGTGACTGGCGGATCGATCTTCGCCAGCTACCTCCTCCGGGGCTATGCCAACGCGTACGACGACGTCGATGTCGCCGACTACGTCAGCCCGGTCGCTCGTACGTCGTTCGACGAGGTTGTCGGACGGTGCCTCGCCGAACCGTCGGTGCTGCTGTCGGCAGTCGGATCCGTGACGCTCGGCGACGAGGTCTTCTCGAAGGACCTTGCAAGCGGCCCGCTGCTCGATCGACTCACCGAGAACGTCCCCACCCTGCCGATCGAGGCACCGCTGCTGCTCGCGCAGGGCGAAGCGGACAGCCTCGTCGTGCCGGCCGTGCAAGCGGACTACGTCGCGGCACGGTGCGACGCTGGGCAACCGATCGACTATCGGACCTATCCCGGCCTCGACCACGTCCCCCTCGTCGAGACAGGCTCAGCGCTGCTGCCCGATCTGTTCGAATGGACGCAAGCCCGCTTCGATGGTGGCAGCTTCGAGCCGACATGCGGCGGTTGACCGCGCCCCAAGGGTCACTGGTCGATCATCGCGATCCGATCGGCGAGCAACGCCACGTACTTCTCGAAACTGCGGGCGACCGAGGCCCGCTGGTCACTGTAGAACCACTGCAACCTGGCGCCATCGAGGTGGGCACACAACGCGCTTGCCTCGAACTCCGGATCGATGTCCGGCCGGACTTCTCCACGCTTGATCGCCTCGCGGAATAGGCCGGCAAGCAACTCCAGCAGCGCCGTGTGTCGGCTCGCCCAGTACGCGTGGAGCTCAGCGTCCGGCGCGATGGCTTCGGCACTCAACACGATCTGCACCGCGAGCAGATCCGGACGAGCTTCCATCACCGCACCCCACCCCGCCAGATTTCGGATCGCCGCGAAGCCGCCCGGCTCCGACAACTCCCGGAACGTGTCGGCCTGCAACTCGGTGAACACGTCGACCACCGCGACGAAGAGCTCTCGCTTGGTCGAGAAGTGGTAGAGCACGCCGGCGTCAGAGATCCCGGCGCGGTCGGCAATTGCCAACACGGACGTTCCGACGTATCCGCCTCGCGCGAACAACTCGATGGCGGACTCGACGATCCGAGCGCGAGTGTCCCCCGGCCTGCTCGCGCGCTTAGCTCGAGGACTCATCGCGCCGTGCCATCCGAACCATTATCGCACCGTGCGTGTCCATCGACGACGCCGTTCGGGCTTCAGACGCTCTCGATCATGAGTCGTGTTCGTGCGGCATCGGCGACGTTGCGGATGTGGGTCGGGGAGGCGGGCGAGGCTCGCCTGGAGCGGCCCGCCGCGCCAGGTTTCGGCCAGTACCGGGGTCGGGGACGGTGGGAGAGACCTCGAGCGCGAGGAAGCGGGCGTGCGACGCCCTCACCCGTCGGTCGTTGCGGTCGGCGGCGATCAAGACGTCGGTGTCGTAGGTGACGCCGTTCATTGGGCGCTCTCTTTCGACGGCCGTCGGCGGAGCATCGCTCGAGCTCGGGCGAGCCCTTCGGCGATCTCATCAGGAGTCAGGGCGCACTGTTGGCGTTCCCGTTCGGCGACACGTTGGCCGCCGGCATCGATTCGCACACGGTGCGCTGCAGTCGCTGCGATCCACGCGATGACCGTCGTTCCCTCGGCGGTGGCCGCGACGTCGATCGCGTCGGGAGGAGGTGAGATCGATCGCTTCTGTCCTTGCGCCATGATTCGATGGTAGGACAGATGGTAGGACACAATGACGCGAAAGTCCTGCACGATTCCTGCACAGGACTCGGCCATACCTGTCGGACCTGGGCGGATCAGACGGACACGGCGGACGACAGCCGTGGACAGGAGCAGGTCCGACGGACTGGGTCGGACGCATCGGACCTGGGAGTGAAGTCTTCAACCCCCCTTCCCGCGAGGGAGTGAGGGTTCGAACCCCTCCCCGGGCACTGACGTGGCGGCCGGCTACGAGCCGGCGGCCGCGACGGGATTGGCGACGAGGAACCCCGCCGCCGCTGCGGCGTCGCACAGTCGGTGGTCGGCGCTGCTGAACACGTCGGCACCGACGAGCTGCGCCGATGCGAGTTGCACGGCGTGATATCCCCGGAGGGAGCGAGCGGCGGCGACGTCGCCGGCGGCACGCATCAGCGCCTCGTCGAGCTCGACGACGGCCATCTGCGGCCACAGCAGGTCGAGGTCGGCCACGGCCCGCCGACACACCGCCGCGGTGATGCGGCGTTGGCGCTGCGCGGACGCCAGTGCCGCCCGCGCCTCGACATGACTGATGCGCGCCGTGACCAGTACGTCGGCGGCGTCCCAGAGGGCAGCCGCCGCCGACGTGCCGGGCTCGTCGACGAGGAGCTTGATGACGGTGGAGGTGTCGAGGTAGGTGATCACCGGCGTTGCTCGGCGACCAGATCGCTCACGGGCGCCGACGCCCGCTGCGGCATCGGCCGCCGACGTTGCTTCGACGTGGGCGGCCGCACCACGCCGGCCTCGATGAGCGAGGCCAACGGATCGGTGGTGGCGGCGTCGACGCCCTGCAGCCGGGCGACGGGACGGCCGCGGTCGGTGACCACGACCTCGACCCCGGACGCGACCTGGTCGAGGTAGCGACTGAGGTGGTTCTTTAGTTCCCGGACTCCGACTTCGATCCTCGTCGATGTAGCCACATTCATGGTCATCATTGTAGCCACCACCGGCTCACCGCCTTCGGCGCCGTTCGGCTCGGTTGGGTCTGCGCTCCGGCGCGTACGGCGGCGGCAGCACGCCGGGGCGGTCGAGCCGGAACTGGGCGTCGGCATGGCACGGGCAGAACGCCGATGGGGGGAGCAGCACCTGCTGGAACGTGCCCGGCGGCGGCTGGAACCCGTATCGATTGCCCCAGGTGCCGAACAGGTCGCTGCGGAGGTACTGCGGCAGCACCTCGACGATCTCGAGCCCGCCGGCGGTGGCGGTGATGGGGGAGACCTCGCCGTGCTGCACGATGCCGTCGACGAGCGACCGGATGACGCGGTCCTGTGTCTCGGCCTTCACCCCGAGCATGGTGAGCTCGGGGTGGCCGTAGTGCTCGACGAGGCCGATGGTGTAGCTCCACCGGACCCGGCCGTTGTCGTCGGTGATGTACTGGAGGGCCCACCCGTGGACCCTGATCCGCAGGTCGAGTTCCTGCATCGCTTCTTCGTAGGTGTATCCGTCGCATTGAAGGCACATGTGGGGATGGTGCGCCGGGGGTGTCGCAGGGTTTGCCCGGGTCACGTTGTTCGGACGGTGACGTCTACGCTGCGGCCGTGGATCTGGTCCCCGTCGTCGACATCAGCAACCCCTCGGCCACCTCGCTCGACGCGCTCGACCGGGCGTGCCGCGACCACGGGTTCTTCCTGTTGGCCGGCCACGGCATCGACGACGTGATCGCCCGCACGTTCGAGGCCGGCCGCCGGTTCTTCGACGCCGACCCCGCGGTGAAGGACGCCATCCGTCGCGACGAGCACAACCCGCTCGGCTACAACGACCGTGAACTGACCAAACGACGTCGCGATCGCAAGGAGGTCTTCGACATCGTCGACCCGGTGCAGGGGCGCAGCAGTCACTACAACCGTTGGCCCGAGCTCAGCGGGTTCCGCGACGCCGTCGTCGAGCACTACGACGCCTGCAGCGTGCTCGCCGAGCGCACCACCGATCTGGTGCTCGCGGCACTCGGCCTGCCCGACGACGTGCAGGCCGCGCACCGCGGCGACCGCACCACGAGCAACATGCGCATCAACCACTACACGGTGGGCGACCCCGTCCCGGACGCGCAACGCGACGGGCTGGCCGACCTCGCGGATGTCTCGCTCGGTCACCACACCGACCTCGGGCTGGTGACGTTGCTCATCCAGGACGACGTGGGCGGGCTGCAGGCCGAGTCGGCGGAGCACGGCTGGATCGACGTCGAGCCCCGTCCCGGCACCATCGTCATCAATCTCGCCGACTGCATGCAGGTGTGGACGAACGACCAGTACCGCGCCGCCGTGCACCGGGTGCTGCCGATGACGACGACCACGCGGATGAGCATCCCGTACTTCCTGAACCCGCCACGCGACTGCGTGGTGAAGCCGGTCGACGAGCTCGCCGACGGTCGACCGCGGTACCGCCCGTTCCCGTTCCGCCAGTTCATCGACGCCCGTGCCGCCGACAACTACGCCGACGCGGGCGCCCCCGACGCACAGATCAGCGACTTCCGCATCAGCGCCTGATCACCGAGGAGGAACCGTGCGACTGCTGCTCACCGGAGGCGGTGTGAACAACCGGGTCATGCGCGACGCACTCGTCGCGATGCTGCCCCGACCCATCGAGGAATGCACGGCGTTGTGCATCCCCACGGCGCAGTACGGACACCCGTACGTCGGGCCCGGCGTGAAACCGTGGGGGTTCGTCAGCGGCAACGAGGAGTCGCAGATGACCCAGCTCGGCTGGAAGTCGGTCGGCCTGCTGGAGTTGACCGCGCTGCCGAGCATCCCGCGTGACAAGTGGGAGCCGCTCGTGCGGGAGACCGACGTGTTCCTCGCCGCGGGCGGCGACGCGCTGTACCTGGCGCACTGGATGCGCGAGAGCGGGTTCGTCGAGCTGATCCCGTCGCTCGATCGCGCCGTGTGGGTGGGGCTCAGCGGTGGCAGCATGGTGATGACGCCGCGCATCGGCGAGCCGTTCATGGGGTGGCAGCCGCCGTGGGGCGACGACCGTGCGCTCGGGCTGGTCGACTTCGCGATCTACCCGCATCTCGACCATCCGAAGCTGCCGAGCAACACGATGGCCAACGCGGAGAAGTGGGCCGCGACGCTCGACTGCCACGCCTACGCGATGGACGACGACACGGCCATCACCGTGGTCGACGGTGTGGTCGACATCGTGTCGGAGGGGAACTGGCGGTACTTCGACCGCCCGTCGGCGTGACGGTGCTCAGTCGGCGCGCTGCGCTCGGAACTGCGCCCGCATGTCGGCGTCGCGCCAGAACGTGGCGGTCTTCGATCCGTACGGCTCCCACCGTGGCAGTGCCACGGCGGGCTCGGGACGGTCACCCATCACGGTGACGCGCTGGATGACGCGTTCGCCGACGAAGTCGTTCAGCACGTGGTGCTGCGTGCAGCGGTTGTCCCACATCGCGATGGTGCCGGCCGCCCAGCGGTAGCGCACCGTGAAGCGAGGTTGCTGCACCCACCGGGTGAGGTGCCCGAGCAGCAGCGCCGACTCGGCGTCGCTGAGCTCGACGATGCGGCGTGTGAAGTGCTCGTTCACGAACAGCGAACGTCGACCGGTCTCGGGGTGCACGCGCACGACGGGATGGATGGCGCCGCGTTCGGGCGCGAGGTGCGGCGCGGCGTTGTGGTACGCCGTCAGGCCGTCGCACAGCTCGCGCAACGGCGCCGAGAGCTCGTCGTACGCCTTGCAGGCATTGGCCCAGAGCGTGTCGCCACCCACGGCGGGCACCACCTTGGCCTGCAGGATGGCGAACTTCGACGGCTCCGGTGCGCACGTGATGTCGCTGTGCCACTCGTCGGCGATGCCGCCCGCGCCGTCGACCGCGCGGAGCTCGAAGAACTCGGGTCGCTCGCGCTCGAAGTCGAGGTTCGGGTGTGCCTCGAGCTCGCCGAACAGTCGGCCGAACGCGAGGTGCTCGTCGGGTCCGAGGTGTTGGTCGGGGAAGAACAGGACCATGTGCTCGAGCAGCAACTGGTGGATGGCGCGTGCGTCGTCAGGGGTGGCATCGGCGAGCGCGACACCACGGATCTCCGCACCGAGCGAGCCCGACAACCGCTGCACGTCCATCGCCGTCACCTCAGCGGGTTTCGAGCGCCGCGGCGAGCCGTTCGAGCGTGCCGCTCATCGTGGCGCGGTTGCGTCCGTCACGGTCGCTGATGCCGGAGATCTTCGCGCTCATCTCGAGCGCCGATTCGGGCCGCAGGTCCTCGCTCCACTCGGTGACCGTGCAGCCGTCGGCAGTCGGCTCGATGCGATAGCCCCACGTGGCGTAGTGGAAGTCGTACATCGAGCACTGGAACGCGAACGCGCGACCCCGTTCCGCCTCGATGATGGTGGCCTGGGTGGTCCACTCGTTCGCGCCGTTGCGGTTGTGGCCGTCGAACTTCGCGCCGACCTCGGCGTGGTCGAAGCCCTCGTGCCATTCGCAGCTGTGGCATTCCTCCGACCACTCGCCCATGCGGGTGATGTCGGCGATGGCGTCGTACACCGCCTCGGGTGATGCGGCGATGTCGCGGGTGATCTCGATGCGGTCGGCCATGGCCGCGAGTCAATCACAGCCGCCTCCGGGCCCGCGACGTGGAAGGCTCGCGTCGTGGCGGCCGACGTGGTGATCCGAACGTTGCATCCCGACGAGGTGGGACGTGTCGGTGAGATCGATCGCACCGAGCGCATCGAGGTGCTGTTCGAGCAGCGCGGCACCGAGTTGGTCGAGCGGCGTGGGCAGTTCGACGCGCCCGCGTGGTACGCATCGGGTGAGGGCGGGCACACGGTGGCGGCGCAGGTGGAGGCACTGCAGCACTACCTCGACGCTGGCGGCACGGTGCTGGGTGTGTTCGACGGCGAGCGCATGGTGGGCATCGGTGCGGTGGTGCCGCACCTTCGCCCGAACCTCGCCCAGCTGGCGTTCCTGCACGTGAGCGCACCGGCTCGTTCGTCGGGCATCGGCCGAGCGCTGTGCGCGGCATTGGAGGCGTTGGCACGCGAGGGCGGCGACCGCGAGATCGTGGTCACCGCGACGCCGTCGGAGCACACCGTGCGCTTCTACCTGTCGCAGGGCTACCGGCCGATGGAGCACCCGTTGCCCGAGCTGTTCGAGCTCGAGCCCGACGACGTGCACATGACCAAGGTGCTCTGACGCCCGGCCGGCACCGCGAGCCCGCGGTCAGAAGCGCGGAATGGCGGGCGCGCTCGGCTTCGAAGGATCGTGTGCCGGGTCGTCGGCGGCAAGCGTGCCGTCGAACCACGGGTCGCGCTTCCAGTCGGGCACGGGTGGCTCGCCGTCGGCGTGCGGCACGAACGGCGACGGGGCGATGCGCTGGTATTCGTGCACGTAGCGGCGGCAGTTCGCGAAGATCGCGGTCGCCGTCACGGTGACGGCGCAGATGGCACCGGGGTACGACGCGACGAGGTCGCCGTCGAGGTGCACCTCAGCCCGGCCGTTCACGCGCAGGCGGCTGCCCGACTCGAGGTCGACGAACAGCATGCCGACCTGTGGGTTGGCGAGGATGTTGCCGAGCGATCGGAACATGCCGTTGCCGTCGTACCCCGGGAAGGTGAGCGTGTCGTCGTGCACGCGCACGAAGCCCGGGTCGCCGCCCTTGTACGAGCAGTCGGGTACGCCCTCGGCGTCGGCGGTGGCGAGGAAGAACATGTCGCGCGCCGCGATGAACGCGGCCAGCTCGTCGCTGAACGTCTCGCCCGCCACGCTGCCCAGTCGGTCGGCGAGGCGCCGGGTGTCGAACCGGTCCTGGAGGGCGCGCTGCCCGTCGTGGAACTGGAGTGCCATCGTGCACCTCCGTGGTCGAGTGTGGCTTCGACGCTACTCCCGCCTGTCAACCCTCGGTGACGAGGCAGAACCGGTTGCCGTCGACGTCGACGAGTGCCACGGCACCGTCGCAGCCGCCATGGCCGGCGCGGGTGGCACCGAGCGCCAGCAGTTCGTCGATCGCTACCGCGGCCGAGGTGTCATCCGCGGGCGCGACGTGGAAATGGATGCGCTCCACGCCCCAGCCCGGCATCAACGGCGTGCCGCTCCACGTGATCTTCGGTCCGTCGCCGCTGGGTGCCTGCACGGCGGTCTCCTCCTCGTGGTCCCACACGAGCGGCCACCCGAGCGCTCGGCTCCAGAACACACCGAGCTCGTGCGTGCCGTCGCAGTTCACGGCACCGAGGCGCGGGCAGGTGGCGAGGAAGTTGGTCGGCCCGATCACGCACAGTTCGTTGCCCTCGGGGTCGGCGAGCACGACGTGCGTCTCCTCCGGGCTCTGGCCGATGTCGATGTGCGCCGCCCCGCGGGCCAGGAGCGCGTCGACCGACGCGGACTGCTCGGCCACGGAACCTGCATTGAGGTCGAAGTGGATGCGGTTCTGGCCGGTCTTGGCGAGATCGGTCGGCCGGAACTGCAGCACGAACGACGTCCGGTCGCCGGCCGGGGGCCCGATCGTGTGGCCGTCGAGCGGCACCCATCGCAGCGCACCGGACCAGAACTCGGAGAGCGCGGCGGGGTCGAGCGCGTCGTGCGCGAGTGAGAGGAGTTGAACGGCCATGTGCCACTTTCGCGCGGTGCACGACGGCCGGTCGACGGCGTGCCACGATCGCGGCATGACGCAGCCGAACGACCCGCTGTTGATGTCGCGTGGGGTGCGCCGACGTCTCGCCTCGGTGGAGGCCGCTGCCATCGCCGGCATCGTGTGCGCCGTCGGTTGGATGCTGTCGCTCAACGGCCTGTTGCGCGTGCCTGGGGTGCAGGCCGACGCTGCCGACATCGAGTCGTACTATGCCGACGACGGCTCGACCGCCGCGGCGATCCTGTGGCTGCAGGTGCTGGTGGTGTCGACGATCGCGTTCCTGTGGTTCGTCGGTGTGGTGCGCGGACGTCTCGGCGAGCGCGAACCGCGACTGTTCGGCACCGTGTTCTTCGGCGCGAGCATCATGCTGGCGCTGTTGCTGTTCGTCGGCGCATCGCTGCTCGCTGCGCCGGCGATGCTCGCATCGATCGGGGATCAGGCTCCCGATCCGGGCGCGTCGGCGATCACCCGGTCGGCCGCCGCGGTGGTGCTGTCGGTGTTCGCCCCGCGCATCGCGACACTCGTGATGTTCTCGACGGCCGGCCTCGGCCGCGCCACCGGTGCGTTGCCGAAGTGGTTGATCTGGATCACGTACATCCTCGGTGTGGTGGAGTTCCTCAACATCACGGTGTCGCGCTCCACCATCTTCACGGTGCCGGCGTGGATCGCGGTGGTGAGCGTGGTGCTGCTGGTGCGACGCCCGCCGTCGGGTTTCTCGCTCGAACGGGCGGTCGAGGTGCTCCCGAAGTAGATGCACTACGGAGTGCGCTATAGTGCACTCATGGACGAACACACCGACTCGACGTCGGAGCAGATGGCCCTCGAGGTGCGCCGCCGACGGCAGCAGCGCAACTGGACGCTCGACACCGCCGCCACCCGCCTCGGCGTGAGCCGACGGCTCCTCGCGCAGGTCGAGGCGGGGCAGGCGAACCCGTCGCTGTCGACGTTGCTCGCGATCGCCGCCGGTTTCGACATCTCGCTCGTCGAGTTGCTCTCGGGTGCCGACAAGCCGGCCGTCACCGTGCAAGCCGACAACGCCACCGCACCGGTGCTGTGGACCGGCGACCACGGCGGGGAAGCCCGCCTGCTCGTCGGGTCGGAACCGCTCGAGCTGTGGGCGTGGACCCTGAGGCCCGGCGACGAACGGTCCACCGATGCACATCGCACCGGCTCGCGCGAGGCGTTGCTGGTGACGGCGGGGGTGGTCACATTGGTGGTCGGTGCCACCGATCCCGTGACGTTGCGGGTGGGCCAGTCGGCGCTGTTCCGTGCCGACGAACCGCACTCGTACCGCAATGACAGCCGGAAGCCGGCGAGCTTCGTGCTCGCCGTGCACGAGCCGAGCGGGGTGACGGCATGAGCACCCATCAGCTCTCGGCGGCCGACTGGGTGGCGCGTTCGACGGTGAGCAACGCCGTGTTCGCACGCTGGCCCGACTACCGGGTGGTGCTGCTCGCCACCGATCACGTCGACCAGGCCGCGCTCGCCGACGCGGCGACTCGTCTGTTCGACGAGGCGCACGTGCAGGCACGTTCGGCCGGCGACGAGGTGTTGCCGCACGTGGCGCGGTGGCACGACGCGTATCGCGCCTTCGGTGTGAAGCCGCGAGTCGGTCGGCCGAGCGTCGACGCATTGCTGCGTCGTGCCTCGGGCGAACAGGGCCTGCCGCGCATCAACACCCTCGTCGACCTGTACAACGCCATCTCCATGCAGTGCGTGGTTCCCATCGGTGGTGAGGACCTCGATCGCTACGAGGGGCCGGCGCGGCTGGTGCTGGCCGCCGGCGACGAGCCGTTCCACACCTCGGCCAACGGTGAGCCAGTGGTCGATCATCCCGAACCGGGCGAACCCGTGTGGGTCGACGACGCGGGCGTCACGTGTCGCCGGTGGAATTGGCGGCAGACCAGCCGCACCGCCATCTCCGACGCCACCGTCCGGGCGGCGTTCATCATCGACTCGCTCGACGCGCCGGAGCATCTCGACGCCGAACGGGCCGCCGCGCATCTTCTCGAGCTCATCCCGCAGCTCCACGTCCGCACGTTGTCAGGAACCTCCGCATGCTGATCCGCCCACACGACGCCGCCATCGACCCCGACCGTGAGTGGCGCGACTTCCTCGCCGCTCATCCGTTCGGCATGCTCGTCGCCCCCGGTGCCGGCCGGGAGGTCCCGGTGGTGGTGCCCACGCACGTGCACTTCGACGGCGACGTCACCATCCGGCTGCACCTTGCTCGCCCCAATCCGGTGTGGATGGCATTCGCCGAGCAGCCGCGGTGCCTGTTCGTGGTCACCGCAGCCGTCACGTACGTGCCGACGTCGTGGGAGGCGCCGCCCGGCACGCCCCCGGAGTGGGGCATCCCGACGTCGCACTACGCCTCGGTGCAACTCGACTGCACCGCCGCGGTCACCGACGACACCGACACGATCCGCAGCTACCTGGCCGACCAGCTCGGGACGATGCAACCCGACGAGCCGTTCGGCAGCCCGCTCGATGCCGACGTGCCGTACACCGCCGAGCTCCGCCAGATCCGGGGCCTCGAGCTCACCGTGCGCGACGTGCGGGCCAAGTTCAAGTTCGACGGTGGTGAGAGCGACGACGTACGTCGGCAGGTGGAGACCGGTTACCGCCGACGGGATGCGCCGGGCGATGCCGAGGCCCTCGAGCACCTCCTGCGTCGCCACCCACCCGCGGGTTAGGTCCCGACCAGCAACGTCGGCAGCATCGCCGCGGCCACCTCCGCCGGGCGCTCCTCGTGCGAGAACAGGCCGGCGCCGGGGATGACCGCGAGCCGTGCATCGGGGAAGTCGGCCACCATCCGGCGTGCATCGTCGACCGGGAAGAATGCATCGCGCTCTCCCCACACCAGCACCACGGGCGCGTCGATCTTCCGGTGCAGTGCCGCCAACTGGTTCACATGGTCGACGTCGAAGCTCTTCAACAGCCGCATCATCGCGGCGCGGTGCTCCTTCGACTCGTGCAGCGGCCGGAGGAAGAACTCGTCGAACTCGCCGTCGAGGTGCGAGCGGTCGGCGAACGCGTCGCCGAGCACCCACTTGTTGCGACGCAGGCCGGGCTTGCCTGCCAACCAACCGAGGCCGGCACCGAAGCCCGGCAACTTCCGGCCGGCGAGGAACGACCTGAAGCGGAAGCTCAGGCCCGTCGACTGCTCGGTGTCGATGAGCGCCATCGACCGCAGCCGTGAATCGCCGGCCACGGCGTGTCGCGCGATCATGCCGCCGCTGTCGTGGCCCACGACGGCGACGCGTTCGAGGCCGAGCACGTCGATGGAACGACGCACGCTCTGGATGTGGTGCTCGATCGACAGCGGGGTGGCGGGGGTGTGCCGGCTCGAACCTGCGCCGGGCAGGTCGAGGAGATGGCAGGTGACGTGGCCGGCGAGGTGGGGGAGGAGGCGGCGGAACGTCGCGCCGCTCACCGGCCAGCCGTGCGCGAAGAGCACGTCGGGCCCGCTGCCGACGGTGCGGTACGCGACGGCGCTGTCGCCGCCCACGTCGAGGAACCGTGCGGGCGGCCGGCGGAAGAGGTCGCTCGCATCCTGCTCGGTGAGATCCGTTCGTTCCGGCATCATCGCTCCCGTCGAGTTGTAGTGATCACTACGAAACCGTAATCGTAGTGGTCACTACGATCAAGGTCCGATGGGCTACCGGCACACGAAGGAAGAGATTCTCGCGGGAGCGTTGGCCGCAGCGTTCGACGACGGCCTCAGTCAGCTCACGTTCGGGCGCGTCGCGACGCGGGTCGGGGTGAGCGACCGCATCGTCGTGTACTACTTCCCGTCGAAGGACGACCTGATCAGTGAGGTGCTGGTCGGGGTGGGGCTCGAGCTGCAGGCCACACTGGCGCCGGCGCTCACCGAACCGGTCGACGATCATCTCGAACTGGTTCGTGCGGTGTGGCCAGTGCTCGCCCATCCCGACGCCGACCCGGTGTTCGCACTGTTCTTCGAGGCGGGCGGGCTCGCGGCTGCCGGCCGCGAGCCGTATCGCACGCTGGTGCCGTTCCTGGTGGAGCAGTGGATCGTGTGGGCGCAGGGGCACTTGCGTGGCACGGCTGCTCGTCGCCACAGCGAGGCCACTGCGGCGATCGCGATGATCGACGGCCTGCTGCTGATGCGCCAGCTCGGGGGTGCGGACGTGGCCGACACCGCCGCACGCCGCCTGGGCGTGCTCGGCCGTCGTCCCGCGAACTGACGGTCAGCGCAACTGCGCGGCGTAGCCGTCGAGCGCGTCGCCGAGGATGCTCGCGTCGTCGAGTGTGTGCTCACCCGCAGCGCGGGCCAGGAACGCACCGTCGACCAGCGCGAGGGCCACGGCGGCGAGCTTCGCTGCGGTCGGTTCGTCGGCGCCGGTGGCCGTGCCGAAGATGTCGGCCAACTGCACGAGCGACCTGCGGCGGATGTCGAGGAACTTGGTGCGCGCCGACAGCTCCTGCTCGTGCCGTTCGAGGATGACGAGTTGCCCGAAGCGGAGGAAGGCGGGGAACGAGGCCAGGCTGTCGTGCAGATGCACGAGCAGGTCGTGCGGCGAGAGCGTGCGTGCCTCGGCGCGGATGCGGAACTCCTCGAGCCACTGCTCGTAGCTGTCCTCGATGACGGCGGCGAAGAGCGCGTCCTTGTCGGCGAAGTGCCAGTAGATGGAGCTCTTCGGGAGGCCCGAGCGGGTGGACACCTCGCTGATGCTGGTGCCGGCGTAGCCGCGCTCGCCGGCGATCGCGGCGGCGGCGTCGAGGATGCGGCGGCGGGAGGCCTCGCCGTTGGCTCGGGTGATGCGGTCGTTCATCGGGCGGTCCCTTGACACTCGGACGGGTCGTGCTTAGTGTACCGATCAGTCCATGTTGGACCGATCGGTCCAATAAGAACGACGCACCGACACGAGGGGGACTCGATGACGACCGACACGCCGGTCGCGGCGGGCGCAGCACTGCGCACCGCCGTGGCCTCGACGCTGGACCTGGTGGCCGCCAACGCCGACCGGGCGGAGCGGGATCGCTGCATCCCGGTGGAGAACATCGACGCGCTGCGCGACGCCGGGTTGTTCCGGGCGCTGCAACCCGCGCCGTACGGCGGCACCCCGATGGGGGCGCACGAGTACGTGCCGGCCATCGTCGACCTCGCCGGCGCGTGCGCGTCCACCGCCTGGGCCGCGGGGCTCCTCACCCAGCACGCGCACATGCTGGCGCTGATGTCGGCCGAGGTGCAGGACGAGGTCTGGGGTGCCGATCCCCATGCGCTCGCCTCGTCGTCGGTCGCCGCCATCAACGGGTGCGAAGAAGTGGCCGGCGGCGGCGTGAAGCTCTCCGGCGGTTGGGGCTGGTCCAGCGGCTGCGACCACGCCACCTGGGCCATCCTCGGCTTCAAGCGTGCCGACCCGACGCTCGGCGGCATGGTCATCCCGTTCTTCGCCGTGGTGCCGCGCAGCGACTATCGCATCCACGACGACTGGCACGTCGCCGCGCTCCGCGGCACCGGCTCGAAGACGCTCGTGCTCGACGACGTGTACGTGCCCGAACACCGCATCGAGAGCATCTTCGCCCTCTCCACCGGCACCACGCGGGGGTTCGGCATCCACGACGGCATCTTCCACGCGCCGTTCATGAACTGGTTCTCGCTCGGCTTCTCGGCCGTGTCCTTGGGCATCGCCCGGCGGATGATCGAGGTGTACGGCGCGAAGGTGAAGACCCGCGTGCGCGCGTACACCGGAGCGAAGGCCATCGACAGTGCGGCGGCGTCGATGCGCATCGCCGAGTCGCACCACCAGACCACCGCGGCATGGCACACGCTGTACGCCGACTGGAAGGCGATGACCGACTGCGCGATGGAAGGCCGACTGCCGAACGACGACGAAGCGGTGCACTGGCGCACCAACCAGTCGTATGCGACGAAGATGTCGATCGAGGCCGTGGACCGGCTGTGGACCGCGGCGGGTGGCAGCGCGTTCTTCGACGACAACGAGATGCAGCGTCTGTGGCGCGACTCGAAGATGACCGGGTCGCACGCCTACTCCGACTACGACATCGCCGCACAGCGGCAGGGCCGCCACCTCCTCGGGCTCGATCCCGACATGGCGTTGTTCTGAGGTGACCGATGCGACTGAGCAGCTTCTCCCACCACGATCGAGCCACCTGGGGCGTGGTCGCCGACGACGGCACCCTGGTCGAGGCGTCACGCGCCGACGGCGCGCCGTCCACCCTCGACGAGCACATCGACGCTCCTGTGCCGGCCGTCGTCGCCGGCCTGCAGGCGCTGGCCGCGGCCGGCGGTGGCGTGTTGCCCGACGACGTCGTCTGGCTCCCACCGGTCCGCCGCCCGAGCAAGGTGCTCGGCGTGGCCATCAACAACGTCATCGGCCAACGCATCGCGCACCGGCCGTTCGCGAACCCTGCCTTCTTCCTGAAGCCGCCGTCATCACTGGTCGGCCACGGGCAGCCGGTGGTGGTGCACGAATCGTTCGGCGTCACGCACCCCGAGCCCGAGCTCGCCGTGGTCATCGGCAAGCGGGCCAAGGACGTCGCCGACGCCGACGCGCTGTCGTACGTGTTCGGCTACACGATCATCAACGACATCACGTCGCCCGGCCTGAAGTCGGAGGACAGCATCGAGCTCGTGATGCCGCCGGGCGCCGGGGTGGGCACGTACGGCCAGCTGCTGTCGTGGCGTTCGAACCGCGACGACGACCACGCCCGTTCGAACTACCTCACGTACCACGCCCGATCGAAGGGCACCGACACGTTCGGCCCGATCGGGCCGTGGATCGTCACCGCCGACGAGATCGCCGATCCGAACGTGCTGGGCGTCCACTCGTTCGACGGTGACACACCGGTGTTCGTCGACTCCACCGCGAACCTGTTGTTCCCGGTCCAGCGGGTCATCGCCCACGCGTCCGCGTCGATGACCCTGTTGCCCGGCGACATCATCCACTGCGGCACCTCGATGAAAGCGGTCGAGGGCGGCACCTATCGCGGCATCATCGAGTGGGACATCCGTCGCGTCGACGGCCGACCGATGCGCATCGACATCGACGGCATCGGCACGCTGTCGAGCCCCGTGCAGTGGGAGGCCGAACGGTGAGCGGGCAACGCACTGCGATGCTCGTCACCGCGTCGCACTCGCCGATCATCGATTTCCCGGCCGCCGACAGCGAGGCGCTGCAGCGCGTGCATGCGGGGCTGACCGAGATGCGCGGCGAGATCGAGGCGTTCGACCCCGACCTCGTTCTGATCTTCGGTGTCGACCACTACGGCGGGCACCACATGCACTCCATGCCGGCGTTCTGCGTCGGCGTGTCGGCCACCGCATTGGCCGACGTCGGCGGCACCCCCGGCCCGCTCACCGTGCCGGCCGAGGTCGCGGTCGGCGCCGTGCGGCATGTCCGCTCGGCCGGCGTCGACGTGGCCGTGAGCTACGCGATGGACGTCGATCACGGGTTCACACAGGCACTCACCCGGCTGTGCGGTGGCATCGATCGATACCCGGTGCTACCCGTGTTCGTGTCGTGCATCCAGCCGCCGTTCGTGCCGTTCGCCCGCGCCCGCGCCCTCGGCCGGGCGATGGGGGAGTACCTCGCCGGTGTCGACGCCGAGCGCGTGCTCGTGATCGGCACCGGCGGCCTCGGCCACAACCCGCGCATGCTGTTCCCGCCCATCGACGAGGTGAGCGACGAATGGCGCCCGTACCACCTGTTCGGCCGGTCGCAGCAGGAGGTGCCGCAACAGGCCTGGATCGACTACGAGATCGAGGCCCACCAGGTCGCCGCCGCGTTCCTGGCCGACCCGAACATCCCCGACGAGCTGTTCGGCCTGCACGAGGAGTGGGACCGTGCGTTCCTCGACCGGTACTGCACGGCCGAGCTGGCGAGCTTCGACGACTGGGACCCGGACACCGTGGTCGAGGAGGGCGGCATCGGCGCGATGGAGGTGCTGTCGTGGGTGGCCGCGCGTGAGGCGATGCACGCACTCACCGGTGAGGCTCCTCGCGAGCGACTGCAGCAGGTGTGCCGTGTCGTCGGCATCGGATTCGGCATCACGAGCGCGGGTCCCGCAGGAGTAGCTTCCGTCCCATCGACATGAGCCACATCCCAAGCGACGGCACCTCGCCCACCCGACCCGACCGCGACGTGCCCGTGCCCGACCTCGCGGCGATCGAGGCCATCGTGCGTCGAGCGATCGACGAGCGACGGCCCGACCTGCTCACCGTGGTGGGCAACGGCGAGCTCACCATCGCGCTGCGGTGGGAGCACGACGGCGTCGACCTGGTCGTGAAGCGGATGCCGCCGTTCCCGCATCGCGCCGCCGCCGACGAGTACATCGCACTGGTGCGACGACACGTCGACGATCTGGCGCGACACGGCGTGCGGTGCGTCACCACCGACCTGCACTCGTTGACCCGCGCCGACGGCACGGTGGTCGTGTACCACTGCCAACCGCTGCTCACCGTCGAGCTGCTGGCCGACCAGGTGCTCCGATGCGACGACGTGTCGGCCGAGCACCCCATCGTCACCGCCGTCGTCGATCACGTCGTGCGAGCCGTGCGTGGCGGCGTGCCCGTGGATGCGCAGTTCGCGAACTGGTACTGGTTCGACGGCGAGGTCTGGCAGCTCGACCTGTCGACACCGCTCTACGTCGACGGGCGCGGCGACATCTGCTTCGACTCGACCGGCTTCCAGCGCGAGTACCCGGCGGCGCTACGACGCATCGTCTACAAGGAGCTGATGAAGGTCGCCCCGAACTACTCCGACGTCGAGTGGGTGCTCACCGACACGATGACCCAACTGCACCGGCAGGGCCTCGAGCGGTGGTGCGTCGCCGTGACCGAGGCGGCGGCGCAACGCCACGACATCACGCTCGACCCGGCGCTCGGGAAGTCGCGCTACGACGCGGACGCGAAGTTCTTCCCGACGCTGCTGAAGATGAAGCGATTCCAACGTGCCTGGGTGCAGCGCACCGGCCGCCGGTACGACACCCTCCTCCCGGCCACCACCAGCTTCGGCCGCTGACCCTCGGGTGGTGTTGGGTGCTTTCGTGCGGCCGTCGGCCGCACGAAAGCACCCAACCGGACAACGGCTACCGGAAGTCGATCTTCATCACGTAGCGGCGGGTGGTGGGGTGGGTCACCTCGGTGAACCCGGCCGCGGCGAAGATGCTGCGGCTGCCGACGTGCAGCTCGCCCCAGGTGATCTCCTGTTCGGGGTGCGTCATCATCGGGTAGCCCTCGAGCGTGCGGGCACCGCGCTCGCGGGCGAAGTCGACCGCGGCCAGCGCGAGCGCTCGGCTGACGCCGCGCTTGCGGAAGCCGATCCGGGTGACGAAGCAGGTGATGGACCAGACGTCGGGGTCGTCGCGGTCCTCGTCGCGCCCCTGCCAGGTCACGCGCTTCAACCGCAGGCGCGGGTACTCGGTGCGCGGCGCGACGGCGCACCAGCCGACGGGCTCGCCGTCGAGGTAGGCGACCAGCCCGCTGGTGGTGTCCGACTCGGGGTGGTCGCAATCGGTCTGTTCGCGCAACAGGTGGGCGCGTTCCTCGTACGACACCGAGCGCCAGTCCTTCTGCACGATGCGGTACCACTGGCAGTGGCAGCGGGCCGGATCGCCACGGGTGCCGAACACGGCGCGGAGGTCGTCCCACGTCGCCTCGTTGGCCGGGACCACGGTGATCTCGGCGGGGCGTGAGGGTCGGCTCGACATCGCCCGCACCGTAGCCGCGGGTGCCGCCGGAACGGTCGGGCCACCCGGCGAGGTACGGTGTGGCATCACCCCGGACGAGTCACGTCGTTCCTCACACGATGGGATCTCCGTCATGGCCAAGGTTGTCAAGCAGAAGCGTCCGACGAGCGGCTGGTACGACGGCTCGACGCCGTTCGAGGACCTGGCCCCGAACCAGCAGCTCGCGCACACACTGGTCAGCGATCGCGGCGACCTCACGCCGTCGGTGCAGCGCATCATGTCGGCCGACCTCGACGAGGCCCAGCAGCTCGTGGCGTTGCAGTCGTTCCAGGTGGCGCTCGGTTCGCCCGACGACCCCAACCGCGACCCGCGCGTGGCCATCGCAAACGCCGGCGTCTGATCAGTCGGGGACGCGCAGCTCCCGCACACCGGCCAGGGGGCCGCTCGACGCCTCGAACGGTGCATCGGTGGCGTGCGCCTCGATGAGTGCCGCGATGGTGTCGGGGTGGCTGTAGTTCAACGCGTGCGCACCCGGCACCACTGCGGCGCGCACGTGCGGCATGCCGCTGAGCACCGAGATGCGATCGATGCGGACCAACGGGTCGCGGTCGCCGGCGATGGCCAGCACCGGCATCGACAGCTCGCGCAGCCGGTCGACCGTGGGGAACTCAGTCATCGCCTTGAACAGCTTGAGGCTGGTGACCACGCCGAAGCGCAGGTAGTCGCGGACCGCGATGGGCACCATCGAGAGTGGTTCGCGGACGGAGTCCTTCACCATCTGCCCCATTGCCCGGGTGAGCGGTTGGTTGTTCGGGCCACCGGCGGGCGACACGAGCACGGCTCGTTCGACCAACTCGGGTGACCGGTGTGCGAGCGCACAGATGACGGGGCAGCCGAGCGAGTTGCCGACGAACGTGGCACGCTCCACGCCCATCTCGCCGCAGAACTCGGCGAGGTGCCCGGCGAGCCGGGGGAGCGAGAGCTCGCCTTCCATTCGCATGCTGCGGCCGTGCCCCGGTAGGTCGGGCACGAACGTGCGAAAGCGGGGCGCGAGCAGTGCCGCGGTGGGCTGCATGTAGGTGCCGGAGATGCCGAAGCCGTGGACGTGCACGATCGCCGGCGCGTCGGCGCCGGCCACCGACGCGCTGCGGAAGTGCATCGGGATCCCGCCGACCACGGTCCATCCGGTGGTCAACGGCGGCACCGTCCAGGTGCCTGAGGTGAAGTCGCCCATCTCCCGAGAGTACCGGCATGCCTTGCGGTGCCCGGATTTCACCGGCAGACTTCACCGATGGATGTCGAGACCGTGCGCCTGTGGGCGACCGAGGAGTTGGCCTGGTGGCCGAACCGCCTCCACGTGCTGCTCGTCGTGCTCGCCACCGTGCTGCTCGTGAGCGCCCCGTCGCCCCTCACGGTCCTGCTGCTCGTCGGCTCGGCCGGGTGGCTGCTGTGGCGCATCCACCTCTGGGACCGCCAGCGTCGTCGCATGGAGCCCATCCGCATCCGCGTGCGGTGACTTTCGGCCGTGGCCCGTCCCTCCTGATCCGGTCAAGATGACCACGGAGGGAGCAGGTCAGTGCATCAATCGGTGGGACTGTCGGAAGGGTTGGCACAGCACGCCGTGAACGTCGCGCCCCACGTCTGGTGGGTGGGGGCGGTGCTCGACGGCGACCCCTTCCAGTGTCACGCGTATCTCGTGGAGGCCGGCCCCCACTCGGTGCTCATCGATCCCGGCTCGACGCTCACCATCGGCGACACGCTGCACAAGGTGCAGGAGGTGGTGACGCTCGACGACATCGAGTGGATCGTCATCCATCACTCCGACCCCGACGTCGCCGACGCGCTGCACGTGCTGAGCACCGCACTGACGCGGACCGACGTGCGAGTCGTCACCGAATGGCGATCGGGGCTGCTGCTCAAACACTTCGCCGCCCGCTTCCCGATGGTCACCATCGAGGACCTCGGCTGGCGGCTCGACGTCGCCGAGGGCCAGACCCTCGAGTTCCTGCTCACCCCGTACCTCCATTTCCCCGGCGCGTTCGTCACGTTCGAGCCGGCCACGCAGAGCCTGTTCAGCGCCGACCTGTTCGGCGGCTTCAACCGGGCCGGTCGCCTGTGGGCCGAGTTGATCGCCGACTTCGAGGACCTGCGCCAGTTCCACGAGCACTACATGCCGAGCCGTGAGATCCTGATGGCCGGCCTCGCCACCATCACGGCGCGGTTCCCGCACATCGAGCGGGTGCTCCCGCAGCACGGCTACTGCATCCCGGAGCCGCTGGTGGCGCCGATGTTCGAGCAACTCGGCCAGCTCGAGTGCGGGGTGATGCTCGCGTCGCGGAGCGACACCCACTTGGCCCGCCTGCTCGCGGCCGCGGCTGCAGTGCGCCGCATCGAGCACACGCTGGAACTCCCGATCGCGCTCGGCGAGGCACTCGAACTGGTGGCCAACGACCTCCGTTCGGTGCTGCCGCTCGATCGGTTCTGGGTCGAGGTCGGCGCCCCGCCGAACATCGTCCGGTTCGACGTCGACCATCCGAACGGCATCGAGCAGACGGAACGGTCGCCGTCGGGCCCCTTGCGACTCGTGCTCGACCTCCCTGACGGGCACGACGAGCCCCACGTCGCCGTCGTGCTGGAGACCTCGGAGCACTGGGACCTCGCGAACGAGACGATGTCACTGCTGGCCATGCTGGCAGCGCGGGTGCATCACGTGGCCGACGAGGCACTGGCCCACCGCGACGTGGTCGCACGCGAGGCAGCGCTGCGGTCGGCGGCGCTCACCGATGCCCTGACGGGGTTGGGCAACCGTCGAGCGTTCGACCAGTTCGCCGATGTCCCGGTCCCTGCCGCAGTGCTGATGATCGACATCGACCGGTTCAAGCAGATCAACGACCACCACGGCCATCCCGTTGGTGACCGCGTGCTGCGCGCGGTCGCCGATGCGCTCCAGGCGTCGCTGCGTCGTGCCGACCGGGCGTTCCGATACGGCGGTGAGGAGTTCGTGGCGGTCGTCGAACTCGATCCCCACGTCTCGGAGCACGACGCTGCCCGTGCCATCGGTGAACGGGTGCGCGCCGGCATCGCGCACCTCGACCATCGTGCCCTGGGTGTCGAGGCGCCGGTCACCGTGAGCGTCGGCGCGGCGCTGGTGCACCCGGAGGCGTCGCTGCAGAGCGATGTCCGGCGGGCCGACGAGGCGCTCTACGCCGCGAAGCACACGGGCCGCAACCGAGTGGTGTTGCTGCCGGGCTGAGCGCGTGTGCCCTGTTTCGCAGGCGGCGAACAGCGCGGTGCGGCAGATCAGGGCGGGTCAGACGACTGTCGCTCGACCGAGCCCGGCAACGAGCTGGTTGAGAGGTCCGAGTTCCCGATGCTTCCAGTCGGGCAAGTCGCGAAGGGCCGGCTCGGCACACGACACGTGGAGCAACTCGGAGCCGAGGCGCACGACGTGTTCGGTCTCGCGAAGCTGGTGGCCACACAGCCGACAGGTGAGGGTCGAGTCGTTGCTCATGCCTCCAGGGTGCGCTGCGCACTCAGCCCCGTCAATGAGCGCCGAGCGAAGCCTCTTTGCTGTCAAGGGTCTCTTTGCGGGCGGTCGGGACGCGGCAGGTGATGCCCGTGGCGGTGCGCGGGTTGGTGGGCGTAGGGTTCGGTCGGGTCCGGGGCTGACTTGTCCGAAGTGCCGGGTTCAGGGTTCAAGCCGGCCGCGCTGGATTCCAGAGTCGCCCCTGTCTGTCGCCCCGGGCCCACACGTTGTTCAGGTGTCGAGTTGGAGCTGTCGCCAGACGGCGTCGGACACGCGGCGCTTCAACGCGCGGAGTGCTTCCTTGCGGGTCTTGCCCTCGGCCTGCTTGCGCAAGTAGTACGCGCGGCCGGGTGTGTCGTGGCCGACCTGGGTGACGGCGATGATGTGGATCGCGTGGTTCAACGCCCGGTTCCCTCGAGGGTTCAGGCGGTGCCGGTTGGTGTTCGCGCTCGATGCTTCGATCGGTGCGGTGCCGTTGTAGTTCGCGAACTGGGCACGCGTCCGGAACCGCCCGATGTCACCGATCTGGCCGAGGATGATCGCGGCGATGACCGGGCCGACGCCGTGCAGCTCGACGAGCTTGGTGCCGGTCGCGGTGACGTGTTCGGCGATGCGTTCCTTGACGGCGGCGATGTCGCGGTCGAGACGTTCGATGTCCGCCAGATGAGCACGGGCTTGGACGCAACGTTCGACACCGACCGGGTCGACCGGGTCGATCGTGGCGAGCAGTTCACGGGCCTGGCCTGCGCTGATCCGCAACCGTGCGCCACCGGGGTGGAGCTCGCGGAACAGCACGTGCAGCCGACACACGGCTTGGGTTCGCAGACCGGTGAGGTCGTGATGGCGATCTGCGAGCAGCCGCAGCACTGCTGCATGACCGTCGCTGTGCACGGTTCGCAGACCGCAGTGGCGCAGGCCGGTGATCGCGGTCGAGAGCGCGTCGTTGGTGTCGTTCTTCGAGGTCTTCTGGTTCGCCAACAGTCGCACCCGCGCCGACAACGTCGGTGGGACATCGACCACGCGTTCACCAGCGGCGACGAGTTGCTGTGCGAGCAGACGGCCGAGGCCGGCGGCGGACTCGATCGCCCACACGCGGTCGGCGTCGAGTGGTTCGGCCCACGCCAGCAGACGTTCGGTCTGCCCGACGCGGGCGGGGAACGTGAAGCGGGCGA
>JBDKJP010000135.1:0-24898 GCA_039796575.1 Actinomycetota bacterium
GTTGTTCGCACAACGAAGAGCGACCATCTCACGACAAGGAGTCAGTCATGAACGAAGGAACCGCAGACCGCATCGTCCGCATCGTCGCCGGCATCGCCCTGCTGGTGCTCGGCTGGGGCGAGATCATCACCGGCACCCTCGGCACCGTGTTCAAGTTCCTCGGGTTCGTGCCGCTGCTCACCGGCCTCGTCGGCTGGTGCCCGCTCTACGCCATCGGCAAGTTCTCCACCCGCGGCAAGCGCAGCGCCGCTGCCTGAGCACCGCCCCGCCGTGCACACCGGCAACGTCGACGTCCTCGTCGTCACCACTCCGTGGTGCCACCACTGTGCGGCCATGCGCCCGGCGCTCGATCGGCTTGCCGACGAGCACCGGGCGTCGCTGCGTTTTCAGTTCATCGATGCATCGGTCGAGCCGGAGCGAGCCGAGGCACTCTCGGTACGCGGCACCCCGACGGTGATCGTGCAGGTCGACGGTGAAGAGGTGGGCCGTCAGATCGGCCGCACGTCCGACGACGACCTCCGAGCGTTCATCGAGTCGCACGGCGCTCGACGACCGTTCCCGACCGACGCCGTGTGGCGCGGCGGCGCAGCGCTGGCGCTCATCGCCGTCGGCGTGGCACTCGGCACGCCCGCGCTCATGGCCATCGGAGGCACGCTCGGCGTCTGGGCGGCTGTCACGATGTGGCGGTGGACCCGATGACATCCGACGACCTGGTGGCCGAGATTCCCGGGCTGTACCGGTTCGCGCTCGTCCTCGTGCGCGATGAGCACCTCGCGGCCGACCTCACGCAGGACACGCTCACGCGGGCGATGGAGCGGGCGCACCAGTACCGGGGCGACGCGCCGCTCGGTGCCTGGCTGAAACGCATCCTGCGCAACCTCGCCACCGACCGCGGACGGCGCTCAGAACGCGAGGTGGTGGTCGACGAGGTCGACGAGAAGTGGCACGACGACCGCTACACCGTCGACCCGGCGGATGTGATCGAGCATGCCGCCACCAGGGCCGAGCTCGAGGATGCGCTCGCTCGCCTCCCGTTCATCTACCGCAGCGCCGTGCTGTTGCACGACGTCGAGGGCTGGACGGTGCAACAGATCGCCGACCTCGACGAGCTCGGCCTGCCCGCCGCGAAGCAACGGCTGCGCCGCGGCCGCATGGCGTTGGTGTCGGCACTCGCTGCCGGCGCCGAGCGCCGTCACGCACTGGAAGGAGTCCCCATGCGGTGCTGGGACGCCCGTCAACACGTGTCCGACTACCTCGACGGCGCACTCGACCCGGCCACGGCCGAGACCGTCGAGGCGCACCTCGAGCGATGCCCGACCTGTCCGCCGCTGTACGCAGCGCTCGTCGGCGTGCACGACGCGGTCGGCGCCCTGCGCGATGCCGACAACGTGATCTCTCCCGCGGTGGCCGATCGCCTTGCGGCACACGTCGCCACCCTCACGGGGAACCAGCGCTAGGGGGCGTCGGTCTCCCAGACGCTCTTGGCGCCGCTGTGGCCGGTGGCGTACACGGCGTACGTCGCGGCCACACCGGAGACAGCGACCAGCACTGCGAGCGTGAGATGCACGAGGCCCGGCTTGCGCACCTTCGCCACGGCCTGCTCCTCGCCGGCACGGCGGCGCCACCACGCGAACAGCACCCAGCCGAGCACCAGCACGAAGAACAATCCGGCGATCCACTGCACGTTCTCGCCCATCTCGGCGTGGTCGTGCAGCGTGCCCGAGATGGTCTCGCCGGCCGATTCGAACTGCTCCTCGAGCTCCTCACCGCTACCCGCGGCGACGATGGAACCGAGGAACCCGAGCCCGGCCAGCACCGCCACCGGCACGCCGAGGCGCGGCAGCAACGACGGGCGGACGATCATCAGCAGCACGCCGATCGCAGCGAGCGGGATGAGCACCACGGGAAGGTGCACCACCAGTGGGTGTGCGGGAAGACCGCCGATCGTGTCCATCATGACCCCCTGAGAAAGGCGACGAGCTTGTCGACCTGGGATTGGGTGAGGCCCCCGAAGCCGCGCATGCGACCCTTGCCGTACTGGATGGTGAAGCGCAGCGGCTGGTCGCCGAGGCTGGACATCTTCACGGGGTTCAAGGCAGGCGCGTCGGTCTTGCCCTCACGGTTCGCGCCATGGCATCGCGCACACGACATCGCGTACACGTCGGCCCCGGTCATCTCCGTCGCGACACCCTGTTGCGGGGCGGGGGCGGACGAGCTCGGTTGCGCGCTGCACGCCCCCATCACCGTGAGTGCGGCGACGGAGGCGATGACGGCGCGACCGAGCAGGAGGGATGCTCGGGATCGGGACATGCTCCCATTGTGATACCCCTAGGGGTACTCCCCCAAGGGCCGAAGGTCCCATTGACCTCAGGTTCGCGTCACGCCATCGAGCGGAACAGGGCGATGGTGCGCTCCCATGCCTCGGCCGACGCTGCGGCGTCGTACACCTCGGGCCGGGCATCGTTGAAGAACGCGTGGTGCGTGCCGGCGTGGATGTGCATCGTGGCGTCCTTGCCGAGGTCGCGCAGCGACGCCTCGAGCGCGCGGGTGGCCTCGGGGTTCGCGAAGTCGTCGTGCTCGGCGTACTCGCCCACCACGGTGGCCGTGATGGCGCCGAGGTCGGGCTGGGCCGACGCCCACGGAATGACGCCGTAGTACGGGGCGCACGCCGCCACGGCGTCGGGGCGCTTCGAGGCGACCACGAGTGCGAGCCCACCACCCATGCAGTAGCCGACGACGCCCACCTTGTCGCTGCCGGTGCGCTGCTGCAGCAGGTCGATGGCGCCGCTCATGTCCTTCGCTGCCTGCTCGATGTTGAGCGCCATCATCAGCTTGCCGGCGCCGTCGGGCTCGGTGCTCGACTCGCCGTGGTAGAGGTCGGGGGCGAGCGCCGTGAAGCCGGCGGCGGCGAAGCGGTCGACCACGTCCTTGATGTGCGGCACGAGGCCCCACCACTCCTGGATGACGAGCACGCCCGGGCCCGAGCCGGCGATGTAGCCGTCGCAGGTGTGCCCGTTGCTCTTGAAGGTGACCATTTCCCCGGTGTGTGCAGCCATGCGGCGAACCGTAGCGCGCACGCACGGGCCCGGGTCCCGCCGAGGATGTTGTACGGGTACAAAGTGCACTCTGTACGGCCTTCACGGTGACAACTACGATGTCCCGCATGACCGTGCTCGACACCCATCCCGCCGATGCCTTCGCCCACGACCGGGCGCACGTCTTCCACTCGTGGAGCGCGCAGGGCGCCATCAGCCCGCTGGTGGTCACCCGCGCCGAGGGCAGCCACTTCTGGACCGAGGACGGCACCCGTTACCTCGACTTCAGCGCGCAGCTGATGAACATGAACATCGGCCACCAGCACCCGAAGCTGGTCGCGGCCATCCAGGAGCAGGCCGGCCGGCTGTGCACCATCGCCCCGTTCCACGCCAACGACGCGCGCAGCGAGGCCGCCCGCCTCATCAGCGAGGTCGCGGGCGGCGACCTGAACATGGTGTTCTTCACCAACGGCGGCGCCGAGGCCACGGAGAACGCGGTGCGCATGGCCCGCCTCCACACCGGCCGCAACAAGGTGCTCAACCACTACCGCAGCTACCACGGCGCCACCAACGGCGCCATCACGCTCACCGGCGACCCGCGCCGCTGGCCCAGCGAGCCCGGCATGCCCGGCGTGGTGAAGTTCTGGGGGCCGTACCCGTACCGCAGCGCGTTCCACAGCGAGAACGAGGCCCAGGAGTGCGAGCGCGCGCTGCAGCACCTCGACGACGTGCTCATGGTGGAGGGCGCCGCGAACGTGGCCGCCATCATCATCGAGTCGGTGGTCGGCACCAACGGCATCCTCGTGCCGCCGGACGGCTACCTGCAGGGCATCCGCGAGCGCTGCGACCGCCACGGCATCGTCATGATCTGCGACGAGGTGATGGCCGGCTTCGGTCGTTGCGGCGAGTGGTTCGCGTTCCAGAAGTGGGGCGTGCAGCCCGACCTGGTGTGCTTCGCGAAGGGCGTCAACTCCGGCTACGTGCCACTCGGCGGCGTGGTCATCAGCGACAAGATCAGCGCCACGTTCCGCGACCGCGTCTACCCCGGCGGCCTCACCTACTCGGGCCACCCGCTGGCCTGCGCGTCGGCCGTGGCGAGCATCAACATCTTCAAGGAGGAGGGCATCATCGAGCACGCCCGCTCCATCGGTGCCGATGTCATCGCGCCGGGCCTCGAGAAGCTGAAGGCGAACCACCCGTCGGTCGGCGACGTGCGCGGCCTCGGCGTGTTCTGGGCCATCGAGCTCGTGAAGAACCGCGAGACCCGCGAGCAGCTGGTGCCGTACAACGCGGCCGGCCCCGACGCGAAGCCGATGCAGGAGCTGCTCGCCGCATGCAAGAGCAAGGGCCTGTGGCCGTTCACGCACTTCAACCGGCTGCACGTCACCCCGCCGTGCACGGTGACCGCCGATCAGGTGGAGGAAGGGCTCGCCATCATCGACGAGGCGCTCACCATCACCGACCAGTACTACACCGGCTGAGCGAAACCCTCGCGCGCCCCTCTGGCACGCTCCGCCGATGGGCATCCACGACGAACTCGACCATCGCCTCCACGGCCGCATCGACCTGCTCCTCGAGTCCGGTTGGCAACCGGCCGACCTCGCGCACCTCGCCAAGCGGCGGTGCACGCAACGCCACGTCCGGCTGATGATCGGGCTGCTGGCGCGCCACGCACGCCAGCACGACGCCCCCACGCGCGCGCCGCAGGAGTGGCTCGACCAGCTCGCCGAGCTCGGCGCGTTCGACCCGAAGGCCGGCGCCGTCGTCGGTGGTCACGGTGTGGTGGTCGAGCGGTGGGCCCGTGCCGAGAAGCTCGACCTCGACGAGGCCGTGCACCTCGCCGCCGAACTGGCCGTGGTGGTCAACAGCGCCGGGCGGTTGCACGCGCTGCTCCCACCGCCGGCGGCGTGGGGTGCGTCCAACCGCGGTACCCGGCCCACGGCGGCGGCTCCCACCTCCGTCGACCCGAAGACGTTGCGCACCATCCGTGCGCTGCTCGCCAAGGCCGAGGCCACCGACTTCGAGGCAGAAGCAGAGGCGTTCACGGCGAAGGCGCAGGAGCTCATGGCCCGCCACAGCATCGACGCCGCGATGCTCGCGGCGCACGCCGCCGGTGTCGGCGCCACGGCCGGCATCGCCAGCCGACGGGTGCACATCGACAACCCGTACGCCGACGAGAAGGCCGTGTTCCTGGCCACCCTGGCCGACGTCAACGGCGTGAAGTGCGTGTGGTCGGCGGATGCCGGGTTCAGCACGCTGATGGGCTTCCCGGTCGACGTGCAACTCACCGAGATGCTGTTCACCTCGTTGCTGGTGCAGGCCACCCACGCGTCCACCGTGGCCACCGCGCGCGACCGGTCGCTGCGCACCGCCTCGTTCCGGCGGGCGTTCCTGGTGTCGTTCGCCGACCGCATCGGCGAACGGCTGCAGGAGGCCTCCCGTACGGTGCGCAAGGAGGCCGCCGCCGAGTACGGCTCGTCGCTCGCGCCCGTGCTGGCGGCGAAGGAGGCCGCCGTGGAGGCGGCCTACGCCGAGGCGTTCCCGCGCACCACCACCATGAAGGCGCGGCGCTACGACGCCGAAGGCTGGTACGCGGGGCGTGCGGCGGCCGACCGGGCCGACATCGGCGCCGGTGCGGCCATCACCGAAGGGTGAGCCGGCGGCTGCGGCTCAGCCGACCTGCCAGGTGCCGTTGCTGCGGAGCAGGGCGTGCAGGTCGCCCGGACCCTTCTTCTCGCTGGCCTGGGCCAACTGTGCACCCACCATGGCGCCGTACTCGCCGCGCTGCACGTCGCGGAACACACCGAACGGCGTGGGCGAGTGGTCGTCGTGCGACAGGCGGGCCAGTGCGAACGCGAGACCCGGGTCGGGGCGCTGGGCGTCGTGCACCAGCAGTGCGTCCTCCCCCACCTCGGCCACCTCGACGATGCGCAACTGGCCGTCGCTGCCCATGACCACACCCTTGTGGCCGTCGGCACCGAAGCGGATGGGCTTGCCGTGCTCAAGGTCGATCATCATCTCCTCGCGCGCGTGCTTGCCCGTCACCCCGTCGTACGCAGCGTCGTTGAACACGTTGCAGTTCTGGTAGATCTCCACGAACGACGCACCCTTGTGCGCGTGCGCCTGACGGAACACGTTCATCATGTGCTTGCGGTCGAGGTCGTGCGTGCGGGCCACGAACGACGCCTCCGCACCGAGCGCCACACTGAGCGGGTTGAACGGGTGGTCGATGGAGCCCATCGGGGTGCTCTTGGTGACCTTGCCCTCTTCGCTCGTGGGCGAGTACTGCCCCTTGGTGAGGCCGTAGATGCGGTTGTTGAACAGCAGGATGGTGAGGTTCACGTTGCGGCGCAGCGCGTGCAGCAGGTGGTTGCCACCGATGGACAGCGCGTCGCCGTCGCCGGTGACCACCCACACGTCGAGGTCGGGACGGGCCACGGCCACACCGGTGGCGATGGCCGGCGCACGACCGTGGATGCTGTGCATGCCGTACGTGTTCATGTAGTACGGGAACCGGCTGGAGCAGCCGATGCCGCTGATGAACACGGTGTTCTCCGGTGCGATGCCCAGCTCGGGCATCAGCGTCTGCACGGCCTGCATGATGCCGTAGTCGCCGCAGCCCGGGCACCACCGGACCTCCTGGTCGCTCATCCAGTCCTTCTTGGTGGTGAGCGGGACGATGGTGTCGGTCACGACAGTGCCTCCTGGATGGCGCGCTCGATCTCGGCGGAGGTGAAGGGCAGGCCCTGCACCTTGCTGATGGACTTGGCATCGACGAGGTAGTTGGCACGCACGATGCGGCACAGCTGCCCCATGTTGAGCTCGGGCACCAGCACGTGGCGGTAGCCCTTGAGCAGGTCGCCCAGGTTGGGCGGCAGCGGGTTGAGGTGGGTGAGGTGGATCCACGCCACCTTGGTGCCCACGCGCCGGGTGCGCTGCACGGCGGCGTCGATGGCCGCCCAGGTGGAGCCCCACCCGAGCAGCACGACGTCGGCGTCGGCGTCGCCCATCACCTCGGCGGCCGGGATGTCGTTCGCGATGCGATCGACCTTCTCCTGGCGGAGGTGCACCATCTTGCTGTGGTTGGCGGGCGAGTAGTCGATGTTGCCGCTGCCGTCCTGCTTCTCGATGCCACCCACTCGGTGCATCAGGCCGGGCGTGCCGGGGATGGCCCAGGGACGGGCGAGCGTCTCGGGGTCGCGCAGGTAGGGCCAGTACTCCTCGGCACCCTCGGCGTCGACGTGGTTCTTCTCCGTCTGGAACGGCACCGAGATGTCGGGCAGGTCGGCCGGGTCGGGCAGTCGCCACGGTTCGCTGCCGTTGGCGAGGTAGCCGTCGCTGAGCAGGATGACCGGAGTGCGGTACTTGAGCGCGATGCGGGCGGCCTCCACCGCGGCGTCGAAGCAGTTCGACGGGCTGTAGGCGGCCACGATGGGCAGCGGCGCCTCGCCGTGCCGACCGAACATCGCGATGTTGAGGTCGGCGGCCTCGGTCTTGGTGGGCAGGCCGGTCGACGGGCCACCACGCTGGATGTCGACCAGCACGAGCGGCAGCTCGAGCGAGGTGGCCAGGCTGAGCGTCTCGCTCTTCAACGCCACACCGGGACCGCTGGTGGTGGTGACGCCGAGGTGGCCGCTGAACGCGGCACCGAGCGCCATGCCGGCCGCGGCGATCTCGTCCTCGGCCTGCACGGTGCGCACACCGAAGTGCTTGTGCTTCGACAGTTCGTGGAGGATGTCGCTCGCGGGCGTGATGGGGTAGCTGCCGAGGAACACGGGCAGCTTCGCCTGCTGGCCGGCGGCCACGAGACCCCACGCCAGCGCCACGTTGCCGGTGATGTTGGTGTACTCACCCGGCGGGAGCTGCGCCGGCTTCACCTCGAACGGATGGTCGAACAACTCGGTGGTCTCACCGAACGCATAGCCGGCCTTGAAGGCGGCGAGGTTGCTGTCCTTGATGAGGTCCTTGAACCGCGACTCGATCCAGGCGATGGTGGGCTCGGTGGGCCGCGAGTAGAGCCAGCTGACGAGACCGAGTGCGAAGAAGTTCTTCGACCGTTCGGCGTCGCGGGGCTTCACGCCGAGCGGCTCGGTGGCGGCCTGGGTGAGCGAGGTCATCGGGATCTCGACGACGCGGTACTCGGAGAGGAAGTCGTCGTGCAGCGGGTTGTGGTCGTACCCGGCCTTGTGCAGGTCGCGCTCGTCGAACGCGTCGGTGTTGACGATGAGCAGGCCACCCTGCTCGAGGCGGTGGAGGTCGGCCTTCAACGCTGCCGGGTTCATGGCCACGAGCACGTTCGGGCTGTCGCCCGGGGTGGTGATGTCGTGGTCGGAGATGTGCACCTGGAAGCTGGAGACACCGTTGACGGTGCCCGCTGGGGCGCGGATCTCTGCCGGATAGTCGGGGAACGTCGACAGGTCGTTGCCGAACAGCGCGCTGACCGATGTGAACCGGTCACCCGTGAGCTGCATACCGTCGCCGGAGTCGCCCGCGAACCGGACGACGACGTGCGAGATCTGCTCGGGGCGTCGGTCCTGTCGTTCCTCGGTGTCCGTCATTGGCCACCTCCATGTGAGGGACGGCTCCATTGTCGTCCGCTGTGGGCGAACCATATACCGCGCCCATCCGCAATGTGCGTACGCAATGACCGCCGGCGGAAAGAGGTGACGAAGGTCCCGGCAGCGGCAGTGTCGGAAGGCCCGAGCGAGTCGCAGACCGGTCAGTCGGAGGGCGGCACGACCGGGGCGCGCAGCGTGAGCGACACGCCGATGAGCGCGGCCACGAGACCCACGACGGCGAGCGCGCCGAGCCGCTCGTCGAACAGGATGGCGCCCTCGATGGTGCTGAGTGCCGGCGTGAGGAAGAACAGGCTGCTCACCTTGGCGGCGGCGTGGTGCTGCAGCAGCCACAGCATGATGAGCACCGCGGCGATGGAGAGCACGATCACCGCCCAGGCGAGGGCGAACATGGAGCGCGCGGTGACGGTGAAGTCGATGCGTTCGTGCACCACGGCGCCCACCCACAGCACGGCGGCCGACGCGGTGTACTGCACCACGGTGCCGCGCAGCAGCGGCATGCCGGTGCCGTGGCGGCGTTGCGCGAGCGTGCCGAACACCATGCCCAGCACGCTGATGCCGGCGGCGATGAGCGCACCGGTGGAGATGTCGCCGGTGCCGCCGCGCATGTGGTCGACCACCACGACGATGACACCGCTGAAACCGAGGGCCACACCGAACCACTGCCACGGCGACAGACGCTCGGCGAGCAGGAAACGGGCGGTGACGGTGGTGATCACCGGGTGCAGGCCGGCGATGAGTGCGCCCACGCCCGAGGGCATGCCCCACGAGATGGCCAGGAACACACCGCCGAGGTACACGGCGTGCATGCCCAGGCCCGACACCGCGGCCCACTTCATCGCGGGGCGCTGCAGCGTGGGGGCCTTCGTGAACCACGCGTACGCGAGCAGCGCGACCGCCGCGAGGGTGAGGCGGATGGCGAGGAACGTGAGCGGGCCGGCGTCGTCGGTGCCGTAGCGGGCGACGACGAACCCGGTGCTCCAGAGCACCACGAACACCATCGGGGCGAGGCGCGCCGCCAGCGGTGCGTCGTCGGTGGTGGGTTCGGGCGCGACGCGAGAAGGGCGGGCCGCCGGAGCGACCCGCCCTTCCTCGTCCGGGTGTCCGGGGACGGTCAGGCGCCGCCCTCGGTGAGGGTGACCTCGATCGGGGCGAAGTCCGCGCCCTTCACGTCGATGCCGTCGGCCTCGAGCTGCTTCACGGCCTCGTTGACGATGTCGTTCGTCCACGAGGTGGCGTCGGGCGCCTTGGTGAGCACGGTCTGGCCGTCGAGGTTCTTGGTGCCGCTGGCGATCTCCACCGTGCGGTCCCAGGCAGCCGTGTCGATGACACCGACGCCGCCGGCGGCCGGCCAGATGAGCTTGTTGACTTCGTTCATCTGCCACAGCTGGTGGGTGGCGCCGAGCTTCGAGCCCTTGGCGACGACGATGTCGGCGCACGCCTGGGCGTTGTCGCGGCAGTAGGCCCAACCCTCGAGCGAGGCCTTCACGAACGCGATGGCCTGGCCGCAGTACGCCGGGTCGCTGAGGCGAGCCTCATCGGCCCAGATGGCGTCCTGGAGCATGCCGACGCCCTCTTCCTCGTACGAGACGACGTTGAGGTCCTCGGGCTGGTACAGCTCGCCGGTGTCGGGGTTCACGGCCTCGAGCACCTGTGCGTACTCGTTGTAGGTCATGGCCTCGGCGGCGTCGATCTCACCCGAGAGCAGACCGTTCATGTCGAAGTTCTGCTGGATGAGCGTGACGTCGCTGGCGGGGTCGAGCCCGGCCTTCGACAGGGCGGCGAAGATCTCGAACTCGTTGCCGAAGCCCCAGTTGCCGATCTTCTTGCCCTTGAAGTCAGCCGCGGTGGTGATGCCCGCGTCCTTGAAGCTCACCTGCAGGGTGCCACTGCGCTGGAACACCTGGGCGATGTTGGTGACCTTCGCACCGGCCTCGCGCTCGGCGAGCGCCTTGGGCACCCACGAGATGGCGAAGTCGACGGCGCCGGTGGCGAGCGTCTTCTGCGGCGGGATGTCGACGCCGCCTTCCACGATCTCCACGTCCAGGCCGGCCTTCTCGTAGAAGCCCTGGTCGACGGCCGCGAAGTAGCCGGCGAACTGCGCCTGGGTGACCCACTGCAGCTGCAGCTTCACCGCCGCGCCTTCCGGCGCGGTGCAGCTGGCGATGTCGACGGCCAGGCCCGAGCCCGACTCGGCGCCGCCGGCAGTGGTGTCGCTGCTGCTCTCGTCGTCACCGCACGCGGCGACGAGCACACCCGCGAGTGTGACGATGGCAGCCATCTTGGCCGCACGTCCGTGTCGCATTGTCCCTCCCCTTGTTTCTCTCTCGTTGATCGTGATGATCTGGTTGCTGGTCACTTGGAACGTGCTCGTCGCCGCCACGGGACGACGAGGTACTCCAAGAGGTTGGAGCCTGCGAAGAACAGCAGGCCCACGATCGCTCCGCCCAACACGTAGGCGAACCCCAGGGCTTTGTTGGCCGAGTTCAACGTACCCGAGATCTTGCTGCCCAATCCGTTCTGCGTGCCGCCGAAGTACTCCGACACGAGGGCGATGATGAGCGCGAGTGGTGCGGCGGTGCGCACGCCGGTGAAGAAGAACGGCATCGTGTTCGGCAGCCGCACCTTCTTCAGCGTGTCGAACGGCGATGCCGCGTACGAACGCATCAGCTCCATCTGCGTCGCGTCGTTCTGGCGCAGGCCCTTGGCGACCTGCACGAACACGACGAAGAACACCGAGATCGTCACCATGATGCGGCGCGGGATCTGGCTGTCGAGCGAGTACATGTTGTTGAGCACGCCGACGATGACCACGGCCGGGATGGCGGCGATGGTGATGGCGAGGGGGTTCACCAGTTCGCTCACGAACGCGAACCGGTTGGTGAGCACGGCGATGACGAAGCCGAACAGCGAGCCGAGCACGAGGCCCATCAACGCGTTCATGCCGGTGACGATGCTGGCCTTGAGCACGAGGTCGAAGTCGTCGACGAACGCCTGCCAGATGGCGCTGGGGCGCGGGATGACGAACGGCTGCACGTCGCTGACGACCACCCACGCCTGCCATGCCACGAGGAACAGCACGCCCAGCACGAGGGGCGGCAGCACCGTGGCCGCGAGGTTGCGGAGGCGGGCGGCGTTCACCGGTCCTCGATCCCCCGCGCCTGATCGGCCATCTCGATGCCGCGCAGCGCTTCGCGCACCTCGGTGACGCGGGCGAAGAAGTCGCCGGCCTCGCGGGTGAGCTCGTTGCGGTCGCGCCCGAGGCCGACGTTCACGATGTCGGTGATGCGACCGGGCCGCGGCGACATCACCACCACCCGGTCGGCCAGGTACACGGCTTCGGGGATGGAGTGCGTGACGAACACGACGGTGGTGCCGGCGGCGGCGCAGATGCGCAGCAGTTCGGCCTGCATGTGCTCGCGGGTCATCTCGTCCAGCGCGCCGAACGGTTCGTCCATCAGCAGCAGCTTCGGGTGCGAGGCGAGCGCGCGGGCGATGGCGATGCGCTGCTGCATGCCGCCCGACAGCTGCCACGGCATGTGCTTCGCGAACTCGGGCAGCTTCACCAGTTCGAGCATCTCCTGGGCGCGCTCGCGGCGCTTGGTCTTGTCCCACCCCTTCAGCTCGAGCGGCAGCTCGATGTTGCGCTCGACGGAACGCCACTCGAACAGGCCGCTCTGCTGGAACGCCATGCCGTAGTCCTGGTCGACGCGAGCCTGGTGCGCGGTCTTGCCGTGGATGGTGACGGTGCCGGAGGTGGGTTCGAGCAGGTCGGCCACCAGCCGCAGCAGCGTGCTCTTACCGCAACCCGACGGGCCGATGAGCGAGATGAACTCGCCGGGCTGCACGTCGAGGTCGATGCCCACCAGCGCGTCGACCTGGTTCGGCTTGCCCTGGTTGAAGATCTTGTTGACGTCGCGGACGACGACTGCGGCTTGCGACGTTTCCGTCATCGTGTTCTCCATCACGCCGCCTCGGGCGGTCGGTTGCGCATGAGCAGTCGGTCGATGAGCATCACCACGGCGGCCATCACGAGGCCAAGGGCGGCGGCACCGAACACCGCGGTGTACAGCTTCGGCGGGTCGGAGGTTGCCTCCTGCCCGTACGAGAGGATGAGCCGGCCGACGCCGAAGCGCACGCCGAGCGAGATCTCCGAGACGGTGACGCCCACCACGGCCGCGGCGCCGGCGAGGCGCAGCGCGGGTGCCAGGTAGGGCACGGCGTTCGGGAAGCGCAGCTTCCAGAGCGTCTTCCACCAGCCGGCGGCGTACGAGTCCATCAGCTCGAGCGGCGCGGCGGGCGTGCTCTGCAGGCCGCGCAGCGTGCCCATGGCCACCGGGAAGAACGCGAGGAACACACCGAGCAGCACGGCGGCCAGCCAGGTCTTCTCGGCCAGCTCGCGGCTCTGGTACGCCATCAGCGAGAAGATGAGCGGGGCGAGCACGATGATGGGCACGGTCTGGCTGATCACCAGGTACGGCATGAGCGCCCGCTCGAACAGACGGAAGCGGGCCATCAGCACGGCGAGGCCGATGCCGAGCGCCGAGCCGGCCACGAACGCGAGCAGCGAACAGCGGAACGAGTACCACGCGGCGCGCAGCACGACCACGAAGATCGACTCTTCGCCGCCGCGCACCTCGGGGTCGCCGAAACGGGCGAACATGTCCCAGATGTGCGGCATCGCCCGGTCGTCGGTGCGGGCGAAGATGCGCATGCCCAGCACCGTGCCGCCTTCCTCCGGGCCGACGGCCTTGTACAGCTCCCAGCCGGCCGCGACGAACACGAACGCGAGCACGAACATCAGGTAACGACGCCCTCGCTTGGTCATGCGCAGCGCCTCACGACTTTGCCTTGACGTGGTCGGCGATGGCGGGCAGCACCTTCTCGCCGTACTGGGCGAGGGTGTGGTCCTTGTCGTCGTGCTGGAGGTAGATGGCGAACTGGTCGACGCCGAGGTCCTTCAGTTGGCGCATCCGCTCGACGTGGTGCTCGACCGGGCCGACGATGCAGAACCGGTCGACGATCTCGTCGGGCACGAACTGGGTGTGGCTGTTGCCCGCCTGCCCGTGCTCGTTGTAGTCGTAGCCCTGGCGACCCTTGATGTAGTCGGTGAGCGCCTGCGGCACGGCCGACGTGTCGCTGCCGTAGCGGGCGACGATGTCGGCCACGTGGTTGCCCACCATGCCGCCGAACCAGCGGCACTGCTCGCGACCGTGGGCCAGACCTTCGGGCGTGCCGTCGGTGACGTACGCGGGTGCCGCGACGCAGATGGTGATGTCGTCGGGGTTGCGACCCGCGGCCTCGGCGGCGGCACGCACCGCGCCGATGGTCCATTCGGCGATCGACAGGTCGGCGAGCTGAAGGATGAAGCCGTCGCCCACTTCGCCGGTGAGCGCGAGGGCCTTCGGGCCGTACGCGGCCACCCACACCTCGAGCTCGCTCTTGCCCGCCCACGGGAAGCGGATCTCCGAGCCCTTGTAGTCGACGCCGCGACCGTTGCCGAGCTCGCGGATGACGTGGATGCTCTCGCGCAGCGTGGCGAGCGTGGTGGGCGAACCGTTGGTGACGCGCACTGCCGAGTCGCCGCGGCCGATGCCGCACACGGTGCGGTTGCCGAACATCTCGTTCAGCGTGGCGTACACGCTGGCCGTGACGGTCCAGTCGCGGGTGGCCGGGTTGGTGACCATCGGGCCGACCACCACGTTGCGCGTCTCGGCGAGGATCTGGCTGTAGATGACGTACGGCTCCTGCCACAGGATGTGGCTGTCGAACGTCCAGACGTACGAAAACCCGTACTGCTCGGCCCGCTTCGCCAGATCCACCACGCGCGCCGAGGGCGGCGTCGTCTGCAGCACCACTCCGAAGTCCACGGTTGCATTCTCCCCTGTTGTCGTCCCCATCACGGCGCCCCTGCCGTGAACACCCTGTTACGTGTGGATCAGGCGGGGGTCGTGACGACCCCCGCCTGCATCCGGCTCACTCGTCCGGCCTCAGCGGTTCTGGGGGAATCCCAGATCGACCGTGCTCTTGCTCGGGTCGGGCCAGCGGCTGGTGACCACCTTGGTGCGGGTGTAGAAGTTGATGCCCTCCGGCCCGTACATGTGCGTGTCGCCGAACAGGCTGGCCTTCCAACCGCCGAAGCTGTAGTAGCTGACGGGCACCGGGATGGGCACGTTGATACCCACCATGCCGACCTGCACGTCGAACTGGAACTGGCGGGCGGCGCCACCGTCGCGGGTGAAGATGGCCGTGCCGTTGCCGAACTGGTTGGCGTTGATGAGCGCGAGGCCGTCCTCGTAGCCGTGCACGCGGGTGACCGTGAGCACCGGGCCGAAGATCTCGTCGTCGTAGCAGCGCATGCCGGGCTTGGCGTGGTCGATGAGGCTCGGCTTCAGGAAGAAGCCGTCGGCCGGGATGTCGCCGTCGGTGCCGTCGACCACCACCGTGGCGCCTTCGCCGGTGGCGCCCTGCACGTAGCCCTTCACCTTGTCGCGGTGCTCGCCGGTGATGAGCGGACCCATCTCGTTGCCGTCCTCGCTGGCGGGGCCGACCTTGATGGCGGGGATGCGGTCCTGGATCTTGGCGACGAGCTCGTCGGCGATGGCCTCGCTGGCGAGCACGACCGAGATGGCCATGCAGCGCTCGCCGGCCGAACCGTAGGCCGCGCTGACGGCGGCGTCGGCGGCCATGTCGAGGTCGGCGTCGGGCAGCACGAGCATGTGGTTCTTCGCGCCGCCGAGGGCCTGCACGCGCTTACCGTTCTTGGTGCCGGTCTCGTAGATGTACTTCGCGATGGGCGTGGAGCCGACGAAGCTGATGGCCTGGATGTCGGGGTGCTCGAGCAGCCGGTCGACGGCCACCTTGTCGCCGTGCACGATGTTGAACGTGCCGTCGGGAAGGCCCGCCTGCTTCAGCAGCTCGGCGATGAACATGCTGGCCGACGGGTCCTTCTCGCTGGGCTTCAGCACGAACGTGTTGCCGCACGCGAGCGCGTTGGCGAACATCCACATCGGGACCATGGCCGGGAAGTTGAACGGCGTGATGCCGGCCACCACACCGAGCGGCTGCTTGATGTTGTAGACGTCGACGCCGCCCGAGGCCTGCTCGCTGTAGCCGCCCTTCAACAGGTTCGGGATGCCGCACGCGAACTCGATGTTCTCGAGGCCGCGGGCCACTTCGCCGAGCGCGTCGCCGAGCACCTTGCCGTGCTCCTTGCTGAGCAGGCTGGCGATCTCCTTGCGGTTCGCGTCGACCAGCTCGCGCATGTGGAACATCACCTCGGCGCGACGCGACAGGTTGGTGGCGCGCCATGCGGGGAACGCCGCCTTGGCGACGGCGACCGCGCGGTCGACCTCGTCGATCGACGCGAAGTCGACCGAGGCCTGCTGCTGCCCGGTGGCCGGGTCGTACACCACGCCCGAACGGCCGGAGGTGCTCTCGACGACCTTGCCGTCGATCCAGTGGGAGATGCGATTCATTTCGATGTCTGCTTTCCGGTTGTTGCTCAGACGAGGTACTGCGACAGGCCGCGCTTGATGTACTGGCCGTGTCCCTTGCGTCCGACGAACGTGTCGTTCTCGATGACCACGGTGCCGCGGGACAGCACGGTGTCGACCTTGCCGTCGATCACCCATCCCTCCCAGGCGCTGTGGTCCATGTTCATGTGGTGCTTGTCGTTGATGCCGATCTTCGTCTTCCGGTTGGGGTCCCAGACCACGACGTCGGCGTCGGCACCGGGGGCGATGACGCCCTTCTTCGGGTACATGCCGAACATGCGCGCCGGCGTGGTGCAGCAGGTCTCGACCCAGCGCTCGAGCGAGATCTCACCGTTGACCACACCCTGGTACAGCAGCTCCATGCGGTGCTCGACACCACCGATGCCGTTGGGGATGGCGGCGAAGTTGCCGAGACCGAGCTCCTTCTGGTCCTTCATGCAGAAGGGGCAGTGGTCGGTGCTCACGATGGCCAGCTCGTTCATGCGCAGGCCCTTCCACAGGTCGCCCTGGTGGCCGTGGCCCATCTGACCGATGTGGTGCGGGTCGTGGTCCTTGCTGCGCACCGGTGTGCTGCACACCCACTTCGCACCCTCGAAGCCGGGCTGGCCGAGGGTCTCCTCGAGCGTGAGGTACAGGTACTGCGGGCAGGTCTCGGCGAACACGTTGCGACCGTGGTGGCGAGCGGCGGCGACCTCGTTGAGGGCGTCGCCGGCGCTCATGTGCACGATGTACAGCGGCACGTTGCCGGCCACGTGGCTGAGCACGATGGCGCGGTGGGTGGCCTCGGCCTCGAGCGGCGACGGGCGCGTGTAGCTGTGGTACTTCGGGTCGGTCTCGCCGCGGGCGAGCGCCTGCTGCACGAGCACGTCGATGGCGATGCCGTTCTCGGCGTGCATCATGATCATCGCCCCGCACTCGGCGGCGGTCTGCATGGCCTTCAGGATCTGGCCGTCGTCGCTGTAGAACACGCCGGGGTACGCCATGAACAGCTTGAAGCTGCTGATGCCCTCGTGCTCGGTGAGGTACTTCATCGCCTTCAACGACTCGTCGTCGACGCCGCCGATGATCTGGTGGAACGCGTAGTCGATGGAGCAGTTGCCCTCGGCCTTGCGGTGCCACTCGGCGAGGCCCTCGTGCACGTTCTCGCCGTAGCGCTGCACCGCCATGTCGACGATGGTGGTGGTGCCACCCCATGCCGCGGCGTTGCTGCCGGTCTCGAACGTGTCGCTCGCGAAGGTGCCACCGAACGGCAGCTCCATGTGCGTGTGCACGTCGATGCCACCGGGGATGACGTACTTGCCGGCCGCGTCGATGACACGGCTCATGCCCTCCTCGGTGAAGAAGCCGGGCGCGCCGACGGCGGTGATGGTGCCGTCGGTGATGAGCACGTCCTGGGCGATGGTGCCCGTGGTGGACACGACGAGACCGTTCTTGATGAGCGTCTGAGCCATTGCAGTTCCCCCTGTCGAGTGTCGGTCAGCGAGCCACGAGCTCGTCGTAGGCGTCGGGACGACGATCACGGTAGAACGCCCAGCGGTCGCGGACAGTACGGATCATGTCCATGTCGAGGTCGCGCACGATGAGCTCGGGCTTGAACGGGTCGCCCACCTCGCCGACGAACTTGCCCTCGGGGTCGACGAAGTAGCTCTGGCCGTAGAAGTCGTTGTCGCCGAGCTCCTCGATGCCGACGCGGTTGATGGCACCGACGTAGTAGATGTTGGCGACGGCCGAGGCCGGCTGCTCGAGGCGCCACAGGTACTCGCTGAGGCCGCGGCTGGTGGCCGACGGGTTGAACACGATCTCGGCGCCGTTGAGGCCGAGCGCACGCCAGCCCTCGGGGAAGTGACGGTCGTAGCAGATGTACACCCCGACCTTGCCGACCGCCGTGTCGAACACCGGGTACCCGCCGGTGCCGGGCGTGAAGTAGTACTTCTCCCAGAACCCCTTGGTCTGCGGGATGTGCTGCTTGCGGTACTTGCCGAGGTAGCGGCCGTCGGCGTCGATGACGGCGGCCGTGTTGTAGTACAGGCCCGGCTGCACGATCTCGTACATCGGGAGCACCAGCACCATGCCGGTCTCCTTCGCGATGCTCTGGAAGCGCTGGGTGGTGGGGCCGTCGGGGATGTACTCGGTGTACTGGTAGTACTCGGGGTCCTGCACCTGGCAGAAGTACGGGCCGTAGAACAGCTCCTGGAAGCACATCACCTGCGCACCCTGGGCCTTCGCGTCGTGGACTGCCTGTTCGTGCTTGTCGAGCATCGCGTCCTTGGTGCCCGGCCAGTCGGTCTGCAGCAGTGCTGCCCTCACGATGTTTGCCATCCGCGGGACTCTAATGTGACCGACGAAGGCGCACAATGGTTGTATTGTTACCGGACAATGAACCCGCCGTTCGCCCACGACCTCGCCGCGGAGATCACCGATCGCAGCGCCCGCGGCATCGCCGCGGCGGTCGGTCGGATGATCACCGCGGGCACCCTGCCGGTCGGCCAACGCCTCCCGACGGTGCGCGACCTGGCCGGTGAGCTGGGCGTCTCCCCCACCACCGTGAGCGAGGCGTGGCAGAGCCTCGCGGCGGTCGGCGCCATCGACGCCCGCGGCCGCCAGGGCACGTTCGTGCGCCAACCCACCGGGCCCGCCAGCCCGCGCCGCTACCGCCGCGTCACCGAGGGCCCCGGCCACTTCGCGCTCGACCTCAGCACCGGCACCCCCGACCCCGCGCTGCTGCCCGACCTCGGCCCGGTCATCGCCCGGGTGAGCCGCCAGTCGCTCACGTCGAGCTACCTCGACCACCCGGTGCTGCCGGAGTTGGAGGCGCACCTGCGCGCCGACTGGCCGTTCGCACCCGACGACCTCACCGTGGTCGACGGCGCGATGGACGCGCTCGACCGTGTCGCATCGGTGGTCGTTCGCCTCGGCGACCGCGTGGTGGTGGAGCAGCCCGCGTTCCCGCCGCTGCTCGACCTGCTCGACCAGTTGGGCGCCGACGTCATCGGCGTGCCGCTCGACCACGAGGGCATGCGCGTCGACCTGCTCACCGACGCACTGCACCTCGACGTGCGCGCCGTGTTCCTCCAGCCGCGAGCGCACAACCCCACGGGGGTCACCTACACGGCGCGGCGTGCGAAGCAGTTGGCCGCGGCACTCGCCTCGAGCTCGGCCATCGTGGTCGAGGACGACCATTCGGGTGACATCGCCAGCGGGTCACTGGTCAGCCTCGGCACGCACCTGCCGCACCGCACCGTGCACATCCGCAGCTACTCGAAGAGCCACGGCCCCGACCTGCGCCTCGCCGCGGTGGGCGGCGCTGGCGACGTGGTCAGTGCGGTCATCAACCGTCGCCTGCTCGGCCCGGGTTGGAGCAGCCGCATCCTCCAGGCGGTGCTGCTCGAGATGCTCGACCACACGCCCACCATCGAGGCCGTCGGTCGAGCACGTGCCGAGTACGCCCGACGTCGCGCCGCGGTCACCGACGTGCTGGCCGACAAGGGCGTGCGGTTCACCGGCACCGACGGCATCAACCTCTGGATGCAGGTGGCCGACGAGCGCTCGGCGTTGCTCACGTTGGCCGCGCAGGGCATCGGCGCGGCGCCCGGCGAGCCGTTCATGGTGCAGCCCGACGTGCCGTCGCTGCGGGTCACCGTCGGCCTCGTCGACCACGACGCGGCCGGTCTCGCCGCACGCCTGGCCGACGCCGCCGGCACCATCCCCACCCGAGCCGGCCAACGCTGACGTCGGCTTCTGGGCGCGTTTCGTCCCGCTTCGACTTCTGGGCGCGATCCGTCCCGGAAACCGGGACGGAGAAACCCCAGAAGCGAGCGAAATCAGGCGGCGCGGACGCCGCGCTGACCCACGGCACCGCGCAGGCCCACGCAACCGACGCACCCCACGCAGTCGATGCAGTCGACACATCCGACGCACGCGACGCACCGGGTGCAGCGCACGCACGCGAGCGTGGCGATGCAGGCCCGGATGCCGACGCCGAACACGGTGAGCAGGCTCCAGCGCACACCGATGCTGCCCGCGGTGACCGCACTGCCGGCCACCACGATGGAGCCGGCCGTCGCGGCACTGCCGGCGACCGCGATGGAACCGGCCGTGGCGACGCTGCCGGCCGTGGCGATGGAACCCGCGGTCGCGACGCTGCCTGCCGTGGCGATGGACCCGGCGGTCGCGACGCTGCCGACGGTGGCGAGGTTGGTGTCGTTCATCGCAGCAGCTCGTGCGCGAGCGGGCACTCCGGGGCGAGCGATGCCTGGTCGACGGGCAGCACGCCGCGTTCGGTGGCGAGGTAGGTGGCCAGGCCGAGCGGCACCATGTCGGCCTCCGCGTCCCACGCCACCCGCACCGCACCCACGCGCGTGACGAGCGAGGCGAACGCGGCGTCGGGCAGGCATCGGCCACGGCCGGCCACCGCCCACACGGGCACCTCGCTGCAGTACGCGACGGAGGCCGCGGCCCGCGAGCAGCGCGACGCCAGCAGCTTCGACGAGCTGGCCGCGGTGGCCTCGACCACGACGAGGTCGGCGGCGAGCACCGCGGCAGCCAGGCCGGCCGGCTCGACGATCTCGGCCACCACGTCGGAGCGTTCGAGGCGGCGCACGAACGACGCACCCTGGTCGTCGGCGTCGACCGTGAGCACCGTCACGTCGCCGCGACCCAGCAACGCCTCGCCGGCCAGGTCGGGCCAGCCCACCACGAGCACCGTGGCGTCCGCGGGGAACGCCTCGCACAACAGGTCGGGCGTGGGATCCATCTCCAGCTGATGGGCCAGCTCACGGGCAGTGTCGGCGGGCTCGGCGGCGGTGAGGATGTGCGCGCACAGCCACCACAGCGGGCCGGAGGTGGGGTGTCGTTCGACGATGCGCCGGCAGCTGACCACCAGCCCGGCGGGGTCCATCCGCAGCGCCCGCAGCGCCGATGCCGTCTCGCTGACCAGCACGCGCTGGTCGGCGCCGCTCGACCGAGCGAGGTAACGGAGGCGCTCGATGGGATGCACGTCCGGAACCTACCCGAGCCCGGCGGTGCGGGCGAGATGGGCCGCGGCACCTCTCCTGCGCTACCGTTCTCACCCGTGGCAAGCACCGTCGCTCTCGATCTGAACCTCACCTCCATCAGTGGGGAGACCCGTCCGCTCGAGGAATGGGTCACCACGTTCCACCTCGCCACGGTCGCGCTCGATCCGTTCACCAACGAGAGCTCGTGGGTGCTCGAGACCGCCGTGCGGGTGCTCGACGCGTTCCGCGGCGCCGACGTGCGCGTCAACTTCGTGCTCACCTGCAGCATCGACGAGGCGAAGCAGTACATGGGCCCGCTCGCCGATCGCTTCATGGTGTTCTGCGACCCCGACCGTTCGTTCGTGCGCGGCCTCGGCCTGCAGACCCTGCCGGCGTTCGTGTTCGTGCAGGGCAACGGCAACCTCGTCGCCGCCGAGGGCTGGAACCCGACCGAGTGGAAGGGCGTGGCGAAGCACATCGCCGAGCTCACCTCGTGGCTGCCGCCCATCATCCCCGCGGCCGGCGACCCGTCGCCGTTCCACGGCACGCCCGTCGCGGGCTGAGCCCAGCGGGGCCGGTCCGCGTGCCCTTCTCCCCTCCCGACCTCCCGGTGCTCGACGCCGTGCCGGCGTTGGCCGCTGCGTTGCGTGAGCACGAGTCGGCCATCCTCGTCGCGCCGCCCGGTGCCGGGAAGACCACGCTCGTGCCGCTGCTGCTGCTCGACGAGCCGTGGCTGGCGGGTCGGCGCATCGTGATGCTCGAGCCGCGCCGTCTGGCCACGCGCGCCGCGGCGCAACGCATGGCCGCGCTGCTCGGCGAGCGCGTCGGCGACACGGTGGGCTACCAGACCCGCGACGAACGGCACATCGGCCCGCACACGCGCATCGAGGTGGTCACCGAGGGCGTGCTCACCCGCCGGCTGCAGCACGACCCGACGCTCGACGGCTGCGGGCTGGTGGTGTTCGACGAGGTGCACGAGCGCAACCTGCCCACCGACCTCGGCCTCGCGCTCGCGCTCGACGCGCGGGCGGCGGTTCGCCCCGATCTGCGCATCCTGGCGATGTCGGCCACCCCCGACACGAAGGGCTTGCTCGCCGTGCTCGGCGCCGACACGCCGGTGGCGCACAGCGACGGCCGCATGCACCCGGTGGAGATGGTGTGGGCGCCGATGGGCAAGCAGGACCGCGTCGCCGAGGCGATGGCCGCGCTCGTCGGGCGTGCCGTGCGCGAGCAGACGGGCGACGTGCTCGTGTTCCTGCCGGGCATCGGCGAGATCCGCCGCGTGCAGACGCTGCTGCAGGGCGTGCTGCCCGACCACGTCGACGTGCATCCGCTGGCGGGCGCGCTGTCGTTGGCCGAGCAGGACCTCGCGCTCGCGCCGTCGCCGCCCGGTCGTCGACGGGTGGTGCTCAGCACCGACATCGCCGGGTCGTCGCTCACCGTCGACGGTGTGCGCGTGGTGGTCGACGCCGGCCTGGCGCGCGTGCCGCGCTTCGACCAACGCACGGGGATGAGCCGCCTCACGACGGTGAGCACGAGCCGAGCGTCGGCCGATCAACGCGCCGGTCGTGCCGGCCGCACCGAACCGGGCGTCGCGTATCGGTTGTGGAGCAAGCTCGAGCACAGCACGCGCCGTGCACACCTCGAGGCGGAGATCACCCAGGTCGACCTCAGCGGGCTCGCGTTGGAGCTCGCCGTGTGGGGAACGCCGGTCGACGAGCTGCGCTGGGCCGACCGTCCGCCGGCACGCACCCTGCAGCAGTCGGTGGAGTTGCTGCAGCGGCTGGGCGCGCTCGACGACGACGGTCGCCCCACCGACCGCGGACGACGGATGCTCGCGCTGCCGCTGCACCCGCGGCTCGCCGGCATGGTCGACGCGGCGCGCCACCGCGACCGCGGCCTCGCCTGCGTGGTGGCCGCGCTGCTCGACGAGCGCGACGTGTTCCGCGGTCGACCCGACGACCTGCCCGCCGACCTGTCGCTGCGTGTGGGCGTGGTGTCAGGGCAACGCCACCACGAAGGGGCGGATCGTCGCGACGTCGGCCGCGTTCGCGACCGCGCTGCCGACCTCGCCCGCCGCGCCGGCATCCCGCTCGCGTTCGACGAGGTGAACGCCGACCACTGCGGCGCGGTGCTCGCCCACGCGTACCCCGACCGCATCGCGGTGCGCCGCAGCCAGCCCGGCCAGTTCCAGCTGCGCAGTGGTTCGTCGGCGTGGGTGCCGGCCGCCGACCCGTTGGCGAACGAGCGGTTCGTGGTGGCGGCCGACCTCGACGGCAAGCGCGACAACGCACGCATCCGCATCGGTGCGGCGCTCGACACCGACGAGCTCATCGAGGCGCTGAGCGACCAGATCGAGCAGCGCATCTTCCTCGTGTGGGACAAGCAGCGCGACGACCTCGTCGAGCGCGTCGAGCACCGACTGGGCGGGATGCTGCTCGAGGAACGCACGTACACACCGCACGCCGGCGAGGCCACCGTGGCCGCGCTGCTCGACCGCGTGCGCACCACCCGGCTCGGTGCGTTGCAGTGGAACGACCGGACGCTCGCGCTGCGTCACCGAGTGGCGTTCCTGCGCCGCGAGCTCGGTGACGAGTGGCCCGACTGGAGCGACGCCGCGCTGCTCGCGTCGCTCGACGACTGGCTGGCGCCGTTCCTGCAACACGCCACCGGCGCGGCCGACCTCGCCAGGCTCGACACCGAGATGCTGCTGACCGGGCAGTTCGACTGGGACACGTCGTCGCGCCTCGCCGAGCTCGCGCCGTCCACCATCGACACGCCGAGCGGCCGCAGCGTGCGCATCGACTACTCGCGCGACGTGCCCACCGCGAGCGTGTGCGTGCAGGACCTGTTCGGCCAGAAGACGCATCCGTCGGTGGCGGGTGGTGCGGTGCCCGTCGCGCTCGAACTGCTGTCGCCTGCCGACCGGCCGGTGCAGATCACACGCGACCTGCCGGGGTTCTGGGCGGGCACGTGGGCCGACGTGCGCAAGGACATGGCCGGCCGCTACCCGAAGCACCAGTGGCCCGCCGATCCGGCGAACGCCACCCCCAAACGCCTCAAATAGCCCACCCCACTCCCCCAGGGTCGGGTCCGTTTCACGCCATTCATGGCTCACTCCGGACCCACGGGTGGGAAACACGCCAGGAATGGCACGATTCGGACCCGTGGGTCCGGAACGTGCCACGCGCACCGGGGGCGTGGCGGGCGGTCGGTGAGGGCTTGGGACGGCGGGACGGTGCGGGCGTAGGCTTTTGCCATGGCTGCTTCCCCCGAGTTCGAGTTCACCGAGCTGTTCCCGCTGGCCCACGACGACACGCCGTTCCGCCTCGTCACCACCGAGGGCGTGCGCACCGTCGACACGCCGCTCGGCACGATGCTGCAGGTCGACCCCGCAGCCATCTCCCGGCTCACCAGTGAGGCGATGCGCGACATCGCGCACTTCCTGCGCCCCGGCCACCTGCAGCAACTGCGCAACATCCTCGACGACCCCGAGGCCAGCGACAACGACCGGTTCGTCGCGCTCGACCTGCTGAAGAACGCGGCCATCTCGGCCGGTGGCGTGCTGCCGATGTGCCAGGACACCGGCACCGCGATCGTGAAGGGCAAGAAGGGCCAGAACGTGTTCACCGGGGGCGGCGATGAAGAAGCCATTGCCCGAGGCGTGTTCGACACCTACCAGACCAGCAACCTGCGCTACAGCCAGATGGCGCCGCTCAACATGTACGACGAGGTCAACACCGGCAACAACCTGCCGGCCGAGATCAAGATCAGCGCCATCGACGGCGACGAGTACA
>JBDKJP010000136.1:0-2567 GCA_039796575.1 Actinomycetota bacterium
TGCCACGGGTTGCCCGTCGCGACGGGCAACTGAGCCCGGCTCAGCGGTCGAACGTCTCGGTCCAGGTGCGTTCGGCGAACGACTCGCCGTCCTTGGTGGCGGTGAGCGTGATGTCGACGAAGAAGTGGTCGCGGTCGCTGCGCACGTGCAGGCTCGCCTCGGTGGTGCACACACCCTCGGGGAACTGCATCGTGTAGTGCGTGCGGCCCTTGGCCCAGGCCTTCGAGAGGTCGGTGGTGCTCACGCCGAGATGACCCTCGTACACGTCGGTGACGGTGGTGCCGTGGAAGCCGGCGTAGGTGCCGCCGTAGCGGGTGTGCACCAGCGCCTCTCGGCCGAGCACGTCGGTCTCGTAGCGCCAGTCGACGCCCTCGTGGCTCACCGGCTCGATGCGTTCCGTGGCGACGAACTGGTCGCGTGCCGCCGGCAGGCCACCCTTCGCACCCCACAGCACCAGCCGCACCGACCCGCGGCGCACGCCGAGGGTGTACGGCTCGGCCGCGGGCCAGCAGTTCGGCCAGTCACCACCGGCGATGGCCAGACGGAGGCGATGCCCCTTGACGAGCGTCCAGGTGGTGGCCTCGAACTGCAGCTTGAGGTTCATCCACTCGCCGGGCACCACCGGCTGCAGTTCGGCACCGGGCTCGCCGAACGGGTCGCTCGGCCACACGCCACGGTGGCGCAGGTCGAGCATGCCGCGGGTGATGAGCGTGCTCGTGCCGTCGGGCGCCACGTCGCACAGCTTCACCGACACCTGGCCGCACGGCGCCGACGAGCGCACCTGCATGGTGAGCTCGCTGTTGCCGAAGATCTGCAGCTCATCGACGTGCAGCCAGTCGTACGTGATGCTCTTCGCGTTGTCGGGCCGCTGGTCGAGCGGCTGCCCCCACGGCAGGCCGCCCGCGCAGGAGTTCCAGGCCATGATGCCGACGTCGCCCTGCACGTCGGTCTCGTCGACCTCGTCGTTGTCGGCGCGGGCGCGACGCGGCGTCTCCTTCAACTGCTGCGGTGGCCACGCGTCGGCCTCCACCCACTCGCCGGCGTGCAGTTCGAGGTCGGGCTCGGGCGGCGTGGGTCGCCGCACGAAGATCTGCGCGCGGCGCTGGGCCGACCGCTGGCCACCGCGCAGGTGCTGGTGGAAGAACTTCATGATCTCGAGGTCGCTGTCGATGTTCGGCCCGGGCAGCGCGCACGACGGATCCTTGTGGCTCCACGGGCCGGCGATGAGCCGATAGCCGGGCATGTGCTCGATCGTGCGGAACGTGTTGTTGCGGTAGCCGTCGGCCCATCCGGCGATGATCATCACCGGGCACGTGACGCGGCGATAGCCGGCGCCCGTGGGGTCGAGGCGCACCGAGCCGCGGCGCCAGTACTGGTCGGGCAGCGGGTGGCGCAACCACTCGAGCAGCCACGGCTCGTTCGTATCGATGCGCCGCCGCCACTCGTCGGCCCAGTCGGTGTCGTTGCCCTGTGCCCACACGGCGGGCGTGGGCGGCAGCGCGTTCATCGCGATCATGTACAGCGGGTAGTCGATGAGGTCGATGGCCCGCAGCACGCCGCCCTGGTAGTGCACGTCGTCGGTGTAGCGGTCGTCGGTGGCGTACATCGCGCACACCGCGCCCAGCTCGGGCACGCCCTCCATGGCCATGTGCAACGAGTTGAACCCGCTGTAGCTGGTGCCGAACATGCCGACCTTGCCGGTGCTCCACGGCTGGGCCGCGATCCAGGCGATGGTGTCGCGCAGGTCGGAGCGCTCGATGTCGGGGTACTCGTCCTCGGCGACGCCGCCCGAGTTGCCGGTGCCGCGCAGGTCGAGGCGCAGCACGGCGAACCCGCCCTCCTCCACGTACCGCACGTATGCGTCGGTGTACGACGCGGTGATGTCGTCCTTGCGGTAGGGGAGTGCCTCGAGCAACGTGGCGAACGGGCCGTCGCCCTCGGGGAGGTACAGCGTCGCCGCGAGGCGAGTGCCGTCGGCCGCGGGGATGAACAACAGCTGCTCGGAAACCTGCATGGCGGTTCAGAGTAGCGTTGGGCCATGGCAGACGTCGCGGTGGTGGGATTGGGTGGTCTCGGTTCGGCGACGGCGTACTGGCTGGCCCGCCGAGGCGTGTCGGTGGTGGGCTTCGAGCAGTTCGAGCTCGGGCACGTGCGCGGCGCGTCGCACGACCATTCGCGCATCATCCGCCGCAGCTACCACACGCCCGAGTACGTGAAGCTCACCGCGGGTGCGTACGACGCGTGGCAAGCGGTCGAAGCCGACAGCGGCCAGCAGATCATCACCACCACGGGCGGCATCGACCTGTTCCCGCCCGGCGGCAGCATCGACCCCGCGTCGTACACCGACAGCCTCACCGCGAATGGGGTCCCGTACGAGTGGATCGACGGCAACGAGGTGCGCCGCCGTTGGCCCGCGTTCGCCGACGGCACGCTGGTGAACGCCGATGTGATGGCGGTGCACTCGGAGGAGACCGGCATCGTGCCCGCCGGCCCCGGCACCGCGGTGCTGCAGCGGATGGCACGCGAGCACGGTGCCGAGCTGCGCGAGCGCACGCCGGTGCGCGAGA
>JBDKJP010000137.1:0-15723 GCA_039796575.1 Actinomycetota bacterium
AACGCGAACCGCATGCTCGGCGACGAGCAGGTGGGCGTGTTCGCCATCACCGACTGCACGCCCGACACGCTCGTGCTCACGACCCCGTTCCCGGGTGGCGAGGTGGTCATCACCGCCGCCCCCGCCGAGGGCTGATCAGTCCTCGATGACGTCGAGGCCCTGGGCGCGCAGGCGCGCCAGGTTCTCGAGCATGCCGGCGAGCACCTCGGGCGGGTGCCCTTCCCACGTGTCGAGCTCGCCCACCACACGCAGGCCGTCGCGGGTGCGGTACGACTGGGTGATGTTGCCCGGGAACCGCTTGTTCGTGACGTTCGGGTCGTCCTCGAACGGGCCGGTGGGCTCGACAACGTAGATGTGGCCCCGCTCGTCGATGCCGGCGAGCGCCGTGGCGAGCTCGGCGCCCCACACCGCCGTCTCGACGAGGGCCGAGAAGTACACGTGGTTGGAGATGCGGCCTTCCTGGAAGTTCGACCCGCGGCCGGGCACGAGGAGCTCGCCGACCTCGACCGCGAACCGGGTGCCGTGGAAGAACGGGCCGGTGACGTGGTCGCACGAGTCGAACGCGACCGGCACCCACTCGCTGTTCGGTTCGGTGCTCACGTGGTTGCTCCTTCCCCGGCCTAGAGGCCGTTGAACTTCGCCATCGCGGCGTCGGCGCCCTCCGCGACGATGACCTCCACCGCATCGGCGGCCCGTTGCACGGCCACGTCGAGCAGTTCGCGCTCGGCCTTCGGGATGCGCGACAGCACGTGGTCGGCGCCGCGCTCCTTCGACGGGGGCTTGCCGATGCCGATGCGCACCCGCACGTAGTCCTGCGTGTGCAGGTGCTGGGTGATGCTGCGCAGACCGTTGTTGCCGGCAAGTCCGCCACCGACCTTCACCTTCATGGCGCCGGGCGGCAGGTCGAGCTCGTCGTGCACCACGATGAGCCGGCCCGGGTCGTCGAGCTTGTGGCGGCGCCACAGCGCGCCCACGGCTTCACCGCTGAGGTTCATGTACGTGGTGGGGAACGCCAGCACCACGCGCTTGCCGGCGAGGCGCGTCTCACAGACCGCTGCCTTGTCGCGGCCCACCTTCATCTTCTCGCCCAGCCGTTCGACCAGCAGGTCGACGACCTCCTGGCCCACGTTGTGGCGCGTGCGCGCGTACTCGCGTCCGGGATTGCCCAGTCCGACGATGATCGCGTCGACCATCGCGACGTCAGGTCACTCGGCGGCGTCGGCGTCGCCGCTCTCGGCGGCGTCAGCCTCGCCCTCGCCCTCGGCAGCCGCGCCGGCGGTTGCCGCAGCGGTGACGAGCACGGTGACGACCGGCATCTCGGGATCGCCCAGGGCGGTGACGCCCTTCGGCATCGGCACGTCGGCCAGACGGATGACGTCGTGCGGCTGCATCTCGGAGATGTCGATGACGAACTCGGCCGGGATGTTGCCCGGGGTGCAGCTGACCTCGATGGTGTCGACGGCCGGGTCGACCAGGCCACCCTCGGACGCCACGGCCTTGGCCTCGCCCTCGAGGCGCAGCGGCACGTGCACCGTGAGCTCCTCGTTCATGTTGACGGTGAGGAAGTCGATGTGGCTGACCGTGCGCTTGATGGGGTGGCGCTGGAGCTCCTTCACCACGGCCGGGTACGTGGTGCCCTCGACCTCGAGCGACAGCACGGTGTTGACGCCGGCGGCACCCGACAGGGCGAGACGCAGCTCACGACGCTCGACCGAGACGCTCAGGGGAGACATGCCCTGGCCGTACACCACTGCGGGGATGTGACCCTCGGCGCGCATGCGGCGAGCGGCGGCCGAACCGGATGCGGTGCGGGACTGGGCGACGAGCTTGGTGGACATTGCGAACCCTCGATCAAGGCGTGAAAAGAACGACGTCGCAGCCTACCGGCGCGTGCGCCCAGCCACAATCGGCGAACCGAAACCCCAGCACGACCGGGTTGAGCGGGTTCAGGCCTGGTTCTCGCCGCCGAAGATCTCGCTGACGCTCGAGTCGTCGAACACGGCATTGAGCGCGTCGGCGATGAGCGGGGCGATGCTGAGCACCTCGATCTTGTCGATCTGCTTCTCGGGCGGCAGCGGGAGCGTGTTGGTGAGCACGACCTTGGTGATGACCGAGTTCTTCAGGCGGTCGATGGCCGGGCCGCTGAGCACGGCGTGCGTGGCCATGGCCCACACTTCCTTCGCGCCGCGGGCCATGAGCACGTCGGCGGCCGACACGATGGTGCCGCCCGAGTCGATCATGTCGTCGTTGAGGATGCACAGGCGGCCCTCGACGTCGCCCATGACCTCCTTGGCCTCGGCCACGTTGGTGGTGCCCTTCGGCCGGCGCTTGTAGATGAACGCCAGGTCGGCGCCGCGGTCACTGAGGTGCGAGGCCATGCGCTCGGCCACCTTGATGCGGCCGGCGTCGGGCGCCACGATGACCGGGGCCTGGGCGTTCTGGCGCACGTAGTTCTCGAGCACCGGCATCGCCGTGAGGTGGTCGACCGGGCCCTCGAAGAAGCCCTGGATCTGGCCGCTGTGGAGGTCGATGCTCACCATGCGCTTCGCGCCGGCGGCCTTGAACAGGTCGGCCACCATGCGGGCCGTGATGGGCTCGCGGCCCTCGGCCTTGCGGTCCTGGCGGGCGTAGCCGTAGAACGGGCAGACGGCGGTGATGCGCTTGGCCGACGCACGGTAGGCGGCGTCGATCATGATGAGCTGCTCCATCAGCGAGTCGTTGATGGAACGACCGTCGTGACCGCAGTGGGTCTGCATGATGAACACGTCGGAGCCGCGGATGCTCTCGCCGAACCGGCAACGGATCTCGCCGTTCGCGAACTGCACCAGACCGGGATTGCCGAGCTCGGTGCCGAGGTGCTGGGCCACTTCCTCTGCGAGGGCCGGATGGGTGCGCCCTGAGTAGAGCGACATCCGCTTGGTGGTGACCTTCTCCATTGCGCTCCCGAGTGTTCGTGCGTCAGTCTGCAGGGGCAGTGTAGAAGGCGCCGGTCACCGCGCTCGCATGCACCTGGCTGCCGGGTGGCAGGAACGCGTACGGGCCCACCCTGGCGCCCTCGCCGACCTCGCTCTCGCGGCCCACGGCGTGCTCGACGACGGCGCCGTCGCCCACCGTGCAGTCGACGAGGCGGGTGTCGGGACCGATCTCGCAGCCGTCACCGATGACCGTGTCGCCCTGCAGGATGGTGCCCGGGTAGAGCGTGACGTCGCGGCCGAGTTGCACGGTCACGTCGACGAACGTCTGGCGTGGGTCGAGCATGGTGACGCCGTTGAGGAGCCAGCGTCGGTTGGTGCGGCTGCGCAGCTCGCGTTCGGCGAGTGCGAGCTGCCACCGGTCGTTCACGCCCTGCGTCTCGGCGACGGGCACCTGCACGCATCCGATGCGGTGGCCCATCGCGGCGAGGGAGCCGATGACGTCGGTGAGGTAGTACTCGCCCTGGGCGTTGTCGGGGGAGAGGTGGCGCAGCGCCGGACCGAGCAGGTCGCGCCGGAACGCGTACATCGACGTGCACACCTCGCGGATGGCCCGTTCTTCGGGCGTGGCGTCGCGCTCCTCGACGATGCGCAGCACGCGCCCGTTGCCGTCCTTCGACGGCTGACGGATGACGCGGCCGTAGCCCGTGGGGTCGTCGAGCACGCTGGTGATGAGCGTCGCGGCGTACTGGTTGGCGTTGTGCGCGGTGACCAGCTCCTCGAGCGAGTGCGACTGCAGCAGCGGCGTGTCGCCGGGCAGCACCACCACGGTGGAGGTGTCGTCGAGGTCGTCGCCGGGGAACGCGCCGAGGCCCACCATGGCCGCGTCGCCGGTGCCGCGCTGCACGGTCTGCTCGACGAACGTGACGTTGGCCCAGCCGGGCGACTGCTCCTGCACCTTCTTCGTGACGCGCTCGGCGCCGTGACCCACGACCACCACGGTGCGTTCGGGGTCGAGGCCCTCGAGCGCGTGGATGACGTGCATCACCATGGGGCGACCACAGATGAGGTGGAGCGGCTTCGGGCGGGCGGAACGCATGCGGGACCCTTCGCCCGCTGCGAGCACGATGGCGGCGACCGTCATGGTGCAGTTCTATCGCGCGCCGCGGCGCGGATGGCCGTCGGTTGGAACGTGGTGGCGCAGTGTCGGCACCAGAACCCCTGCTCCAGCTCCGTGCCGCACGGGCCGTGCACGAGCACGATGTCGGCGTCGCCGTCGGCCAGGTGGTGCTCGCCCCAGCGGATGAGCGCGACGAGCGCCGGGGAGAGGGCCACGCCGGCGGGGGTGAGCCGGTACTCGTACCGCGGCGGGTGCTCCTGGTACTGCTCCTTCGCCATCACCCCACCGTCGACCAGCCGTCGCAGGCGGTTGGTGAGGATGGGTCGGGCGATGCCGAGGTCGGCCTGGTACTCGTCGAAGCGGCGCAACCCGCGCAGCGCGGCGCGGATGATGAGGATGCTCCACCGGTCGCCGACGAGCTGCAGCGTGCGTTCGAGCGTGGTCGCATCGGAAGCCGGGCTCGCCATGCCCGGGACTGTACCCCTCCCCTTTTTCGTTCGTGTCATGCCCCTACCGGGGATTCCTCGGAGAACGCCCGACCAGAGCGGGCGCGGCGGCTGGGTTCTGGAACAGAACTCACTTCGCGGTAGGGTTCTGAAATGGAACTCACCCGGCGCCCGGTCGACGAGCTGATGGCCGAGGCCCGCGCGGTGCGCGACGCGGCGCACGGCACCCGCATCACCTACTCCCCGAAGGTGTTCATCCCGCTCACCATGCTGTGCCGCGACAAGTGCGGCTACTGCACGTTCGCCCAGCCGCCGGCTCGCCTGGGCGCGCCGTACCTCACGCCCGAGCAGGTGCTGCGCATCGCTCGCGACGGTGCACGCATGGGCTGCCACGAGGCGCTGTTCACCCTGGGCGAACGGCCGGAGGAGCGCTACACGGTGGCCCGCGAGTGGCTGCGCGGGCACGGCTACGACAGCACCGTGCACTACCTGCACGCGATGGTGAAGCTGGTGCTCGACGAGACCGGGCTGCTGCCGCACGCGAACGCGGGTGCGCTGTACGAGGACGAGTTGCGCCTGCTGGCCGAGGTGTCACCGAGCCAGGGGATGATGCTCGAGACGCTGCGCGACGACCTGCCGTGCCACCGCGGTGCACCCGACAAGGTGCCCGCCCGTCGCCTCGCAACGCTCGACACGGCCGGCCGGCTCGGCATCCCGTTCACCACCGGCATCCTCGTCGGCCTCGGCGAGACCCGTCAGGACCGCATCGACGCGCTGCTCGCCATCCGCGACTCGCACGCGCTGCACGGACACGTGCAGGAGGTGATCGTGCAGAACTTCCTGCCGAAGCCCGGCACCGGGATGCAGCACGAAGCGCCGTGCCCGCAGGACGAGTACCTCTGGTCGATCGCCGCGGCACGGTTGCTGCTGCCGCCCGAGATCCACCTGCAGGCGCCGCCCAATCTGAGCGACGACTTCGGCGTGCTGCTCGACGCCGGCATCGACGACTGGGGTGGCGTGTCGCCGGTGACGCTCGACCACGTCAACCCCGAGCGTCCCTGGCCGGCGCTCGACCGCCTGCGCGACGTCACCGAGGCGAAGGGGTTCGCGCTCGCGCCCCGCCTCACCATCTACCCGGAGTACGTGCGTGAGCCCGAGCGCTGGCTGCACCCGACGCTGCGGTTCCCGGTGCTCGATCGCAGCGACGCAGGGTGCCTCGGCCGCGACGATCCCGGCGCGGTGTGGCCCGAGAAGGTCACCGCAGCCGACGTGGTGCTCGACGGCGCAGAGGTGGTGCTCGTCGGGCACCGCTCGACCCAGTGGTACTCCGGTGCCACGCAGGAGCCGCCCACCCTGCTGCCCTCGCCGCGTCGGGCGCCGGTGCGCGGTGCCGTGCGCGAGGTGCTCGACGGCGTGGCATCGGGCCACGAGGTGGGCGCCGAGCAGATCGTCACCCTGTTCCGTGCGCGTGGCCCCGAGGTGACCGCGGTCGCCGAGCTGGCCGACCAGTTGCGCCACGAGGCAGTCGGCGACGCCATCACGTGGGTGCACAACCGCAACATCAACTACACCAACGTGTGCACGTTCAAGTGCAAGTTCTGCGGGTTCTCGAAGGGGAAGCTGTCGCTGAACCTGCGCGGCACGCCGTACCTGCTCACGCTCGACGACATCGCGCAGCGTGCGGCCGAGGCGTGGGAGATGGGTGCCACCGAGGTCACGCTGCAGGGCGGCATCCACCCGAACTTCGACGGTGACTACTACATCGACGTCACCCGCGCGGTGAAGCAGGCCGTGCCCGACATGCACGTGCACGGGTTCACCGCACTCGAGGTGACCGAAGGCGCGAAGCGGCTCGGCGAGGACCTCGCCACCTACCTGCGGCGGCTGAAGGACGCCGGCCTCGCGTCGCTGCCGGGCACCGCCGCCGAGATCCTCGACGACGACGTGCGCGCCGTGCTGTGCCCCGACAAGATCACCACCGACGAGTGGCTCGACTGCCACGCCGCCGCGCACGAGGTGGGGCTGAAGTCGAACGTCACCATCATGTTCGGCTCGATCGAGCACCCCGAGTCGTGGGCGAAGCACATCGTGCGCACCCGTGCCCTGCAGAAGGTGACCGGCGGGTTCACCGAGTTCGTCGGCCTGCCCTTCGTGCACATGGCGTCGCCCATCTACCTGCAACGCGCGTCGCGTCGCGGCCCGACGTTCCGCGAGACGCTGCTGATGCACGCGGTGGCCCGCATCGCCTACCGCGGCCTCATCGACAACATCCAGCTGTCGTGGGTGAAGATCGGTGAAGCCGGTGCGCTGCAACTGCTGCAGGCAGGCTGCAACGACCTCGGCGGCACCCTGATGGACGAGAACATCTCCCGTGCCGCAGGTGCTGCGCACGGGCAGGGCATGACCGAGGAGCGGTTCGGCGCGCTGGTGTCGCCGCTCGGTCGGCGGTTGCAGCAGCGCAGCACGCTCTACGATCGCATCGACCGCGTGCGGGTGTGACCTGACGGGCCGTCGGGCCCGGTGTTGTACGCTGTACAACTGATGTCACGGGTGCCGATCGTCGCGATCACGGGGTACATGCACGAGGTGAACGTGTTCGCCGACCCCATCACGCTCGGGTACGGGCTGCAGGTGGCCGAGACACCCGGCGGGCTCGGCGCCACCTGGGAGGCCGGGCCGGCGATGCGACGCCTCCGCGAGCTGCGCGACGTGGAGTTCGTGGAGTGCCCGCTGTGGGAGTTCGGTGCCTCCGGGCCGCTGCTCGACGCCGACTTCCGCACCGTCGTGGCCCAGGTCACCGACGCGCTGCGCGCCGCCGGTCGAGTGGACGCAGTGCTGGTGATGGGCCACGGCGCGGGCCGCACCGAGACCGACCTCGACGCCGACGCCACGTTCGTGCGCGCCGTGCGCGACGTGGTGGGCGACGAGGTGCCGGTGGTGATGGTGTTCGACTTCCACGCCAACATGTCGCCGTCGCTCTGCGACCAAGTCGACGTGGTCGTGGGCTACCGCACCAACCCCCACGTCGACATCACCGATCGCGCGGTCGAGGCCGCTGAGCACCTGCACCGACTGCTCGACGGCGAGCGCACCGTGGTGGCCATGTGCCGGCCGCCGCTGGTGCTGCCGCAGCTGGCGCAGAACACGCTGCCGGGAGAACCGCTCGGCGACGTGCGCGAGTTGGCCGAGGCGCGTGCCGTCGGCGCCGTGCGCAACGTGTCGGTGTTCGGTGGGTTCTCGCTCGCCGACGTGCCCGACGGTGGGTTGGCCGTGTGCGTCACCGCCGACCGCGACGCGCCCGGTGTGGCGGCCGCCGTGGCCGAGGAGGTCGCGACCGCGGCATGGGACGTGCGTGCCCGTTACCGCACACGTGCCACGCCCATGGCCGACGCCGTCGCGGAGGCCGCAAGGGCTGCGGCCGGGCAGCGATCGCCGGTCATCCTGGCCGACACCGCCGACAACCCGGGCGGCGGCGCCCCCGGCAACGCCACATTCCTGCTCCAGGCGCTCGTCGAGGCCGACGTGCGCGACGTCGTGATGGGCATGCAGTGCGACCGCCGCGTGGTCGATGCCGCGTGGCAGGCGGGTGTGGGCGCCACCATCGACGTCACGTTCAACGCGGGCAGCGAACGACCACTGGCACGTCCCTTCACCGCGTCGGCCACCGTGCTCGCGCTGGTCGACCGGCCGCTCGTCCCCACGAAGGGCGTGTACGACGGCAGCACGCGCCACGCCGGTCGGTGCTGCGCGCTCGACCTCGGCGGTGTCCGCATCGCGGTGTCGTCGCACAAGGTGCAGTGCGCCGACGACGACACGCTCCTGCACGTCGGGCTCGACCCGTCGCAGGCGAAGGTGGTCGTGGTGAAGTCGCGCGGCCACTTCCGGGCCGGCTTCGCCCACCTGTTCGAGGGCGACCAGATCATCGAGGTCGGCACGCCCGGTGTGGCCAGCGCCGAGATCCATCAGCTCGAGTTCGAGCACGTCCGTCGCCCGGCCTTCCCGCTCGACGACGTCACCGAGTGGACGCCCGTCGCCACGCTGCACCGAGGAGCCATATCGTGACCGTGCACGTCATCGCCACCGGCGGCACCATCGCCTCGCACTTCGACGGCACCGACTGGACCGAGATCCCCGGGCAACAGCTCGTCGACGAGCTCGGCGCGCTGCCCTGTGCGGTGGAGGTGCACGACGTGGCGTCGGGACCGTCGTCGAACCTGTCGACCGACGACATGGTCGCCATCGCGGAACGCGTCCGGGTGCTGCTCGACGCGGGCGCCCGCGGCGTGGTGGTGGTGCACGGCACCGACACGATGGAGCTGACGGCGTTCGTCGCGCAGTTGCTGCTCGGCACCTCGCCAACGCGTCGGCCGGTGGTGTTCACCGGCTCGATGCGCGTGCACTCGCACGCGGCACCCGACGGCCCGACGAACCTGCGCGACGCCATCGCGGTCGCGGGCAGCGACGCTGGCGTCGGGCGCGAGGTGCTCGTGTGCCTGAACGGCGAGCTGCACGCCGCGGACCGGGTGACCAAGCGGTCGGCGGCGTCGGTCGACGCGTTCCACTCGGCGCCGTTCGAACCGGTCGGCTCGGTCACCGACGGACGCGTCGAGTTCGCCGGCGAGGCACCGCCGCGCCGAGCCGCCGCCGGCCTGCGCGGTGAGGTGCCGCTCGTGTCGTGCTGGCCCGGCATGCCGCCCGCCGTGCTGGAGGCCGCGCTGCGCGGGCTCGACGGCGAGCACGTCGGTGCCGTCGTGGTGGAGGTGTTCGGCGACCTCAACGGCGCACGCAACCTGTGGGGCCCGGTGCACGCCGCGGCGAAGGCGGGCACGTTGGTGGTGCTCGCCTCGCGGGCGTTCACGCCGACCTCGACGAACGAAGGCCTCGAGTTGCTCGGCGCCGTCGGTGCCGGTGGGCTCACCGCGCAGAAGGCGCGGCTCGCCGCGATGGCCGCCCTCGCCACGACCGATCGGGAGGACGCCACCGCGTTCCTCCACCAGTACGTACTGCACCACGACGCAGGAGAACGGAGCACCCGATGAGCCATCACGACGAGATCGCCGCCGAACTGCAGGCACTGGTCGACGCCGAGGCGACGGTCGACGGCGCCACCGTGCTGCTGCGCGTCGAGGTGCCGGGCGAGCCGGTGTGGCGGCACGTGGCCGGAGGCATCAGCATCGGCGGCACGCCGGCGTCGGTCGACACGACGTTCCGTATCGCGAGCATCACGAAGACGTTCACGGGCGTGGTCATCACCCAGCTCGCGGCCGAAGGACGGTTGCACTTCGACGACCTGATGAGCCGGCACCTCCCACCCGACCACCTCGACCTCGTGCCGCGGCTGCACGTGCTCGACGGCACGTCGTACGGCGAGGAGATCACCGTGCGGCAGCTGCTCACGCACTCGTCGGGGCTGTTCGACTACGCGATGTCGGAGGGCTTCTTCGGCACCATCGCCAACGACCCGAGCCACGTGTGGACGCCGCGCGAGATGCTCGAGGGCAGCATCGTGTGGGGCACCCCGCACTTCCCGCCGGGCCGTGGCTACGGGTATGCGTACAGCGACACCGGCTACGTGCTGCTCGGGCTCATCATCGAGCACCTCGACGGCCGGCCGCTGCACCAGGCGTACCGCGAACGCATCATCGAGCCGCTCGGGCTGTCGGTCACGTACCTCGAGGGTCACGAGCCGCACCGCGGTCCGGAGATGAGCCACCCGCACGAGGGCCACCTCGACTGCTCGGTCATCCACGGCTCGGCCGACTGGTCGGGCGGCGGACTGGTGAGCGACGTCGACGACCTCGCGCGCTTCGCCCAGGCGCTCGTGGCGGGCGAGCTGGTCGCGTCGCCGTGGCTCGACGAGATGCTCGAGTGGCGGTTCCGCACGCTCGACCCGGAGCGCCACTCGCCCGGGTACCTCGGGTACGGGTTCGGTGTGGAGGCCCGCGACCTGCACGGCCTGCTGTTCCGTGGCCACCGCGGTCACTGGGGTGCGTGGATGCACGTGCACCCCGAGACCGGCATCACGGTCACCGGCACGTTCAACCAGGCGAACCGTCCACCGCACGACATCGTCCGCAACGCCGTCGGCGCCGTGGTGTCGCGCGGGCTCGCCGGTGGTGCGGCATGACGGCGAGCGAACGACGCGACCGCGTCGAGCGCGGCCTGGTCGCCGCGCTGCAGATCCAGGGCCGCCCGGTCGAGCGGCACTCGCTGCACGACCGCATGGTCCGCTACGGCGTGCCCGGCGTCAGCCTCGCCGTGGTCGACGACGGGGAGATCAGCTGGGCGGCCGGCTACGGCGTCACCACGCCCGGTGGCCCCGCGGTGCACGCCACCACGCTGTTCCAGGCGGCCAGCATCAGCAAGGCCGTCGCCGCCATCGGCGTGCTCTCGCTGGTCGAGCACGGCACGCTCGATCTCGACACCGACGTCAACACCTACCTGCGCAGCTGGCGTCTCCCCGACAGCCCGCACACCGCCGATCGCCCGGTCACGTTGCGGGCGTTGCTCAGCCACACGGCGGGCACGTCGGTGCCGGGCTTCCCCGGCTACCCGGTCGGCGTGCCGGTGCCGTCGGTACCGCAACTGCTGTCGGGTGCGTCGCCGAGCAACACGCCGGCGGTCGAGTCGTTCGCCCCGCCCGGCACCGTCGTGCAGTACTCCGGCGGCGGCAGCACCGCCGTGCAGCAGCTGTTGGTCGACGTCACCGGACGCGACTTCCCGTCGCTCATCGACGACCTCGTGCTGCGGCCGTTCGGCATGGTCGACAGCGCGTACGAGCAGCCGTTGTCACCGGCTCGCGCGACACGCGCTGCGCGCGCCCACGACGCCATGGGTGCCCCGGTTGCCGGCGGGTTCCACGTCTACCCCGAGCTGCAGGCCGCCGGACTGTGGACCACTGCGGTCGACCTGGCGCGCTGGGTGATCGGTGTGCAGCGCATCCTCGGCGGGCAGCAGGGCGGCCCGATCTCGCCGGCGATGGCGCGGCAGATGGTGGTGCCCGTGGGCGACTCGCCGTTCGGTCTCGGGCCCGAGCTCGGTGGCGACGGGGCGTTGCGCCGCTTCGGCCACAGCGGTGGCAACGAGGGGTTCCGCAGCCAGGTCGACGGTCTGGTCGAGGTGCCGGTCGGCGCCGCGATGCTCACCAACGCCGATGCCGGCACCACGCTGTGCGCCGAGATCCGGCGCGCCGTCGCGAACGAGTACGGCTGGGGTGAGCTCGGCCCCGATCCGATCGCCGTGGCCGACGTGCCCGACGACGTGCTCCGCTCGTACGCCGGTCGCTACCGCGGCCCGTTCGACCGTCCGATGAAGCTGGAGTTCGCCGACGGCGAGCTGTACAGCCCGGCGCCGTACGGCCGCCGGCGCATGTTGCCGCTCGCGCCCACCACGTTCCTCGACGAGGAGACGGGTGCGACGCTGGAGATCATCACCGACCACGGTCGCGTGCAGCGCGTGGCCGTGCTGGTCGACGGCAACGAGTTGATGTCGTTCGAGCCCGTGGAGGCCACCTCATGACCACGTTCATCGATCACTCCTGGGACACCGCGTTGCCGGTGCTGCAGGACTACATCGCCATCCCGGCGCGATCGCCGATGTTCGACCCCGAGTGGGAGACCACCGGGCACCTCCGTCGCGCCGCCGTGCTGCTGCACGACTGGGCGGCGGCACAGACCATCCCCGGCATGACGGTGGAGCTGGTCGAGGTGCCGGGCCTCACGCCGGTGCTGTTCGTGGAGATCCCCGCCACCGACGCCGCGCTCGCCGACCACACGGTGCTGCTCTACGGGCACCTCGACAAGCAGCCCGAGATGGAGCCGTGGGCGCCGGGCCTCGGACCGTGGCTGCCGGTGCTCGACGGCGACCGGCTGTACGGCCGTGGCGGTGCCGACGACGGCTACTCGGTGTTCGCCGCGCTCATCGGCATCGCTGCGGTGCACGAGGCCGGTGGCCGCCACGGTCGCCTCGTCGTGCTCATCGAGGCGAGCGAGGAGAGCTCGTCGGTGCACCTCGCCGAACACCTCGAACGGCTGCTGCCGCGCATCGGCGCGGCCGACCTCGTCATCACGCTCGACTCGTTCTGCGAGAGCTACGACCGGCTGTGGACCACCACGTCGACACGTGGTGTGTGCGGCGGCGTGCTCGACATCGAGGTCTGCGCCGACGACCCGCACAGCGGGCGTGCGAGCGGCGTGCTGCCGTCGTCGTTCCGCATCCTGCGGCTGCTGCTCGACCGCCTCGAGGACTCGGCCACGGGTCGCCTGCCACTGCGCTCGGCCAACGTCGACATCCCCGACCACCGTGTGCGCGAGGCCGCCATCGCGGCGGGCGCGTTCCCCGCGCTGTCGTCGTCGTTCCGTCCGGTGCCCGGGGTGCAGCCGATGGGTGCCGACGCGCACGCCGAGCTGCTCAACGAGACGTGGCGCCCGGCCCTCGAGGTCATCGGCGTCGACGGGCTGCCGCCGGTGGCCGACGCCGGCAACGTGTTCCGCTCGCGCATGTCGGTGAAGCTGTCGTTGCGCCTCCCACCCACCGCCGACACCTGGGCGGTGGGGGAGGAGATGCGCTCCGTGCTCGAGGCCGATCCGCCGTTCGGTGCCCGCGTGCACCTGCACGAGGGTGCTCGCGGTCCGGGCTGGGAGTCGCCGGCGTTCCACGACTGGCTGGCCGATGCCACGGCCGCGGCGAGCATGCGCCACTGGGGGCAACCGGTCGCGTCCTGCGGCGTGGGCGGCACCATCCCGTTCATGGGCATGCTCGGTGCACAGATGCCCGACGCGCAGTTCCTGCTCATCGGTGTGCTCGGCCCCGAGTCGAACGCACACGGCCCGAACGAATTCCTGCACCTGCCCACCGTGCGGCGCGTCACCGCCACCGTCACCGACGTGCTGCAGGCGCACGCCGCGAGGTTCGGATGAGCACCGTCGCCGAGGCCCGCGCAGCGGCCGATCGCGCCACCGCCGCGGCCGACGTCGTCATCCGCGCCGTCGCCACGCCCGACGAGCTCGACGTGCTGCGCGCCACCATGGACCGGGTGTGGGGGCCCGAGATCGTGCCGCCGCGCAACCTGCTCCGCGGGCTCGCGCTCAGCGGTGCGTGTCTGCTCGTCGCACATCGCGACGACCAGCCCATCGGGTTCGCACTCGGATGGTTGGGATGGGACGGTGGCGTGCACTTCCACTCGCACCAGGTGGGCGTGCGCGCCGGCATCCGTGGCGGTGGCGTGGGGTATGCGCTGAAGCTCGCACAGCGAGCGATGTGCCTCGAGCACGACATCCGCGAGATGCGCTGGACGTTCGACCCGATGCTGTTCGCGAACGCACGGTTCAACCTGGTGCGCCTCGGCGCGCAGGTGGTCGGCTTCTTCCCGCACTGCTACGGCGACCGGCGCGACGCGTTCAACACCGGTGACACCACCGACCGGGTGGAGGTGAGCTGGCGGCTCGACGTGCCCGTCGGCGGTGCCGAGGTGCTGCTCGCCGACGGCGATCACCTCGTCGAGATCCCTGCCGACTACCCGCACCTGCGCGCGCTCGACCCCGACGCTGCCGCCGCGGCCCGGGCCCGGGTCGGCACCGAGTTGGCTGCCGTGTTCGCCGAGGGTCGCGTCGTGCTCGGCCTGGACGACCACGGCTACGTCGTCGGAGCGGCGTCGTGAAGCTCCTCGACGTGGAGCTGGTGCGCGTGGCGATGCCGCTGGTGCGTCCGTTCCGCACGTCGTTCGGCGTGCAGCTCACCCGCGACGTGCTGCTCGTGCACGTCGTCACCGATGCGGGGGAGGGCTGGGGCGAGTGCGCCGCGCACGCCGAGCCGTTCTACAACGAGGAGTTCACCGAGTCGGCGATGATGGTGCTGCGCCGCTGGCTCGTGCCGGCCGTGCGCGAGCTCGAATCGCTCACCGGTGCCGCGGTGGGGCCTGCGTGCCGACAGGTGAAGGGGTACCGCGCCGCGAAGGCCGGGCTGGAGATGGCCGTGCTCGACGCCGAGCTCCGCGCCGCGGGCACGTCGTTCGCCGCGCACCTCGGTGGCACACGACCGGCCATCGACGTCGGCGTGTCGGTGGGCATCACCACCACGATCGACGAGCTCGTCGCACAGGTCGACGGCTACGTCGCCGACGGCTATCGACGCGTGAAGCCGAAGATCATGCCGGGCTGGGACACCGCGCCCCTCGAAGCGGTGCGGTCGGCGTTCCCCGACCTCGCGCTGCAGGTCGATGCGAACGCCGGCTACCAGCCCGACGACGCCGATCTGCTGGCGGGCCTCGATCGGTTCGGGATGTTGATGATCGAGCAGCCGTACGCGCCCGACGAACTGCAGGCGCACGCCGCGCTCGCCGCACGCATGGCCACCCCGATCTGCCTCGACGAGTCCATCCTCTCCGTCGGCCACGCGCTCACCGCGCTCGACATGGGGGCGTGCAGCATCGTCAACATCAAGGTCGGCCGCGTGGGTGGCGTGCTCGAGGCGGCCCGCATCCACGACGCGTGCCGAGCGCGGGACGTGCCGGTGTGGTGCGGCGGCATGCTCGAGACCGGCGTCGGCCGAGCGGCGAACGTGGCGCTCGCGTCGCTGCCGGGGTTCGCGTTCCCGGCCGACATCTCTGCCAGCGACCGCTACTGGCAGCGCGACATCACCGAGCCGTTCGTGCTGCGCGGCTCCACCATCGAAGTGCCCACCGGCTCCGGTCTGGGCATCACCGTCGATCTCGACGTGCTCCGCGACCTCGGTGCCGTCGTCGAACCCCAACAGGAGGTGCGCCGATGAGTGCCACCCAACCGGGCCGCAAACGTGGGGCCAAGGCCGAGATCCCGATGACGCGCGAGCTCATCGTCGACACGGCGTACCGCCTCATCGAGGAGCGCGGGCTGGAAGGGTTCAGCATGCGCTCGCTGGCCACCGAGCTCGGCGTGTTCCCGGCCACCCTGTACTGGCACGTCGGCGACCGCGGGCAGCTGCTCGGTCTCGTCGAGCACCGTTGGATCCAGGACGTCGAGCTGCCCGATCACCTCACCGACTGGCGTGAGTGGATGATGGAGCTCGGCCGCCGCTACCGCGCCGCGGCGTTCGCCCACCCCGACGTGGCGCGCCTCGCCAGCATGGAGCGCGCCCGCAACAACGAGTCGTTGCTCATCCCCGATGCCATCGTCGGCAAGCTCGCCGGTCTCGGGCTCGGCGACGAGATGTTGCACGTGTTCAACGCGCTGATGGGCGCGGTGCGCGGCTTCGTGCTGATGGAGCTCGC
>JBDKJP010000138.1:0-2572 GCA_039796575.1 Actinomycetota bacterium
CGCTCGCGCTGCACCGACCCGACGTGGTGGTGCTGTTCGAGGACAACTTCAACTTCCTGTCGAAGATGTGCCTCACCCGCATGCGCGAGGCGGCCATCACCATGATCGGCATGGCCCGTGCCGCGGGTGCGCGCGTCGCAGCCTGCGGCGCCGACGTCACCGATCACGCCGAGGTGTACCTCGAAGCCGGCGCCGAGGCGTGCTTCCTGGGCGAGGGCGAGCACACGATGCGCGACGTGCTCGCGAGGTGGACGGGCGACGACCCGCACCAGAGCCTCGCCGACATCGCGGGCATCGCCACCCTCGTCGACGGGGCAGTGCACTCCAACGGCCGCCGCTCGATCGAGCGTCACCCCGACGTGTTCGGCCAGCCGGCACGCGACCTCGTCGACATCGACGCCTACCGCGACGCCTGGGTGTCGGCGCACGGCAAGTTCTCGCTCAACCTCGTCTCCACCCGCGGCTGCCCGTACTCGTGCAACTGGTGCGCCAAGCCGATCTGGGGTCAGCGCTACTCGATGCGCTCCGCCGCAGAAGTGGCCGACGAGGTCATCCACCTCGCCCACACCTATGCGCCCGACCACCTGTGGTTCGCCGACGACATCTTCGGCCTCCGCAGCGACTGGCTGGCCGCGTTCGCCGATCGCGTGCAGGCCGCCGGTGTGCGCGTGCCGTTCACCATGCAGAGCCGGTGCGACCTGATGAACGAGCAGGCGCTCGACGCGCTCGCCCGTTCGGGTTGCGACGAGGTGTGGCTCGGCGCCGAGAGCGGCAGCCAGCGCATCCTCAACGCGATGGACAAGGAGATCACGGTCGAGCAGATCCGCGCCGCGCGCGCCGGCCTCGCCCGTCACGGCATCCGCGCCTGCTTCTTCATCCAGTTCGGCTACCCGGGCGAGACCTGGGACGACATCGAGAAGACCGTCGCGCTCGTGTCGGAGATCCTGCCCGACGACATCGGCGTCAGCGTCAGCTACCCGCTGCCCGGCACCCGCTTCCACGAGATGGTGAAGCTCGAGCTCGACGAGCAGGCCAACTGGGCGCACTCAGGCGACCTGGCGATGATGTTCCACGGCACGTACCCGACCGAGATCTACCGCGAGCTCCACCTCAGCCTGCACGACCTGCTCGACCTCCGCCGCCGCGAGGCCGGCCTCAGCCGGGCCCAGCACGCGATGCTGCCCGACCTGCCGCTCGACGAGCACCGCGCCCGCGTCGAGCAGCGATGGATCGACCTGCGCGCCGCCGAGCGTCAGGCGCGGAACCCGAACCCCACCCGCCTTCGCATCCCGGTGCTGTCGGAGTGACGCCGCCTCCGAAACCCGACCTCGCGACGATGCTCGACGAGACGGCGCTCGCGTTCGACAGCGTGGCGCCCACCTACGACGGACCACAGGGCAACAACGACCTCATCCAGCGCATGCGCGACATCGTGTGGGCGCAGATCGACGACCTGCTGCCGTCGCGGCCCTCCGCGCTCATCGACCTCGGCTGCGGCACGGGCATCGACGCACAGCACTTCGCCGAGCTCGGCCATCACGTCACCGCCACCGACTGGTCGCCGGCCATGGTCGAGCGCGCCGCGGCGCGAGGCGCCGTCGTGCAGCCGGGCACCATCGAGGCCGTGCGCGCCGGTTCACAACAACTCGACCTGCTGGCCGACACGCACGCGGGCCGGTTCGACCTCGCGTACTCGAACTTCGGGCCGCTGAACTGCGTGCCCGACCTGGGCGACACCGCACGCCAGCTCGGCGTGCTGATGCGGCCGGGCGGGTACGCGCTGTTCACCGTGATCGGCCGCTGGTGCCCGTGGGAGTTCGCCCACTACGTCCGCAAGCGTCGCTGGTCGCGCGCGAAGGTGCGGTTCGAGAAGGACACCACGCCGGTCGGCATGAACGGCGGCACGATCTGGACCCGCTACTTCACGCCTCGCGAGTTCGCCCGTGAGTGGATCGGCACCGACGGCACCTGGGACCTCGTGCGCTACGAAGGTCTGAGCAGGTTCGTGCCGCCGCCGTACCTGACGTCGATGTACACCAACCACCCGCGCACGTTCCGCACGATGGCGAAGCTCGACGACATCACGGCCTCGTGGCCCGGCTTCCGCAGCACGGGCGACCACTTCCTCATCGTGCTGCGCAAGCGTTGAGGTCCGCCCGCGCCACCGACGGCGGCGCGCAGCGCAGAGCGGCAGTTCGGCGTCGGGCGGGCTGTCTGTGAATTCACAGAGCGCGACGTGCGTGTCTGTGCATTCACAGACACGCCGATGTCGGGCGTCGAGGGAGTGCCGAATGCCCGGGATGTGCGCTCTGCGCAAGGGTGATCACGGGAGGTGACGAAAACTCTCTGGGGAGTGTCCTGGAGGGGCGCGAGAACGCGGCGGGCCACAGGGGCCGGGATCGCCCGCCGCGCGGCGCGTCTTCTGGGTGGTTTCCGTCCCGGAATCCGGGACGGAAACCACCCAGACCGCGAAGTGGGACGAACGACGCCCAGAAGCCCCCGTCCGCGCGCGCCGGTCGAGGCCGGCGGGCCACGACAAAGGACACGCTCGTACGTTCGCGGGTTACCGGAG
>JBDKJP010000139.1:0-35391 GCA_039796575.1 Actinomycetota bacterium
CCTCCACCTCGGCCGGGTACACGTTGAACCCGCTGACGATGATGAGGTCCTTCGCCCGGTCGACCAGGTACAGGTAGCCGTCGTCGTCGGTGACGGCGATGTCGCCGGTGCGCAGCCAACCATCGGCGGTGAGCACCTTCGCCGTGGCCTCGGGCTCGTCGAGGTAGCCGAGGAACACGTTCGGGCCGTTCACCCAGATCTCGCCGGCATCGCCCTGCAGCGCGTCGTCGCCGTGCTCGTCGACCAGGCGCACCTGCATGCCCTCGAGCACCTTGCCGACCGACCCGATGCGCTGCTCGAGCCCGCTCGACGACGTCACGATGGGCGACGCCTCGGTGAGGCCGTAACCCTCGAGCAGCTCGAGCCCGTACCGCTCGCGCAGTCGCTTCGTGGCCTCCTCGGGCATCTTCGCCGCGCCCGTGAGCGCCATGCGCACGCCGGCGAAGCTGTCGGCCGGGGCCTCGTCGAAATGGCTGAACGCCAGCCACAACGGCGGCGCACCCGGGATGACCGTGATGCCGCGCTCCTTGATGGTGTCGAGCGCAGTGGACGGGTCGAACCGCTGCACCAGCACCACGGTGGCGCCGCGCAGCAGGCTGAGGTTGAGCACCACGTTGAGCCCGAAGATGTGGAACACCGGCAGCACGCCGTAGACCACGTCGTCCTCGGTGACGCCGCCGTTCGCGGTGTGCACCTGGTGCAGGTTGGCGAGCAGGTTGCCGTGCGACAGCATCGCCGCACGGGGCGAGCCGGCGGTGCCGCTGGTGAAGATGAGCGCAGCGAGGTGCTGCTCGTCGACCTCGACCACGTCGACCGGGTCGGCGGTGAGCAGCTCATCGAAGTGCACGTCGGCGCCGGGCACCGTGCCCTCCTCGGTGGCAAGCACGGCCTTCAACGCCGGCAACTGCGCCCGGTCGACCTGTGCCCAGGCCGCGGCGGCGGAGGGCTCCACCACGACCAGACACGCACCGACGGTGGCCAGCTCGCGCTCGATCTCCGGCCCGGGGCTGATGGGGTTGAGCGGCACGGCGACCGCACCGAGGCCGAGGGCGGCCAGGTACAGGTCGACGAAGTAGCGGCCGTTGCTGCACAGCAGCGCCACACGATCGCCCTCGCGCACACCGAGACGGGCGAGGCCGCCACGCAGGTGCGCGACCTGGTCGCGCAGCGTGCCGTAGGTGGTGGCCCGGCCGCGACTGATGATGGCGACGCGGTCCGCAGGATGCGGGTCGATGATGTGCGCGAGATTCACTGGAGCGGCCCCCTCTGCCGTGACCCGATGTTACTCACCGGTCACCAGGGGCCGCGACCAGCAGATGCGTGTCCGCGTCAGGCCGGTTCGCCGAAGAAGCCGACGACACGGGCCAGGCGGCCGTCGCGCACGTCGACGACGTCGACGCCGGCCACGGCGACGGTGCCGTCGGCGGCGACCAACTCCCAGCGGTAGCGCGCCACTTCGTGGTGGGCGTCGACGCCGCTGGTGCGGCGGAACGTGTGCGCAGGGAAGTGCTCGAGCACGATGTCGGTCAGCGCGGCGATGCCTGCGTGGCCCGACCCTTCGAACGGCGGGTCCATCAGCACGCCGTCGGGCTGCCAGGCAGCGGCGACGAGCGCGGCACGGCGCGCCGGGTCGGGCTCGCAATAGCCCGCGAGATGGGTGTCGACCAGCGCGGCGAGGTCGGTGGTGGTGTCGGTGTTGGTGGTGTCGGTGTTGGTGGTGTCGGTGTTGTCATGCGGCCATCGTCGGCCACTCGATGTGCGGCGTCGATGACCTCTCGGGTCATGTGCGCGGCGAACACATGACCCGAGAGGTCATGGCACCGCGGCGAGCGTGTCCCTAGGGTGAGCGCATGACACGCCAACCCGTCGGATCGCTGCTGCGGGAGTGGCGTCTGCGGCGCCGGCGGAGCCAGCTCGACCTCGCGATCGAAGCGGGTGTGTCCACCCGGCACCTCTCGTTCGTGGAGACCGGCCGCTCCCGTCCGAGCCCCGAGCTCGTGCTGTCGCTCGCACGTCACCTCGACGTGCCGTTGCGCGAGCGGAACGCGCTGCTCCTCGCGGCGGGGTACGCGCCGCGCTTCGGCGAGCGATCGCTCGACGACGACGACATGGCACCGGTCCGCGACTCGCTGCAACGGATGCTCGACGCGCATCATCCGTATCCCGGCGTGGTGATCGACCGGCAGTGGAACGTGATGCTGGCCAACGGCGCCGCGGGCCGCCTGCTGAGCGACGTGCCCGCCGCGGTGATCGGTGCACGCCCCAACATCTACCGGCTCTCGCTCCATCCCGACGCGCTCGCCGCCCGCACCTTGAACTTCACCGATTGGGCCGCCTCGATGGTGCAACAGCTCCGCCGTTCCGTGAGTCGCACGGGCGATCCGATGCTCGCTGCGCTGCTCGACGAGGTGCTCGCCTATCCGAACGTCGCGCCACTGCGACCACTGCTCGACATCGCCGAGTGGGACGACCCGCCGCTGCTGGTGCCCTTCCGCGTCGCGACCCCGGTCGGGGAAGTGTCGATGTTCACCACGCTCACGACGTTCGGCACACCCCTCGACGTGACCCTGGACGAGCTCGCCGTCGAGCTGTTCTACCCGGCCGACGACCAGTCGGCCACCCGGCTGCGGCACCTGGCGGACGCCACCAGAGTGTGACCGGACCGGTCAGAAGCGCAGCAGCGAGATGATCCCGGCCGCGAGGATGGCGAGGAGCAGCAGGCCGAGGGTGAGCGTGGTCGCGGGACGCATGACGCCGAGGCTACCGGCGCGGCTGCAGCGTGACGGGGCTGGTGGTGCCCGGGCCGCGGTCGCCCTCGGCGAGCGGCGTGAGCGTGACCTGGTCGGTGGTGACGAGCTGCAGCTCCTCGGCCGCCGAGCGCCGCTCGAGCACCAGGGCGAGCATGCCGAACGGGTCGACCACCAGGCCCACCGAGCCGGGGCCCAGCTGCCCGGCGTGGGCCACACGCTCGGCCACGCGAGTGAAGTCGCCGGCCTGCACCATCACACGAACGCCCTCACGGTCGGCCCACGGTGCGACGTCGTCGGCGCCGAGGTTGAGCTGGCAGTCGCCGACGTGGTTGATCCACAGCACGTCGGCCGTGACGCCACCGCCCTCCACGTCGCGCGGCAGCGGCACCGTGCCGGGCAGCAACAGATCGGTGTCAACGGCCTCGCCGAGCTCGAGCAGGTCGACGCCGTTGCACAGGTGCGCGGCCACCGGGGCCAGCACGTCGCGCGTGGGGAACACCCCGCCCGGGCTGGCGAGGTGGTGCGACACGTCGTTCAGCACCACGGCACGCTCGGCACCGCCGGCCATGGCGACCGCCGGTGCGAGCAGCCCGTTGTCGGGGCCGAGCAGCACACCCTCACCGCCCGCCACCTCGATGGCCACGAGCGGACGGTCGAGCGCCGGCCCGGCATCGACCGAGGCGAGCACCACACCCGACGGCACGTACCCGATGGCACGGGCGAGGGCCAGGCTGCCAGCGCGCACGTCGTACGCGGGCACGTGGTGGGTGAGGTCGATCACCCGCGCGTGCGGTGCCATGTCGGCGAGCACGGCGTGCACGAGGCCCACCGACTCGTCGGCGACGCCCAGGTCGCTGAGGAACGAGACGGTGTCGAAGCGGCGCGGCATGGCTGCGAAGGTACCCGGAAAAACGCAGAGGGCCGATGCCAACCCCCCGATGGCACCAGCCCTCTCCGGCGCAGCCCCCCGTGGGGAGCGCGACATCCGGACGATGAATCTTCCGGTGGTCTTGCGACCGAGCCGAAGGATAGGCACGCGCGCGGCCGTGAGAAAAGAGTCACAGCCGAAAATGTTTTTTCGCTCAGTGTCGGCCGAGCTCGGCCCCGCGGGCCGTGGCCGCCATGACGGCCTCGAGGAACGCAGAGCGCACCCCGTGCTCCTCCAGCACACGCAGGCCCGCTGCGGTGGTGCCGCCGGGCGACGTGACGTTGGCCCGCAACGTGGCCGGGTCGCCGCGGTCGGCCAACAGCGCCGCCGAACCGACGAACAACTGGGTGACGAGCTGCTCGGCGTTCGACCGGCTGAGGCCCGCCAGCACGCCCGCCTCGGTGAGCGCCTCGGCCACCAGGAACAGGTACGCCGGCCCGCTGCCCGCCAGACCGGTGACCGCGTCGAGCTGCGACTCGGGCACGCGCACCACGATGCCCACCGCACCGAGGATGCCCTCGGCCCACTCGAGGTCGGCGTCGTCGGCCGTGCTGCCGCCGCAGATGGCCGCCGCACCCTCGCCCACCAGCGCGGGCGTGTTGGGCATGGAACGCACCACCACCACGTCGGGGCCGGCCGCCGCCTGCAGCGCGTCGAGGGAGATGCCCGCGGCGATGGACAGCAGGCGGGTCGCGCCGGCCTTCGCGGCCGCGGCACACGCGGCCGCCACGTCGTACGGCTTCACGGCGATGAGCGCCGCCTCGCACGCCGGCGTCTCGGTGACGACGGCGACACCGGGGAACATCTCGGCCAGCTGCGCGGCGCGCACGGCCGACACCTCCACCACCGCCAGGTCGCCCGGCTGCCAGCCGCCCTGCAACAGGCCACCCACGAGCGCTGCGCCCATGTTGCCGCCACCCACCACTGCCAGCCGGTACGTCGTCATGCCGGGCAGGCTACGTCGCCGTTGCGGGCGGTCGGCACGACTTCCCCGACGTCGCCGACCGCCCGCACCCACACTGGGTACGGCCAGTTGCGACGATCGGCAGGATCAGCCGAACTTGCTGGCGAACGCGAGGCGGATGAGCGACGGGAACGCGGCCTCGACGTACTGGTACAGCGACCCGATCACCCGGTCGAGCTCGGCCTCGTCGAGCGCCGCCAACGGCAGCTCACCGCGCAGGAACAGCGCGTCCTCCACCCCGATCGCGAAGTGCGCGCCCACCAACCGGTCGTTGCGGCGCAGTGCCGCCTCGTACACCTGGGCCACGTTCTCCTGAGGCGCCGGCAGCACGTACGCCTCGTAGCGCAGCGTGCGCTGGCCGAGCGTGAGCCAGATGGTGATGTGCTCCTTCTCCTCGCCCTTCAGTCGCACGTACCAGCGCGGCTCGGCGCTGTCGGCAGGGTCGCCGCGGTCGATGGCCTCGACCAGCTCGTTGCCGTCGGCGAACCCGTGCAGCCAGCCGGTGATGGCCGACTCGAACTCGAGCAGCGTGGGCGGCAGGTGGTACTCGGTCATCCGCAGGCCACCAGCTCGCGGGCACCGAGGTCGTTGTACAACCGGCGCAGGCGGGCAGCGGCGAAGCTCCACGTGTACCGACGGGCACGGTCGGCACCGCGCCGACCCAGCGCCGCGGCATGGCCCGGGTGCTCGATGATCTCGCGCAGGTAGTGCGCGAACAGGGCCGGGTCGCGGTCGGGCACCAGGTAGCCGGTCTCGCCGTGGTCGACCAGGGTGAGCAGCCCGCCCACGCCGCTGGCCACCACCGGCACACCGCAGGCCGAGGCCTCGAGCGCCACCAGGCCGAAGCTCTCGCTGCGGCTGGGCACCACCACCGCGTCGGCGGCGCGGTAGTAGGTGGAGAGGATGTGGTGCGGCTGCGGCGGCACGAACCGCACATGCGACGCGAGGCCGAGGTCGTCGACCAGCCGGCGGAGGTGCTCCTCCTCGGCGTTGCCCTCCTGGCCACTCGCGCCACCGACCACCAGCAGCAGCGCGTCGGGACGGCCGAGCTCGGCCAGCGCGCGCACCGCCACGTCGGGCGCCTTCAGCGGCTGGATGCGGCCGACGAACAGCAGCACCGGCACGTCGTGCGGCAGGCCCAGCGCATTGCGGGCACCCGACCGCTCGCCCGGCGCGAAGAACGCGTGCTCCACACCCGGGGCGACGATCTCGATGCGACCGCGCGGGTTGCCGTAGAGGCGGCGGAACTGGTTCTCCTCCTCGGTGCAGCTGACGCAGATGGCGTCGGCGCACTTGATGATGCCCGCCTCGGCCTCGTGCCGCCATTCGCTCTCGTGGTCGCCGCCCTCGGCCTTCACCTTGGCCAGCGTGTGGAACGTGGAGACGAACGGGATGTCGAGCTCGTGCTTCAACCGGTGGGCCACGAGGCCGCTGAGGAAGTAGTTGGCGTGCATCACGTCGGCCGGGGCGTGGTTCTTCATGTGGTCGATGACGCCGTCGCCGAACTCGTCGAGCACGTCAGGCAACTGCTCCTTCGGCAGGTCGAACGCACCCGCCGTGAGGTGCACCACGCGGTGCCCGGGCTCGACCTGCACCACGTCGGGCTGGTCGGCGTGCGTGCGACGGGTGTAGGTGGTGCACTCGACACCGGCCTGCGCGAGCGCCGACGACAGCTCGCGCACGTACACGTTCATGCCACCACTGTCGCCCGACCCCGGCTGTGCCAGGGGCGAGGTGTGGAGGGAGAGCACTGCGACCCGTTGCACGACGGTTCGGAACACTACCTGTTCGGTCAACATTCCGACCCGGACCGGAACCGGGCCCGCCGTGCCAGAATCGCAGGTCATGGCCTTCCGCTCGCTGCCCGAACGCCGCGCCCGCCTGCGCCGGGCGTTGTCGCCACTGCGCGACTTCCTGCACACCGAGGCGGCCGGCGGCATCCTGCTGGTGGCGGCGTCGGTGGCCGCGCTGGTGTGGGCGAACTCGCCGTGGAAGGCGAGCTACCTGCGCCTGTGGCACACCGAGATCGGCATCACCGTCGGCCACCACGAGCTGGTGCTCGACCTGCAGCACTGGGTGAACGACGGGCTGATGACCATCTTCTTCCTGGTGGTGGGCCTCGAGATCAAGCGCGAGCTCACCAGCGGCCACCTCGCCGGACGCCGTGCCGCCACGCTGCCGGTGGCCGCGGCCATCGGCGGCATGCTCGTGCCCGCCGTGCTGTACCTGGCCATCGCCGGCGGCACCGCGGCGAAGGGCTGGGGTGTGCCGATGGCCACCGACATCGCGCTCGCCGTCGGCGTGCTGGCCCTCGCCGGGGCCGCCGCCCCCGCGTCGCTGCGTGCGTTCCTGCTCGGCCTCGCGGTGGTCGACGACATCGGCGCCATCGTGGTGATCGCCGTCTTCTACTCGACCGGCGTGGCGTTCGGCTGGCTCGCCGCGGCCGTCGTGGGTGTGGGGCTCACCGTGTTCCTGCGCCAGTTCGGCGTGCACCAGATGCTCGTCTACGTGGCGTTGGGCACCGCCGTGTGGTTCGCGCTGCACGAGGCCGGCATCCACCCCACGCTCGCCGGCGTGGCCATGGGCCTGCTCGCCCCGGTCACGCCCCGCATCGCCCCCGAGCTCATCGACGCCGACGACCTGGCCGATGTCAGCAGCTACGAGGCCGCCCACCAGACCGTGCAGATGGCCCGCTCGTCGGTGAGCACCGTCGAATGGCTCGAGCACCTGCTGCACCCGTGGACCAGCTACGTCATCGTGCCCGTGTTCGCGCTCGCCAACGCCGGCGTGGTGGTCAGCGGCGACAGCCTGCGCGACGCCGTGCGCTCCCCCATCTTCTGGGGCATCGTCGTCGGCCTCGTCGTCGGCAAGCCGCTCGGCGTACTGCTCGCGTCACGCATCACCATCCGCACCGGCCACGCCGACCGCCCCGAGGGCACCACCACCCGCCAACTGCTCGGCGCCGGCAACGCGGCCGGCATCGGGTTCACCGTGGCGCTGTTCATCGCCGAGCTGGCGTTCATCGACGACCGCGGCCTGCCCATCGAGGCCGAGATCGCCGACGCGAAGATGGCCATCCTGCTCGCCTCGCTGGTGAGCGGCCTGCTGGCCTTCGCGGTGCTGCGTCAGCGGTCGCGCGACGCGGCGACGAAGCTCTCGTAGACGTTCAACAACGCCTGCTGCTGCTCGGGCGTCAACAACGGATCGGCCGCGATGGCCTCACGCACGCCCCGCGCCTCCGCATCGGGGTCGAGGATGCCGGCCCGCTCGTAGAGCGTGGACGCGCTGATCTGCAACGCCTTCGCCAACTGCTGCAGGATGTCGGCCGACGGCTTGCGCAGCCCACGCTCGATCTGCGACAGGTACGGGTTGCTGACACCCGCGGTCTCGGCGAGCCGGCGCACGCTCATGCGCGCGACCTCCCGCTGTGTGCGGATGAAGTCGCCGAGCTCAGTCAGCGGTGTCGTCGTCATCGTCGGCCAACAGTCCTTCGACGTCGGCCTCACCGTCGCGGTAGCGACGCACCAGCTCGGCGCTCAACGCGTCGATGCGACCGAACAGGTCCTTGCGCTCGGCCGACCGCGCCTGCTCGAACTCGTGCAGCGACGCGATGTACGAACCGAGCTCGTCGAGCGACATCGACGCGAGGTCGCTGGAACCGGCGTCGGAGCACAGCTCCTCGAGCGCCTCGGCCAACGGGTGATGGCTGTAGTCGTCGGCAGGGCGCGGCGGCCGCGGCGGACCACCGGTGAGCTGCGAGCTGAGGATGGTGGGCAGCTCGCCCGTGATGTTCGCGTCGGCGTCGCCCACCGCACGGTGGCGCAGCTCGGCACGAGCGAGGTCGAGGCGCGCCTGCACGAGGCGGCGCACGTAGCTGACCGCATCGTCCTCGTGCTGGAGTTGAGAACGCAGGGCACGCAGCTCGTCGAGCGGCAGCGCCGTGGGGTCGAACTCAGTGGTGTTCATGTGGATCCTCCACTCACGGGCGGCAACACCGCCACTTCGTCGCCGGCGTGCACGGCCATGTGCGGTTCGGCCTCTTCGCCGTTCAACCACACGCGGCAACTCTGCAACACCGCTCGGAAACCCGGGCCGTACGCCTGCCCGGCCTGTTCCAACACGTCGCCCACCGTGGCCGCGTCGATCTCCGTCTGACCGGTGCCTGCTGCCTCCCGAGCAGCAGCGAACAGACGGAGCGTGGCCATGCGGCAGATCGTAGTGGGCGCATCTCGACAGCGACGGCTACCCTCCCGACGATGCCGACCGCTCATCCGCCCGTCACCCGCATCCTCGCGTTGCGGCACGGGGAGAGCGAATGGAACGCCGTCGGACGGTGGCAGGGCCAGGCCGATCCGCCGCTGACCGAGGCCGGTCTGCTGCAGGCGCTCGCCGCCGCACAACAGCTGGGCACGTTCGACGCGGTGTGGGCCAGCACCCTGCAACGGGCCGCGCACACCGCCGCCATCATCGCCGAGACCATCGGCGTCGGCCCCGTGCAGACCCATCCGGGGTTGATGGAGGCCGCGTTCGGCCCGTGGCAGGGCCTCACCCACGACGAGATCGAAGCCGGTTGGCCGGGCTACCTGGCCGAGCACCGTCGCCCCGAGGGCGCCGAGCAGCCCGAGGCCGTGGTGGCCCGCGCCCTCGACGCGTTCCGCGACATCGCCGCCGCCACGTCGGGCGGCGAGGTGCTGGTGGTCACCCACGCCGGCCTCATCCGCACCGTGTGCCGGGTGCTCGGCGAGCACGACTTCCGCTTCCCCAACCTCGGTGGCACGTGGTTCGTGGTGCACGCCGACGGCCGTGTCACCGTGGGCGAGCAGGTGCAGCTGGTCGAGCCCACCGCGTTCCGCGACACCCTCTGAGGGCCGGCGGGCATGGACGAGTTGCCGTTCCGCGTCGACGTGATCCGTTCGACGCGACGCAAGCGCACCGTCGGCGCCGAACTGCGCGGCGACGTGCTGCGCGTGTCGATCCCGTCGTGGATGAGCGCCACCGAGGAGGCCACCTTGGTGGCGAAGATGTCGGCCGGCTTCGCCCGCAAGCTGTCGAGCGAGCGCATCGACCTCACCGAACGCGCCGCGACGTTGGCCCGCCGCTACCGGTTGCCCACCCCCGCCGACATCCGCTGGGCCGACGACATGCGCAGCCGTTGGGGTTCGTGCACGTACAGCACGCGCAGCATCCGCCTCTCGAACCGCCTCGCAAAGTTCCCCGACTGGGTGGTCGACTACGTGATCGTGCACGAGCTGTGCCACCTGCGGGTGCGCGGCCACGGCCCCGAGTTCTGGGACCTGGTGCACCGCTACCCGAAGGCCGAACGGGCCATCGGCTACCTCATCGCGAAGTCGGGTGACACCGACGACCTCGACGAGGGTTGAGCGCGAGCTCACGCGACCGCGAGCTCCCGTCGGGGTCGGAGCCCGATGAGCAGGCTGCCGGCGATGACCGCGATGAGCGCCATCACCACGAGCGAGAGGCTGTTGCGGAGCTCCTCGTCGGCGGCGGTGCCGACCGACATCAACTGCGCGACGAGCACCCCGCTGTTCGACGACTCGATGGCCGTACGGCCACGGGTGAGCGCGATGCGCGACGACGTGCTGTCGAACGTGACGCGCATGCCCTCGGGCGGGGACACGAAGCCGTGGCACTGGTCGCCGGGCACCGGCACGGAGAACCGGCCGAGCGCGTCGGTGGTGGCGGTGACGGGCTGGCCCGGCGCGTCGCGGCACACCGCGGTGACGACCACGCCGTCGATGCCGTCGCCGCCCACGTCGAGCACCACCGTGCCGCTCCAGCGCGGTGTGAGCGCCGATGCCTCGGCGCGGGCCGGCAGCGAGCTGGCCACCGCACCGACGAGTGCGAACAACGACACGAGGCGCAGCGCGGTGCGACCGGCGCCGTGGGCGTGCACCACTTCGGGCACCGGCACCATCGGCACGGGGTCGGTGACGGAGATGCCGGGCGTGATGCCCAACTCCTCCCACGCCGGCTCGATGACGCAGAACTCGGCCAGCGCGTCGGCGGTGACCTCGTCGACCTCCAGGAACTCGAGACCCAGGCGCCACTCACCCGTGACGGTGATGGCGACGTTGCGCACCACGGCCTGCACCGTCATGGAGGTGACGCCGGTGCGCGTGGGCACCATCGCCTCCAGCACGGTGCGCTCGCCGACCTCGAACCCGGCGTGGCTCACCACACCGGCGCCGAGCGCGGTGAGGTCGACCAGCGTGACGCCGCGGTCGCCGAGGCTGGCCGACAACGCGGCACCGACGCGCGTCGCGCGCCGCACCTGCGACCGTCGACCGAGCACGCGCAGCACGTCGAGCGACAACGCCAGCACCCACAGCCCGACGGCCACCATCGCCAGCAGCGCCGGCTTCGGCAACTCGCCCATCGTGTGCGTGAGCCGGTCGCTGAGGCCGCGCAGCACGAGCACCACGCTCAACATCACGACGGCGGCGATGAGGCTGGCCCCGTACTGCCGCGACGGCAGGTTCACCACGGGAGGACGCACCTTCTCCTCGAACGGATCGGGACCACTGTTCAACGTGGCACCGATGTTGTGCAGGCTCCAGCGCGTGCGATCGCCGGGACGCAGCGTCCAGCCGCTCAGCAACGACACCGCCACCGACGTGTAGACGAAGTACGGCGCCCAGAGGACGGCCATCACCGCGATGGACGCCGTGAACGGCACCTCGCCGGCGAGCAGCGCGCCGCATAGCACGGCGATGAACGCCACCCGGCGCAGGCTCGACAACGGGCGCACCGACCACGCCAGTGCCGCGAGGCGCTGATCCATGGTGAACGACCGGGGACGCAGCACACCGTGCTCGCCCGTCAGCATGCGGCGCGCGCCGCGCACCCGCTGCACGCGGTCGCGGTAGACGCGGTCGGCGTCGCGCTCGGCGCGGAACGCCAGCACCGGCACCGCGGCGGGGGCGGTGATGCGCCACCCGGCACCGTGCAACGCCACGGTCGCGAGCCAGCACGCCTCGGTGACGCCGTCGGCCACCTCGGGCACCACCGCCAGGGCGTGGGCGCGCACCAACGCACCCGACCCGGTCCACACGGCGACACCGCGGCGGCCGAGCGCCGGGTTCAGCGCGCTGCGTTCGAACGTGAGCTCGTGCCGGCCGTCGGGCCCGTGCTCGGGCGAGTCGTCGGTGAGGGTGACGCCCAGGCCCTGCACCACGGCCACGTCGGGGTCGGCCAGGTCGAGCGCGAGCCGTTCGACGATGTCGTCGGCGGGCACGTCGCCCGCATCGAGCAACAGGAACTCGGGGGTGCGCACCGCGGCGCGCATCACGCCCAGGCCGTTGTGGTCGGCCGGGTCGGTGGCCGCGTACAGGGCACCGTGCGTCTGCGCCAGGGCCGCCACGTGTGGGCAACCCGCGTGGTCGACCACGATCACGCCCGCCACGCCGCGCACGTCGCGCAGCGCCAGCAGCGTGGCGCGCAGCTCGTGGGCCGGCTGGCCGTCGCTGCGCACCACCACGTCGACCGGGGTGGGCGAGGCCACGCCACCGCGACGGGTGTCGGGCGCCGGCCACAGCGCCCAGGTGAGGAGCATCGTGGCCAGCAGCCCGACCACTTCGACGGCGAAGAACGGTCCAGCCAGCCACGGCGGTGCCTGGTCCATGGACGCGACGAGACGCCAACCGAGGTACGCGACGCCGCCCAGCAGGCCGGTCACCGCGAGCACTCGGGCCGCCAGGTGCTCGTTCTTCCTCATTCCTCCACTACGTCCTCACTGCATCGGGGTTCTGTCGTTCTTCATCGGCGCCACGCTGCGTGAACTTGAACGGGCGCGACCGCCGGAGGACCGTGGAGGTCGGGTAGCCTTCCCCCCTCGTGGGCACCGCCAAACGTGAACGTCAGAAGGCCAACCGTCAGCTCCGTCTCGAGGAGCTCGCGAAGGAGGCCCGCAAGGAGAAGTCGAAGAAGGTCGGGCTGCGCATCGGCCTGGCGATCTTCGCGGTCGTCGCGCTGGTCGGCGCCGTGTACCTGTTCAGCGGCGACGACAGCGACAGCACCACGTCGGCGTCCACCACGGTCGCTGCCGGTGCCACCACCACGGTCGACCCGAACGCCCCCACCACCACCACGCCGCCGAAGCCCGAGGTGTCGGTGCCGGGCGCGAACGTCGACGCACTGAAGGTCACCGTGCTGAAGGAAGGCACCGGCCCGGGCGCCGTCGCCGGCGACACCATCAGCGTGCACTACGTGGGCGTGCTGTCCACCGACGGCACCGAGTTCGACAACAGCTACGACCGCGGCGAGCCGATCATCATCACGCTCGGCGCCGGCCAGGTCATCGAGGGCTGGGACCAGGGCCTCATCGGCGCCACCGTCGGCAGCCAGCTGCAGCTCGACATCCCCGCCGACCTCGCGTACGGCGACACCGGCCAGGGCGACATCCCGGCCGGCGCATCGATCACCTTCGTGGTCGACGTGATGGACATCGTGCCGACCGGCACCACCGACACGGCCACCGTCACCAGCTGATCAGGGCCTGCCGGCCCCAACCGTCACGGCAACGCGCCGAACACCTCGGCGTTGCCCACGGTCTCCCACCCGTCGGCGGTGCGCACCAACGCGTCACCGGTGCGCAGGATGGCGATGCTCGTGTTGGCCAGGTCGCGCGTGCGGTGCAGCCGCTCGGGCGACCAGGTCTCGGCCTCGGTGACCAGCGCCAGGTCGCGCACCAGCCCGAGCCCGAGCGTGAACGCACCGCCCCGCGGGTCGACCATCGGGTCGCACATCGCCGCGGCACTGCCACCGGTGGACGCGACCACGCCACCGTTGCGCAGCACCTCGCCGAGCGCCTCGAACAGCGGCGTGTCCTTCAGCACCGACTTCAGGTGCAGCGGCTGATCGCCCACGAACCACACGGCCTTCGCCGAGCGCACCACCTCGGCCGCGCCGGCCTCCATCGCCTCGCCGCGGCGCAGCACCATCAGCGCCTGCACCTCCACGCCCAGCCGCTCGGCCCAGTTCATGGCCGTGGCCACCAGCCGCTCGGGATGCTCGAACGCGTCGGCGGTCGGGAGCACCACCACCTCGGTGGCACCGGCGGCGCGCAGCAGCCGGGCGTCGAGGTCGTCGTTGGCGGTGAAGGGGCCGCCTCCCTGCAGTGCGATCGTGCCGGTCATGCAGCCGAGCGTACGCGGTGCACGAGCCTCATTCGGTGAGGTCGGCGCGCAACCGCTCGATGGCCTCGGCGGGCACGCCCATGGCCATCGCGAACTCGCGGATGCTGCCGTGACGCTGGCGCACGTGACCGATCATCCGCATCATCGCCTCGGGCACCGACGCCGAGAACACCGCCGGTCCCTCCATGATGCGCTGGTGCAGCTCGGGGAACTCGCGGGCCGACCACTCGCGCATGCGCTGCATGCCGGCCTCGGTGAGGGCGTAGTCGGCCACGATGTACTCGTCGAGCACCTCGAGGCAGCCGAGCACGGTCATGGCCAGCATGCCGGTGCGGTCCTTGCCGGCGGCGCAGTGGAACACGGCGGGCAGCGCGTCCTGCTCGGCCAGCAGCACCACGGCCTCGGCGAGGCGGCGTTCGCCCTCCTCGAGCATGGCCAGGTAGGCCTCCTCCAGGAAGTCGGCGGCGTCGGTGGCGTGCTCGCCCTGCGCCGCGGTCCACGTGCTGTCGATGACCGGGACGTGATGGAACTGCACCGGGTGGTGCTCACGCGGGAACGTGCCCCGCTCGTCGAGCTCGGCGTGCGTGCGCAGGTCGATCACCGTGCGCAGACCGAGGCCGCGCACCACCTCGAGGTCGGCGTCGGTGAGGCGGTACAGGCCGTCGGCGCGGAACAGCCGCCGCCATCGTGTGGTGCGGCCGTCGAGCGTGGGGTAGCCGCCCATGTCGCGGAAGTTGTGCACCGCGTCGAGCCGCACCAGGCGCCGCGGGTCGTCGCCGATGTCGGGAAGCAGGTGGGGGGTCATCACCGGGTCACCGTACCCAGGCGACATGGCCGATCGGTGCCCGGCAGGTGTCACAGGGGTGAACGCTCAGCCGGGATGCACCTGGTCGATCGAGGCGCGCAGGCGGGCGACGATCTGCTCGATCTCGTCGTCGGTGACCACGAACGGCGGGGCCACCATCACCGCGTCGGCCACCGGGCCCGAGCCGGCCGGGTACACCCACATGTCGCGCTCGAGCGCGGCCATCATCACCGCGTCGCGGCTGCAGCGCAGCTCGATGCCCCAGAACAGGCCGCGACCGCGGATCTCCACCACCGCCGGGTGGTCGCCCAGCTCGGCCCGCAGGCGCGTCTCGAGCACCTTGCCCTTCTCGGCCGCGCGCGCCACCAGCCCCTCACGGCGCAGGATCTGCAACACCTCCAACCCGGCGGCGCAGGCCGCGTCGTTGCCGGTGAACGTGAAGTACATGAACCCCGACCCGCGCAGCGTCTCGGCCACCGCATCGGTGGCGGCGACGGCGCCGAGCGGCACGTACCCGCCACCCAGGCCCTTGCCGCCGACGATGACGTCGGGCTGCATCGGGAAGTGCTGATGGCCCCACGTGGTGCCGGTGCGGCCGTAGCCGGTCATCACCTCGTCGGCGATGAGCAGGATGTCGTGCTCGTGGCAGAGGTCGGTGACGGTCTGCCAGTACTCGTCGCTCGCCGTCAGGCACGCGCCTGCCGCGCCGGTGATGGGCTCGGCGATGAACCCGGCGATGGTGCCCGGGTCCTCCTGCTCGATCACCTTCAGCACCTGCTCGGGGTCGTCCCACGGCACCTTGGGGAACGGCAGCAGCAGCGGTTCGTAACCCTTCTGGCGGGTGAGGTGGCTGGCAGCGGCCATCGTGCCGAGGGTCATGCCGTGGTAGCTGGGGTGACGCCCGACCACCTTCCAGCGGTCGGGACGGCCCTTCGCCACCTGGTAGGCGCGGGCGAGGCGGATGGCCGAATCGGTGCTCTCGCTGCCGCCGCTGGTGAAGAACACGTGGCTCATGCCGTCGGGCAGCCAGTGGTCGACGAGCTCGTCGTGCAGCGCGAGCCGTGAAGGCGTGGGCCACAACGGCACCACGTAGCCAATCTTCATCGCCGCGGCAGCGGCCTCGGCCACCGACGTGCGTCCCCAGCCGACGTTGCCGACGATGGCACCGGCCGCCGCATCGAGGATGCGTCGCCCGTCGGCGGTGATGAGGTGCACACCGTCGCCGTCGACGATGGTGGGCGACTCGACGGCACCCGGCAGGAACGCGTAACGCTCGGAATCAGTCGGCATCCACCGAGTATCGCGCCAGGTGATGACGGAACATGATGCTGAGGCGCGGCCCCTGCACCGCAGCGCTCTTCGGCACGCAGTGCTCCCACTGGTGCTGGCACGCACCACCCATCACGAACAGGTCGCCGGGGCCGAGCTGCCACCACCGCGACGCGCCCCCGCCCTTGGGTCGCATCTGGAACGTGCGCGGGGCGCCCGTGCTGACGATGGCCACCACCGGGTTCTCGAGGTGGAAGCGCTCGCGGTCGGCGTGCCAGGCCACCGAGTCGCGACCGTCGCGGTAGAAGTTGAAGCCGATGGAGTCGAAGGGCCGGTGGTAGCGCCGGGTGAGCGCGGCCAACCCGTCGTGCAGCACCGGCAGCGGGGCGGGCGGTTGCTCGCTGCTCCACCACGCCGTGAGCCGCGGTTCGAGCACGCGCCGTTCGAACATGGTGACCTCGCGTTGGCGCCACGCCAGCTTCGCGACCAACTCGGCGAACACCAGGTCGGCGCCGTGCAGCCAGCCGGGCACGTGGTCGACCCAGCAGTCGTCGTCGAGCAGGGTGCGCTCGACGCCGACGAACTCGGGGTCGACGGCGGGCTCCTCGAAGGCGAAGAGGCACTGCTGCCAGATGAGGGCGGAGTCGTCGATCGCGGTCATCGACTCATCCTCGCGTGTCGAACACACGTTCGCAAGTGCGACCCATCGGTGCCGACCGCCGAGGGGCCGTAGAGTGCCCCCGTGCCCAAGCCCTTCGAACCCGTGCGCATCGAGTCGGCCGACGACGAACGCATCATCGACTACGTGGGCCTCCGCGACCGCAAGGAGAGCGACCAGTACCTCATCGCCGAGACCGCGCCGGTGGTCGAGCGACTGCTGGCGTCCACGTTCAAGGTGCGCTCGTTCCTGCTCACCGAGAAGGGCTACGCACGGCTCAAGCCGGCCATCGACGCGGCCACGCTGCCCGCCCCTGTGTACCTGGCCGAGCGCGACGTGATGGAGCAGATCACCGGGTTCGACATCCACCGCGGCGTGCTCGCCTCCGCGCGGCGGCCGTCGCAGCGCACGCTCGGCGACCTGCTGTCGAAGTCGAAGCGCATCATCATCCTCGAGGGCTCCAACGACCACGAGAACATCGGCGTGGTGGCCCGCTCGGCCCGCGCCCTCGGCTTCGACGCGATGGTGCTCGACCCGTCGTGCGCCGACCCGTACTACCGGCGCGCCGTGCGCGTGTCGATGGGCGAGATCTTCCACCTGCCCATCACCCGCTGCACGAAGTGGCCCGAGCCGCTGGAGTTCATCGCCCAGCAGGGGTTCGAGACCTGGGCGCTCACCCCCGACCGCGACGCCGAGAACCTGTTCACCATGGGCATGCCCGACAAGGTGGCACTGCTCGCCGGCGCCGAGGGCCCGGGCCTCACACCGATGGCGCGGGCGCGCACGCACTACGACGTGCGCATCCCCATGCACCATGGGGTCGACTCGCTGAACCTCGGCCACGCGCTCGCCATCGCCATGGCCGCCGTGTCACCCCCCGTTCCCGACTGACGCCGGCCTCGCGCCGGTCGCCGTCGACCACCGCGCCGCCGGCCTCCCGCACACCCCAGGGGTCGGGTCCGTTTCGCGCCATTCGTGACGCAATTCGGACCCACGGGTCCGCAGTGAGCCGTGCATGGCGTGTTTCGGACCCGTGGGTCCGAAACGTGTCACCCACCGTCGACGGCTGACCCCACCGCACCGGGATCTCGCCGGTTGCGCAGGCGACCCATCACCTCGACCGTGGCGAGACCGACCAGCACCCCGAACGCCCAGCCGCCCACCACGTCGAGCGGCAGGTGCACCCCGTGCACGATGCGGCCGACACCGACCAGCACGGCCACCAGCGCCATCACAGGACGAGCTCGCCGCGGCAGAACGGTCATGGCGATCAGCGCCGTGCACGCCGCCACCGCCGAGTGACCGGAGATGAAACCCAGTCCCGTGCCACTGCCCTCGCGCACGACGATGTCAGGCAGGTACTGCAGCGGCCGACCGCGCTCGACGAGATGCTTCACGCCCTTCGCCGCGAACCAGGTGACGAGCCCTCCGATCACGGCCGCCGCGGCGGTCCACACGTCGCGCTTCCACGCCAACACCACCACCGCCAGCAGCAGCGGGGCGAGCACGGTGCCGAGCTGCATCACCGGGTACAGCACCGATGCCACCCACTCCGGCGCGCCGTTGATCCACATCGTGAGGTCGAGCTCCCACTGCGGCAGGGGCGACTGCATCGCGATGACGCCGGCGATCATCAAGGTCGCACCCGCACCTGCGGCGATGCGACCGGGATGGTCGAAGTGCAGCGCTGCCGTCATGTCGATGCAGTTCAGCACAACCCCATGTCTCGCGCTCACTATGGTTGCTTTCCGACGAAGCAATCCGCCGCGCACGCGCCTGTTCCCGTGAGGCTGTATGAACGAGACCGAGACCACCGAGGTCCACACCGACGTCACCGGCGACGGTCGCAGCCAGGAGGCAGCGGTCGCCTACGAACGGTCACCCCGCGACGTGTTGCGTCTCGTGGTGTTCGGCGTGACCGCACTGCTGCTGGTGCTCATCGTGCGCTACGCGAGGAACTCGACGAGCGGTCTCGAGGACGACATCATCGCCTTGCTCGACTTCCTCCCGCACTCGGTGCAACGCATCGTCAGCGGTGTGATGCAGATCCTGGTGCTCGTGATCGGGCTCATCGTGGTGGCCGTGCCCATCATGCGCAGGAACTGGCGGATGCTCGGCTACATCGTGCTCGGCAACCTCGTCTGCTCCGGGTTGATGTGGTACATCGAGCGGTTCGTCGACCGCCGCGAGCCCGATGCGCTCGACACCGCGAGTGCCTCCCGCGGCGGCGTGAGCTCCGACGTCTTCCCGTCGGCCATCACCATCGCCCAACTCACCTGCACGTTCATCATCATCGGTGTGTTCATGCCCCGGCGGTGGCGCAAGGCCGGCGCGATCACGCTCACCGCGCTCATCGCCATCCGGTTCCTCATCTCGGCCGTGTTCCCGGTGAACGTGGTCATCTCACTGCCGGTCGGCGCCGCACTCGGCTCGGCCATCCTGTTCGCGTTCGGACGCCCCGACCGCCGGCCGACCCTCGAGGGCGTGCGCGCCGCATTGGTCGACTCGGGTCTTCCGGTGACGAGCGTGCGCAAGGCAAAGGTCGACGCGCGTGGCAGTACCCCGTACTTCGCCACGCTCACCGACGGCCAGGGTGTGTTCGTGAAGGTGCTCGGCGAAGAGGAGCGTTCCGCCGACCTGCTGTTCCGCATCTACCGCTTCTTCCGTCTGAAGAATGTCGGCGACGACCGCCCGTTCTCCAGCCTGCGACGAACGGTCGAGCACGAGGCGCTCGTGTCGCTCTACGCCCGCGACGTCGGCATCCTCACCCCGCGGATGCGCGGCGTGGTCGACGTCGGCTCGGGCGCGATGCTGCTCGCGCAGGACATGATCGACGGGACGTCGCTCGACGGCCTGCCCGACGAGGAGATCACCGACGACATCATGCGGGGCACCTGGGAGCAGATCGCACTGCTCCGTCGGCACCGCATCGCCCACCGCGACCTTCGCCGGGCGAACGTGTTCATCGCCAGCGACGGCAAGCCGTGGATGATCGACTTCGGCTTCTCCGAGCTCGCGGCGTCCGACACGCTGCTGTCGGCCGACGTGGCCCAGATGCTCGCGTCGTTCGCCGTGGTGGCCGATGCCGACCGCGTCGTGCGCTGCGCGGTGGAGGTGCTCGACAAGGACGCCGTCGCCTCGGCGCTGCCACGGCTGCAGATGCCCGCGCTCAGCGGCGCCACCCAGACGTCGCTGAAGCACAAGAAGGGCCGGCTCAAGGAGCTGCAGACCGAGGTGCAGACCCAGTGCGGCATCGAGGAGGTGCAGTTCGAGCAACTGCAGCGCGTGAAGGGCAAGACGATCTTCATGATCGTGGTGCTCGCGGTGGCCACCTGGGTGCTCATCCCACAGCTGGCCGACCTACCGGGCATCGTCTCGCAGGTGAAGAACGCCGACTGGAAGTGGTTCCCACTCGTGCTCGTGATGTCGGCCGTCACCTACATGGGCGCGACGGCCAGCCTGATGGGCGCGATTCCGAACCACCTGCCGCTGCTCCCCACCCTGGCCACCCAGACCGGGTCGTCGTTCGCCAGCAAGCTCGCACCGGCAGGGCTCGGCGGCATGGCGCTGAACGTGCGGTACCTGCAGAAGCAGGGTGTCGACGAACCGGTCGCCGTCACCGGTGTGGGCCTGAACACGATCGCCGGCCTCGTCGGTCACGTGTCGCTCATCCTCGTGTTCCTGCTGTGGGCCGGACGCGACGCATTCGGCGGCTTCAAGCTGCCCGATCCGAAGTGGATCATCATCGGTGTCGCCATCGTCGCGGTGCTGGCCGCCATCGCGATGGCCATCCCGTCCACCCGCAAGCTGGTGATCGCCAAGCTCGTGCCCATCCTCCGCCGCGCCGTCGGCGGGCTGACCGAGGTGCTCAAGCGCCCCGGCAAGCTGGCCGTGCTGCTCCTCGGCTCGATGACCGTGACGCTCAGCTACCTGCTCGGCGTGTACTTCTCGGTCGAGGCGTTCGGCGGCGGGCTGCCGCTCGCCACGGTCGGCGCCGTCTACCTCGCCGGTGCCGCCGTCGCCACCGCGGCGCCCACCCCGGGCGGCCTCGGCGCGATGGAGGCGGCACTCATCGCCGGCCTCGTCGCCGCGGGGCTCGAGAACACCGTGGCGCTGCCGGCGGTGTTCATGTTCCGCCTCGCCACGTTCTGGCTGCCCATCCTGCCGGGCTGGCTGTGCTTCATGTGGCTGCAGCGCCGCGAATACGTCTGACCGGTACCGACGCCGAGCGGGTCAGCGGCGCACGCTCACGCCCTCGGCGAGCCAGTGGTGTGCCACCCACAACTCGTCGAGGTGCGCCGAGGCACGGGTGAGCGCGTGCGTCATCACCGTGCGGCCGCGGGCCGTGACGTTGACCATCACCGCACGACGGTCGCTGTCGACCGAGCCGTAGTCGCGACGGATGAGCCCGTCGTGCTCGAGCCGATCGAGCAGCTTCGTGGCGCCACCGCTCGAGAGGTCGAGGAGCTCCATCAGCGACCCAGGTCGACACCCGCCCTCGAGAGATGCGTGGCACAGCACGATCAGTGACGAGTAGTCGATCGACGTCGCCGAACCGGGCGTGCCCGTGAAGCTCTCGATCAACGTCGAGCCCAGCCGAGCGAGGCAGGGAATGAGGTCGACGCACGGCTCGATCGAGCCGGAGGGACCCCCACCGCACGCCTCCACGAGCATGAGGATCTCCTTGGCGAACGGTCGCACGTCGTCGTGACCGGCATCGATCACGTCGATCAACCGGGTCACCGTGCGGCGACCCGCATTGGTGAGACGCACCTCCACTGCACGACCATCGGTCGCCGACCCGCGGTCGCTGCGACGCACGAGTTCGGCCGCTTGGAGCCGGTCGAGCAACTTCGTGAGACCACCGCTGGTGAGGCCCGCCGCGTCCTGCAGGTCGCGCGGCCGCAGTGCGCCGCCGCGGTACAACGCCAGGCACACGCGGATCTCGGCGTTGCCACGCACCTCGGAGAGCCCCGCGCGATCGATGCCGTCGTTGAGCACCTGGCTCATCCGGCGCACCAGCACCATCGCCTGCGCAAGCTGCATCCGCTGCTCGGCGGTGAGCGCCGCGCGGGCGCTGCGGCCGGGCATCACGCGACCGCCGGTGCACCCGACGGCTTGTCGGGGATCTTTCCGGTCGCGAACACGGCCAGCACGCCGAGCAACGCCAGCAGCGCCAGCGACACGCGCAGCGCCTCGACGCGCGCATCGGCGTTCGAGTCGATGATGGCCTGTGCCGTGGTGTCGTCGACGCCGGCGTCGAAGAGCGCGGCGCTGAGCTGCGCGTCGCTCACGAACGGCACACCGTCGACCAGCTGCACATCGGCCGCATCGACCACTGACGCCGGCACGTCGGGGTTGTTCGCGATGTTGTCGAGGAACGACGTGGTGAGCGATGCGATGAGCACCGCACCCGCGAGCGCGGTGGCCACCGACGCACCGAGGTTGGTGGCCGTGTTCTGCAGACCGCCCACCTCACCGGTGCGCGAGTCGGGCACCGAGCCGGCCACCACGGCACCGAGTTGCGAGGCGAGGCACCCCACGCCGAGACCCGCGAGGAACAACGGCACGGTGACGATCTCTGCGCCGGTGCCCTGGCCGAGCAGCACGATGAACAGCACGATCGCGGCCACCATGAGCAGCAGCCCGATGCGCGCCACCTTTCGGGGCGATGCCTGCGGCCACCGCTTCGGAATGCCGACCGCCGCCAGGAGCAACGCGATCGACAACGGCATCAGCCGAACGCCGGTGGCGATGGCGGTGAGCCCGAGCGCCACGGTGAGGAACAGCGCCACGAGGTAGAACAACCCGCCCTGCACCAGGAACTGGAAGAAGAACCCCGACAGGCCCGAGCGCAGCTGACCGATCTGGAACAGGCCCGGGTCGACGAGCGGTGCGCCGCCGTTCGTCTGCAGGTGCTGCTGCCAGCGCATGAAGCACCACAGCACCATCACGCCACCGAGCATCAGCCAGAACGACATCGAGATCCCGGCGAGCTGCGGGCTGTCGCCCTTCGGACGCAGGAAGCCCCACGTGCCGGCGCGCAGCAGACCGAACACGAACATGCCGAGACCCGCGCCCGACAGCACCGTGCCGCCGAAGTCGAGGCGCACACCCTTGTCGGGCGGCGGGGCCAGCATCTTGCGACCGAAGAAGATGATGAACGCCACCATCACCACTTCGCCGATGAACACGTAGCGCCACGACAGGTACGTGGTGCACAGACCGCCGATGAGCGGACCGACGGCGATGGCCACGGCGCCGGCCGCGGCGAGCAGGCCGTACGCTTTCGGGCGCTCACCGGTGGCGAAGTTCGACGCGACCAGCGCGACGAGCGCCGGGAGGATGAGCGCCGCACCGATGCCCTCGAGCAGCGACCAACCGATGAGCAGCGTCGTGAGGTTCTGCGCCAACGCGGTGGTGAGCGAGCCCGACGCGTAAATGGCCGCACCGATCATGAACCCGCGCTTCGGACCGATGATCTGGCCGACCTTGCCGCCCGTGATCATCAGCGCCGCCATCACCAGCGTGTACATCGTGATGGCGGTCTGGATGCCGGCGATGTCGGAGTTGACGTCCTTCGCGACCTCCACCATCGACACGTTCATCACCGACGAGTCGAGCGCCATCACGAACTGGCCGGCCGCCAGTGTGGCGAGCACCAGCGTGCTCCCCGAACGAACCGCTGCGTTGTCCGATGTCATGACCCGCACAGTACTGGTGCACCACCGCGCCGCTCGCTGACCGCGCCCCCACCCCTCCACCGCCCACCCCGACCCCCCACCTCACATCGTTCATGTCATCCCCGTACCGGGAGATCCTCGGAACGAACGCGACAGGAGTGGGGATCGGCAAGGATGTCGCGCATGACGAACCCCGAGCTCGACGGCAGCGACGACGTGCGCTTCACCCAGTGGGACCGGCGGATGATCGCCGCCATCAACGTGGCGCACGCGGCACGGCAGGGAGTGATGGTGCTCCGGGTCGCGGCCGTCGTGATCGCCCTGGCCGCGGTGATCGGCACGGCCCTCGTGCTCTTCTCCGACGTGTCCGACGCCGGTGGCGCGATGTTCGAGACGACGATCGACCGACAGACGGTCGGCCAGTTCCTTGCCAGCATCGCCAGTCCGCTCGCGTTCGCCGGCATCGTGCTCGCGCTCTCGTACGTGTTGCAGGTCGCCGCCGCGCGCCTCGACATCGACATCGTGCTGGCCGACGAGGACGAGGCACCCGAGGGCTCGGACGACTGACGTGGGCGACCCACTGCAGCCGACACCAGTGCTCGCCGCCGTCGTGCAGGGCGATGCAGTTCGACGCGGTGCGCGCTGGCTCCGCGCCATCGCTGCGGTCGTGGCCGTCTCCGCGGTCGTCGGCAACGCGCTGAAGTACTTCACCGTCGACCAACTCGGGCTCGCCGATGGAAGCCCGAACGCGGTCGACGCCACCACCATCGGCTACTTCCTGGTCGGGCTGAGCTTCCCACTCCTACTGGCGGGGATGCTCTACGGCGCTGCACTGTTGCTCACGCACGCCGCGGCCGGCATCGACGTCGACGGGGTGCGCGCCAACGACGCAGCGGAAGGCTGATCGCACACGTCGGGCTGCGAGACTGGTCACCATGGATGACACCGTTGCCTGCCCCGTCTGCTCGATGAGCGACGTGCTCACCACCGCCTCGGGCGATCACGAGTGCGCCACCTGCGGTCACGAGTGGGCGGCCGACGCCGGCGACCCGAACGACCTCGGCGAGATCCGCGACGCGAACGGCACCGTGCTGCACGACGGCGACAGCGTGGTGCTCACGAAGGGACTCACGCTGAAGGGCTCGAACGACACCATCAAGATCGGCACGAAGGTCACCAACATCCGGCTCATCGCGGGCGATCACGAGATCGACTGCAAGATCAACGGACGGGGCATCCTGCTGAAGGCCAAGTTCGTGAAGAAGGCCTGAGCGGGCCGGACCGGCACCGCGACGTCACGGAGTGGAGACGAGGGGAATCGAACCCCTGACATCCACCTTGCAAAGGTGGCGCTCTGCCAACTGAGCTACGTCCCCGTGGCGCCGCTCACGATACCGGGTCGCGCCGAACCTCGTACCCGCCGGTTCGCAGCATCGCGATGAACGCCGACCACCCCTGGTCGAACGCCGGGCCCTCGCCCGCCACCGCATCGGCCGGGTCGAGGTCGTCGCCGTGGAGGTACCGCGCCGGGTCGTCCCACTCGAACGCGGGCGTTGCGGGCAGGGCATCCGGGGCGCACTGCAGCGGTGCCCGGTAGGCCCACACGTTCTCGAAGCAGAACCGGCGCACGCCCGCGGCGTACAGCCGATCGGTGGTGCCCAGCACGTCGAGCCGGCCCGACCCGAACGGCACACCCTGCACCACCGGCCCGTCGGGACCGTGCAGCAGCACGTGGTCCTTGGCGTGCACGCGGGCGATGAACGGCGCCATCGCGTCGAGCGCGTCGAGCGGGTCCTCGCCCACCATCTGGCTGTTGCCGTAGTCGTACAGCGCACGCACCGCCGGATGGTCGACCGCGGTGAGGATGTCGGCCAGCACGGGGCCACTGAAGTCCTCATGGTTCTCCAGCACCACCAGCACCCCGTTCGCCGCGGCGTGATCGGCGATGGCGCGCAGGTCGCGGATGGTCCACTGCACCATGTCGGCCAGCGGTGCGCGGTACTTCGTGTAGGTGCGCAACGTGTCGGCGCCGCACGCCGCCGCGACGTCGATCATGCGCGTCATGTTCGACACGGAGGTGTCGCTGGTGTCGAGCTCGAGGCGCAGCCCGCGCTCGCGCGCCGCGTCGCGCACGCGGGCGAAGTGGTCGGGCGTGTCGCCGCACAGGTCGCGCAGGCCGGGCCCGTTGGCCGACACGTTCGCACCCGTGCAGCCGCGCGCCGCCATGTCGTCGAGGTAGGCGAACACGTCGTACCCGGTGACTGCACGGTGACGGAGGTGGAACCGCATCGAGTACGAGTGCACGTGCAGTTCGATCGACTTCACGATGGCCATGCGGCGATCACCTCCGTCTCGGCGGCCAACGCGTCGCGGTACCGCTGCGCCACGTCGGGAAGTCGGCGTGCCAGACGGTGCGACCGCCACACGCAGTACGCGGCGATGCGGTGGTGCCACGCCACGCCGTCGCGCCGGTAGCGCGACACCACGGCGTCGTCGCCGTACGCGGCGAGGAACCGTTCGCTCGCCGCTGCCGTGTGCGGCGGCGTGTCGTAGAGGATCATCATCGCCGGCGACAGGAAGCACGCCACGTCCTCCACCGCGTCGCCCACACCGGGGCACTGCCAGTCGATGAGCACCAGACCGTGACGGGCGCGCACGATGTTGCCCGGCCCGCAGTCGGTGTGCACCAACGACAGCCGTCGCGGCGGCGCACTCGAGACGCCGACCGGACGCACCCGGGTCAGTGCGGCAGCGGCACTGGACGGCGTGGCACCCACCATCGCGTCGGCGTGCGCGAGCGCCTCGGCCGCCGAGCGGTGCAGCCGCCGCAACCCACGCGGTGCCGGCAGTCGGTGCACCGTGCCCAGCAGCGCCGCCACGTCGGCCACGCCGCGCCGCCACTGCGTGCCCGCCACGTAGCGGTAGATCACCTGCGCGCCGTGGTGGTCGGCGGGCGGCCGGTACGACACCAACTCCGGCGCGCACCCGGTGCCCGCGAGATGCGCCATCGCCACGGCCTCGTGGTCGGGCAGGTTCGGGTACATCGGGTTCGCGTCGCCCGGGTCCTCGGCGTAGTCCTTCTCGATGACGAACCCGCTCGGTGTGCGCACCTTCCACACCTGGTTGCGGTAGCCACCGGTGAGCAGCGTGCGAACGGGCGCGGACATCACGGCGCACCGTAGCCGGGGCTGGGAGAATCGGCCCGTGCTCGCCGCCATCACCGCCGCCACCGGGTTCCTCGTCGCCGTGCTGTGGTTCGACCTGATGTTCGACGTGCAGGTCTGGCCGCACCGACGCGCCGACCTGCTGCCCGAGTCGGTCACCGACAGCATCGCCACCTACTACCGACGCGTCACCACCGACGCGTCACCGATGAACCGGCTGATCTCGCTGGTGATGGTGGCGCTGCTCACCCTGCTCGTCGTGCAGGCCACCCGCGACGCGACGCCCGTGTGGCTGAGCGTGGTCTCGCTCGCCGCGGCCGTGGCGGCCATCGGGCTCGCGCTCGGGCGAGTGGTGCCGGCGGCGAAACGCCTCGGCAACCACCCCGATTCGCAGCGCGCCACCACCGCGCTGGCCCGCGCGATCTTCCGCGACCACGTGCTGTTCCTCGCACTGATGGTGACGCTGCTGGTCGTCCAACTCGTCGCCGGTTGAGCGTGGCTCCGTAGTCTCCACGGATGGCTCGCATCAAGTTCGGCACGTTCCTCGCACCCCACCACCCGCTCGGCGAGAGCCCGACGCTGCAGTTCCAGCGCGACCTCGAACTGGCCACGCTGCTCGACAAGCTCGGCTACGACGAGTTCTGGGTGGGCGAGCACCACTCCACCGGGTGGGAGATGATCGCCAGCCCCGAGCTGTTCCTGGCCGGCGCCGCGATGGTGACGAACCGCATCAAGCTCGGCACCGGCGTGGTGTCGCTGCCGTACCACCACCCGTTCAACGTGGCGCAGCGCATGGTGCAGCTCGACCACATGAGCGGCGGTCGTGCGATGTTCGGCACCGGCCCCGGCGCGCTGCCCAGCGACGCCCGCATGCTGAACATCGACCCGATGACCCAACGCGACCGCCAGGACGAGGCGATGGGCGTCATCATCCGCCTCCTGCGCGGTGAGCGCTTCACCCACGAGAGCGACTGGTTCACGCTCAACGACGCCGGCCTGCAGATCCTGCCGCTGCAGGAGGACATGCCGATGGTCACCGCGAGCAGCATCTCGCCGTCGGGCATGACCATCGCCGGCAAGTACGGCATCGGCGTGCTCAGCATCGCGTCGAACAGCAGCGAGGGCATCCAGGCGCTGCCGACGCAGTGGCAGTTCGCCGAGGACTCGGCCGCCAAGCACGGCCAGACCGTCGACCGCGCCAACTGGCGCGTGATGATGAGCTGGCACATCGCCGAGACCCGCGGCAAGGCGAAGGACGAAGCGATCCTCGGTCTGCAGAAGTGGCACAACGAGTACAACGTGAAGGTGCTCGGCCGTCCCGGCGCACAGTGGGTCGACGATCCCGAGGAGCTCTACAACCAGGTCGCCTCCGGCGGGGCCGAAGGTGGCGGTGCCGCGGTCATCGGCACACCCGACGACCTCATCGAGGCCATCCTGCAGCTGCAGGAGACCACCGGTGGCTTCGGCGTGGTGCTCGGCTTCGCGAACGACTGGGCCAACATCGAGAACACCCGCAAGTCGTGGGACCTCGTCGCCCGCTACGTCATCCCCGCGGTGAACGGCACCATCCGTCCGCAGATGGCGTCGGCCGACTACGTGTCCGAGCGCAAGGGCGAACTGATGGCCGGCGCCAGTGCCGCCGTGATGAGCAAGATCATGGGCGACGAGAAGGCCGCCGCCGCGATGGGCGTCACGATGCAGCAGATGCAGGCGCGCATGGCGAAGCAGGAGAACGACCCGGTGTTCCGCCCCGGTGGCGGCCTGCCCACGGTCGACACGCCCGCCGAGTGATCGGCGGGGCCACGGTCCCGATCAGCGCGACCCGATCAGACGGGTTCGGTGACGGCGTTCACGCCGTGCACGTCGACGTGCACGCGATCGCCGAGCGACAGGTCGTCGGCCTTGCCGCGGCCCACACCGACGCTCACGATGGTGTCGCTCACGTCGAGCCGCACGCCCACCAACGTGGTGGCGCCCTGGAACGTGATGGACGCGACCGAACCGGGGAACCCGTCGGCCTCGAGCGCGAGGTCCTCGGGCCGCACCAGCAGCGACACGGGCGTGCCCGTGGTGTGCGCGGCGGCCGACGGCACGGCGATGCGACGACCGAGCACGCTCACCTCGGCACCGTCGCCGACGTGACCGGCGAACTCGTTCATGCTGCCCACGAACCGCGCCACGAACGCCGTGGACGGACGCCGGTACACCTCGGTGGGTGAACCGAGCTGCTCGACGCGGCCCTGGCTCATCACGCAGATGCGGTCGCTGATGGCCAGCGCCTCTTCCTGGTCGTGGGTGACGAACAGCGTGGTGATGCCGACCTCGGTCTGGATGCGACGGATCTCGTCGCGCAACGTGGTGCGCACCTTCGCGTCGAGCGCCGACAGCGGCTCGTCGAGCAACAGCACCTGCGGCTGGATGGCGAGCGCGCGGGCCAACGCCACACGCTGCTGCTGACCACCCGACAGCTGGTGGGCGTACCGGTTCGCCATCGAGGTGAGCTGCACCAGCTCCATCATCTCGTGCACGCGGCGGTGCCGCTGCTCGCTCGGGAGCTTGCGGGTGCGCAGACCGAACTCCACGTTCTGCGCCACCGTGAGGTTGGGGAACAGGCTGTAGCTCTGGAACACCATGCCCATGTTGCGCTTGTGCGCGGGCGTGCGGGTGATGTCGCTGCCGGCCACCAGCACGGCGCCCGAGTCGGCGAACTCGAACCCGGCCGCGATGCGCAACGCAGTGGTCTTGCCGCAGCCCGACGGGCCGAGCAGCGTGATGAGCTCGCCCTGCTGCACGTCGAGGTCGAGCCCCTCGAGCGCCACGGTGGTGCCGAACGTCTTGCGGACCGAGATGAAGTCGAGAGTGGTCACGTGAGGGTGCCTGTCGGAGTGTGCGGGAGCGTGGGCTCGGCCGCGGGCGGGACATAGGGCTTGCGACTCTGGTCGCGCTTCTTGGTGAGCACGCTCAGCAGCACGAACAGCAACGTGGTGACGAGCAGTGCCAACAGGTTCAGGGCGTAGCCGGCCTGCGGTTCGCGCTGGGTGTACTCGCGCTGGAACGCCGGCAGAGTCTTCTTCAACAGCGTGGACGCGATGGTGTACTCGCCGATCACCACCGCCGCAGTGAGGAACGATGCCGAGATGATGGCGGTGCGCAGGTTGGGGATGAGCACCTTGCGCAACGTGGTGCCCCACCCCGCACCGAGGCTGCGCGACGCGTCGACGAGTGTGCGCAGGTCGATGGCGCGCAGGCCGGCGTCGATGGAGCGGTACGTGAACGGCAACGCCAGCACCACGTAGAACGGGATGAGCGCGAAGTCGCTGTTCAGGAACCAGCGGGCGTGCGGCTTCACGATGACGATGCCGGCCACCAGCGCGATGGCCGGGATCATGTACGGCAACACCGTGATGAACTCGATGAACGTGCGCATCTTCGGCAGGCGCAGGTGCGTCCAGACCGCGGTGGGCACCAGCAGCGCCAGCGTGAGGAACACCGTCCCGACCGCGAGCATCAGGCTGAGCTTCAACGACGGCATGAACTTCGGATCGTCGAAGGCACGCCACATCGGCTCGAGCGACCACTTCGTGAAGATGGTGTCCTTGCCGAGCAGGAAGGCCGGCACGTTCTGCAGCGAGTGGCGTGCGAGCGTGAGCAACGGCAGCAGGAAGAAGAACGCGCTGATGGTGACCACGGTGATGGGCACGATGCGCGCGTACTTCGCGTTCGGTCGACCCACCGACTGCGGTGCGAGCGCAGTCGGGGCAGTGGTGCTGGCGCCGAGCTCGGGGTCGATCGGCAGCGGCGCGTCGAGGGGCAGATCCATGGTCACAGCGACTGCCACCGTTCTGCGCGACGACGCGCCACCCAGTACAGGCTCATGCACACGGCCATGACGATGATCATCCAGGCCACGAGACCGAAGCCGACGGCGTCCTCGCCGATCGACACGTCACCGCCGAGGAAGAACGCGATGCGCAGCGACACGATCTTCGAGTTGTCGGTGAGGATGGCCGCCGTGGCATACGCGGCGAACGAGTTCGCGAACAGCAGCAGGAAGCCGCCGAGCAGCGAGGGGGTGAGCACCGGCAGGCCGACACGGCGCCAGTACGTCCAGGTGGTGCCGCCGAGGTTGGCGCACGCTTCGCGCCACGACTGCTTCAGTCCGTCGATGGCGGGCAGCGTGATGAGCACCATCAGCGGCACGTTGAAGTACGAGTAGACGACGATGAGACCGGCGGTGTTGCCGAGGTCGAACCCGTGCTCGTAGATGTCGAGGCCCAACCAGTTGAGGATGTTGGTGAGCACACCGGCACGCGCACCGAGCAGCGTGATGAACGCGAACGCCAGCGGCAGGCCACCCATGTTGGCCGCCACACCGCAGAACGAGGTGATGAGGTTGCGCAACCACTTCGGGCGGATGAGGCTCGCCGCGGCGTAGGCCAGCAACGTGCCCCAGATGACACCGACGATGGCGGCACCGGCCGAGAACATGATCGAGAACCTGAACGCCTGGAAGTTCTGGCCCGAGAACGCCTCACCGAGCGGTGCGAGCGAGAAGCCGTCCTCCGTGCGCAGGGCATTGAAGAACACCGAGAGCGCCGGGATGATGAGGAACAGGAACAGGAACGCGAAGAACGGAACCAGGCCCACCCAGGCCCAGTTCCGGCGGGCCGAGGAGGGGGGCGCACCAGCGGTGCGCCCCCCTTCGACCTCAGTGATGATGACGTCGGTCATCCGAACGCGATCAGGCGTCGGCGACCATCGGGCCCCACTGCTCGGCAAGGACTTCCTTGGCGGCAGCGATCTGGGCCGGGGTGAGGAACGCAACCTGGCTCAGGAGCTCGTCCGGGGGCAGGTTGCCCTTCATGTCGTCGGTGACGGTGCCGGCCTTGACCAGCGCATCGATGCGGGCCGGGACGGCGCCACCCTCGAGGTAGCCGAGGGCGCCCTCGTCGCTGAAGATGTGCTCCATCCACAGCTTCGAGCAGGCCTGGTGCGGCGAATCCTTCACCACGCCCTGACCGTAGAAGCCACCGTAGATGCCGTCGCTCGGGAAGTTGACCTCAGTGGTGAGACCGGCGGCCTCGAGGTCGGCCTTCAGACCGGGGACGTTGTAGCTCCAGTCGATGGCGATCGGGGTCTCGCCCGACAGCACGGTCTCCTTGGTGACGTCGGTGCCACCGAGGTTGCCCGAGGCCTTCAGGTCGGCGAAGAACTGGATGCCGGGCATGATGTCGTCGGCCGAACCGCCGTTGGCGATGCTGGCGGCCATGACGGCGGCGAACGCCGAACCGGCTTCACGCGGGTCGCCGTTGAGGGCGACGAGGCCCTTGTACTCCGGCTTCGTCAGGTCGGCGAAGGTCTTCGGGGCGTTCGGCACGATGGTGGTGTTGGTGACGATGGCCATGATGCCGTAGTAGGCAGCGGTCCAGTTGTTGTCGGCGTCCTTCAGACCAGCGGGGATCTCGGCATCGACCGTGAGCACGTAGGGCTCGAACAGACCGGCATCGACCATCTCCTGCGCGATGGCGGGGCTGACGTCGACGTTGTCGGGCATGTCGTCCTGGCCGGCGAGGGTCTGGACGGCGTCCATCTCTTCCTTCGACGAGGCATCCGGGTTGGCCACGGGGTTCTCGACGCCCGGGTACTTGTCGCGGAAGCTCTGGAGGATGCCCTTGTAGTTGGCCCACTCGTCGGGCAGGGCGATGAGGTTCACCTTCGCGCCGTTGTCGAGGCACTCCTGGTAGAGCGCGGCCAGCGGGTCGTCGCCCGTGGCGGCGGTGGTCTCCGAGCCACCGGCGGTGGTCTCCGAACCAGCAGCAGTGGTCTCCGAACCAGCAGCCGTGGTCTCCGAACCACCGGACTCGCTGTCGTCACCGCACGCGGCCAGCACGAGCGTGCCGACCATCAGCGCAGCGACGAGCTTGGCACTCGTAGAACGCTTCTTCATGTGTTTCTCTCCCCTTGTAGGTGTCGATGCGTCGACCGGGCACGGTAGGTCCGTTCCGGGAACGACACGTCGCCGGACACCGTACACCAGGTGAACTCCAGGTGAACGACGACGTCGAGTAGACTGACCGGCCGGTCAGTCGTCCTTCAGCGCCACCGCATTCGGGGTGACGTTCATCTTCGGCACGTACTCGGCCACCTCGACGTCGCGTCCCTCACCCTCGAACTTCATCCGCAGCTCGGTGCGGCACGACGTGCACGGGCCGTAGAAGCGTTCGTCGGTCTGGCTCCCGCAGCGCGGGCACGTCACGGTCATCGTGTCCATCGGTGGCTGATCTCTCTCGACTCGTCGGGCGGCTCAGTAGGCCTGGGCCCAGAACTCTGTCAGCATCGCAGCGCCCGCGGCGGGATCTCCGAGCATCCACCAGTGACCCTGGCCCGGCAACACGTGACGACGTGCCCCGATGCGGTCGGCCACCTCGGCGCCCAGGCTCTCGCCCTGCACGAACGGGTCGTTCGGGGCGATGACGGCCAGCCCCGGGATCGTGGCCGCGGGGCCGAGGTGCTCGCCCCACTCCTTCATCGCCGGCTGCGCGGCCGACCGGTACAGCGCCAGGATGCACTGCCCCATCGTGTCGTCGCCCGCCTCGACCAGGCGTTCACCGGTGGCGCGCGGGATGCCGATGGCCTCCAGCAACGCCACCCGATCCTCGGGCGGGGTGGCGGCGTTCTGCTCGAAGTACGCCTCACCCGCACCTGGCGTCTGCCAGATCTGCGCGAAGTCGTGCCACACGTAGTCGGGGTGGAACAGGCCGAGCACATCGCACGCCCACGTGCGGAACAGGTGCGGACGCAGCGAGACGGCACGCATCCCGATGCCACCGCCCCAGTCGTGACCGACGAAGTCGACCGGGCCGTGCTCGTACACGATGGGCTCGAGCTCGGCCACCAGCCACAGCGCGTACTCCTCCTTCGTGGCACCGAACCCCTTCGGGATCGGGCAGCCGAAGCCGGGCAGTTGCGGGGTGTACACGTCGTCGCGACCGAGCTCGGCCACGAGGGGCTCCCAGATGACAGGTGTCTCGGGGTTGCCGTGGAGCAGGACGATGGCCATGACTAGATGATGTTGATGGCGTCAAGGGTGGGCGCCGCCACCGGGTCGGTGAGCTGTGCGTGCGTGCGCCAATCGGTGCGCTTCGTGCCCCAGCTGATGAACTCGTGCGCCGAGGTGACGCAGATGCCGAGCAGCGCATCCAGCCCGAGGCCCACCTGCCACGGCTCGCCGGGCCCGCTCGGGCGCACGTGGTAGATGGTGTGGCGCAGGTCGGTGAACACCATGTTCACCCCGTGCTCGCACTCGGCCAGCGCCGCGGCACACATCTGCGGCAACCCGGCCATCATCCACTGCACCGACGCCTCCAGCACCGCCGGGTCGTGCGGCAGGTCGGCCGCACGGTCGACCGCGGCGCCGATGTCGTGGCGCAGGTGGCAGTAGTGGTCGAACGCGATGGCGTTGCCCATCATGTGCAACGGATGGCTGCCCAGGTTCGCGATGGGCACCACCGTCTCCGACATCGGCGGCTCCTGCATCGAGGCCAGCGCCGCGATGCCCTTCTCGCTCCACTCGCGGTACTCGCGCACCACTTCCGACGGGGTCCAACCACGTCGCGCCTGCACCGGCACCTCGGCGTTCGCCTCCACGTCGTTGGTGGTGCCCTGCTGGATGCTGCCCGGGTCGGCGATGCCGTGGAACGTGGCCGCCATGTGCTGCGCCACGTCCTGCACACGCCACCCGGCGCACCCGCTGGGGCGCGCCCACTCCTCGTCGGTGAGCGAATCGAACAGCTCGAGCGCGTGCGAATGCTCGGCCCGCAGGGCCGCGATTGCTGCCTTCGTCATGGGTGCCTCTCCCCTCCGTTGCGCACCGTAGCCGCGACCTACGCTCCCCTCATGCACGTCGACGTCATGCTCACCCCACAGCCACTGCAACGCATGGACGGCACCGCGCGCGCCCTCGAACAGGCCGGGTTCGACGGCATCCTCTTCACCGAAGCGGGCCGCACCGCCTACCTGTCGGCCGCCGTCGCGGCCGCCGCCGCACCGGGCCTCGAGCTCAGCACCGGCGTCGCCGTCGCGTTCCCGCGCAGCCCGATGGTGACCGCACAGGTGGCGTGGGAGCTGCAGGAGGCCACCGAGGGCAAGTTCCGCCTCGGCCTCGGCACCCAGGTGCGCACCCACATCGTGCGCCGCTACGGCATGGAGTTCGACTCACCCGGTCCGCGCCTGCGCGACTACGTGCAGGCCGTGAAGGCGTGCTTCGCCGGGTTCCGCGGCGAACCGCTCGACCACCGCGGCTCGTTCTACGAGCTCACCTGGCTGAACCGCCAGTGGAGCCCCGGCCCCATCGACGTGCCCGACCCGAAGGTCGACATCGCCGCGGTGAACCCGTGGATGCTGCGCATGGCGGGCGAGGTGGCCGACGGCGTGCACGTGCACCCGATCGGCGAGCCCGGCTACCTGCACCGCCACGTGCTGCCCAACGTGGCCCGCGGCGCCACCGAGATGGGCCGCTCGGCCGACGACATCAGCATCATCGTGCCGGTCAACATCATCGTCGGCGACACCGATGCCGAACGTGCCGCCGACCGCGAACTGCTGCGCGGCATGCTCAGCTTCTACGGCAGCACCCCGAACTACGCGTTCATCTGGGACGAAGCCGGCTTCGAGGGCACCACCGCCCGAGTGCGCGAGCACCAGAAGGCGGGCGACCTCACCGGCATGGCCGCGCAGATCACCGACGACCACCTCGCCACGTTCTGCACCGAGGCAACCTGGGACGGCCTCGCCCAGGCGCTGGTCGACAAGTACGGCGGCGTCGCCTCGCGGCTGGTGTTCTACAACGCGCTGATGGGTCACCCCGAGCGCATCGAGCGGTTCGGTGAGGTCGCCCGCCAGATCCGCTTCCTCACCGAGCCCACCTGACCGTCGCCCGTCGGGTCGGGGTTTCTGGGCGTCGTTCGTCCCAGATCGCGTTCTGGGCGTGGTGCGTCCCGGAAACCGGGACGCACC